>CALXZK010000001.1 GCA_944393225.1 uncultured Alphaproteobacteria bacterium
TATTCTTTATCTAAAATTGGCATATATCCGTTTTTATATTTAGTAAAGCAAATTTTTATAATTATTTGACTTTTAAAGACAAAAAAACCGTTGATTTTCATCAACGGTTTTTAGACGCACTTTTCCCAAGTGACATTTTATCTTTTATAATATTTTCTATTTAGAGCAAAGGAAAAAAATTCCTATATTGTGGGTAATTATGTTTTATGTTATTTAAGATGTTACAAAGAGTTTGCATTTTTGCTTAGCGCTCCCTTCCGGGTTCGAACCCCTGTTGGTAATGCTTAACTCACGGTTTACGAACTAACGTCGTTCATGTCCACCGACTACTAACATATTATCAGTATTGACCGCTTGCCAATTATTTTTAGCCATTTGCTGCAGTTTTATAACACCTAATTCTTCTGATTTTTGTAAAACTGCTTCTTTTACTTCCGGCTCTAAAGATAATTCTTTAAATAAGATATTTTCTAACATTTTTTTTGCTGTTTGTGATTCTTCGGACGGAGCTCTTTTGTCGATGGCTGCATAGGTTGTAACTAAATTCTTTACAAAGTTACAGCCAGAAAAATTCTTCGAGTATCCTTCTTTTTGTAAGGGATAAGTTTTTGCATTATAAATTTGCGGAATGATTTTACATAAAGCTTTATTATCTGCATTACTATAATCTAAACGCCATAAACCCGGAGTTACATTTGCAAAGAACGTTGATTGCGTTGTCATTATTTTATCAAACAAATCCATCTGATTGTCATCAATAGATTTTTGTATCCATCTTCCTATGGCAGAGGTAAAATAAGGTCGAGAGTCATCATTGTTGTTTAGCTCATTTTTTTCCATTCGTGAAAAGGCTATTTTAGCCAATGTATAGTCTTTTTTATCCAGCAAATCATCTAATATAAATTGTTCATTCGTATCATACATTAATAAAGATTCGGGTTTCAAATTTAATACATCTGTTGATTTATAGTCATTTTTTTCAATTTTATTCTTTACTTCAACAAAATTCAGATAGTCACTTTTATATTGTTTGTATCCATCATTAAACTTTATACCTTCCTTTATACTACCTAAAATTATATCTTTATTTGTATCATCATTCTTTCTTAAATTTGCTATAACTTGTTCCAAATTTTCAATCAAATAATCAGAAGAAACAATTTCAGAAAATATTTGCCGAAACATAATTTCTTCATTTTTCCCCATACTAGTTTTGTATTTACGAGGAACCCAATAACCGCCATGCTCTTCTATTCCGTCGCTTGTGATGCGTGAAGATAATAAAATTCGATCGTTTGCTGATAATTTTATATATGTAGGAATATCTGAAGGTAGCTTTTGTTGAGATATATAATGAGTTAAGTTTCCGCATTCATAGCCATCAAGACCATTTTTTTCATCTTGTTGAGTTATGCGAATAAGATTAGTCATCTTGCTATGATATTCACTTATATTTGTGTCAATATTATTATGCTGAATAACAATCATCTGCTTCATAATATTATCACGTTCTCTATCTGTATAACCTATTTCCGTCATAAGTTCAGACATTTTTCTTTCAATTTCTTTTCCGACATATCCACCATAGCAATGTGTGAAAATAACTACATTTCTTAGGTTTTGAGCAGCTGTTTGCGCATCAATTTTATGCAAATCACCATCTTTATCTTTGGTCGTAAAAAGAGGAACTAAATAATTATCAAGCAAATCAGTTGCTCTAATCACCATAGGAATTTTTCCCATATCATCACCCTCATAATGCATAGAGCAAATTTGCCATTTATCTTTTTGCGCTTCAGGCAATAAATCTTCTGCAATTTTACACATACCATTTGCTTGTTTGGCAGATTGTGCACCACTCCCAGGTAAAATTAAGATTGTTTTTTTACCTAACAGTGAAAATTCTTCATCACAATCTCGCCAATGATTATCCGCGTTGTAATCACGTACACCAAAGCCATCATTTAACTTATCTTTGGAAGAAAATTGTCTAATAATACGTGGTCTCATATTATTAAGTTCTTCATCTGTAAAATATTTTTTTAAATCCATTTTCTTTCTCCAAAGAAACAAAATTTAGTTTAATAATATCAAAAAAAACATATATATTCAATATCAATCGCGAAAGCCTCTTAAACTTCAGAAACAAAAAAAAATTATTGATTAAAAATGAAAGGAATTAAATAAATAAGTTCGGACAAATTGAAAAAATGACTATTTTTGAAAATTAAACATCCAAACTTGCTGAAATCCTTGGAAATAAAAGAACCTTCTCTTAGCTTTGCTAGGCTTTAGCCGCAGCAAAGGTTAGTTGGTCGCGCAAGTAGGAAACTTGTTTCCGTAGCGGCGCAAAAAGCAGCCATTTTCATGACTGCCGTTTGAATTGGTGTCTTGCTCCGTAAGGCTTGCCTTATAAGGCGCGCCAACTTCGCTTCGGGCACTTGACTTGTAACACCGCTTTCGGCTCGCTGTCGCAAGCCTTGGTGCTTAACAAGTCGGCGCATCACCATTAAAAAAAGCGCCGTTATGGCGCTTTTTTTAATGGTGATCCCAACGGGATTACGCAATGCTAAAGCATTGCTCGTCGCTTTGGCATCTAATTTCGCGGTGGTCGCTATTGCTCCCTTGCTCAATAAGATGTTCCAAAGAGCTTACAGACAAAAATGCAAAATCTTTTGCATTTTTACTTAGCGCTCCCTTTCGGGTTCGAACCCCTGTTGGGATTATTATCAATACAAAAACACCCTCCACAAGGGAGGGTGTTTTTGTATTGGTGATCCCAACGGGATTCGAACCCATATTACCACCGTGAAAGGGTGATGTCCTAACCATTAGACGATGGGACCATCGTTGCTGACAAAAGGGTTTATACAGATATTTTTTTCTCCCGTCAAGTATTTTTTTTCATTTTTTTTATTTTTTTATGCATATTTTTTTACGACATTATATACCTCATTGAAATTAGGTAATTCTGTCTGAACTTTTACATATTCGGCATAACGAATTATCCCTTCTTTATCGATGACAAAAACCGCTCTGCCTAAAATTTTTAAATTTTCTATCATAGTACCGTATTTCATTCCGAAATCATGATATTGGTAGTCCGACGTGGTCATAACATTTCTTATGCCATAAGTTCCGCAAAACCTTCTTAACGCAAAGGGCAAATCCATACTCACCGACATGATAATGGCATTGTGCAACAAACTGACTTCTTGATTGAACTTTACCAACTGTCTGTTACTTACCGGCATATCGGCTGACGGAATGGAATTTAATACGATTACCCTACCGGCAAAATCTGCCAATTCTATCGGTTGCAAGTTTTCATCGACAACGGTGAAATTAGGTGCCTTGTCACCTACTGATAATTGTTTTCCTAAAAGATGCGCTTTTTTACCTTTGATATCTATTTCAAACATCAATACCTCCATATTTTTATTTTAAATATGGCTTTTATGCAGCACTTTTACAATATCACTCATATGCAAAATTTTGATTTTTTTCTCTTTTAAACTCGGCAACCACTGTTTCAAAGCTTCATAAGTTCCGCTCTTGGGGTGACCGATAGCAACGGCATAGCCGTTTCTCTTGGCGATTTTTTCAGCAATATTCAGCTGATTTAAGATATAATCGACCTGATTTTTGTTATCTATAAAAACATGTCTTGTGGCATAAGAAACACCGTTTTTTTGTGCCAGCTCTTTACCAACGGAATGAGATGTGGTTTTGGAATCCAAGAAAAATAAATTTTTCTCTTTCAGCACTTCCATAACAATCTGCATTTTCTCTTTGTCTTCGGTAAATTTGCTACCCATGTGGTTGTTTATGCCTTTGATGTCAGAAAATTTTGAAAGCATTTGCTCTAAGCCCTGACGCACTTCATCATTAGTCATCTTTGTTGTTAAAACATCAGGAGCTATATCGGCATTGGAATATGGTTCCATCGGAGCGTGCAACATAATTTCCATGCCGGCTTTTTTAGCGGCATTTACCTGATTGTCTAAATCTGCGCCATAAGTTAAAAAAGATGCCGTCAAAGGAGCTTGAAGAGAGATAATATCTGCCGTTCTCTTCTTGGCTATGCCCATGTCATCTATAATGACGGCTATAACCGGTTCTTCGCCAAAATATGCGGGCTTGTATTTTGGAATGATATTGAGTTGTTTTACATCCGTATGACGCTGATAAATGTGATAACCTTCAGCAATTTGCTCCGGTGTTAATTCCGGCTCTTCCCAATCTTCCAAAATAACATTATCGGGCAAAGTTTCTTCATAGAGTTTATCCAACTCTTCTTGAGGTAATTCCGAATCGTTTTCTTGTTTTTCAGTAACTGATTTTTTTTCTAACTCTGCCAATTTTTGATAAAAAAGTGCTGCACCGTCTATCTGGTTTTCGGTGTTCTGTTCTTCTTTGTTTTCTGGAATGACATTTTCGGGATAAGAAACTGGTTCAGTTACCTTAACAACTTTTTCTTCTACCGGTTCGGCATACAAAAAACTAGCTTCACTTTTACTAAGCGGAGCTATGTTTTGTTGAGCGGCAATTTCCGCTTCAATGACCTCACTTTCCAGATTAATCTTATAAATCAATATGCCCAGCAAAAAGAGCCCAGACACAAAAAAGGCAGACAGCAAAATAAATTTTACTGCCTGCTTGATGCGATATTTCTGAGCTTCTTCGTTGCTGTTCAGAATTTTCAAGACTTAATCCTTATTACGCAAGGTTGGGAAAGCAATTACATCGCGAATGGTTTCAGCGTTGGTCAACAAAATGGCCAAACGATCAATACCCATACCCATACCGCCTGAAGGAGGGAAACCATTTTCCAAAGCATTGATGAAGTCTTCATCTAACATTTGAGCTTCATCATCGCCTTTTTCTCTATCTGCGCATTGAGCCTCAAAACGCTCTCTTTGTTCCAACGGATTGGACAACTCAGAATAAGCGCAGCCCATTTCCATACCGCAGACATAAGCATCAAAGTGCTCAACCAAACGCGGGTTGTTTCTATGAGTTTTGGCAAGCGGAGAAATATCTCTCGGCATATCCATTACCAATGTCGGTTGAATGAGGTTTGCTTCTACTTTGGCATCAAATACTTCAGAGATAACTTTACCCCAAGAGATGCAATCAGATGCATCAACGCCAACGGATTTTGCCAAATCTTTGGCTTCATCCAAAGTGTTGGCTTGCATGAAGTCGGCACCGGTATATTCCTTAACCAAATCAATCATAGATTTTTTAGCAAAAGGCTTAGACAAATCAATTTCATTACCACGGAAATTGATAACGGTTGTTCCCAAAACTTCTTTTGCAACAAAAGCCATCAAATCAGGAATGAGTTCTGCCATATCATTATAATCGGCATAAGCTTGGTAAGCTTCCAAACCGGTAAATTCCGGATTGTGGGTTTTATCAATACCTTCATTACGGAAGTTACGACCAATTTCAAACACGCGGTCAAAACCACCGACGACCAATTTTTTCAAATATAATTCCGGTGCAATACGCAAGAACAAGTCCATATCCAATTTATTGTGGTGGGTGATGAACGGTTTGGCGTTAGCGCCGCCCATAATCGGATGCAACATCGGGGTTTCTACTTCCAAAAAGCCGTGTTGTTCAAAATAGTGACGAACGGCTGAAGTAATTTTGCAACGTGTTTCAAAAATTTTTTTCGAATCATCATTCATGATGAAATCAACATAACGCTGACGATAGCGAGCTTCGGTATCGGTTAAGCCGTGGAATTTTTCCGGCAAGGTTTGCAAAGACTTTGAAATGATGTCAAAGCTCTTAGCTGCAATAGACAATTCTCCACGCGGGGTACGACGAATGAAACCTTTGATACCGATGATATCGCCGACATCCAAACATTTCAGGCGAGCCAAATTTTCTTCATCCAAATTATTTTTATGGCAGAAAATTTGAATTTTTCCGGTAGAATCTTTCAAATCGATAAACATACCGCTATTTCTGACAGCCATGGCACGACCGGCAACAACTACCTCGTCAGAGGTTTCGGCACCGGCTTCCAAATCTTTATATTTTTCTTGCAAATCTGCAGCATAACTATCAGGACGAAAACGATACGGATACGGATTGTAGCCTTGCTCTTGCAAGGTGTTTAATTTTGCTAAGCGGGACTCGCGATGAATATTTGTTTCTGTTGTCATTATTATATCCTAAACTACGTTCTTTATTACTTATTTTCAGTTTTGGTTTTCAATATAAACAGGTTGTGATTTTTTTTCAATAAATATTTAAATTTATCTTTATTTTTTGCGCTTAAAGCACTATAATACATATGAAATTTAAGGAAAGAGATATTTAAAGAAAGAGGCCAAAGAGATGAATAAAGAAAAATTGCTGCAAAAAATTGAAAAATTAAAACAAAGCATATCCAAACATTTGCTTCGTACCAGTATTTTTGCCATAACGGCCGGTGCTCCGGCTCATACTACGGGTAATCCTTCTGCGGGAAAAGATTTTGCCGCTCCTGAAGAATTGACTGCCGAAAATATTGTTATTACTCCTGAAGCGGTTAATATTGCACCAAATAATCATCCTCAGCCGATTTATGAATTCACAAACAAAGTTTATGATAAAAACAATCGTGAAGTGAAAGATTTTGTCAATGTGACCAAATATTCTCTTTGGGATTGTTCTTATAAGCGTGAAGTGGGTAATGAAAAAAATCCGGTCGGGGTTGCCAAAACTTTTTACGGTTCTCTGCAATTCAACCGTTTTAACGCAGAAAATATGGCTATATACGGTTTGCTTAGCCCGACTTACGAAAAGTTGGCTTCAAAATTCTTTGTTCGGAAAGCAGGCTTAGATAAAGCGATTGAAAACTTTAGAAAATCATCTAAAAATTATGAAAAAAAATTTGGCGATGCAAACTTGGTTTATCACGTTGGCTCCTCCGCAAGAAAAGCCTTATCGCAATACATTTCTCCAAACTTTAAAACTATCTTTCAAAAAGAAGGTTTGGAAAACACACAACAATTTTTAAATCTGCAAAGAGCTTATGCCTCTGCTGTTTATTGCTCTTTTGATGCTAAAAACTTAAACAAAATTGTATCTACTCTTGAAGATGCTCATATCAAACCCGAACAAGTTAATCCTGCTATTTGGGGTATGTTTTTAGCAAAACACATTAAGGGTGGTTTTAGCGGAATTGCCAGCTTGCTCAAAGGCAAAAAACTGCATCAAATTAACAGTATTGCCTTTATTGATGCCATGGCTGCCAGATACCCTGATGTATTTAAGCAAAACTCAGGAAAAGAGGCTTATAAATTTGCCAAAGAACATTATAAAGAAACTCATTCTATTACAACAATGAAAGAGCTTTCTCTTATCTTAAACAAACCTGAAATCCTTGAACATTATTTAAAATGTTTGAGCTTCAATCAAAACGGAACCATTAATTTTGAGCAAGCTCAAGAACTGTTAAAGAATGGAATGCCGTATCCAAAATTTGCAACAACACCGCTTAAATTAGCCTCCCTCTTTGAACAAAAGACGGATAATCTCAAAATTGAGCCGATTAGACTTGCAAAAAATCAAAAGGCAAAAAGAACAACGATGAAAGATATTATCAAACAAAAGAAAGTAAATACCAGATAATCTATTGACAACACAAAAGAACTAAAGTAGAACAAATTATATTAAGTTTGTTCTACTTTTTTTATATTTGAGAGTGCTCATGCTGACAGAAAAACAATATAAACTTTTGCTTTTTATCAACAAAGTTCTTAAGGAAACTGGCTGTTCTCCTTCTTTCGATGAAATGAAAGATGCCGTCGGCTTGAAATCCAAATCAGGTATTCATGCCCTTATTGAAGCGCTCGAAGAACGGAATTTTATTCGCAAGCTTCCGCATAAAGCCCGTGCCTTGGAAGTTTTGCGTTTGCCCAAACTTAAACCGAGTGCCATTATTGAAGAAGAAAAAAAACGTGAACAAGCTTTGCAATTCTCTGCCGTGGAAATTCCTCTTTACGGAAAAATTGCTGCAGGCACCCCGATTGAAGCGATTGCTAACGAAAATGAAAAGATTGCCGTTCCTCTCGACATGGTTGCCAAAGGACAATTCTATGCTCTTACCGTTGAAGGGGATTCTATGATTGAAGCCGGCATTTTAGATGGTGATACCGCTATTATTCGTAAAGCAGAAAATGCCAATAACGGCGAGATTGTTGTAGCTTTGGTTGATGATTGTGAGGCTACACTTAAAGTTCTTAAAAAAGAAAAAGATGAAATTTTACTCATTCCGAGAAACAGCACTTATGAAACCAGACACTTCTCGCCTGACAGAGTGAAAATTCAAGGTATTCTATCCGGAATTATCAGAAATTATCATTAATAACGCACGAGCTGGTATCAGCTTAGCGATGTAAGCTCATTCTATAATAGCAAAAATTTAATGATGTTTTATCCATTTTTTTATATTGTTTTTGCAAAAAAAAATCCCTTCCAAACGGAAGGGATTTTTCTTTAACTCAACGCTAAAATTATTCTGCGTCTTGGTTGTCATCACGAGCTTTTGCTGCTGCAGACAAATCGTCGGCAATACGAGCAGAACGACCACGCAATGCGCGCAAGAAGTACAATTTTGCACGGCGAACTTTACCGATACGAGATACTTCAATTTTAGCAACATTCGGAGAGTACAACGGGAAAACACGTTCTACACCTTCACCGAAAGAAATTTTTCTAACTGTGAAAGAAGAGTTCAAGCCGTCGTTTTTACGAGCGATGCAAACGCCTTCATAAATTTGGATACGTTCTCTGTCGCCTTCTTTTACTTTGGTGTGAACGCGCAAGGTGTCACCAGGTTTAAAACTAGGAACGTTTTTACCTTCGGTGAGCTTTTCCATTTGCTCTTTTTCAATACTTTCAATTATGTTCATCAGTTTTACCCTTTTACTAATTTTTTTAACTTTATATATCTAAACTCTTTTAGAATCAAGATATTTCTTTAACAAATCAGGTCTTCTTCGTTCAGTTATTTCCAAGGCTTCCCGGTGTTGCCAGTCAGCAATTTTTTGGTGGTGTCCGCTCAATAAAACTTCCGGAACTACCCTTCCCTCCCATTCTATCGGGCGGGTGTATTGCGGGTGCTCCAACAGATAGTTTTCAAAACTCTCGTCAGTTGTGGAATCTGCATTACCCAAAACGCCGGGCAATAATCTGATTACCGCATCTAACATAATTTGCGCCGCTTGCTCGCCTCCGGTCAAAACATAGTCACCTATGCTTATCTCTTCAACATCAAAGGCATCTAAAACTCTTTGGTCAATGCCTTCAAAGCGACCGCAAATAATTGTGAGTTCTTCTTCTTTGCTCAACTCTTTGACTTTGTCTTGGCTCAAAGGTGTTCCCCTTGGGCTCATGTAGATGATTCTGCCGCCATGATAATTGGCTTTAATCGCCGCGCCCAAAACATCGGGACGCATGACCATTCCGGCACCGCCGCCGCAAGGTGTGTCATCAACCGAGCCATGCTTGTCAAAAGCATAATCCCTGATGTTGACCGCCTCGAGCGACCATATGCCTTCTTTTAAGGCGCGACCGGTTAAAGAATAACCCAAGAACCCCGGAAAAATCTCCGGAAATATGGTCAAAACCTTAACCTTCATTATCCTCGTCCTCAAAAGAGATTTCTTCCTCATCTTCTTCGGCAAAGTTTATGAGCGAACGAACAATAATATAACCATCTTTAATATTTATTGTCGGGACATATTCTTTTGTAAAAGGCAGCATTTCAGACTTTCCGTTTTCGCTTAATTTTATTTCAAGCATATCTCCGGCACCAAAATTATAAACGCCGACCACTTCACCCAACACCTCAGAAGTCTCGTCTTGAACTTTTAACCCGATTAAATCGGCATGATAAAATTCTTCCTCTTCCAAGGCAGGCAAAACATCTTTGCTTACATAAAACCCTGTGCCTTTCAAAGCCAAGGCTTCATTTCTGTCATCAAGCCCTTTTATCTTGACCCGTAACAAATCTTTAGAATGACCAACGACTTTAATCTCAAATTTGCGTGTACCTTCTTTGTTCTCAACCATTCCATATTGGTCAATGTCTTCGGCAACTTCGGTAAAGCTTTTTACCTTAACCTCGCCTCTGACACCATGAACTCCGACGATGGCACCCAAACATATGCGATTGTCTTTTTTGCTCATCTAAAGCTCCGTTAAAAAAATAACTAAACGTTCAAAGTTTCTTATTCAGCAGAAGCTTCGGCAGCAGCAGCTTCAGCAGCAGCTTTTGCTTTTTCTTCTTTTTCTTTCAATCTTTCCATAGCTTTTGCTTTAGGAGCAGATTTTTTCGGTTGAGCATTGATAACCGGTTTTGCTACCAAGCCCAAGTTAGCAAACATTTTTGCCAATCTGTCAGTCGGAAGAGCACCTTTAGAAAGCCACTCTTTAACTTTTGCTTCATCAACAACCAATCTGTCTGCGTGGTCTTGAGGCAACATCGGGTTATAAGAACCAACGCGCTCAATGAATCTACCGTCACGAGGAGCTCTGGCATCGGCTACTACAATACGATAGAACGGACGTTTTTTAGAACCACCACGAGATAGTCTGATACGTACTGCCATTTTATTTTATCCTTTCTTATATTATTAACATCGCCGGATTGGTTACCCTCGCCGGCACTCAAATCCGCTCATCAGAACGGAAATTTTCCTCCAAATCCGCCGAAGTTGCCTCCAAACGGACCATTTTTCATTAACTGAGAAGCAAGCGGTGATTTCAACAATGAACTCATGCCGCCAAGCTTGCCCATCTTTTTCATCATGGTTGACATTTGCTCATATGATTTGAGCAACTTGTTAACCTCGTGAACTTCAACTCCGGCACCACTGGCAATTCTCTTTTTACGAGAAGCCTTGATAATGTCCGGATTTTTTCTTTCGGCCTTGGTCATGGAAAGTATGATGGCTTCTTGCTTTTTGATTAAGCCGTCAGAACCGGCTGCCTCAATTTGGCTTTTGAACTTGGACAATCCCGGAATCATACCGACGATTGAACCGATACTTCCCATATTTTGAATCTGGCGCAGTTGACCTAACATATCTTCCAAGTCGAACTTGCCTTTCATCATTTTCTTTGCCATTTTTTCGGCTTCTTCATGATCCACCTTTTCAATGGCTTTTTCGACCAAAGAGACAACGTCTCCCTGACCCAAGATTCTTCCGGCCATACGTTCCGGATGAAACTCTTCAATCTCGTCAATCTTTTCACCTGTTCCCAAAAACTTAATCGGGACGCCTGCCACCATCTTCATACTCAATGCGGCACCGGCTCTTGAGCTACCATCCACTCTGGTCAAGACCAAACCGGTAATGCCGATTTGTTCATTAAACTCTTTGGCTACGTTGCAAGCCTCTTGACCAATCATTGAATCGGCAACCAACAATACCTCGGTCGGATTGGCGATTTTTTTAACCTCTTTAACCTCATCCATCAGCACTTGGTCAATTTGCAAACGACCGGCCGTATCCAAGATGATGACATCATAACCGCCTTTTTTTCCTTCGCTTATTGCGCGTTTGGTAATGGCTTCCGGCTTTTCTCCTTTAACAATCGGCAAACATGTAACACCGATTTTTTCTGCCAACTGAGCCAACTGCTCTTGTGCTGCCGGACGATAGATGTCCAAAGAGGCCAATAAAACTTTTTTCTTTCCCTTCAACTTGTTGGCAATTTTGGCAGAAGTTGTGGTTTTACCAGAACCTTGCAAACCGACCATCAAAATGCAGACCGGCGGTACGGCACGGAAGTTTAACTCACTTCCTTCCTCTGAACCCAAAAGTTTGACCAACTCGTCATGAACAATTTTGACAACCATTTGTCCCGGTTGGATGGATTTGACGACCTTTTCACCCAAGGCCTCAACTTTAACCTTGGCAATAAAGTCTTTGACCACCGGCAAAGATACATCTGCTTCCAATAAAGCGATGCGAATTTCGCGCATGGCTTCGTCAATGTCTTTTTCCGTCAATACACCACGTGATGTAATCTTGGAAAAAACCGAGCCTAATTTATCTGTCAGAGCCTCAAAAATTGTCTTATTCCTCTTCTATCCTTATGAGCCACACGAAAACAAGTACCTACATACTATTGCACGCAGGCGTCGGCCTGAGCGAACACCCACTCGCCCTCTTGCCCCGTGTACCGCGTTGCTCTCACGATACTTTTGCGAAAACAAGTGCCTACATGCTATTGCACGCCAGTGTGCGAACCCTCGCTGACTGGCGGCACTCCTTGGAGTGTTATATGTTTCTCGTGCTTTTCACTTGGAAAAGTTGTTATGTTGCTGAATTTATAATTGGTTTTATTGCAAGAGTCAAGGAGAAAATATCGCTTTTATCGTGATTAATCGCCTTTGTTTTGTCATATTTTTTTCATTTGTACACGCCTAAAAATTGTGATATTATAAATTTATGTTAAATCCAGAACTTAGGGAGAAAAACAATGGTTGAAATGAGTCATGATGAAAAACTTCAGAAAGAAGCATTGTTTGATTTTGATAAAAAAGATCAATATGAAGATTTGGCTTCTTACAAACAAGAACAAGCTCAATGGGCTGAAAAAGAAGCCGCTCACCAAAAAGACAGAGAAGCTGATTATTCTAAACAATATTCTCAACTCAAAGAAGCTACTTCTGCCATTGATTATATTAAATCAACACTCGAATGGGTAAAAAAAGCCGACCCCAAATTAGCAGCACAAACCGAATCTTATTTAGCCAGCATGATGAATACAGATTTATCCATGCCATCTGCAGCTAAACGACTTTCCGAAAAAGCCGTTGATATTGATGGTTCTAAAAAATCTCTTTGGGGAAAGCTGAAAAACAAAGCAAAAAATTTCTTAAAACCCAATAATGCCAAAGCTACATTAGAAGCTCAAATAGGAAAATTAAAAGAGCAAATGGTTGCCAACCCTGAAACCTTTGAATGGTTGAAACAATGTTCAAGACCGGAAGGCAAGACTTATGACAACAAAGAAAGAGTATCTTTTGCTCAATTAACCGAAACTCGCGGTTCTATCTTGCAAAATTATAATCATGAACGCGTTTCTGCCATGCGCGCTAAAGAAGACGCCCTGAAATATCAGCAAACCGCTTTGCAAGATTCTCAAAGCTATCAAAGTGAGGCAAACAAAATGCAAGAATTTCGCGATAATGCTGCTAAAGAAATTGAACTTCGCTCTGAGGCTCGTGAAACAACCGGTATTAAAGATATTAATGCTAATACCGGCGTTGACCGCTTGGCCGAAAAAGCAAAAATGATGGAGGGATTGACCCCTCAACAACGCTTGGCTTATCGTATGGAACAGCTCAGAGGAACAGCTAAAACCGAGACCAAACCCGTTGTCAAAAGAGAAATGGATTCTAATATCATGAATAAAGCTTTACAAGGAAAACAAAACGCCTAAAAAAATTTATCATCTCAATAAAAGAGGAATCTTCTTACCAAAGATTCCTCTTTTTTTATTCAGATAAAACTCAACATTTATTTGGATTCGCAATTAAAGTGTTAAACGAATCGTTAAAATCAGTGTTAAAAAATTATGATTTTTTTTGCATCTATCCTATTGACTCTGAATAATTTTGTTCTAGAATCTGCTTATCAATTGAATTCTTATGTTAACTATTAAAATTTATCAGTATGAAAGAAATATTTTTTGCAATCAGTTCCTCATTCGGAGCATTGCTTTTCTTATTATTAATTTTTACCGGAGTTGCTCAGATACTTTCCGGTTTGGCAGATAATAAAAAATTATGATTTATGGGTATTAGTTTGTATCGTTTGACATGAAAGCCTTGAATTTTGTTACGTTTCAGCTGGCGTATAAAAAAATTCAGGGCTTTTGTTGTTTTAAAAGCATAAAAAAAGAACCGAACTTATTATCCGGCTCTTTTTCTCTTTACTTAGATTTTATAATCTTGCTAAGGCTTGATTGATACGATTTACCGTTTCATCTTTACCCAAAACAACAGCAATTTCCGTTGCTCCGCCCGGGGTGGTTTCTTTGCCGGACAATGCTATGCGCAGCGGATATAAAATTTGACCGTTTTTAACACCTAAAGTTTCAGCCAAAGCTTTCAGTTTTTCAAACAAAGCCTCATTGGTCCAAACATCTGCTTCTGCCAACACTGTTTTGGCTTCTGCTAAGGTCTTTTTGGCAACTTCGGCATCGCTCTTCATCTTTTTATTGAAATATAAGTCGTTTGAAAAATCTTTAACTTGTTCAATAAAATCAATTTGGTTCGGAATATCACCCAAGACCTCAACACGCGGTTGCAAAACCTTGCTCAAAAACTCTTCATCAACTTTTCTCGACAAGCATTCTTTATAATAAGGAGCTGCCAATTTATGAAATTCTTCTACCGGCAAAGCTCTGATATAGCAACCATTCATCCATGTCAATTTGGTAATATCAAAAATGGCAGGAGATTTGTTCAATCTTTCAACCGAGAAGATTTTTTTCAACTCATCGAGAGAGAAAATTTCTTGATCGTTTCCGGGGTTCCAACCAAGCAAAGCAATATAGTTGATGATGGCTTCCGGCAGATAACCTTTGGCAACCAAATCTTGGAAAGAGGCATCACCGTTACGCTTACTCAGCTTATGTTGCGCATCTTTCATGACTGGGGGAACGTGAACATATTGCGGATGTTCCCAACCAAAATCTTCGTAAATCAAATTATATTTCGGTGTGGAAGAAATATACTCGTTTCCTCTGACAACGTGGGTGATTTCCATCAAATGGTCATCGACAACATTGGCAAAGTTATAGGTCGGCAAACCATCTGATTTTAATAACACGCCTTCATCCAACTCGTCATAATCAATTTCAATATCTCCATAAACTTCATCGTGATATTTTGATTTTCCGGTTTTGTTAATGGTTTGGCGAATGACATAAGGTTCACCAGCGGCAACTCTTGCTTTGGCTTCTTCCAAGCTCAAATGTTTGCAAGGGTCTTGGAACTTGATGTTTTGCTCTTCGTCTTTTTGTTCATCGGCATCTTCTTTGGAGCAGAAGCAGTAATGTGCGCCACCCAACTCTACCAATTTATGTGCATATTCGGCATAAATATTTCTTCTTTCCGATTGAATATACGGACCATAGTTACCACCGATATCCGGACCTTCATCCCAGTTCATGCCAACGCGCTTTAAGGTGGCATAAATAATATCGGTTGCACCTTCTACATAGCGTTTTTGGTCGGTATCTTCAATACGCAAAATAAAATCACCGCCTTGGGCTTTGGCAATCAAATATTCATACAAAGCCGTGCGCAAGTTACCAATATGCATATATCCCGTAGGACTTGGGGCAAAACGAGTTCTGGTTTTCATTCTTTTTCACCTTAATTATTATAAATACCAAATTAGCCTTAACATAAAACAAAAAAAAATGCTTGCCAAGTGCTAATTAATAATCCTCTTATTTACGCAACAAAAAAGGCGGAAAAACTCCGCCTTTTTTAGTTTTGCAATAAATATCTTATTTATCAGCCAACATAGCGGTAAATTCAGCTTCACTGACGACTTGACCATCTACCATGCTTTGTCCTTTGAAAACAAAAACATTGCGACGTTCTTTAATTTTTTCAACATGCATTTCCAAACGGTCACCCGGTTTTACCATTTTGCGGAATTTTACACCGTCAATAGACATGAAATATACGCCGTGTTTTTCTTCAGCATAGTTTTCAAATGAAGCAATGACCATTGCACCTGCAGTTTGTGCCATAGCTTCAATCTGCAATACGCCCGGCATTACCGGATTTCCAGGAAAGTGACCTTGGAAAAATTCTTCATTCATGGTTACGTTTTTGATACCATAACCTTTGACACCGGGTTCTTCAACATACAATCTGTCAACCAACAAGAACGGATAACGGTGTGGCAACATTTTCATAATTTCTTCAATGTTATAAACTTTTGTTTCTGACATTTTCTTTTTCCTTATTTGATTAAAAAATTTGCTTATTTGTTTTTGGTCAATTTTTGAACGCAAGCGACCTGACGCATAAACTCTTTAATTGGCACTGCCGGATAACCCATAACAATTGCGCCGGGTTCAACATCTCTCATCAAGCCGGACTGAGCTCCGATTTGCGCGCCGCTTCCAATATTCAAGTGATCGGCAAAGCCAGATTGTCCGCCACATACAACATAATCACCAAAGGTGCAGCTACCGGCGATACCTGTTTGTGAAACGATGACGCAACCTCTGCCCAACTTATCGTTATGTGCAACTTGTACCAAGTTATCAATACGGCAGCCATCACCGATGACGGTATCATCCAAAGCACCTCTATCCACACAGGTATTAGCAGCAATTTCAACATCGTTACCAATAATTACTCGACCCAACTGCGGAATGCGCTCATGCTTGCCATTGATAACCATGAAGCCAAAACCATCTTGTCCTATTCTAGCGCCTGCATAAATATAGCAATCATTACCCATAATGGTATATGCGACAGATGCATTGGCACCGATACGGCAGTTATTGCCAATTTTGCAACCACGGCTGATAACAGCATTGTGTTCAATGTAGCAGTTGCTTCCGATTTCAACATTTTCTTCAATGACAACATGCTCCCCGATAAAAGTATTTTCGCCGATTTTTACTGACGGAGCAATAATCGCCGTGCGAGAAATTTCTCTTTTATGGCTGATTTCAGAATAAAACTTTTTATTCAATTGCAAAAATGCCAATTTAGGATTTGCAGTCACTAACAAAACAACATTTTGCGGAATGCAATCTGCCAATTCGGGAGTAGTTACACAAGCTGAAGCTTTAATTTCAGCAGCTTTAGCTTTGGCTTTTTTATCATAAAAGAAACAAATTTCTCCTTCTGATGCCTTGCCCATTGTTGCTATGTTTGAAATAGACATTTCAGACTTGCTCGTGTCCTTCAATTCGGCATTACAGATTTTTGCAATATCCGATAATTTTAACGGACCGTTATTCTTAAAAAATGTTGTATCAACCATTATTCCTCTCTTTGTCTACAAAGCAGAGAAAGTCATTTTCTCTGCTTTGTTTTTTCTTTCTTACAATCTGGTACCGAAATTCAGACGGAATACTTGTGTTTCATCGTAGTCTTCCTTGATAATCGGGAAGGCAAAGTCAACATCGATTTGACCCATCGGAGATAACCATTGGAAACCGAAACCTGCTGCCACACGAGGAGTTGAAGAGTATTCAACATCATCTGCGCCGCTGATACCGTCCGGCTTGCCCAAGATACCCATATCAGCAAAGGTGCGACCACGGATACCAACTTCATCCAAACCAATCGGGAAGGACATTTCAGCTCCGGAATATACCATCCAGTTACCACCTAAAGCATCGCCCGTTGTTTTATCTCTGGCACCGATACCTGCCGTATCAAAACCTCTCAAGGTTGAGCCGCCCAAGTTATAACGGTTGAACAAACGAACATCTTCGCCGCCATAGCCGAAAATATAACCGGCTTGAGTGAACAACTTGAAGGTATAATCATCGGCGATGGTATAATATTTATAAAGTTTGGTATCAAACTTAGCATATTTTTCATCACCACCGGCACCGGCAATATCATTACCAAAGGAAATATAATAACCTTCTTTCGGATTGATGGCACTATCACGTTTATCATAAATAATTGTCTGACCGATAATAGATGCATCTGATGAGCCTGTTTCTTCTTTAATGTAGTGAGAAGCATCGGCATCAACGTTGTCAATCTCATCTTGTTTGTAAGTATAACGAACATATTGAGATAAATCATCAGTGTATTTCCAGCCCAAACGCAAACGACCACCTGTGCTTGCCGTATCATATGAACCATAATCTTGATAATCTTCTTCGGTGCGGAACAAGTCAACGCCGGCAGTCAAGTTTCTGTTCAAGAAATAGGGTTCGGTAAAGCTTACATTATATTCTTGCGTTCTTTGAGAAATGCCGACATCCAAACCTAACTGTTGTCCCATACCACGGAAGTTATTTTCGGTAACACCGGTTCTGAACAACATACCGTTTACGGTTGAATAGCCGATACCGACGTTAAAGTAACCGGTTGATTTTTCTTCAACATCAACATCAATATTGGCGCGGTTAGCATCGGTCGGAACGGTTTTGACATCTACTTTGCTAAAGTAGTTCAAATTCTCAATATT
Source organism: uncultured Alphaproteobacteria bacterium (assembly GCA_944393225.1). Classification (GTDB taxonomy): domain Bacteria; phylum Pseudomonadota; class Alphaproteobacteria; order RF32; family CAG-239; genus CAJLXD01. The sequence continues at coordinate 18,213 of CALXZK010000001.1, forward strand.
TTTACGAGAAGCTTTAATCTTAGAAACGTTAAAGGCGTCGCCCTCGTCTATTCTGAATTCACGACGAATTACTTCATCATGGGTTCTGGTATTGCCTTTAATGTTAATACGGTTAACAAATACGCGTTCGCCTTCTTTGATTTGGAAGGTGATATTCATTTTGCCGTTTTGGGTATCCAACTGCAAATCAGGAACAACGTCAACAAAAGCAAAGCCTTGTTTACCAAGTTCTTCCGTAATGGCAGATACGCTTGAATCAACTTTGGTGTCGTTGTACCAATCGCCAACATTCAAATTGACAAGCGGATACATATTGCCGACATTTACATCTTTAATTTCAGATGTAATCTTAATATCGGCAACTTGATAACGTTTTCCTTCATCCAAAACATAGTTCAAAACGAAAGAGGTTTTATCCGGACTTAATTCGGCAACGGCTGAGGTTACTCTGAAGTCGGCGTATCCTCGTTTCAGGTAAAAACGTCTTAACAACTCTTTGTCATAATTGCTTTTATCGGCATCATATGTTTCTGAACTTGAAAAGATACGATACCAGCGGCTTTCTTTACTCATGATGGCGTTTGCCAAGTCATCATCAGAATAGTGTTTATTACCAACAAAGTTAATTTTTGTAATGTTTGCTAAAGGACCTTCATCAATTTCATAAATCAAATCAACTCGGTTTTGGTCTCTTTTAATGATTTTCGGAGTAACAGAGGTTGCATAACGACCGGTTCTTTTATAAACCTCCAAAATGCGTTGAACGTCTTCTTGAACTTTGGCGCGATCATAAATGGAACCTGAATCCAAAGAAACTTCTTTGGACAACATATCTTCACTGACTTTATCATTGCCATCAAAATAACGCTTATTTACGATGGGGTTTTCTACAACCTTAATTGTCAACAAGCCATCATTTTTTACATCGAAAATAACATCGGTAAACAAACCGGTGTTGTACAATTGTTTTAAGGACTCATCAAGTTTTTCTTGAGTAACGGCTTGTCCTGTCGGTACGTTGATATAAGATAACACTGTATCTACTTCAACACGGCGCAAACCTTCAACCTCTATATTTCGGACATAAATTTCATCTGCTTTGACTTGTCCTGCAAGCAGCATTGTTAAACCGAGTGTATAAAGTCCTACCTTTTTCATTTATGCTTTCCTTACACAAAAATTTTTTAAGCAAACCATCTGTGTACCAGACGAACTATATCATTCCATGTGGCAAATATCATCAAAGAAATGAGCAACGTAAAGCCAAGTTTGAATAAACCATCTTTTACTTTATCGTTTATTTCTTTTCCGAAAACCATTTCTATCAAATAAATAACAACATGTCCACCATCAAGAAGCGGAATCGGGAATAAGTTTATCAAGCCAAGATTAACAGAGAGTAAAGCCATGAACATTAATAAACTTAAAACGCCTTGATCTTTGGTGATATCGCCGGACATTTCGGCAATGCGAATAACACCGCCAACCTCTTCCGAACTTCTTTGACCGCTAAACATTTGACCAATGCCGCGCAGGGTGACATCCGTTACTTTCCAAACTTCTTTACTTGCCTCAACAAAAGCTTCGCCCAAACTGATTTTTTCATTTTTAATTTCGAAAATGTTTACGGAGCGAATTCCCAACATCATTTTGGGTTTTGCTTCTTCTTGCGAAACACCTTCGGGTAAATCCGGCGTCAATAATGTTAAGGGGAAAGACAAGTTGATAATCTTACCGTCGCGCTCTAATTCTACCGATACTTTTTCATTGGTATTGAGCTCAATTTCGCGACGAACATCTTCAAAACCTTCCACCACATTACCATTGATTTTTAAGATTTTATCTTTAGCGATAATGCCTGCTTTTTCAGCGGCTCCACCTTTGATAACTTCACCGACGACGGCAGGAAAATCAATCTTTCCTAAGAAGAAAAAGATGCCGGCAAAAATCAAAATTGCAAAAATGTAGTTTGCTGCCGGACCGGCTACCGAAATCAACAATTTTTTTATCGGTGATTGATAAGGGAATGCTTTCTTTTTTTGTTCTTCCGTCAGCTCTTTAGTATCTGATGTAGAGCTTGAAGCGTCGGCATCACCCAAAAATTGACAATAGCCGCCCAAAGGAATCGCACTTATCTTCCAGCGCGTACCCGATTTATCGGTAAAACCCCATAATTGTTTACCAAACCCGATGGAAAAAGCCTCTACCTGAACACCGGAAAATTTTGCCATCAAATAATGTCCAAACTCGTGCACAAAAACCAATATGCCGAGAAGAACAATAAAAGGCACAACGTAATATAGCGTATTTATCAACCAATCCATTTTAATTTACATCCCAAAAGAAACTGCATATTTGAACAACAAAAAGACTAACGGTGCGGCAAAAATCAGACCATCTACTCTATCAAAAGCACCGCCGTGTCCGGGGATAAGATTGCTTGAATCTTTGATATTCAAGCTACGTTTGATGTGAGATTCAACCAAGTCGCCAATTTGAGCAACAACGGCAATAATACCACCCAAAACGGCATAGAAAACAATGTGATCTTGAGAGCTGAACAGTTTGCAATAAATGATGCTGACAACAACAGACAATAAGGCACCGCCGATTAAACCTGCCCAAGTTTTGTTTGGGCTGATTTTGGGAGCCAATTTCGGACCTTTAATGGTGGAACCAAAAATATAACCACCGGTATCCACACTCCATACCATCAACAAGAACCATAAAGTATCAATAAAACCGACTGTATTATACAACCAAACAACAGAACCGAATCCGATAGTGATATAAAACACACCCAATGTGAGCAAGCCGCGATGATTTTCTTCTTTTGACTTAAGCCAGATGAAAATAGCAGAACCCAATGTTAATAAAGCTATTCCCAATGCAGAAGGAAATACTATGGCGCTGACAATACACAAACTATAGGTTACGGCATAAACAACGGCATTTTTGTTAGGAATCATAGTTGACCATTCCCAAGCCATTAAGCCGCCGAAAATCAAAGCTGCTAAATGCAGATAGGGAAAGCCGACATATAAAGCTCCGATTACAACCGGAATCATAACAAGAGCCGTCACAACCCTTTTAATAATTTTATTCAGCTTTGATTTTTCCATATCTTCTCTCCCTTGATTTGTAGGAATCTATAATCTCGAGCAACTGTTTTTCATTAAAATCCGGCCACAAGGCATCGGTAAAGAAAAACTCGGTGTAAGCCAGTTGCCATAACAGATAATTGCTGATGCGTTGTTCGCCGCTAGTGCGAATCAAAATATCGGGATCAGGAATATCTTTGGTATAGAGCATATCCGAAAACAATTTTTTATCAATATCATCAACATTAATATCCCCTCTTTTTGCTAACAAAGCAAGTCGACGGGCAGCATGGACGATTTCTTGTCTGGAGCCATAGCTCAAAGCAATGCACAATGTCATTTTATCATTGGCTGCCGTTTGATCTTCCAACTTGACCATATTTTCAACAATATCGGCTGGCAACATTTGTCTTTCGCCGATAAAGCGGATGCGAACACCACGTTCATGCAGTTCTTGAAAATCTGATTTCAGATATTGGCGCAACAAGTCCATCAAAGAAGCAACTTCATCTTCCGAGCGCTTCCAGTTTTCGGTAGAAAAGGCATATAATGTCAAATATTTGATACCGGCTTTTTCTGCCGCTTTGCAGATTTCTTTGACAACTTCGGCACCTTTTCTGTGTCCCAAAGTTCTGGGCAAACCTCTTTTCTTTGCCCAGCGACCATTGCCATCCATAATGATGGCAATGTGCTCTAACCTATTTTCTTCACTACTCAAAACAAATAACCTTTAATTGTCTGTTGATTAACTACACTTGCATAATATCTTTTTCTTTGCGAGCTAATTCATCTTCAATTTTTTTGATGGTTTCATCAGTCAATTTCTGAATTTCGTTTTCATATTTTTTCTCTTCATCTTCAGAAATGGCGTTATCTTTTTTGAGTTTTTTAATACCGTCCAAAGCATCACGACGAACGTTACGAACTGCTACTTTGCCTTGCTCTGCATATTTACCGGCAACTTTAACCAACTCTTTACGACGTTCTTCACTCAATGGCGGAATCGGAATACGAATGAGTTGTCCGTCTGACACGGGGTTCAAACCCAAATCAGACTCACGAATGGCTTTTTCAACAGCTTTGGCCAAACCTTTATCCCAAACACTTACAGACAAAGTGCGTGCATCGGGAACACTAACTGTTCCGACTTGAGATAACGGAGTTGGTGAGCCATAAGCCTCAACGGTGATACCATCGAGCAAGCTGGCATGCGCACGACCGGCACGCAAACCGCCAAAATCAGCTTTCAAAGATTCAAAGCTCTTTTCCATTCTGGTTTTGGCATCATTTTTAATTTCATTATAATCTGTCATAGATAACCTCTTTATTTGATAATTGTAAAACTTCCTTCTCCCGATACGGCTTTGGCGAGAGCGTCTTCACCTCTTTGCGCAAAAACCACAATCGGAATATTATTTTCTTTAGCCAATGCGACCGCCGTTATATCCATTACCTTTAATTGCTTTTCGATAACTTCATCAAAAGAAATTGTATCGAATCTTTTAGCATTGGGATTGGTTTTGGGATCAGAATCGTAAACACCGTCAACTTGGGTGGATTTGAAAATAACATCACACTGCATTTCCGATGCACGTAATGCCGCACCGGTATCGGTGGTGAAATATGGATTTCCGGTTCCGGCAGCAAAAATGACGACGCGTTTTTTCTCTAAATGTCTTAACGCACGACGATAAATATAGTGTTCGCAAACTTCGGGAATGTTTAATCCGGACAAAACGCGAGCCGGAACATCTATTTTTTCCAGCGCGTTTTGAATGTAGAGTGCGTTCATAACCGTTGCCAACATACCAACATGGTCGGCAACCGTGCGGTTCATCCCTTTAGAGGCTTCCTTTGCTCCTCTGAAGATGTTGCCACCGCCGACAACGACGCAAATTTCGACACCGGCATCATACACCGTTTTAATCTGGCGTGCCAACGCATCTATCACTTCAGGAGACATTCCGAATTCTTTGTCGCCCATCAGACCTTCGCCCGAGAGCTTGAGCATTATTCTTTTATATATAGGTTTCATTTGGCCAAATTCCCCTTATAATTTTCTCCAATAATAACGGAATAAATTGCTTTGTCATCTATATTTTTCAACTTTTGCTTAGAAAAATACATAAAATAAACAGCCAAAAAAAATAAAGTTGCAAGATTAGGCGCTTATGCTAAATACTAAAAAAAGTTTTTAATCTTTTGAAAGTATGGTCTTATGAGTATTTCTATGATTTTTGTTTTGGCTGCTCTCGGCGGCTATTTCTTGGGTTCTGTCCCGTTTGGTTTGGTTTTAACCCGCATGGCCGGTTTGGGCGATATTCGCAAAATCGGTTCCGGCAATATCGGTGCAACCAATGTTTTACGTACCGGTCGTAAAGATTTGGCGCTCCTTACCGTTTTACTCGATGCTTCCAAAGCCGGTATTGCCGCCTACTTGGCATATATTTTAGTTAATCCGCAACCGGTTGTTTTTCTCGGATGGTACACTGAAAGCAATATTATTGCCGAACTTATTGCCGGTACTTGCGGCGTATTGGGACACAATTTTCCGATTTGGCTCAAGTTCAAAGGCGGTAAAGGCGTTGCCTCCACATTCGGTTTTATTCTTGCCACTTCTTGGCCGGTTGCTCTTTTAGCCTTGGCAACTTGGCTCATTATGGCTTTTACATTTAAATATTCTTCTCTTTCAGCAATTACCGCTGCGGTTTTGGTTCCGCTTTTTGCCTTCTTCTTAACCTCTCCGGTTTACGCCATTTTTTACACCGCAATTGCTTTGCTCGTGCTTTATCGCCACAAGAGCAACATTGTGCGTTTGATAAAAGGTGAAGAAAGCAAAATTAATCTTAAAAAGAAAGCTGAAAAATAAATGGCTAACTCTGAGCAGCTTCTTGATTGGTTACAACTGATTAATTCGGAAAACGTCGGTCCGATTACTTTTTACAAGCTTTTGGATTTTTACGATACCGCCGAAGCTGCTCTTGAGGCTTTGCCTAAATTTCCTAAATATAAACTTTTTCCGCGTGATGCCGCCAAGCGCGAATTAGATAAAGCTCAAGCTAAAGGCATTCATATCATCACTAAGCTTGATGAAACATACCCTGAGAATCTGAAACATATTGAAGATGCACCGCCGGTTTTATATGTTGCGGGAAACACTCATCTTCTCAACAAAGAACTTTCCCTTTCCATTGTGGGCGCGCGCAACGCTTCGATTAACGGGCGTAAAACAGCTTCACATCTTGCCTATGATTTAACCAATAATGACGTACTCGTTATCTCCGGCATGGCGCGAGGAATCGACTCTGCCGCACATAAAGGCGCGATGTATGCCAAAGACCAAAAAGGCGAAACTATTGCCGTTCTCGGTACCGGTGTAGATGTTGTTTACCCCGCCGAAAATGCCAAACTCTATGAACAAATTAAAGAGCAAGGCGCTATTGTTTCCGAATTTCCGCTTGGCACCGAAGCACAAAGCAGCAATTTTCCGCGTCGCAACCGTATTGTATCCGCCCTTTCACTCGGCACTTTGGTTGTGGAAGCGACTTTGCACTCGGGTTCTCTTATCACGGCACGTCTTGCCGCCGAACAAGGAAAAGATGTGTTTGCCATTCCCGGTTCTCCCCAAGATGCACGCGCCATGGGTCCCAACAAACTCATTAAGGACGGCGCGGTTTTGGTCGAAAATCATGAAGATATTTTAGAGGTGCTGTGCGCCAATAATCACCATAAGATTATACAATATGTTGACAAATGCAAAAAAAATGTCGATATTCCTTTTCAGTTGACGGAAGATAAGCTCTGTCAAAATAATCCTAACGCCTTAGTTGATTATATTAATCGCGAGGGAATTTATGTGGATGAGCTTATTCGTTTGTCCGGACTGTCTGCTTCAGAAGTTTCGCTCAAACTGCTGGAATTGGAAATGGACGGACGAATTGAACGCCAACCCGGAAATAAAGTGGCACTTATTAAGTAGGTATGAAAAATTATGAAGTTAGTTATCGTTGAGTCTCCGGCAAAAGCCAAAACCATTAATAAATATTTGGGTGATGATTATAAGGTTTTAGCCAGCTTCGGTCATATTCGCGACTTGCCCAGCAAAGACGGTTCAGTGCAACCGGATAATGACTTTGCCATGACATGGGAGCTCAGCGCCGGCGGTCAAAAACGCCTTAAAGATATTATCGCTGCCTTAAAAGATGCCGACACAATCATCCTCGCATCCGACCCGGATAGAGAGGGAGAAGCAATTGCATGGCACATTTTGGAAGAACTTACCGCTCGCAAGAAAATTGCTGGTAAAAAGATTGAGCGCGTGGTCTTCCACGAAATTACCAAAAAAGCCGTCACTGAAGCAATTAAGAATCCGCGCCAAATTGATGAAAATTTGGTTTCTGCCTATATGGCGCGTCGTGCCCTCGATTATTTGGTGGGCTTTACACTTTCTCCGGTTTTGTGGCGCAAGCTCCCCGGTTCTAAATCTGCCGGTCGTGTACAATCCGTGGCTTTGCGTCTTATTTGCGACCGCGAAACCGAAATTGAAAAATTTAAATCCGAAGAATATTGGACCATTGATGCCGAACTTTTAACCTCTTCCAAAGCGGTTATTAAATCTCGCTTGGTTAATTTAGATGGTAAAAAGCTCGAGAAATTTGACCTCAACACCGAAGCCAAAGCTCTTGAAGCCAAAGCTAAAATTGAGGCGCAAAACTTTGCCATTTCTAATGTGGAACGCAAAAAAGCCAATCGTTATCCGGCTCCGCCTTTCACCACATCTACCTTGCAACAAGAGGCTGCGCGTAAGCTCCGTTTCAGTGCTAAAAAGACTATGCAAGTGGCACAAAAACTTTATGAAGACGGTATTATCACCTATATGCGTACCGATGCCGTCAACCTCTCGGAAGAAGCTATTGCCGCTTGTCGTGAAGCCATTGTCAAATATTTTGGTGAAGCATATCTTCCCAAACAGCCGAAAGAATACAAAACCAAATCTAAAAACGCACAAGAAGCGCACGAAGCTATTCGTCCGGCTCATGTTTCCGATACGCCGAAAAAGCTTGAAGGCAAGCTTGATGCCGATGGTTATAAACTCTATGAACTTATTTGGAAGCGCACCGTTGCTTGCCAAATGAATCCGGCTATTCTTGACCGCGTGGTTATTGATGCTACCTCTGCCGATGGTTTGATTTTGTTGCGTGCCAACGGACAAGTTATTGACTTTGACGGTTTCTTGAAACTTTATCAAGAAAGTAAAGATGACTCTGATGAAGATGATGAAAACCGCATTTTGCCAAATGTCACTGAAGGTGAAAAAGTTGATAAAGGTGAGATCACCCCTGAACAACACTTCACCACACCGCCGCCGCGCTTTACCGAAGCAAGCCTTGTAAAAAAATTGGAAGAACTCGGTATCGGTCGTCCGTCAACTTACGCCAGCATCATCTCAGTTTTGCAAGAGCGTAAATACGTTCGCGTGGAAAAACTTCGTTTTATTCCGGAAGACCGCGGTCGAATCGTAACCGTATTCTTAGAGAACTATTTCAAAAAATATGTTGAATACGATTTCACGGCACAACTCGAAGAATTTTTGGATGATGTTTCTGCCGGTGAAATGAACTGGAAAAAATTACTTGCCGGTTTCTGGACCAAGTTTATTAAAAATATTTCTGCCGTTCAACCGTTGCAAATCAGTGAAGTTATCCAAACCATTGACGATGTGTTGTCTTACCACCTCTTCCCGCCACGTGAGGACGGTTCTGACCCTCGCGTATGTCCGGAATGCGGCAAAGGCAAACTCAGCATTAAACTCGGAAAGTTCGGCGCCTTTATCGGTTGCTCTAACTATCCGGAATGCAAATATACCAAACCTTTGACCGATGCGATGGAAGAGGCTGCTAACGACACACCAAAACCAGCCAGCCCCGAAGATAAAACTTTGGGTGAAGTAAACGGCTTGAACGTCTATCTTAAAAAAGGACCTTATGGTTTTTATTTGCAGCTTGGTGAAGATGCCACAGCTTTAACCGAAAAGCCCAAACGCGTAGCTTTGCCCAAAAACTTAAGCCCAGAGGAAATTACTTTTGAGCAAGCCTCTACCCTCCTCACCTTACCGAAACAACTCGGTAACGGCATTGAGGTTAATATCGGCAAATTCGGTCCTTATATCAAGCAAGGCAACAAATCTAAATCCTTAACCGGTGCCGATAATATTTTCAACATCACATTGGAGAGAGCTGAGCAGATTTTGCAAAATGTGGCTGAACGTCCGGCCGGAAAATCTTTGGGTGTTCACCCCAAAGATAAAAAAGATATTACACTCAACTCCGGTCGTTATGGTCCTTACATCAAATGGGGTAAAAACAACTATGCCATTCCTAAAGAATATAAGGACAAAGAACTCACTCTTGACGATGCTTTGAAGATTATTGAAGCTAAGAAATAAACAAAAATAAAAGCCTTGAAAAAAAATCAAGGCTTTTATTTTTTATCAAGCATTGGCCATTGTCCGTTTATCAGAGCATCTATGCCGGTCAGCTTTTGTTCAAAACGCGTTTGATAAATCCAATAATTAGCCATAACTCGTTCTATATACAATCTGGTTTCGCGTGCCGGAATCACTTCAATAAACAATAACGGGTCATTGTTATAATTGGCTTTTTTCTCCCATTTCAGCAAATTTCCAGGACCGGCGTTATAAGCTGTCATCATATAAAACAGATTGCCATTGATATAATCTTTCTCAAGCAGATAGTGCACATATCTTTGACCGACTGCCATATTATATTCGGCTTCCAGCAACGGCGTATTATTTTTTCGTAAGCTACGATTTTTCATCACATGTGCTGCCGTGCTTGGCAAAAGTTGCATTAAACCATATGCCCCTGCCGGACTTTTAGCTTGCGGACGAAAAGATGACTCTTGTCTGGTTAAAGCTAAAATCAAAGCTTTATCAACCTTCCAACCATCTTTAGGTTGCCAGCTTGGAATCGGATAGGCAAGCGCATCATAAGTGATGTTATTATCATCATCATTTAACTGATTGGATAGCATGATTGCCAAAGCGTGCATTTGATATTGATTGGCGATAAACAAAGCCACTTCTTTTTGCTTATCATTCATATTTTTATAATCATGACGGAGCTCGTCTTCAGCCAAATTTTGCTGTCCGGCATGAAGAAGTAAAATGGCTCTTCTTAAAGATGCCGATGCTAAAATCTGATTGATATAATCATCTTGGCTAAAGTCATTCAAATAAGAAAAGAGCGCCCATTGATACTCAATCGGCAAATTGAGTTTGCGCGCGGCTAAAATACCATAAAAGGTTCTTTTATATTTAGCGGCTTTGGCTAAGTTTGCATAAGCTTTTTGTTCTTGCTTCAAACGCACACGTGCTCTGTATGCCCAAAAAGCGCCTGCCGATTTTACCCACTCATCGTTGCTTTTGGAATTTGCCGTTTTTTCAAAATAGGTGGCGGCTGTTTTATATTGGTTCATACGCCAAGCTGCCAAGCCGGCAATCCATGAAGCCGAAATATCCTGACTTCTTAAAGCGGCTTTGCTTGCCCATTCAAAAGCCTGTTTGTTGTAATTGTCGGTTAAATATTTCATCGCCAAAGTAGCAGCCATAGAATCTAAATCACGGTTTTTGACCAACCGACGAAAACGCTTATTTTCCAAAGCGGTGCGTGCGACTTTGGTTTTTCCTTTATTTAGAGCTCGACGAAAAGTGTTGTAATTTTTTAAGACAAAGTTTCTATCTGCCGTTTTCATTTTTGCCAAATTGGTATTCGGCATGGCACGATGACGACTAACTTGTGTTGTCGCAACGGTAGATTTTTTTTGGGGATTTTTTCTTAGAGCCAATCTTTTAATGCGATTGGTTTGCGGATGATCACCATATTTTTTGAGCCAAGCATCCAGCTCTTCATATGTGGTTTTATAATTTTTTGAAAGATATTTCTCGGCTAAGACATGCCCCATTAAAATATCATTATCAAGCTCTTCCACCTCTTCATCGGCTTCTTCAAATTTCTCTTTTTGCAAGGCTCGAAAAATGTGTTTATAGTGCTTGATATCATCATTGCTTACAGACAAATAGCCGTAAATTTTATCTGAGGCATAGCCTGTGATAATGCCATCTGAAGAATGAGCCTGATTGATACAAAAACAACACAGGCTCATAATGATTATTATATAATTTCGAAAACTTGTTTTCATTTTTAGCGTTTTGTCAGCCAACGAATTCTGTTTGCGCAAGCCTCTTGGCTCATTCCTTTAACGCGGCAACGATTGACCACGATATTGGGGATTTTATCCATTTGGTAACACCCATCACCAAACAAAGCATAATCAAAATAATTTTCGGTATTGGGGTTAACATTATTAAAGCTCAACGGTGTATTAATTCCGGGCCAAACCAATTTTATGCTCACGTTGGACACTCGATTGTTAAGACCGTTTAAGATATGGAAACGAACTCTGCATCCCAGCCCTGTTGCTGCCGTACGCATAATTTGAAAATTGCTATAATAGAAAAAGATATTTCCGTCTTCAGCGCCATCTTCAGAATCGGTGGAGATAAAAGCAGCGGTACCACGTGGAGAACCATCTCCGGTTTTTCCCAAATCTATGGGATTGAGGACCAAATTTCCATCTTCAATCCGAGGATTGAGTTTCTCTTTTAAACGCTTTAGGACTTCTTTTTCCTCTTCTTCAGTCATATCCAAACCTTGCAAATCGGCATCTGCTTCTTGGTCTGTATCGGCATCTTGATTCTTTGCGTTTTGCTTCTGAGAAGCGGAAGCATTATTTGTCGGAGCTGAACCTTCTCTGGTAAAAATTTGAGCATAGAGAGGAGAAGCGCTCAAGAATAAGACCAGACTTAAAATTGAAACTTTGAAAAACTTATTCATCGTCATCTCCTCATTATTCAAATTTTATTGCATGGAATTTAGAGTATCTGAAATACGTCTTACCGAATTTAAGGCATTTTCATAAATATTTTCGAGTTCTTCTTTTTCTTTTTGAGCTTGTGTTTCTTGCTCTTCTTTTTCTTGATCATAAGAAATGTCTTTAAAATCTGTATAATAATCGCCTTGATCCGGTGAAATATAGTTAAACAGACTGTTGCATGTTCCCATTGTTTCTTCAGACTGACCACTACCATAGCGGCAGCTACGAATGCTTAAAACAGGTTTTTGCAAAAGCAAGAAACATCTGTCTGTTTTGATATTGGCTTTAATGCTGATTTGTTTTGATGCTGCCAATGGCGGAATCGATACATCTACAGAAATTTTCTTTGGTGTGAACTCTTCTGTTTTAGATTGACCGTTATAACCGGCAACATTACCTGCCTCATCAACAACTTTTTCTTGTTTTTCGGCTTTAATTTGGTTATCGACGACTTCATCCAGCCATGAGAAATTCAAAGACAAGTTTGAAACCATCTGCGGAGCTCGGTTATAAAGCGTGATACCAAAATCGCAAGAAACAATTTTATTGTCTTCTTTAACCGGTGTTACATCATGGATTTTGTAAATCACCTCAGGGTTAGCTTCTTGTGCCTTGCTTGCTGAACTTACGGCTAAGACGCCTAATAAACTCAAAACAAAAGTCTTTTGAAAACTCATTATAATCTTCCTTATAATAAACAATTATTTTTTTGTATATTAGCAACACTAATTTTAATTTGCCAATAAATTATGAAATATAATAACAGACAAAATTTAATTTTTACTATTTATTTTCATCTTCAGACATTTTTTGCTTCAAGCGCAAAAAGTCTACCCAGGATTTGGCTTTTTGCCCCGGATTGCGTAATAAATATGCCGGATGGAAACTTGCCAACGCCGGAATTTTGCGTCCGTCTTCATCTGTATATTCGAGCCAATGTCCGCGCAAACGAGAAATGGAATCCTGAACATCCAAAATTGCGTTGGCGGCACTTGCTCCCATTATGAACAAATAATCAGGTTTGATTAAAGCGATTTGCCTTTTTAAAAACGGAAGGCATACGGCAATCTCACCATCGGTCGGGGTTCTGTTCCCAGGTGGACGCCATGGCAAAATATTGGTGATGAAACAAGAACTTCTTTCCAGACCTGCCGCTGATAGAATTTTATCCAACAATTGACCGGATCTGCCGACAAAAGGCTTACCTATTCTATCTTCATCTGCGCCGGGGGCTTCTCCGATGAAAACGATCCTTGCATTTTCGGCACCATCGCCAAAAACAGTGTTGGTTGCAGTTAATTTCAGAGCGCAGCCATCGAAACTTTCAACCAAGGATTTGAGTTCAGACAAGCTCTTGGCATTTTTGCATTGTTCTCTTGCATTTTGGCAAGCATTTTGTGTTGCCTGTGACAGAGCCGTTGTGGCCTGTCTGGCTTCCGAAACTTCTACTGTTTTACGAACCGGCGTTGCTACGTGAACAACCGGCGTCACTTCAATTTTGGCAAAAGGCTCATCACCCGCTGTTTCTTCAACACCGGCTAACATATACCATTCCAAAATTTGTTTCGGGTCCATTTCTTCTGTCATAATGCGTGTAAAGTAAAACAAAATCTATAAAAAGCCAAGTTCTATTTCATAAATTAACACTTATTTAGACTTTCCGTGTGATATTTTTTTAGAATCTTGTTGTATCAGCAATAAAATTGTATAAAATATGCCTAATATTGTTTTTGTGGAATAAGATAATGTCTAGTTGGAAATATGTTACAATTTTGGCGGCAATGGTTATGGTTTTTAACTCTTGCGTCAATCGTCAAAATTCTGATTTGAACGGCACAGCTTTCTCTTTGCCGAAATTGGACGTGGCTCAAAACCATTCATACGGTCCGTATGTGGCCGGTCGCGTGGCTCACTTGCGCAAAGATTTTAACACGGCTGCCAATTTTTATATGGAAGCTCTGAAAACTGATCCTGACAACAGAGAATTGTTGACCAATGTTTATCTTATTCTCACTTCTCAAGGACGTATTGCCGAAGCGGCTAAATATGCTCAACATGCCGTTGAGTTAGGAGATAAAAACAGCTTTGCTAAAATTATTGTCGTTGCCAACCAGATAAAACTTAAACAATACGCACAAGCTCAAAAAACTTTGAAGTCAACTGAAGGTGCTATTTACAAAGAGTTTATCTCTCCTCTTCTCTCTGCTTGGGCTTATGTGGGCGAAGGCAACAAGAAAAAAGCTCTTGAGGCATTGGATGTTATCAAAAAAGAACCCAGCTTGCGTGCTATGTACTTTTTCCATGCCGGCATGATTAATGAATATTTTAATGACAATAAGGCTGCCGAAAAAGATTATGAAGTTATTGTCAAAGAAGAAAGCTTGGAAATGTCTTTCCGCGCTTTGCAAATTATATGCAATTTCTATATTTATAACGGACATAAAGACAAGGCTTTGGCTTTAATTAATAAATACACCGATGACAAAACTTTGGCCGATATGATGAAGCGTTTGAAAAACAAAATTACTTATTCTACGCAAAAAAATACATCTAAAGCCATTAGCAGTGCCGACATAGGTGCATCGGAAGCTTTCTTTAACATTGCCGCAACTTTACGCCAAGGTGCCGGCGGCGTTGATTTGGCACATATGTTCATCAGTTTGGCCCTTTATGAAAATCCAAATTATGACTTGGCCCGTTTGCTCTTGGCTGATGTGCTGGAAAATCGCGAAATGTTTGCCGAAGCTAATCAGCAATATGACATGATTGATAAGAACTCCGAAGCTTATTACACAGCTCAGCTCAGAAAAGCAAACAATTTGGTTGCTCTCAATGATTATGCTTCTGCCGAACTTTTAATGCGCTCTTTGACTTTAGATTCAAATAACCCGCAATTGTATTTGGATTTGGGTGATGTTTTGCGCATTAACGGCAATCAAAAAGAAGCTATTAAATATTACTCCGAAGCCATTAAAAATTTGCCCAAAATCAAAAACAATCATTGGGTTTTGTTCTATGCTCGCGGCATTTCTTATGAACAAAACGAACAATGGGATTTGGCTGAAAAAGATTTCTTAAAAGCTTTAGCATTAAGCCAAAATCATTACATGGTTTTGAACTATCTCGGTTATAGCTGGCTTAAGCAAGGCAAAAATACCGAACAAGCTTTCGGTTTGATTGTTGATGCCTATAATCAAGCTCCGCAAGATGGAAATATTGTCGATAGTCTTGGTTGGGCTTTTTATAGAATCGGAAAATATCAGCAAGCCGTTCAATATTTGGAAAAGGCTTCGGAATTAGAAGCAGCCAATGCCGTTATCTCTGACCACCTCGGCGATGCTTATTGGATGGCTGGGCGTAAAAATGAAGCTCGTTTCCAATGGCAACATGCTTTGACCATGAAAGATACATCAAATGAATTGGACAAAGATGCCGTTAAAGCCAAGCTCCAAACCGGTGAAGTGTTTAATACGCCGTTGACGTATAATGAAGTGGAAATTCAAGAAAAAATTGATTTAATTTCCACGGAAGATTAAACAAAAAAAAGAGCTGAAAATCAGCTCTTTTTTTAATGGTTATTCACATTATATCAGCCCCATTTTTTGAGCATTGACCAAAGCTTGTGTTCTATTTGAGGCATTCAGAGCTTTAAGCATGGCGTTGATATGCAATTTTACGGTTGCTTCGCTAACCCCCATTTCATAAGCAATTTGTTTATTAGACAAGCCCTGAGAAATATATTGCAAAACCTCTGATTGTCTGGCGGTCAAATTTCCGTTTTTATTTTCTGATGTGGATTTTGCATTGGCAATATTTTCCAACAAAATCGGCGGAAGATATGTTCCGCCTTCCAAAACCAACTTCAATGCTGCCGTAATAATTTTGGGGTCGGAACGTTTGGTAATGTAACCACTGATGCCTTTTTCCATAACTTGACGGATTATCTTGGCATCTTCGGAAGCAGACATAACAACAACATGAGCTTTGGGTGCTTCTTGCATCAAATCATCAAGCCCTTCATTCCAATCTTTATCAGGCATTTCCAAATCGACAATTATCAATTCGGGATGAGCTTTATCTTTTAATATTTGTAGTGCCTGAGTATAACCATCGGCTTGAATGATTTGTGCATTTTCATCCAACTGTTCCAAGGTTAACTTTAAGCCATCACGAAACAACGCATGATCATCTGCTATTAAAATTTTCATAATGTGTACCTTTAATCTTTTTTATTGATATAGTCTTTTTTTTCTTATTTTAAAGGTGGAAGTTCAATGTACTCAATACCGGCTTCTTCAAACATTTGGCGTGAATATTCCAATTTATCGCGCCAAGTGTTATCCTTAATATCATTTCTTTTTTCCAATGGGTTAGTAACCACCATTTTGATACCGGATTGAATGATAGCTCGAGCACAATCGGTGCAAGGTGTGTGCGTGGCATATAAAACGCAGCCTTTGAGTGATGTGCCGGTCAAGCAAGCATTGTAAATGGCGTTTCTTTCGGCATGCTCAAAAAAGTCATACTTAGTCGGGCGTTCCATACGTTCCGGCTTATCATCATCTACACCTCTGACCAAACCGTTGTAGCCTGTGGCTCTGATTTCTCTATCCGGACCAACCACTACGGCGCCGGTTTTGGTTGATGTATCTTTAGACCATGAAGCAACCAAAAAAGCTACTTCCATAAAACGTCTGTGCCATTTTTCCGAAAACATTTTTTCTCCCCTTTTGTTTTTTTAGTATCTTAATTAAGATTGTTTTTATATACAAGATTTTTTTATAAAGCAAAAGCCCTGAAGATGTTTTATCTTCAAGGCTTTATAGTTTTTTTATGAAAGGTAGCTATGAACATAGATTACTATGCCGACCATGGCTAAAGTGATGCCCGAACTTTTTAAGGCTACGGAATATGAAAAGGGTAAAAAGTTGGATACTTCACACATTATGAACCCGATATATATCAGCATTAGTGAAAAGCAGTTTTCTTTGCCTTTTCTATCTTCTTTAGAAATTTTGGAATATTTCCAGCCGGCAATAATTATCACAAGTAAAGAAATGATAATAATAATCTGTGATAGCTCATTTAAATAAACCTTTGTAGCTTTTAATGTAAATGCTACCGCTGAGCACCATATCAAAACATTCAGATATGAAATGTTGCTCACTCTCTGCAAAAAATTTTTCATACGCATAATTTTTTAATAATTAGTAATTGCTTTTTTATATACCATTTTTTTCCACACATGGCAAGAAAATTTCTTTGAAAAAAGCGTCTTGCTCTTGACATTCGGCTTTAAATATCCCACTTTATACCCAGTACATTTATATATTTATAGGAGAAAAAAATGAGTGCTATTGTTGATATTCATGCAAGAGAAATTATTGACTCTCGCGGTAATCCGACAGTTGAAGCCGATGTAGTTTTGCAAAGCGGCGCTTTTGGTCGCGCAGCTGTTCCTTCCGGTGCTTCTACCGGTGTTCATGAAGCTGTTGAATTGCGCGATGGCGATAAAAAACGTTTCGGCGGTAAAGGTGTTTTGAAAGCCGTTGAAAATGTTAATGAAAAAATTTATGACGCTCTTGCCGGTTTAGATGCCGATGACCAAATTGCCATCGACCAAGCCATGATTGATTTGGATGGCACTGAAAATAAAGGCAAACTCGGCGCTAATGCTATTTTGGCTGTTTCTTTGGCTGTTGCCAAAGCTCAAGCCGAAGAAGCCGGTCTTCCTTTGTATCGTTACTTGGGCGGCACCATGGCTCGCACTCTTCCGGTTCCGATGATGAACATCTTGAACGGTGGTAAACACGCTGATAACCCGATTGATATTCAAGAATTTATGATTATGCCGGTTTCTGCATCTTCTGTTCGTGAAGCTATCCGCATGGGTGCCGAAATCTTCCACACCTTGCAAAAGAACTTGAAAGCTGCCGGTCACAACACCAACGTTGGTGATGAAGGTGGTTTTGCTCCGAACCTCAAATCTGCCGAAGAAGCTTTGACTTTCATCGTTGATGCTATTAAAGCTGCCGGATTCAAACCCGGTGAAGATGTTGTCTTGGCTATGGACGCTGCTTCTTCCGAATTCTATGAGAACGGCAAATATGAAATGAAAGGCGAAGGCAAATCTTATACCAATGCTCAAATGGTTGAGTTCTACAAAGATTTGTGCGCTAAATTCCCAATCTTCTCTATTGAAGACGGTATGGCTGAAGATGACTGGGAAGGTTGGAAAATGTTGACCGATGCTTTGGGTGACAAAATCCAACTCGTTGGTGATGACTTGTTCGTTACTAACCCGAAACGCTTGGCTATGGGTATTGAAAAAGGCGTTGCCAACTCAATCCTCGTTAAAGTTAACCAAATCGGTACTTTGACCGAAACCATGAAAGCTGTTGACCTTGCTCAACGCAACAAATATACCGCTGTTTTATCTCACCGTTCCGGTGAAACCGAAGATGCAACAATTGCTGATATTGCCGTTGCTACAAACTGCGGTCAAATCAAAACCGGTTCTATGTCCAGAACCGACCGTATGGCAAAATACAACCAACTCATCCGTATTGAAGAAGAATTGGGTGATATGGCTGTTTATGCCGGTAAATCTATTTTGAAAAAATAGTTTTATCTGAACTAAATATTGCAAAAGCAGGGTGAAATTTTCGCCCTGCTTTTTTTGTTGCTTTTTTCTTGAGGATTACGTATATTCTTGACGAAATATTTATCATTAAATTTTAAGTATATGGAAAATTATTATTTTTGGTTGTCTGCTTTGAGCAGAAAAAAAATTTTATTACGGACATTTGTAAAATCTTTGAAATGGACACTTCCATCTATCTTCGTTGCCGGATTGGGGGACTTTTTATTGCACGACATTCTAAAAGCCTCTCCTTTTAACGCCTTATTATCTTTATTGACTTCTTTCAGCTTATTTGCCGTGGTCAAATATCAAGATAAATTAAAGAAGAAAAATCTATTTCTTTTTCGGGCATATTATATGGCGACAACAAGCATCATTCTGTTTTGGATTATGATTGCTATCGGCTTGCAAAAATTTGGAATTTTGTTAAGTCTGGCCTTGGTCTTGTTTTTCATTTCTCCGTTTCTCAATTATCTACCGATGAAGTTATCAAAAGAAAGAATAATGCTTGCTATTGTGGCTTTGATAATATTGTCATTGGTGATTGATTTTATCTGCGTATTTAACGGAGATTTTACTTGCCGTTTTGCCGCCTATGCCTTTTGTTTAGGCTTTATGTTGTTTAATGCCGTTGAGCTCAAACAAATGGATAAAGATTTGCAATACGGGTTAACAAAAGAAGAAATAAAAAAAATGACGGATGATTGGTGTTTTGATATTTCCGTCAATTTTCTTGGAATGATTTGCTTTGCCGAGGCAGTTCGTCTGATTGCAAAAATTGCTGCAAATGTTCCGGTTAAAAAAGAAATTAAAAAAGCTGCTTCATAAAGAAGTAGCTTTTTTTTATTGCCATTTAGACAAAATTAGATTATAAAACTTTCTGCTAAGAGTATAATTATAAAATTTTAAGCTTATGGAAATTATTTATGAACAAAAAGAAGCTTTTCATGTTTTGAAACTAATTCTTCTTAAAAGTTTTATGATGTTTGCCTGTTCAGTTTTGTGTGGTTGGATTATTTATAATTTTTTTCCTCACTGGATTGATATAGACTGTTTTATATCTATCAAAACATCAATTATCGGAATGATACTTCTCTTCTGGTTGGTTGCTTATCCCAAATTAATCTGCTCTAAAATCTGGGGGCTCTGTTTTATTTCGCTTCTCGGCGGAATTTTGTTTTCCTTCTTTTTTTCATTATATGGAGCAAAATTATGTTTAGTAGGATGTGCAATTATCTTTATGGAACTTATCGGAGGAGTATTGCTCGGAAAAATTTTTCAAGATAAAATAAACCGCTCTCTTTTTCTAAAAATTGTTTTAGCGGTTTTTATCGGGGCTTTTATATGGTATCTGTTTCTGGCGCTAAAACGAGAAACATATATCGTTATTGAACCTCTGTATTCTACTTTTGCAATTCTTGCTTTTGCGCATTTGGTGTTTGCCTGCGCAAATGCAAAAGAAATGTTAAATAGAATTGTTTATTCAAAAGAAAAACATCCGCAGAATAGGTATGTCATTCTTTTTTATTTAAATTTGATGGCTCTTGGAAACTTTATAGAATCCAGCCGAATAATTGTTTTGGTATATTATCACATCATTCAAATTCTTAGTTTTCAAAAAAATAAATAAGTTATGGAAAGTTTTGTTTTATCAAGAAAAGATTGTCGTAATGTTTATTGGAGAATTTATTTTTTGATTGTGCAGTTGGTTGCCGTTAATTTTATTCTGGCTTGGATTATCACTTATGTTAATGATATCAGCATATGGTTTGATGACTATTCAGAAGAAGACAATAATTTGAATTTTACATCCCTTTTTTGGATATGGTATTTGCTTTGCTCCTTCTTGCCGGTAATTTATTCCACCGGAAAAAGAATAAACGCAGTGTTTAAAATGACCTTTATCCACGCTTTCATACTTTCTTTGGCATCTTATACACACATGCACATGAGAGCTTATGGATGGAAAGATATTTTAATCTGTTGCATTCTAGCCCTTTTAATCATGGGACTTGCCATTTTAACAGCATCTATCAGCAAAAAAGATTATCGTAAATATTATGAAAAATTAACGTCAATAACAGTCATGTTCTTTTTCGTTTATATGATATGTTATTTTCTGGATTGTTCGTTTCAATTTTGGCTTGATTGTTGTTGGATTTTGCTCGGCTCAATCTTTACATTTTTTGAAACGCAAGATGTGCGTTTTAATCTTGCCTCTGTGCGCAACCAAAAACATTTGGATAATCTTCTCTACCCTTTTATCATGAATCTGATAGGCAATTTTTTGCTTATGGTTCCTATTCCCGGACTATTCAAAATCGTTACAAAATATTTGGTAACATGCAGATCTTTTATCAGAAAGTGATAAATAAAAAAGGCATCTTTTTTTAAGATGCCTTTTTTTGTTTTTGTCTTGCCTTAGAAATTGGCTATTCTTGCGAGAGCTTCTTCTACTTTGGCTTTGTTTTCCAAAGCTTCTGCCTGACGGCGTTTTTCTTCTTCAACAACCGCAGCCGGTGCTCTTTCTACAAAGCTCGGATTGCTCAACTTCTTAGCATAGCCTTCCAAGTTTTTATTCAAACTTGCCAATTCTTTATTTAAGCGTTCTCTTTCAGCGGCAAAATCTACAATGCCTTTCAACGGCAACAAGATTACGGCTTCTTTGAATACGCTTTGAACCATATCTTTGCTGATTTCAGCATCCTTGGCAAAAGTTTCTAATTTTTCCAAACGAGCCAAAGAGCAAATGATGTGATTGAATGTTTGCAAGTTTTCAGCAGATTTGGCATTAGCATCTTTCAAGAATACATTCAATTTAGCACCTGCCGGCAAATTCATTGAAGCGCGCAAAGAACGAACGGCCGTAATCAAATCGATAGCCCAGTCAATATCGTTCAAAGCATTTTCGTCAATGGTTTCAGCTTTCGGCCATGCGGCATGAATGAGTTTGATGCCATGAATGTCGTAATTGTTATTCCACAACTCGGTAGTGATAAACGGCATAAACGGATGCAAGATGATCAAAATTCTATCCAAGACCCAAGCAAAGGTTGCTCTGGTTTCTTGTTTAGCAGCTTCATCAGAACCGAACAAAATCGGCTTAATCATCTCGATATACCAATCGCAGAATGAGCCCCAAACAAATTGGTAAACGGCATTGGCTGCATCTGAGAAACGGAAAGCATTCAAGTTATCGGTTACTTCTTTGGTAGCTTGTTTTGCTTTAGCAACAACCCATTTATTGATAGCATAAGTAACTTTGGTTTCATCAAAATCTTTAACCAAATTGCATTCGTTCATCTCACCAAAACGAGCGGCATTCCACAATTTGGTAGCAAAGTTACGATAGCCGGCAATACGAGCCTCACTCAAGTTTACATCACGACCTTGAGTTTCCATGGCAGCCATGAAGAAGCGCAAAGCATCAGCACCATATTTTTCAATGGTTTCCATCGGATCAACGGTGTTGCCTTTGGATTTTGACATTTTTTGACCTTTTTCATCGCGAACCAAGCCATGGATATAGGCTTTTTTGAACGGAACGCGCTTCATAGCATACATACTCATCATCATCATACGAGCAAGCCAGAAGAAAATAATGTCAAAACCGGTTACCAAAACTGAAGTTGGATAGAAGGTATCCAAATATTCGCTCTTATCCGGCCAGCCTAAGGTAGAGAATGCCCACAAGCCAGAGGAGAACCAAGTATCCAAAACGTCGGTTTCTCTTGTCAGCTTTTCTCTTTTACCATAGAACTTATCAGCTTCAGCTTGAGCTTCTTCTTCATTTTCTTCGCAGAAGATGTGTCCATCCGGTCCGTACCAAATCGGCATTTGGTGTCCCCACCACAACTGACGAGAAATACACCATGGTTGAATGTTTCTCATCCATTCAAAATAGGTTTTTTCATAAGATTTCGGAACAAATTCCATCTCGCCGTTTTCAACAACACGAATGGCTTCTTTCGCTAAAGTCGGTGCATCTACAAACCATTGGTCTGTCATCAAAGGTTCAATAACAACGCCTGTTCTATCGCCATAAGGAATAACCATCGGGTGGTCTTCAATCTTATCCATCAAGCCAAGTTCGGTTAAGGTTTCAATGGTTTTAGCACGAGCATCCATTGTGGTCATACCTTCAAACGGGGTATTTTCGTTTAAGGTAGCATCCAAGTTCAAGATGTTTATCATCGGCAAGTTATGACGTTTACCAACTTCAAAGTCGTTAAAGTCATGCGCCGGTGTAATTTTAACCGCACCGGTACCTTTTTTCGGATCAGCGTGGTCATCGGCTATAATCGGAATAACGCGATTGATAATCGGAATGATACAATTTTTACCAATGAGGTGTTTCAATTTTTCATTATCTTTTGAAACGGCAACGGCTGTATCACCGAACATGGTTTCAGGGCGTGTGGTCGCAATTTGAATGTATTGTCCCTCTTCTCCTTCAATCGGATAACGATAGTAATACATTTTGCCAACGGTGTCTTTTTGAACAACTTCCAAATCGGAAACGGCGGTTTGTAACTTGGAATCCCAGTTAACCAATTTTTTGGCTTTGAAAATCAAGCCGTCTTTGTACATATGAACAAAGATTTTGCGAACGGCACGGCTTAAACCTTCATCCATGGTAAAACGCTCACGGCTCCAGTCGCAAGAAGCACCCAAACGGCGTAACTGACGGCAAATGGTTCCGCCGGAATGTTCTCTCCACTTCCAAACGGTTTCGATGAACTTTTCTCTGCCTAAATCGTGACGAGAGATACCCTCTTTTGCCAAGTTTCTTTCAACAACCATTTGAGTTGCAATACCGGCGTGGTCAGTTCCCGGTTGCCACAAAACTTTTTTACCAAGCATACGATTGTAACGAATGAGGATATCTTGCAAGGTATCGTCCAAAGCGTGTCCCATGTGCAAAACACCGGTAACGTTTGGTGGCGGAATAACAATTGAAAAGGCTTCGGACGAGGAGCGCATGTCTGGTTTGAAATCGCCGCTTGTTTCCCAATCGGCATAAATTTTTTCTTCAAAATCTTTCGGGTTATAATTTTTTTCTAACATATGTTTTTTTCCATTTTATCTGTAATTACAAAAACTTTTTCTTCCGGCTTTATAAACCGCAAAATGCCCTCAACAGAATTTAACCTGTTTGGGGGCAAAAAATTGCAGGTCGGCACACTATAAGGTCAAGCTATTTGCCGACCTTTGCCATCACTCGTTCAATTTCTTTTTGAACTGCGGCTTCAACAATTGCCGGTAAATTGGCTTCTAACCAAGCTCTGGTTTGAGCGTGAATTTCTTTTTGAGCATAAGCAACAATATCTACATTTTTGGTCATTTCAGCACTAACCGATGAAGCAACAATGCCTTGAATAACCCCTTCTACAACTTGTTCAATGGTCTTATTACCATTACCCATTCCGGAAACCGTAGCCGGAATTTCCGGTTGAACTTCCTTGGTTGCTTCTGGATGCTCTTGAGCTTGCTCAGCAAACATTTTAGCAAAATTATTGATAATATCGGCAGAAACGTCTGCTGCATCTTCTTTTTCTTCAGTTTTGTTTTCTTCTGCCGAAATCTCGTCTACGGGTTCTTCCATCATGGCTGGTTCAGGAGCTGCAATCTCTTCAACATCACCAAACTCAGCATCTGAAATTTCTTGCGGATCTTCATCTACAGCTGCCGGAATTTCATTTATCGGCAGAGCTTCAACAGAAATCCCTTCGGCTGAAGTTTCTTCCATTTGCTCCTGAGGTTGTGCCTCAACAGTTTCTGGCATTTCCGGTTCAGATACTGACGGCTCCGGTTCAGATACCTGCTCAGAAATATTGTTTTCATCCGCTGCCGTATCGGTTGCAAAATCAAACGGATTTACTTCTTCATCCAAAACAGGTTCCGCAGTTAAGTCAATATCCTGAATATCAGATAAATCAGGCATAGCAATATCTTCAGGCTCTTGAGTGGCCAAAGTATTGTTCTTGCCGGTATCTAAAGCTTGATCTTCTGCAATTGCAGACGTTGCTGATTGCAAAATATCATCAATATTAAAATCATCTTCTTGCGGAAGTAAGTTTTCGGCATCTACTTCTGAAGAAGAGCTATCTTCATTCCACAAAGAAAAATCTTCACTTGAAGACAAACCGATATTTGCTTCAGGAGCTTCATTTTTCAAATCGGGTAATTCTACATCATCGGAAGAAAGCAATGGATCTTCCGTAGATGCAATATCAAAATCGGGACCAGTTTCATCTAATTCAACTTTGGTATCATCAAAAGGAGCATCTTCGACGATCATAGACTTTGACAAATCAAAAACATCATCTTCCGGATCCTCTTCTACAACAGGAGCTTCTTTTTCTTGCGGAACGGCTACAGCTACATTTGCCTGCGGTTGAGAAGCACTTTTGTTATCAGGACCATCTTCTTGAGAATCGTTTTCAAGAATATCTTTTATTGAAGACAGAATATCTTCCATCGACATATCGTTCTGTTGTGTTTCAGAAGTCATTACTTTCCACCAATTTTAATTTTAACCTGCCATATAGCTTAACAAGATTTTTTTATTATTCAACTCATTAATCTACAGATATTGACAGCCATTTGCCTTTTGTATCCTGATAATATTTATCAGCATCATACAATTCGACATCAAGTTTCAAATCAGATGCGGTTAATTTACCCATAGCAAGCAAAAGGTTCAAGCTTGATACATAGTAGTTTCTTCTGGCTTTAACTTCTTCTACGTTAGAGTTCAAAAGTTCTTGGTAGGCATCCAAAACATCCAAAATGGTACGGTTACCTAAAGCTTCTTCTTTTTGAACACCGTCAAGAGCAATTTCGTTAGCTTTAACTTGTTCTTTGATGGATTTGATTTTCGAATCGTTAGAAACCATATATTCCCAAGCGCTTGAAACCAAAGATCTTACAGAACGCTCAGCCTCAAGCAATTTTTCTTGAGATTGCCATTTCAAATATTTGCTTTGACGAATCTCTGCTCTGTTTTTACCGGCTTCGTACAAAGGAACAGTCATATTAACGCCGACTTCAACATTATCTGTTTTAATTTTGGCTTGCTTGGAATCCAAATCATTTTCCGTGTTGGTTGCTGATGCGTCCAAAGAAACAGACGGCAACAAAGCACCGGTGTTGTAAGAAACATTGTAGTTTGCGGCATCAAATGAATGTTGTGCCGTTTTAATGCTATAGTTATTCTCAAGAGCAAAGTTCATTGCTTCTTCCATGCTTTTCGGCAACATTCCGGAAATATCTTTCGGCTCAGACAAGTCATTAGGTTCAGAACCGATAATTTCTTTATAAACAGCTTTTGATGCTGCCAATGTTCCCTCAGATGAAATGCGGTCGGAAACAGCTTGAGCATGACGGGCACGAGCTTGAGAAACGTCGGTTCTGGTTACCTCACCAACATTGAAACGTTGAATGGTTTCATCAAGACGTTTTTTCAACAATTTTTCGTTATTCATTTGCAATTTAACAATAGCTTGGTTTTGCAATACATCCATATATGCAGTAGCCGCATCCAAAAATACGGTTTGTTCCACACTATATAAATTGTTTTGTTCTGCTTTAACCGAACTATCTGCTTGTTTAACAGCATTCACGGTTTGGAAGCCGTTAAAAATCGGCTGTGATAATTTTGCGCCGTAGCTTGTGGTGCTACCATCGTTTTCAACATCGGCAACCCCGACTTGACCTCCGGGATTTTCGGTCGTACCGCTGGCTTGTGTATAGCCTGCTACCAAAGAGATGGTCGGACGATATCCGGAACGAGCGATAGCTACGTTTTCATCAACCGAACGCAAGTAAGCTCTTTGAGCTTGCAATGTCGGGTTTGATTTATAGGTTTCACTTAAAGCTTCAAAAATTGTTTCTGCTGACGCAGGAGCTGAAATAGCACTAGCCATTAGCAATCCCGCAACAAAAGTTTTTTTCATAAACGTTACCTCTAAAACTTATATCCAAAATTGTCTTGATTATACGTTATTATCATAATTTTGCAACGGATTTTATTAAAAAAATCTATAATGTATTTAACGATTATTCGAGACAAATGTTTCATCTTATTAACCATATTTCAAACAATTTTTTCTATAACTTGGATAAGTCAGTATGTAAGCCAGGGGAGGAAAAGAAATTGACGAAAAGTAATTCTGTTATTATCAACGAAATTGATAAAGCCCGCTTAAAACTTTCTATTGAGCACTATATCAAATATTTTATCGGTAAAAGAACCAGCGAAGTTAACAAAGACGAGGCTCTTAACGCCATTGCCTTGGCTGTCAGAGAATTTGCCATGGATAAAATGTATGAAACCATGGCTCGTTATAACAAAGTTAACACCAAAAGAATCTATTATCTTTCAGTAGAATATCTTATCGGTCGTTCTTTGGAAAACAATCTGCATAACTTA
This sequence comes from uncultured Alphaproteobacteria bacterium, assembly GCA_944393225.1. Lineage (GTDB taxonomy): Bacteria > Pseudomonadota > Alphaproteobacteria > RF32 > CAG-239 > CAJLXD01. Next base: position 45,346 of record CALXZK010000001.1, read on the forward strand.
GGTCTATATAATATTATGCAAGATATTAAAATTGATGGCTTGCCCGATTTCAGTTTGCAAGAAATTTTTGATACAGAATATGATCCTGCTCTCGGTAACGGCGGCTTGGGTCGTTTGGCTGCTTGCTATTTGGACTCAATGGCTTCACTCGGAATCCCCGGATTTGGTTACGGTATCAACTATCAGTTCGGACTGTTCAAACAAAAATTTGAAAATGGTTATCAAGTAGAACAAGCTGATAGCTGGCTCGGAGAGGACTCTCCGTGGCAATTTGCTCGTCCCGACAGAACCGTTAAAATTCCAATCAAAGGTGACGTCGAAGTGATTGATGACGGTACCGGTCATAAAAACTTTATTTGGATGAACACACAAAATATTTATGGTGTGCCTTATGACTTCCCGATTGTCGGTTACAACGGAAAATCCGTGAACTATTTGCGCCTGTTCTCCGCCAAAACCGACGATGAACTCGACATCAACATCTTTAACGAAGGTGGTTATATTGATGCGGTTAAAGATAAGATTGCAACCGAAACAATTTCTAAAGTTTTGTACCCTTCAGATGCTGTCGAATCGGGTAAAAAATTGCGTCTGACACAACAATATTTCTTTGTTTCTTGCGCAATGCAAGATATTATCCGTCGTTTCTTGGAAAAGAGTAATGACTTCCAAAAATTGCCGGATATGGTTTGCATTCAGTTGAACGACACCCACCCCGCTATCGCCATCGCCGAAATGATGCGCTTGCTCGTTGATATCCACGGTCAAGAATGGGATACAGCTTGGGATATTGTTACAAGAACTTTTGCTTATACCAACCACACCTTGTTACCCGAAGCTCTCGAAACATGGCCGGCTCGCATTTTCCAAGAGCTCTTGCCCAGACACTTGCAAATCATTTACGAAATTAACCGTCGCTTTATGGATTTTGCTCGTGAAAAATTCGGCGATAATTCCGAAAAACTCGCAAAAGTTTCCATTGTTTCCGGCGAAGGTAACAATCAAATTATTCGTATGGCCAACCTCTCCATTGTCGGTTCTTTCTCCGTCAACGGTGTGGCTCAAATCCACTCAAATTTGATTAAGACCAAACTTGTTCCTGAGTTTTATGAGCTCTGGCCGGAAAAATTCTGCAACGTTACCAACGGCATTACACCGCGTCGTTGGCTCTTGCACGCAAACACTGCTTTGGCTGACCTTATCACATCAAAAATCGGTCTTGATTGGGTTACCCACTTGTCCGATTTGAAAAAATTGGAAAAATTTGCCGATGATGCAAAATTTGTTAAAAGCTTTTCTGAAATCAAAAAAGCTAACAAAGAAAAACTTTCCAAAATTATCTTCAGAACAACCGGCGTAATGGTTGATCCGGAAAGCATGTTTATTGTTCATGCAAAACGTATTCATGAATATAAACGCCAACTTATGACCATCTTGCAAGTTATCGGCGAATACTTAGCTATCATTAAAGATAACTATAAACCCAAACACGCCAAAACTTATATTTTTGCCGGTAAAGCTGCTCCGTCATATAACTTTGCAAAACTCATTATCAAACTCATCAACAATGTGGCTGATGTTGTTAATAATGACCCTCTTGTTAAAGATATGATTAAGGTTGTCTTTATCCCTGATTATAAAGTTTCTTTAGCCGAATCTCTCATGCCGGCCGCCGACTTGAGCGTTCAATCTTCAACAGCCGGTTTTGAAGCCAGTGGTACCGGTAATATGAAGTTTGCCTTAAACGGCGCTCTGACCATTGGTACGCTTGACGGCGCCAATATTGAAATCAGACAAAATGTCGGCGATGAAAACTTCTATTTGTTCGGTTTGACCGAAGAAGAAATTCAACGTCAAAGAGCAACTTATAATCCACGCGCATTGTATGATAATAACAATTATATCAAACGCATTTTGAATGCTATCAATTCAAATATGTTCTGCGAAAAAGATTATCTCTTGCTCTTCAAACCCATTTTTGAAGAACTCGTTAACCGCGATTACTTCTTTGTTTTGGCTGATTTGGCTTCCTTTGATGAAACCATCAAAAAAGCAGAAACAGACTTCCAAGATAAGAAAAAATGGGCTAAGAAAGCTATTATCAATGTTGCCAACATGGGTTACTTCACCAGCGACCGTGCGGTTGAAGAATATGCTAAAAACATTTGGCATATCAAACCATGTTAAGCATTGTTGCCTAGCAAACAAAAAACTCCTCTGTTTTTCAGAGGAGTTTTTTTGTTTTTAATCTCGACCACCTTCTCGGCTAAGCGGCGGTATCGTATTACCTGAATTTTCTCTCTCGTATATTGCACGACCTTTAGCCAATCTGTTTTTCATATTGCGTTCTTGACCATAGGCATCATAATACGGGAATTTGCGCAATCTCGGAACTTCCAATTTATCAAAGCCTTCGGTATCAACCTGAGCCTGAATAGCTTGGATCATACTTTGAACTTCATCATATTTACTGCTGATGATTTCTTTCATATCTTTCTTGGCTTGAACATCTCTTAACTCTGAGCGCAACTCTTTATGGGTCAGATACAAATTCTTGTTATACAACTCGATGTATTTCTTTTGCAGTTCTTGATGCGACATTGTTTCCATTGCCGGATCTTCCATATATTGCGTCAACAACTCAACATAAGCCTTACCTGTTGCCAACTCTTTGGCGGCATTGGTTTTGTCTTCTTTCTTTTGAACCTTAAAGGTGTTGAAAGGTTCATCACTTGTATCCGTATAAACTTTAGCCATAATATTGGTTTCATAGAAGCGGTTAAAGTTTTTGAACTTTTCTTCACTTCTCTCGACGGCTATTTGTGCTTTCAAAGTTTTAATCATACGCAGATACGGATTGTTCGGATTTTTGTCTTTCTGCCACATTTCGATCAAATCCTCTTCCATCTGCTCTGCCAAGCGCTCATAATATTCAGCACGTTTTGTCGGATCGTCATTGTTTTCTTTGACCAATTTCATCATGGCATTGAATTCTTTTTCTTTTAATTTTGTGCCGGTCGGTACAATCATTTTCTTTGCACATGAATTTAAGAATTTTCCTTTGAAAGCAGCTGCAGCCGTAAAACGAACGTGTGTTGATTTACAAGTCTGAGCCAAACCGATTGCCTCATCCATAACCCAATCCGGAGCATCTCCGTATTTTGGTGTTAAAACAAATACGGTCAAATGCGGTTTTCCATCTTTATAATCAATAGTGGCTTTCAAACCAGCATCAAAGTTCGGTACAACCTTTCCGCTTTTATCGGCTTTGGGTCCCTCTCTCTTTTGATCGGCATCTTTATACCACATTAATTTATAGCCATTACCGACATCAACTTTACGATAGTTATCTGACTTGTCTTTTTGTGTGGCTTTGACGTGGTTGGAAATATAGGTTTCAATATCAGCTTTGGAAGGGTGAATTTCTTCAACCTTTTTTTCTTCTTTCGGATTGGAGTGAATGCTTTTTCTAACCTGTTTGGCCATATCGCGGCGCGCTTTTAAGGCTTCTTCATCACTCAGTCCCGTTGTATCAAGCGGTGCTACCGGAGGCTCATTGCTGTTTGCCGGTTGTGGCAAGCTTGCAGTTTGTTGATTTGCATCAAACAAGCCATTTTCATAAAAGCCATCTTCATTTCTGAGTTCTCTTTCTGCTTCTTTGGCTACTTGCTCAAAAGCAGCATCTCGTTCATTTGAATCAAAACTTAAGCCGGATATACCAAGTTGAGATAAATAGGCATACACGTTTTTGAGCTCGTCTTTGCTCAAACCAAACTTACTAAAAGTAATATTACCATGTTCAATGCGAAAATCTACGCCATACGGCAAATGGATATTGTAGCCGTCTTTTCCATTTTCTTGTGTTTTTTCATAAGTTAATTGGTATTGCGGATTCCATCCTTCGGAACATTCTTGCAAACGCTCACCTAAGAGCTCCATTTGCTCTTCCGGCGTCAAAGGTTGCGGATTTTCTTCAGGCAACACAGAGCTGTCGGGAGCAACTTGATTGAACAAGAATTTATTTCCATTATATGCCATAGTCTAACCTCGTACTTTTTACTAAATTTAAGTACATCATAGCACATTTTGAAATAAAAACAATATTTTTTGACAAAAAAATTATTAATATGTTCGGCTATTAAAACTTCTCAGCATTGCTATATTAATGCTATTCTTTTTATATTCTGCGGATTTTGTTATTGCGTCTTTTTGTCTATTTTTATCATTTTCTTGATTACGAACGTTATTGTTCTTCAAATCTTTTAATAACTTATAATTTCCCATCTTATCTTGATAATAGCCTCGTGCATCACCGTCAGAAAATTTGACGATTAAACTTTTGCCGTGATGATGTGCCTCCGCAATATTAACATCTTCAGGAAAACGCTCTATTATACGCATACTTTCTCCGCCGTTGATATACTGCAAGAGAATATTATCTCCACCCTCTTCTTTATGCCAATCTACACTGTTTTCAATTAACTCCACATCAAGGCAACCATCTTGATCCAAATCATAATTTATCTTCATCTTTCTTCCCTTCTCAAAAACAACAAAGCCCACCAAAAGGCGGGCTTTGTCTTAAGCTTGTTTATTTTTTCAAAACAACAACTCCGGGGAGCTCTTTACCTTCCATCCATTCGAGGAAAGCACCGCCCGCAGTTGAAATGTAGCTGAATTTCTTTTCTACACCGGCATTAGCCAAAGCAGAAACAGTATCACCACCACCGGCAACGGTTAACAATTTACCGGCTTGGGTTAATTCTGCCGCATGAGCTGCAACTTCGTTGGTTGCGGTGTCAAACGGTTTCAATTCAAACACGCCCAAAGGTCCGTTCCAAACTAAAGTTTTGCATTCATCCAATTTGGCATTGATGGCAGCAATGGTTTTAGCGCCAACATCCATCAAAATCCAACCTTCGGCAGGAATGTGTTCCAAATCAACAGTTTTGTGTTCAGCTTCAGCTTTGAACTCTTTAGAAACAACAACATCTTTCGGCAAAATGATTTCGCAACCATTAGCTTTTGCAGTTGCCATAATTTCTTTTGCTGTTTCAATCATATCCATTTGGACAAGAGAGTTTGCTTCGTTAACAGTATCAACACCACTGGCTTTCATAAAGGTGTGAGCCATACCGCCGGAGATAACCAATTTATCAACTTTTTTAACCAAGTTGTTCAAAAGGTCTAACTTGGTAGAAACTTTAGAACCACCGACAACAGCCATCAGCGGACGTTCCGGATTGTTCAATCCCTTGGACAAAGCGTTGACTTCTTCTTCCATCAACAAGCCCATGGCTGAAGGCAACAATTTAGCAGCGGCAACCATGGAAGCATGAGCGCGGTGAGCAGTTGAGAATGCGTCAGAGACATAAACATCGGCAACTTTAACCAACTCTTTGGCAAAAGCTTCGTCACCTTTTTTCTCTTCGTTGTAGAAACGGAGGTTTTCAAGCAACAAAACTTCGTCAGATTTCATATTTTTAACGGCATTTGCAACTTTTTCACCAATGCAGTCATCAACAAAAACAACATGTTTGCCCAAAGATTTTTCCAAATCGGCAACAATGTGGCTCAAAGAGTTGCGCATATCGCCTTTGCCTTCCGGACGACCAAAGTGAGAAATTACAACAACTTTGGCACCTTTTTCCATCAACAATTTGATGGTCGGAACCGTACGGTCAATACGTGCGGTATTGGTAACTTTCAAGTTTTCATCAACTGGAACGTTCAAGTCTGCGCGGAGCATAACAACTTTGCCGTTCAAATCACCTAAATCTTTAATTGTTTTATATTCGGTCATTTAATTTTTCCTATCTAAAAAGCAAAATCCCCGCCCCGAGTTTGTTACAAAACGCATAGCGCATTTTGTCCTCGGAATGACGGGGATTTTTTTAAGCATTAGCCGTTTACTTTAGCCATGTGAGCGATGAGGTCGAGAACTTTATTAGAATAACCCCATTCGTTATCATACCAGCTAACAACTTTAACAAAAGTCGGAGTCAATTGAATACCGGCTTTAGCATCAAAGATAGAGGTACGAGCATCACCCAAGAAGTCTGAAGAAACAACATCATCTTCGGTGTAACCCAAAATACCTTTCAATTCGCCTTCAGAAGCTTTCTTCATAGCAGCGCAAATGTCTTCATAAGAAGCAGCTTTTTTCAAGTTAACTGTCAAGTCAACAACAGAAACATCCAAAGTCGGAACGCGGAAAGACATACCTGTCAATTTGCCGTTCAAAGACGGAATTACTTTACCAACAGCTTTAGCAGCACCGGTTGAAGACGGAATGATGTTGCCAGAAGCAGCACGACCGCCTCTCCAGTCTTTTACAGACGGACCATCAACGGTTTTTTGAGTAGCAGTGGTAGAGTGAACAGTGGTCATCAAACCATCTTCAATACCGAAAGCATCGTTCAAAACTTTGGCAATCGGAGCCAAGCAGTTGGTGGTGCAAGATGCGTTAGAAACAAATTGTGTTCCTTTTACATAAGAATCGGTGTTAACACCGCAAACAAACATCGGTGTATCGTCTTTTGAAGGAGCAGACATAACAACATATTTAGCACCGGCATCGAGGTGACCTTGTGCTTTTTCTTTGGTCAAGAACAAACCTGTAGATTCAACAACATAGTCTGCATTGATTTCGCCCCATTTCAAATCAGCAGGGTTCTTTTCAGCAGTAACGCGGATAGCTTTGCCGTTTACAACCAATTTGCCGTCTTTAACTTCAACAGTGCCGTTGAATTTGCCATGCATTGTGTCATAACGCAACATATAAGCCATATATTCAACATCAATCAAGTCATTGATACCGACGATTTCGATATCATTTCTTTCTTGAGCAGCACGAAATACCAAACGGCCAATACGACCAAAGCCGTTAATACCGACGCGAATTGTCATATTAATTTCCTTCCTTTATTTAATGTGCGGACAGCCCCGCACTGGCTTTTATCTAAAATTTTATCGTCGATAATGTAGCATTAATTCAATTTTTTTCAAGTTAAATATTGTTTCATTGACAATTTATCACTTTTTTTACAAAAAAAGCTTGATTTTTTGTCCACAAATGATATGAAAAAGACAGAAAAATATATTATGAAGATTGAAATTATTAAACTTGAATATTAACCAAATTTTTTTAGCGTATGAAAAATTTTGCTTTACTTTCAAAAAAGTGTGTGGGTTTCACTCCCCTTGCAACAATTGGTTATATCCAAAACTGCAAACATCAGCTTCACACAGAAAAAGTTTTTGCAGGCATATTGAAGTATGCTTTAACAAAAATCAATGAAGCCGTTGCCAAAGAGCATCGGTGTTATCTGTACAATCAACCTAAAAAGGATTGGTGTGCTGAAGCTCAAGCTGCTTTTGCCAAAGCCGAAACCATCTACGAGGAAAAATATGGTATGGAGGCTGAAATCCACGTTTATAAATTCCGTGGAGAAGAAAAGTTCAACTACTACTTCATCAAAGGAGAGCAGTTGGGCGAAAAAATTGAGATTTTGTTCTTAGAAGAACTTTAAGCGTTCTTCTGACAATAAAAAAAAGCGAGGTTTTAACAAACCCCGCTTTTTTTATTCAACTTGTTTTTCTACCATTTTTCCCAATGGATCATGTTTTCATTGTATCTGTTTTCCGGTTGTTTCGGTTCTTCTGCCGGATAACCCAAAACCACAATTGAAAACGGCTTAATATTTTCCGGTAAATTGAAATATTCTTTCAAACTTGCCATCGGACCGGTCATCGGAGAAGCACCGCACCAACATCCGCCCAAACCTTTGGCATGAGCGGCAAGGAGTAAATTCTCCGTTGCGGCAGAGCAATCAATATCTACATAGCTCCAGCCTTCTTTTTCACGGCTGAAAGATTTATCCGTATTACCGCAAACCAAAATCACTGCCGTAGCATTTTCGGCAAACAAAGCAGAGCGTTGCATGTGGCGGAATTGCTTTAACACTTCCGGATTTTCAATAACCAAGAATTCCCATGGTTGGGTATTGTGAGCAGACGGTGCATATTGCGCTGCCTTTATCAATTCTTTTATGGTTTCTTTGGAAATTTTTTTAGAGGTATCAAACTTGCGTACTGAACGACGTGTTAATAACCCATCCATTAATTCCATCAGATTTCTCCTTAATTTATTTTTCTAATGTTTTAATTTTACAAAACAAAATATAATCTTTGGTTAATTTACCACACGGGTAATGCTCTCTATTCTCGGCAGAACAGAATTTTCAATAATAAAAGCAATTGCTTTTTCTGCCATTTTGTCGGTGTGTTCCAAAGATTTTGAAACTTCATCCAAATCGCTGCGATTGGTGAGTTTTTTCTCCAATGTGGCATAAACCCCCGCTAAATCACTGAGCGAATCTATTACTTCCGCCAAATATGCCGGAATTTTTAAATCTTGCTTACCGCCCCAAAAGCCTTCAACATAACCCCACTCGAGTTGATGATAACGTGCTTGGCAGTAAGCTGACAAATTGTCTTTTTCTTTTTTTACAAAAGGCAACTCAATTTTATTTTCTTTGACTTTTTCAAAAATTTCATCCCATAAACCCATGAAAAACTTGAAAAACAAGTCTGCCTCTTCTTTGGTTTGAAGGCGCGGCTCATGTCCTTGCGGCCAGAATGATGAAATAACGTCTGACGGACGCAACTCCAAATTCGGTGAGCAAATGGCACCGGCAAAACGCATTTTGATGACGTCTAACGGTGTTTCGCAATTGTAATGTTCCAGAAGTTTTTTAAAACCTTCATCACCAATATATTTATTTTCACTTTTCATTTTAATCTTCTTCGTTTATATATAAAGCAAATTTAAGTGTAATTTAGTGGAGTTTTGGGAATTGTCCAGCAGAAATTTATTTTTTCTTGTGCTTTTAAGTTTATTTATCAACGCTTGTTCCATCACAGCGCCTTTTGTTGACCGCAGACGCGAAGCCGGCGCACAAACTCAAGCCAGCTTATATGTCGGTGCATCAACCCCAGAACGCCCTGCCATTTGCTACAACGCCTTGACAACACCTTATAAAGATGTGTTGGCTTTGGCGACCCAAGAATGTATTAAACAAAAGACCGGTTCTTATGCCGTGCCGGAAAAACAAACCTCCTTTACTTGTCGTTTGCTCATACCCAACCATTTTTACTTCCGCTGTGCCGGAGCTGCGCCGCAAAAGGAAAAAAACGTTGATATTCCTTTGATGGACGAGAATAAATAATTTGGTTGTATTTCTTGATTTAATTTTATAAATTATGCCCAAATCAATTTGAAAATTTAGGAATTTTACAATGAACTTATCGCTTGAATATTTGATTAATCAAAAATTGGCTCATGTTTTTAAAACTCTCAATTTGGATGAAAAATTTGCTACCGTTAAGGTTTCCGACCGTCCGGATTTGAGCGACTTTCAATGCAACGGCGCTTTGGCTTTGGCAAAATCCGAGCGCAAGAACCCGCGTGAAATTGCTTCTACTATCGTTGCCGAATTGCAAAAAGATGCTGACTTTGCCAAAATTTCCATTGATGGTCCGGGCTTTATCAATCTTTCTTTGGCAGATACGTTCCTTGCTCATAATATTGATGCGATTGCCGCAGATAAAAACTTTGGTTGTGCCAAAGTTGAAAAACCGAATCGCGTGGTGATGGATTTTGGCGGTCCTAACGTTGCCAAAGCCTTGCACGTTGGTCACTTGCGTTCTGCCGTTGTCGGAGAATCCATCCGCCGAATCGAAAATTTTGTCGGTAACGAAACCATTTCTGATGTTCACTTCGGTGACTGGGGTACCCCGATGGGCATGATTTTGTCTGAAATCATCCGTCAAGACGGTAACCTTACCAAAGTTGAAACCTATGACATCAAACAAATTTCTGCTTTCTACAAACAAGCCAACATCCGTTGCAAAGAAGATGAAACTGCTAAAGAAGAAGCTCGTTTGATTACCACCAAAATTCAAGACAAAGATCCCGAATTTTATAAAGCTTGGCAACACTTACGCAAAGTTTCGGTTGATGATGTGAAGAAAAACTATGCCGAACTCGATGCTCATTTTGATCTTTGGCTCGGCGAAAGTGATGCGCATGAAACTTGCAAAGAAGTTGTCAAAATTGCACAAGAACGTGGCATTTCCGAAGTTGATGACGGCGCTACAATCATCCGTCTTGATGAAACAAAGAGCCAGCGTCCGCCGGTTATTCTCGTTAAAAGCGACGGTGGTTTCGGCTATCAACTCACCGATATTGCCACCATTAAAATGCGCTATGATGACTTGAAAGCTGATGAAATCATCTATGTGGTCGACAAACGCCAATCTTTGCACTTTGAACAAGTTTTTGAAGTTGCTGAAAAACTCAACCTCGCACCGAATGTCAAATTTTTGCACATTGGCTTCGGTACCGTTAACGGGGCTGACGGCAAACCCTTCAAAACGCGTGACGGTGGTGTGATGAACCTTGAAGACCTTATCAAACTTTCTAAAGACAAAGTTCGCGAATCTCTTCCTTTGCCGAATGAGGTTGAAGGCTATGGTGAAAAAGAAATTGAAAAAATGGTCACCCAAATTGCCATGGCTGCCATCAAATTCCAAGATCTCAAAAACAATATTGCTTCCGGCTATATTTTTGAACTCGAAGACTTTGCAAAATTTGAAGGAAAAACCGGTCCTTACATTCAATATGCCGTTGCTCGCATTAACTCCATTATCCGCAAAGCCAATGCCGCCGGCATTAAAGAAGGCAATGTGATTATTTCTAACCGCGAAGAAAAAGATTTGGCGCTCAAAATTTCTCAGCTCAGCAATACAATTATGCGTGCGCATACTGAGCATGAACCAAGCATTATCTCTGATTATGTTTACACTTTGGCACAAACATTCAGTACTTTCTATAATGCTTCTTCCATCATGAATGCCGAATCGCCCGAGCTGGCCGCCTCTCGCCTCAAAATGTCTCGTTTGGTCAGAGATATTTTGGTTCAACTTCTTTACCTGCTTGGTATTGAAGCTCCGGAAGTTATGCTCAAACGCGAACGCAGCGCGTTCGATCGCCAAAATTAGATTGCCGAAATAAAGGGGCAAGAACAGTCTTCTTTCTTGGCAATAAGTTTGTGCCTTGTTCGGACCATAACGACGGCATAATTGTATTACGAAAAGAGCCGAGAAGCTAATTCTTGGCTCTTTTTTTATGCCTTATTTATTGTACGTAAGAATTTTCTTTTTAAAAACAAGAGCTTTCATTATTTTTTTGAAGTTTACACTTAATTTTCGGTTGCAAAAAAAGCCCCGTTATATAGAAACGGGGCTTTTTTTTCTAAATATGCTTTTTTTAAGATGCTTTGACGATTTGCATCTGTTTGCTCATCAAACCTTCGCTGATTTGCAAATTGGTATCAATCATGCTGTCTAAAGCTTTAACATTGATGTCATTAATATTACGACCGACTTCAATGGTCTTTTTAGAAACATAATCTGCCAACTTAATCAAATTGCCTTTAATATCTTCCGGCATTTTGTTTTTATTGGAGCTTGCCAAGGTTTTGATATAAACCCACAATTGCATATTGTTATCCAGCGCTTTGGCTAACTCACCGGCATTAGACTTTTCTTTGGCACGAGATAAATCCATGGCACATTTCAACAATGAAAAGGCTTCTTCTGCTGCCAAATTGTTTTTTACCGACTCTTGAATACCCAATGATATTTGATTATTAATATTGGCCAAGCTTTTGAAATCTTCTTTGGTCATATTAATTCCCTTGCTCATAGTGATATATTTTACAAAATCGGCTAACTTAAATAAATTTTTCTTTACATCTTCGGGAAGCAAATTCTTTGCGCTTTTGAGCGATGTTTCTATCTCAACCCAGAGTTTCAAATTGTGGTCAATGGCTAAAAGTTTTTCTTGTTGGTTGTTGCTGTCTGCAGCTTTCAACAAAGCATTGGCAAAGCTATTCAACACAACAGCTTCTTTTTCAGCGGCGCCAATTTGATTTGTGGTTGTATTCATTTTCACTTCCTTCTTTTTATTTGTCATAATTGTTTTTCCTTGCGGTCTGCCGTTTTTGACAAACGACAGACCTTGGGAAGAATCAGAACATTTCTCATTCATTTATAGGGAATAACTAAATAAACTTAAAATGTTCTAAATTTTTTGAGAAAAAATGGGGAGATTTTTTCTCGCTTTTGGGAACATAATAATTTCTTTGCCTCAAAATCTGCTTAGGGAATGACAACAGATTTTGAACAAAACTTGTTAGAACGGGGCTATGATGTCTAAGAACTGACGACCATATCTCGGTTGTTGTACATCGGACACAACACCCTTGCCACCGTATGAAACTCTCAACTCGGCAATTTTATCCGATTGAATGGTATTATTTGAGCTGATGTCGGCACGACGAATGATACCTTTTACCGTTAATCTTCTCAGCTCATAGCTCACGCGAATCTCTTGTGTGCCTTCAATAACCAAATTTCCGTTCGGCAAAACTTGTGTTACAACGGCAGCCATGGTGACATCGATTTTTTCTTGTCTGTCAACTTTGCCGTCGGCGGAAATTTCGCGGTTTGAAGAAATATCGACCAAGGCATCCATTTTATTATCGCTTGGCAATGCCGTACTGATATTTTTTTCAAAACCGGCTAAGGCACCAATACCCATGGTATCTGAGTTATCATCGCGATTTTGCTCCATTTCGTTTTCCATAATGGCGGCATCTTTGGCTACAATATTAACCGTGATAATATCGCCTACTTTAGAGGCTCTTTGATCTTTGAAAAATCCGGTAGAACCTTGGCGCCATAAGGAATTGGCATATTGTTTTTGTTCAGGAGCTTCCGGCATGGGCATGGATACAGGTTTGTAGCCTTCTGCCTCAACCGGATTTTCAATATTGGTCATTTTAGGCTCGGCTCCGACAGAGGTTAATCTATCCCACATGCCGACACATCCGGAAAGCGAGGTGGCCATAAGCAATGCCATGGTGCTTTTGATAACTGGGTGAAAACTCTTCTTCATCTTTTGCTCTCCTTTATTGTATCTCTACTTCGATGGTGTCGGCAGAGATAACCGTGCCATATATTTTTTTACGGCTTTGGGTATTTTCTACTTCAATTTTTTGACCTTTGGTGCCGTCTTCTTGGGCAACGCCTTTGGCGATGATTTGCATTTGTTTGGTTTTGTAAAGCAAATCGACCTTATCGTTTTTATGAATGAGAAGCGGTGCGCCGACTTCTTTGCTGCTGATTAATTTTCCGGCTTTGAGCGCACGTTTGACTTCTTTGCCCAAAAGTTTGGCTTCTTCGGTCACATACATAGGTTTGATGCGGGTGCTGCGAACTTTGACTTTTTTCAAATCGGCTTCTTGCAAAATTTCGCCTTTATCTAAATTGCGCGCCGGCACAAAAACCTCTTCCATGATGTAATATTTGCCGATGAGTGAAGTTTTTGCCGCAGATTTGCCATCGGCAAAAATTTCCGCATCGCAAGAAAACTTATTTTGCGTTTCATCATATTTTAAGTTGCTGATCATGATTTTGGCTGACTTGGCTTCGGGAATAAAAAAGCTGTTTTGTCCGCCAAAAATATCTAATTCCATATCAGCCTCCATTCCTTGTTCGGCAAATTCTTTAATGATGGCGGCACCGAGTTCATCTGAAGAAACAGAAACATCGGCACGAGCCACATTCATGCTCCAAACAAAAAATGATAAAACTATGAAAGGCAAAATTTTGAACATTTATTCAATCCTTACTTCATTTGGTTAATGGTACTTAACATTTGGTCTGAAGTTTGAATAATCTTAGAGTTCATTTCATAAGCACGTTGGGCAGAAACCAGCTCGGTGATTTCGGATACGGCATTGACGTTTGAGGTTTGCAAATATCCTTGCAAAATGGAGCCAAAACCTTCGGCATCGGGGTTATCCAAAACCGGAGCGCCAGAAGCTTCAGTTTCGGTAAAGAGGTTGTTTCCGATAGCTTCCAAACCGGCTTCATTTACAAAAGTGGCTAATTCTAACTGACCGACGTTAACTTCATCGGTTTCGCCGTCTTGTTTAACCCAAACTTCACCTGAAGAGTTGACATATACTTCAACGGCATCTTCGGGAATGGTGATTTCCGGTTGAACAACATAACCATCGTGGGTAACAATTACACCATCACCGTTTTGTTGGAAAGCACCGTCACGAGTATAAGCCGTGCCTTTGCCCTCAGGAAGCTCAATTTGAAAATAGCCGCGACCTTGAATAGCCAAGTCTAACGGAGCATCGGTTTTGGTTACACCATAACCATCGGTAATGCGATAAATGGCAGCGGTTCTAACACCCGTACCGAGTTGAACGCCAGCCGGAACAATGGTTTGACCTGCCGTAGATTGTGCACCGGGGCGAATGTAGTTTTGATAAATCAAGTCATTAAATTCGGCACGACGTTTGGTATAAGCCGTGGTGTTCATGTTAGCGATGTTGTTGGAAATGACATCAACGTTGGTTTGTTGAGCGAGCATTCCGGTGGCACCAATATTTAAAGATCTCATATTTTTATTCCCTAATTTTTAATATTAAATCATTTGTGCGAAAGCACTAATTGTGTTGGACAGACGATCATGTTCTTCGTCTATCATTTGTTGAACGTATTCATAAGAGCGTTGCAAACTTACCAATTTGGTCATTTCTTCAACCGAATTGACATTAGATTTTTCCAATTTTCCTTGCAAAACTTTGATGTTGTCTTCACCAATGACCATAGCGTTGCCTTCTGTGTTTTCAAACATGGTGTTGGCAACTTTTTGCAATTTTTGATTATCGGCAAAGCTGACGATTTTCATTTTTCCGATTAAACCGTTTTCGGTATAAACTTCGCCATTTTCCATGATGGAGATTTCTTTTTCTCCGGGAGCGAAGAAAAACGGCTCGCCGGCTTCAGACAAAACCGGATCACCTTCGGTTGTGACTAACATACCATCTGCATCAAGTGTGAAATTGCCTTTGCGGGTATATCTTTCCCCACCGGCAGTTTGAATGGCAAAGAAAGCATCGCCTTTGATGGCAACATCTAAAGTATTTCCGGTTTCAGCCAACATTCCCTCGCTGAAATTGCCGTATGTACCGTAATCTTGCGTAAAATATAAAGGTTTGGCAGCCAAGCCTTTTACTTTGATGCTTTCATCGGCTTGGTGCAAATATGATGCAAAAACTGCCTCATCTTGCTTGTAGCCGGATGTATTCATATTGGCCATGTTGTTGGAAACGACATCCATTTGTTTCCATAAAGCCATTTGACGTGACAAAGCCACATATTTTGTATTATCCATTATATTCTCCCCAATAGTTTTGGATAATTAAAATCATTTGCCACAATATATGCAAAAGGCGTGCCAAATTTTTTATTCAGATAAAAATAAAAAAAAACTCTGCTTTTTTTCAGCAGAGTTTTCTTAATTTATTTTTTCTTGTTTTTATCCGGCGTCGGACTGATAAATGTCAGATAAATATATTTGCTCAAAGGCGACGGTCGCGAAATAACATGACTGAACGGAACTTTTGCCTTGGCCGTTACGAGCGGAATAACCGAATCGAAAATTTCAGATTGAATGACCTTTCCTTCTTTATCCAACAATTCCACTTTGATTTTCGGAATGTCTATGGTTACATCCATTTTGTTGGCAATAAAGCCTTTGACCTCAATTTTGGGAACATAGTCATCTTCAAATTCGCGGCGAACCACATTTTGAAATTCCAATCCCTCTCCTGGCACAACAGCCTCAATACCCAAGGATTGATATATCTGTGCCATTTGCGGCAAAGTGCGCACAACTTCATAACGCGCATAATATAAAAACAGTGCCAGAAAAATGAGAATGGCATACAAATAATATAATAAGTTTTTGGGATTAACTATGCCCAAAGCTTTTCTGATACGATACCAAACTTTATGGTGAGCTGCTTCATTTTTATCTGCTTCAAACAAGTTTTCGGTTTCAACCGACAATCTTTGGAAAATATCTTTGACATATTGATTATCCGATGCCAAATCATCTAAAGTTTTCTTGGCACCGACAACTTCTTCTTCCCAATTTTCTTCAGGATTTTTAGCCGGAGAATCCTCAACAACATCATCTTGCAGATGTCCCTGCTCATCAAGGTGTTTCTTTTCTTCCTCGGTAAACTCTGCCGTACGAAGCTTGGAGCCGTCGATTAAATCTTCCGGCATACATTTAAACACTTTTTTACATACGGCACAACGCAGACGGCGTCCCTGTTCCGGGACAACATCCGCTTCAATTTCATAACCGGTTTTACATTTTGGACAATAAATAAGCATTTTCACCTCTTTTGGCACTATAGGCATATTTTTTGTTTTAGGAAAGAGAAAAAACACTTTATTAAGTAAAATATTTTGCTAGACCTATTCTTTATCATATCTTATGATGTGCCAAAACATGTTTTCTATTCAGGAGCTATAAATTGGTTAACGATACTAATAAATCCGCAGCCATTATCGAAATGCAAAATGTGGGAATCCGCTATGGTCAAGGACCTGAAATTTTGAGCGATATTAAATTATCCCTCCGCAAAGGTTCTTTCCATTTCTTAACCGGAAAAAGCGGTGCCGGCAAAACCTCTTTGCTCAGCATGATGTATCTTTCACAAAAACCCAGCCGCGGAACCGTCAGCGTTTTCGGACATAATGTTAACTTTGCCAACCGCGATGCCTTGGCAATGCTTCGTCGCAAAATCGGCGTGGTTTTTCAGGATTTCCGCTTAATTGATCATCTTTCCGCATTTGACAATGTGGCTTTGCCTTTGCGTGTCTGCGGCATGGATGAAAGAGAAGTCAGAAAACGTGTGATGGAACTTCTGCAATGGGTTGAACTTGATCGCTCCATTCAAGCAACTCCGGCAACTCTGTCCGGTGGTGAAAAACAACGCGTGGCTATTGCCAGAGCCGTTATCAATCGTCCGGAATTGTTGCTTGCCGACGAACCGACCGGAAATGTGGATAATGATATTGCTCCAAAATTAATGAAGCTTTTTGTGGAGCTTAACAAACTCGGGACAACCGTTGTTATTGCAACCCACAGCGAAAAATTGATTTCCGATTTTGCTTATCCTCGTTTGCATTTGCAAAATCACGGTTTGAAGATTTTTGCACCGAGTGCAACTACCGGAATGGGGGTACGCCATGTCTAAACAACCTGTTTTTATTGCCAGACACGAAGAACTGCCTTTAAAAAACAGCAGCACCAGTTTGTTTTTGCAAATTATGGTCGCTATTGCCGTTTTCTTGTTTGCCGTAACACTTTCCGGCGTGTTATCCATCAATGCCATGTTGCAAAACTGGAATGACAGCATTTTGGGATCTTTGACCGTGCAAATCATGCCCTCCACCAATATCAATCCCGAAAAAGCCGTGGCTGAAACTCTTGCTCACCAAAATAAAGCTTTGGACGTGCTCAGAAATATGGATAGCATTGATAAAGCCGAGCCTTTGACCGATAAACAACTCGAAAAACTTATTCAACCATGGCTCGGCGACGGCATCGATATTAAAGATTTGCCTATTCCGAGAATCATTGATGTTAAAATCAAAAAAGGTGCCGATATAGATTTTATGGATTTGGCTTATAAATTAGCTCAGGCAACACCCATGGCCTCAGTCGATAATCACAAACTGTGGCTTAACAAGCTCATTCAATTTGCCGATGGTATCAAAATTTTGGCATTAAGTATTTTGGCTTTGGTGATTATGATTACCTCAGGTGCCATTTTTTATACGACGCAAACCAGCTTGGGACTGCACAAATATACCATTGAAATTTTGCACCTGATGGGCGCAAAAGATACATATGTTGCCCAACAATATGCCAAACGCTCTGCCATTTTGGCTTTTCAAGGCGGGTTGGTCGGCTTGTTTATTGCCATTCCGACCATTTTCGGAATTGCATCTTTGGCACACCAAATTGAAGGTGGTATCATCGGAGAAGCCAAACTCTCTGCTTTTGATTGGTTAACCATTATCGGTCTGCCCTGCTTTGCAGCCGTTATTGCCATGCTGACGGCTTACTATACCGTTAAACAAACTTTGCAAAGATTGATGTAGGTTGTGATGAAAAAATTGCTCTTTTTTACATTGTTGTTTGCTTTTGGGGCATGGCTTGTCGGATTGTGCATGTTTGCTTATACCATCAACCATTTCCAGACAGATACAAAAACACATACTCAGGCAATTGTGGTTTTAACGGGCGGACGCAATCGAATCAGTGAAGCCGTTAAGCTTTTGAACCAAGGGCTTGCCGATAAATTGTTTATTTCTGGCGTGGAGAAAAACACTTCGCTCCATGACATCAGCGAATCTCAAGATATAACTTTGCCCGAGCAAAAAATTGCTCTCGAAAAGAAATCTACCAACACCATTGAAAATGCTATCGAAACTCAAGCTTGGCTGAGACAAAATAATATATCTTCCATTCGTTTGGTGACATCTAATTACCATTTGCCGCGCAGCATGCAGGAATTTCAATACCAAAATTCTCATTTAAATATTGTGCCGCATCCGGTTTTTTCCGAACATGTGGCAAAAGAATGGTGGACAAAGACACGAAGCTTCTGTTTAATTGCTTCGGAATATAATAAATTTTTATATGTCTGGCTGATGCGCCGACTCAATATTCAAGGATAGATGATTATGATTTACATTCGTTCTTTTATTTTTAATTTGCTTTTCTTTTCTACACTTGCCGTTGGCTGCATCATCGGAACTATTATCGGCTTATTCAGTCAAAAAGCGACCATGCCGTTTTGGAACAAATTTTGGATGCCGATGTGCTGTTCTTTCTTAAAAATTTGCGGTATTACCATTGAAATTCGCGGCAAAGAAAATATTCGTCAAGAAGGTGTGATTTATGCTTCCAAACACCAATCTGCATTGGAAACTTATTGCCTTTCTTCTTATATTACCAAAGCCGTTTTCATCTTGAAAAAAGAATTGACCTATGTGCCGCTTTTTGGCTGGGCGCAACATCTTTACGGTATGATTGCCGTTAATCGTGCTGCCGGCGGAGCTACTTTGAAAAAACTCCTTCATGACGCCAAAGACCGTATGCAACAAGGCAGACCCATCATCATCTTTCCGGAAGGAACTCGTACAAAACCGGGAAAGTCTACCGAATATAAACCCGGATTGGTCTTTTTGTACCAAAACCTCAATGTGCCGGTTGTACCTGTTGCCATCAACACCGGTCTTTTCTGGGCAAAAAATTCTTTTCTGAGATACAAGGGCAAGGTTGTTATTGAATTTTTACCTCCACTTCCCGTCGGCATGGAGAAGAAAGAATTTATGAGTGAGCTCAAAAAACGTATTGAGGACAAATGCGCCGAACTAAACAAAGAAAGTGCAGCTCAATATCCTCACGCCAAAATGCTATTGGAACAAGCACAAAAGGATTAAAAACGTGGTAACAAAAGCAAACGAACAAGATATTTTTGCCAACCAATTTCCCGATGAGAAGGAACATTCTTCTCACCCTTGGAAATGGGGTTTGTTTGCTTGCTTATCCGTTTTTTTAATCGGAATCTTATTTACCAACGCTTATTTACAAAGAAAAGTGCTTATCTCGCATATTAAACAGCAAGTGTCTTATTCGATTGCTTCTCTTAATCAATTCGGTTGGGATTTGGCATATGATAATATATCGTTTCACTCTTTTCCGCTTTTGCCATTAGGTGAATTAAACAACGTCAAACTCTATAATCGCTATGCCCATTCTTCATGGAACATAGAAAAGATTCGTTTTGATAATAGCATTCTCAACCCGCAAAAACTCAATTTTGAGGTTAGCGGCAAACAATTTGTTACTTATGACGGGAAAGCGCATACAGTAAGTTCAAACAACCAAGAAATATTTATTGAAGTCAATGATGAAGGCGGCATTAAATTATTGGCATTGAAAGTTTTTAACCTATCGATTGCTGATTGGGCTGACATTGAGCAAGTGAGCATTATGGGAAAATCCATAGCGCAAAAATCAGACATTATACAATTGCCCTCTTTTGAAACATCTGTAGAAATTGTTAACACCAAACTCAACGGATTGTTAAATTATCCGCTTTCGCAAAACATTCGAAAAATTTATTTTAACACCGCAGTTATCGGAAAAATCGGATTTACAAATAATCTGCGCTCAGATTTAAGAGAATGGATGTCTAAAGATGGTCATTTAGAAGTTACCGATTTCACACTTAATTGGTCGCCTTTACTTCTTGTCGGCAGAGGCAATTTGTATCTCAATGAAAACTTTAAGCCCATTTTACGCATGGATACAACTTCTAAAGCGCTCTCGGTATTGATTGCCGATTTGGAACAAAAAAATTGGTTAGACAGCAAAGGCGTTTTTGTTGCCAATATCTTGCTTTCAAGCAAATCTTATAAAAGTGATGAGAACGACGAGTATCTAACCGTTACAACGCCAATTTCCATTCGTGATGATGCGTTATTGATAGAAAAAATTGCCGTTAAGAAATTCAATCAAGCACGATAAACTAAGAACAAAACTTGTGCCAAACCATAGCGGCGTTCATCAATCAATTCATATTCCGCTGGGAGTTCGATTTTCTCGTTTTTTTCCAGTTCGACAATACACAAAGCCTCGGAAGCCAACCATTTCTGCAAGCTTAACTGCTGCAAAGCTTGCTCGCTCAAGCCTTTATTGTATGGCGCATCCATAAACACGACATCATATTTTTTACTTGCCGGCGGCAATTTGGTTGCATCCAACCGCAAAACGGAAATGCGATTTTTTTCATTTGGAAACAGAGCTACGTTTTTTTGCAAATCGCGCGTATCAATATCCACCAAAGTTGCCGATTTCACGCCTCTGGAAACAGCTTCCAACGCAAAAGCTCCCGTCCCTGAAAAGATGTCCAACAAAGCCACTTCCGATAAAGATTTATCCAATTTGGAATATAAGATATTAAAAATGGCTTCGCGAGCACGATCCGATGTCGGACGTACTTTATCTGATTGTGGTGAAAAAAGATTTTTTCCGCGATATGCTCCCCCGATAATTCTCATTAGGCAAACTTTGCTCCAAGTTGTTCTTTTAATACTTTCTGAGGAATTTCTTTGGCTTCTCCGGGTTGTAAACCACCTAATTGGAACGGACCGTAAGACAAACGAATCAAGCGGTTAACTTCCAAACCCAGAGCTTTCATAACCTTACGAATTTCGCGATTTTTTCCCTCACTTAAAGTTACCATCAACCAAGCATTGGTACCTTTTATGGTTACGACCTCTACTTTGATTGAGCCATACTGAACACCGTCAACGACAATACCATTTTTCAAATCGGCTAATTTCTTTTCATCCACAATACCGTGTACTCTTACCTTGTAGCGACGAGCCCAACCGTTGGACGGCAATTCTAACTTGCGTGAAAGTTCACCATTATTTGTGAGCAACAGCAAACCTTCTGAGTTCAAATCCAAACGACCGATAGAGATAACGCGAGGCATTCCTTCCGGCAAGTGTTCAAATACGGTCGGACGATTTTTTTCATCTTTATGCGTGGTGACCAAGCCCACGGGTTTATAATAGACCCAAAGTCTGGTTGCTTCCACCTGCGGAAGAGCCTCTCCATCCAGCAATATTTTTTCCGTTCCTTCCACATTAAAAGCCGGAGATTCAATAATTTCACCATTGACGGTGACGCGTTTTTGTTTAATGAGTTCTTCTGCGCCGCGACGAGAACAAACACCGCTTCTGGCCATGAACTTAGCAAGTCTTTCAGTCATAAATTTTTCTTTCCTTTTTATTTTGTGCGTTATAATAATATATAAAACCTTTTTTTTCAATATTGGCGGATAAGATGGATAAAAATTTTTATATGCAACGCGCTTTAGTTCAAGCTCAGCTCGCAGCTCAAGAAGATGAAGTTCCTATCGGAGCTGTTGTTGTTGACCCTGAAAGCGGTGAAATTATTGCTGAAGCACACAACTTATCCGAACATTCTTCTGATGCAACAGCCCATGCCGAAATCGTAGCGATGAAACTTGCTTGTGAAAAGCTCAAACAAAACCGCCTTAGGGGCTTGGACTTATATGTGAGCTTAGAGCCTTGCACCATGTGTGCCGCAGCCATTTCTTTCATGCGTATTGCTCATTTATATTTTGCTGCCTCTGATGAAAAAGGCGGTGCTGTTCTCCACGGAGTAAAGTTTTTTGAAGCCTCGACTTGTCATCACAAACCCATTATTGAATCTGGAATTTTGCAAGAAGAAGCTTCTCTTCTTCTGAAGGCGTTTTTTAAAAATAAAAGGAAATCAAAGGCGTAGTTTTTCGCTTATAACTTTAGTTTTATAAACTAATTCTCTATTGCGCCAATACACAACATATGATATAAAAAATTAATGTATGTTGGTGTGTATGTGAATTAAAGCCTAAAAAAAACGCAGGCATTAACATATAACAAGAGGTGCATCACGCCTGCACCTCTTTTTTTTATTTAATTTGTTTTATTTGCATAATTTTGCTGCGCACATAATCTAATTGTTCTTTTGTTCTTATCTTATCTTCCAACGATTTTTCTAAAAGTTCCAAAATCGGTTCAGCATATTTTTTGCGATTGATGGCAATATCCGTTAAATGGAAAACAGCGGCTCGAAAAATTTGCTCATTGGTAACCTGCAACTGTGCGGCAATTTCCTTATATGGCGGAGTAAAAGAATCTGTTGTCTCTTGATGGCTTTTTTCATAAGAACTTTTTTGAATCTTTTTGGCAATATCTTCAGAAATTTGAGTTTCACCATGGCGTCTGAAACTTCTGGGAATTTTTACCAAAGACTTAAGTTTATTGATTACGGCAAATTGCTTACTAAAATCCATAGCTACATCCTTAATTTATTGACGTTTTTTTAATTATATTCTCTTATTTTTATTTCGCAATCAGAAAACTTATTTAGAGGGGATGAAATGAACACCAACAAGATTTATGCCTTTTCTCTCGCTGTTGCCGATATTGGTTACCGCAACCAAATTTTGGCTGCTTTTCATGCCATCAATGAATTAACCGGTACCAATCAACCAATTGAAACAGCTTTTATTCTCCCTCTTGACGTGAAAAATTATACTGATGTAAAAAAACCGATAAATTTTGCTCAGTATAAAAGTTATGCTGCTTTTAAAAATGATATTTTTAAAATGTTGGATGCTTATTTTGCTCGAATCGACTTTATCCCGCAAATTTTCATCACCTCTTATAATCAGAGTGAAAGTCTTAAAGCAGGCGAAAATACTGATATGCTCTGCCGCGCTATAAAAGAATATTATAAAACTCATCAACTGGGTTTTGTTTTTACCAGTGTTGTTACCAGTAAGCCACACGATTATAAATATGTGGATTTTATAAATGTTCCCAAACATATTTTAACTTTTGCTTCTAGAATCAGACTTTTGCAAAACAAAAAATTACGAAAAAAAGTTTTAATCACCGTTGGAACTATCAATAATTTTACTAAAAAAAATATGCTGGCAAAATTTGAAGAGCTGCAACAAAAATTAGAAGATTTAAAAGACGATGTCGACCTGAAAGAACATTTGGATAAGTTCCAAAGGTATATTCTTAAACCTAAAAAAGTTGTTTTTTGTTTAGGTGGACGTGTTGAAGGAAATGAAATTATTTTTGACATTGATTATGCTCAAAAGCTCTTTTCTGATGCTCAACGCTTAACAAAATATAATTACGGAATTGTTTTTGTAAACGGTCCCAGAACGCCTAGCCAGGTTTCTGACTATTTGTTTGAACAAGCACAAAAATCGCCCGATATCATCTTTCATAACAGTAAACGCTTAGCACTTTCAGATGAAGAAAAGACACCTGAAAATTGGCGCCTTTATTTTGGAAGACATGAACCAGAATTCAAAATTCATCAAAAGCTTGGTAATATATATCCCGGAATTTTAGGATTTGATAATACATTAGTTGTACATAGTATGGACACCTATTCCAGTTGTGAAACAGCAAACGCAGCCATTCCCACCGCCATAAGTTATCGTGGATTATATGTAGATCCCAACATTCGTTATGATTGCCACAATTTGTATAAACTTTTGTGCCCTAAATATGCAATTGATTGGGATGACTTCCTCAACTTGGCTTGCAATATGAACATGGGACCTCAAGATTTCAACCCACTCATATTATCAAACCCTCTCAGAGTATATGCAGAAACATTGATAAACAAATTATCACAGTCAAAAAAGAATCAATATGGCAAATAAGGTAAAACGTAATTGCATATCCGCATTATCAGATTGTCTATATTTGTTACTTTTTCCTGAGAAGAAAATTTGAATTCGGCATGAATTGTAAAGGGAAGTTTGGCTAGTGAAAAAGCTTTCATTATTCCGATAATAACTAAAGCATCTTCCAAACTTTCTCCTTTAAGGCTTAAAACTTTTGTCCCGTTTTTCAGAAAAAAAGTTGCAGTTTGTGTTAAATAATCCTTACTGATTAAAAAACCCAAATAGCCGGTATCAAATATTTCTTGATAAGCCGTAGATACATCTTCTTTACTTAAGCGCATGGCAGATTTGAGACCAATACATAAACCGACATAAGGCTTATATTTTTCAATAGCTAAAGCTGAGTTTGGAACTTTGATAACCGCACATTCAAGATTATTTGCTAACAAACACGATTCAATGAATAGTGCTAACGCAAATTTATTAATTGAAAAATTAATATCCTGATGTCGAACAATGATTATATGTTCTTGAGCAAATGTCGTTATAAGCTCACGCGCTTTTTGACGATATATATCTAAACCGCCTTCTTGAAAATTTTTGATTTCAAAAACAGGACGCTGCTTACCTAAAAAAACATCTGCTGGATTTTCATCTAAAGCAATTTCAATCATCTGATAATCTCTTTTGTTTTTATGTATCATACTTATATTTTTTAGAAAAGAAACAAAAAAAACGCTGGTTTTGCAGAACCAGTGTTTTTTTTATTTAGCGTCTAACTTGGTAAGCCAATCTCACTTGCTAACTGCGTGCCGGTCACTCGCAAGCTGGAGGCAGCTTGACCCCATCAGTTTTTTATGTTTAGCAATTTTGCTTAACTCAATTTTCCTTCTCACCAACAAAGCCCACATAACAAAAAAGCCCGTCTCGAAAGACAGGCTTTTTTAGTGGCGGGAGTGACGAGGCTCGAACTCGCGACCTCCTGCGTGACAGGCAGGCGCTCTAACCAACTGAGCTACACCCCCACGGTGATTACGAGGTATCTTATACATAACAAAAAAAATAAATGCAAGTACTTTTTTTACTCTATTTTATATTTTTTTCTATTTTATTTTGTTCTTTTTTATAACTTACTGTTTTTACTAATTTATAATATTATATTTTTGTTATCAAAATATTAAATTTTTTTTGTTAGTATGTGAAAATACATTGTTAGTTATGCACATTCATAACTAATTTTGTTTTGAACTTTAACAATTTTAATTTTATATTTTGTGACGTTGGTGCAAGCCAACAGCTTTTTTTCACTCTTGAAGGTGTGGTTTTATATGGTATTAAAACTTATTAATAATATTAAACCCAAACACAAGCACCGAGTTATAACACTCGGGTATGCTGTGGCTGTGACTTCCGCTTTTGTTTTGTCTTTGGCAAATAATACAAATGTTGTGAATGCTTCCTCATCGTACCAAGACAAAACAGATTATCTGATGCTGGAGAATGCAATAAATGAAAATATTGAAGATACGGCATCGATTTATCCGGCTGAAAGAATCGTTAATATTCGCTCGCTCTATGATATGGTCGACAGCTACCAACGTGAAAAAGATGTTCACAAACAAATTACTGTTAAAAAAGGTGATAATTTTATTTCCATTTTGCAATCTATGGGTCTCGGCTATGAGGAGGCTCATAATTTGTATATGGACTTTAAAAAAGTTTATAATCCCGCCAATATTCGCATCGGTCAAAAAATTGAGATTAAAGGTATTTATGATAACAAACTTAAAAAACTTTCTAATCTCGAAAGCATTACCATTCATGAAAATAAAATAAAGAGCTATACTCTCGCCAAAAATGAAAAAGGCGAGTATGAAGCTGACGCTCAAGTTGAAGAGCTCATTACTGAAGTTAACAGCGCCAGCGGCTCTATCAGCGGGGCTTTGTCAAAATCTATGAACAAACAAGGCGTGCCAAACAAAATCGTACAAGAATTTATTAAAATCTTTTCTTATTCGGTTGATTTCAGACGCGATGTTCGTAAAGGTGACAAATTTGAAATTATCTTTGAAAACAATATAACCAAAGATGGTAAAGTTGCATCTTACGGCGATATCCTCTATGCCGGTTTGCAATTGAGAAATGAAAAAATTTCTTTGTATAGATATACTGATGCCAGAGGTAATTCTGACTACTATACAGAAAAAGGACAAGCCATGAAAAAGACTTTGCACAAAAAGCCTTTGGCTTTCCAAAATGCTCGTATATCCTCTCCTTTCGGAAAAAGAAGACACCCGATTAAAAAACGCTGGATTATTCACTGGGGTGTCGATTATGCTGCTCCTAAAGGAACCAAAATTTTTGCTGGCGGCGATGGTGTCGTTCAGGTAGCAAAATACAATGGCGGCTACGGAAATTATATCAAAATCAGACATAATTCCGAATATTCTACCGCTTACGGACATATGTGGAAGTTTGCTAAAGGGATTCGCCCCGGAGTCCGCGTAAAACAAGGTCAAGTTATCGGTTATGTCGGTTCTACCGGATTGTCAACCGGACCTCACTTGCACTATGAAGTTGTTCGTAACGGCAAGCGCGTTAACCCAACAACGATTCGCGCCGCAACCGGAAATAATTTAGCCGGTAGAGACCTGAAAAAATTCAAAGTAATGGTCAGTGACATAAAATCTTCTTATAGCAAAATGTTTGCGATGAAAAAGGAAAATAAACTGGCTCAAAAATAAATATTTTGTTTATTTACTTAAAGAAGATGCATTAAAAGCATCTTCTTTTTTTTATAAACCATTTAGTAATATCAATTGTCATAAAATTGTCATGCATTAGCAATTGATTTTATGCAAAAAATCGCGTATAAGCTAAGAAAAGATTTATTTTTTGGGAAATGAGCATGAAAAAAGACATCTATTTGACTTTGGCATTCGTTTTATCTGCAACTGCTAACGCATCAGCTTTTTCTTTAAATGCCTCAACCGTAGCAAACTCTCAAGCATCTTACCAAACGGCTGAAGCCATATTTTTGCCTGATTATGAAGAAAAAGATTTTAACTTTGCGCTACCTGCTAATAATTGCCAAGACTATAAATTTGATGCTTCAAACTGCTCTGCACCAAGAGTTCCGTCCGTTGCGTGTCCGAGTGATCCGACAAAATTCAAATATTGCGGATGTGATGAAAGCAAATTTAAATACAATGCCACGACATGTCGTTATCAAGCTGAAGCTCCTTATTTTCCCAATGCCAATCGCTTGTTGGCCGGCGAACTTTGCCAAAATGGGGCAGATTCTCAAATGCTTGCAACTGAATGTAATTGTAAATATTTTCGCTACACCAATGATGCCAGCTGCGGCGATGAAGAAAAAGTGGTTGACGAACGTTCTTTCTGCCAAGAAAACAATGGGCAGATTCGATATGAAAACTGCAAATGCAATCCGAAACTCTATCCTTATTCTTTCAAAGGAAAATTACGTTCTCAAGCATTTTTAGATGAAGTGGCTATTCGTTGCGGTAATGAAAACAACTTTTTAGTTTGCCAAAACTACAGCGAAGAAATTGCCTTCAAATGTGCTGTTGATACAAAATATAAATATGACAGCTATTCTTGCAAAAATGAAAATCCAGCTTACGAAGTTGGCGGTGATTATATCAAGTTTTATAATGGTCATGGAAATAATATCACCTTATATACAAATTGCGATTGCCCTTCTTCATATAGCTCCAATTGCAATGGCGCATATGGCTCTCAATTTTACACCAAAGGCGGGAAAATGCTTGAATGTCGCAGAAAATCTCCTCAGTGTAAAATGGGATTTTATCAAGGCTTGGTAGATAAAGGGATTACCAATTGCTACGACAATGTTCACGGCTCTGTCATAAAGGTTGCTGAAACTTGCATTAAGCGAGACGGCTCTAAGGTTTATCGTTGTGAATGTGCCGGACAAGGAAACTGGGGATTTTCTGGTTCATTTTGCGGAACTTGTGTTCAAAACAGTGACCACATTGTTTGCTCAGAAAACGGCACCGAAATTTCCAGCAGCTGTTTTAATCAGCTCTAGCAAGCCGAAGCCATCTTCAAAGGCAGAAGGTTGGATTTCCAAAGTTTGACGACTGTGTGGCTGTAGCATGCGGCCACAGTTCTGCCCCTATTCCTGGCGGGGCGCATGTGCCTTTTTTACAAAAAAGCAACTAACATCTTGAATCGATTCACTTTTTATTAATGATAATATATTAAAAAGCTTGTCTTGTTTGATAATTTATGATATATTCTATTATATGTAATCCTTAGGATAAGGAGTGCTACGTTATGGTGTGGTATAAAAATTTAGGCTTTTTATCTTTAAGTTTAAGTGCAGTACTATATACAAGCACTGCTTTAGCTGCTGTTGATATTTCCGAAAAAGAGAGAGTTGAAGTCGGTACTTGGAGCGAGCTCAAGGCCGCAGTTGAGGATTCGGCAAACGCCGGTAAAGTGATTGTTCTGACCGGAGATATTCAAGCCGATAAAAATAATCCTATTACTAACGTTGGTGGTTCCGGTATCATTATCGATGGCGGTGGCTTCACCATCACAGGACCCGAAGGAAAGCTTAACGGACAATTTATTAAGTTCGATTCTTCTGATACAACAGATTTAATTATCCAAAATCTTAAAATTGATGATTTTTATGGAAGCGAATATAAAAATTCAATTGTTTTCAATTCTGGAAGCTTAAAACAAATAACAACTGATTTTAGTAATAACTATGTCTCTATAGGTACTTCTGATGCCTATGGTGGTGCCATATACAACAATGGTAGTATTGATTCTATTGAAGGTGATTTTACTCAAAATAAAGTTTACGATTCTTATAACTCCTTTGGCGGTGCTATTTATAATGATGGGCAAATAAAAAATATTGATGGTGACTTTACCAACAATACTGCAAGTACAAACCAAACAAAAGTATCTATTTATGCTCAAGGCGGCGCAATCTTTAATAGTAAACAGATAGATTCTATTTCCGGAAATTTTGTTGAGAATGCTGCTATTGGCAAACTTATCGCTCAAGGCGGCGCTATTTTTAACAAAGGCACAATATCTCTTGAGAATAGTAGTTTTTATAATAACTACGCACAGTCTAATGGTGAAACAGTGGAAGGTGGCGCAATCTATTCTGCAGGAGATTTAACCATACGTGCTGATAATGGCGAATCTATTTTCCGTGGCAATAAGGTGATTTGGGGCGATGGTGAAGATTCTTCCGCTGTTTATTTTGCCGGAAATCTTAAACTTGATTCTATTCATAACGGTTTGATTCAATTTGATGATAAAGTTTCTGGTTCTGAAATAAAACAAACGATGAATAAAGACGAAACTGATAGTTGGATAAAAGACTTGAATGATATGGGTTTTGAAATCAAACAAGATGGTGATAATTATTTTGCTTCTGGTACATCTGATGGAATAGCTGCTACCTATCAATTCATCAAGCAACCAGATGGAACTTATATCATGACGGCTATTTCCGGAGAGATGACCATTACCGGTGATAACAGCAGTAAAGTTGTTTTCAATAATGCGATTGAAAGAGTGGCAAAGATTGACATTTCCGGTACCAATGTTGATGTTAATGAAGGTGCAGGAACAATTTATCGTACCATTACACATGATGAAGGCGTGTTGAATATTAATACCGGAGCTAAGGCTGAAGATAATATTGTTAATTCCGGTGGTACTTTAAATGTTGCAGACAATGGTGAAATTAACCGTACCGAGATTAATGAGGGCGGTGTTTTGAATGTGGCTGCAGGTGGTTTGGCGCAAGATACGACTGTTAACAGTGGTGGTACACTTTCTGCCGAAGCTCAAGCTCGTTTGAACAATATGCTCGCTAACGGTGGTGCGATTTTGGATATTGATAGCGGTGCGGTTTTAACCGGTAACATTATCATTCATGCCGATGCCGAAATGGGCGGAAGTTATGACTATAGCCAAATCTTCAAAGATGAAGTAACCGAAGACGGATCTTTAACACTTGTCGGTGGTTTGAATGAAGCGATGACAGAAAGCTCACTTATCAACAAAACCGAAGGTAAGAGATTACGCTTAACTGCCGGTGATTATGTGATTGGTGATGGTGCCCAAGCGGTTGAAGGTTGGGATATGCTCACATTCAAAGACAATGCCAATGTTAAGCTTGAAGGTGATATCACCCTCACCGGTCCGAACAAAAAACTCATAATCGAAAACGGTTCGGAATTGAACTTAGCCGGCAACTCTCCTTCAAATTATACAATTACCGGTTCAGTGAGCAATGATGGTTCAATGACCTTTACTCACTCGGGCGATGATGCCGATGATGTTACCACGATTTATGGTAACTATACCGCATATAATAAAGCACAGATGAC
Organism: uncultured Alphaproteobacteria bacterium; assembly: GCA_944393225.1. GTDB lineage: Bacteria > Pseudomonadota > Alphaproteobacteria > RF32 > CAG-239 > CAJLXD01. The sequence continues at coordinate 76,001 of CALXZK010000001.1, forward strand.
AATTGATGTTAACCCGACTGCTAACACTTCCGACTTGTTACGTGTTGATGGTGACGTTGCCGGAACAACCAATGTGGTTTTGAATATTGTTGGTGCGGATGTTCGTCCGACCGAGCTTATCAAATTTGTTGAAGCAGCAAATGATGATTTGAGTACGGGTGCATATTTCAACATCTTCCGTGTTAATAACAGTGCTTTTGTCTGGAAAAGTATTTATCAAGATAATGGTTGGTATACAGGAACGGAAGACCTTATTTCTGGCGATAACGAAAGTGGTTATGGTGACGGCGATAAAGGAAATATCGAAGACGATGAGAACTTGGAAGACGATGCTGTTTTGCCGCCAAACTTCCCAGATGTTCCGAGTGGTGGTGGTAACAGCGGCAAAGGTCCGAGCGTCGTCGGTGAAGCGATTGCCTATATGGGCTTGCCGAGTGCGGGTATTGAACAAACGCGAGATATGACCAGAAACATTACCAACAAAGTAGCCTCGACCAAAGTTTACAGTACACAATGTCATGGTTTTTATGACTGTGAATACGACGGCAAAGCTCTTCGTAACGCTTGGGCTGCTCCGGTTTATAGCTACAGTGATGTGAAAGCACCTTATAGATATGAAGCCGAAATCTCCGGTTTTGAAGGTGGCTTTGATATTCAATCGGATGTTTACAATCGCTTAGGTGTCTTTGCATCATATCGTCAAGGTAGTTACGACTTTGATGGTGACGGCGATGATTACTACTCTAAGACCGGTGCAGATATGGATATTGATAGCTATATCTTAGGTTTGTACCACCGTTATGATGAAGGTAAACTCTGGACGATGGGTCAGATTTTCTTAGGCTACCAAGATGTATCTTTATCATCTGATGACGGAGTTTCCTCATCAACTGATGGTATTGAGTTTGGTGCGGCTGTTGAAGGAGGTTTAATCTTCAACCCGATGACAAACTTGACGATTGAACCGATTATCCGCTTGGCATACACGCAAATCAACTATGATGATGCTACTGATAATTACGGTAAAACCGCAAAATACGGTGATGTTCGTAACATTGAAGTTGAAGCCGGTGTTAAGGTTGAGAAGACATATCTCCGCAAGAACGGCTACGCAAAACTTTATGTTAAACCGAGCATTATCCAAAATATTGGTAGCGGTGATGTTCAAGTTACCTCGTTACGCAAGGTTGACGGCTTAGAGAACTCTACACTTGGACGTATTGAGGTTGGTGGAAGTATGAGTTTTGATGAACAATGGAGCGGCTATGCTAATGCTGCTTACACGTTCGGCTCAGACTATACGAACTTGGGGCTCAACGCCGGACTTAACTACGCGTTCTAAAAAAGACGTATAGCGGGCGATTAGGGCGTTGCCATCAGAAAAAAGTTTCCTCATGTACGTTTTTGTACACTCCGGTACTTTTTTCCTCGGCGCCTACTACTCGCCTCGCTCTCCGTCTTTTTTTGTGCCACGAGGAACTATCCGGAGAAAATCTTATTATCTTCCTCATATAACGCCTTTTTATGCTGATTTGGCATTAATCAGGACATTGGCGGCAGCTCTGGCTTCATCTGTGATCACATCTCCTGCCAACATACGCGCAATTTCTTCTTGGCGCTCGGTTGCACTCAATTCTCTTACCGTGGTTGTGGTGACATTATTTTCTGTATGCTTCTCCACCTTGAAATGGTGATTGCCTCTTGATGCCACTTGCGGTGAATGGGTTACGACCATCACCTGAACATTTTGTGCCAAACGTGCCAATCTTTCGCCTACGGCTTGCGCTGTAGCTCCACCGACACCGGCATCAACTTCATCAAAAATCATGGTGCCGACGCTTGAGCTATCTGCTAAATTGACTTTTAACGCCAACATAAAGCGCGCTAACTCACCACCTGAGGCAATTTTGTTAATCGGTCCTTGCGGAGAATTTGGGTTGGTGGCAACCGTGAACATGACATCATCAGCACCGTTCTCAGACCAACCGCCCTCGCCTAACTCTTTAACTTCCGTTACAAATTTGGCTTTTTCCATTTTCAACGGCGGTAATTCTGACATCACGGCTTTATCTAATTTTGCAGCAGCTTTTTGGCGTTCAGCACTTAATTTTTTAGCACTCTCGACATAGTGCAAGCGTTTTTCTTGCTCGAGCTTTCTTAAATTTTCCAGCCCCTCTTCGCCAAACTCAATTTGCCCCAATTGCTTTTGAAAATCTGCCAAAACTTGCGGCAACTCACTCACGCTCACTTGATGTTTGCGCGCCAAACCTTTGAGCATGAACAAACGGCTTTCAATGTTTTCCAACTCATTGGTGTTCATAGAAATATTTTCCGATGCGGCTTCAATCTGATTAACTGCCTCTGATGTTTCAATCAAAGCTCGATCTAACGTGGCAATAATCTCATCATATTTGCCTTCAACATGGCTTGCTGCCTTATCGATAGCAGCTTGGGCGTGTCTTAAAGCCGATTGCACGTCATGTCCTTGCGTCAAAACATTATATGCATAAGACAAATTTTCGATGATTTTTTCAGCATTCATCAGCTCGGAACGGCGATTGGTTAACTCTTCTTCCTCACCTTCATAAGTGGCGGCAGCTTCAAGCTCTTTAACCCAATGGCGCAAGTTTTCTTCATCTTCTTTGGCTTTTAAGATATTGGCTTCAGCTTCCGTTCTTTGCTTTTTGGCATTTTTATAGTCAGCATAATTTTGCTTAACTTCGCTCAGCAAATCGGCATAATTACCATAAGCATCCAAAACGCTTAAATGGTTTGCCGGATTGAGCAAGCCTTGGTTGTCAAATTGTCCATGAACCTCAACCAAATATTTGCCGATTTCTTTCAACAATTTCAAGCTCACAGCTTGGTCGTTGATAAAGATTTTGCCTTTGCCGTCTTTGCTCAATGTGCGTTTGATGATTAAATCGCCATCGCAGTCGAGCTCGTTTTCAGCCAAAATGCTTCTTATCGGGCTATTTTCTGCCGGCTCGTCAAAAACACCGGTTACACTCAACTTATCTTCACCCATGCGAATTAAAGATGTTTCGGCACGATTGCCGATAACCATGCCCAAAGAATCCAATAAAATGGATTTTCCGGCGCCGGTTTCACCTGTCAACACGCTCAAGCCGGATTTGAAGTCCAAATCCAGCTTGTCGATTAAAACTACATTTCGAATGAATAAAGTTTGGAGCATTTTCTATGCCTTTTTGTCTGTCATTCCTTTTTCAATCAAGCGCATGGCTTGTTTGGTCCACTTGCTCTTAGGATAGTTATATTCCAAAACCTGATAAGCTTTTTGAGCCTCGGTGTTCAATCCCAAAATGGTGTAAATTTCTACCTGACGGTACAAAGCTTCTTCAATTTGGGTTGTGGTTTGATATTGGTTTACCACGGTTGAAAAACGGTTCAAAGCAGAAAGATAGTTTTCTTGTCCCAAATACCAACGACCGATGGACATCTCTTGTCCGGCCATGTGGTCAACCGTTAAATCAAGTTTCAAACGAGCATCTTTGGCATATTCGGTATTTGGAAAACGGATGATAACTTCACGCAGAGCCTGCATGGCTTTTTGCGTGTTGCTTTGGTCTTGGCTGACATCTACAATCTGCTCATAATAGCACATGGCTTTGAGGTAATATGCATAGGCAATATCTTTGTTGCCGGGGTGATATTTGATGAATCTGTCCAAGGCAATCACGGCATCATCATATTTTTTGTCTTCATAATAAGCATAGGCAGCCATTAATCTGGACTTTGCCGCCAAAGAAGAGTATGGATGTTCTAACTCTATTTTTTCAAAAGTTTCGGCTGCTTTGCTGTATGAGGTTTTCTTCAAATATCCTTCAGCTTGCTGATATAATGCCTCAGCTGTTTTGGGTTCTTCTTTCGGAGTGGAAGAACAAGCCGTTAAAATGCTCAAACTTAAAACAGAAGCCATTAAAAGCAGATTTTTTTTCATCCCTAAATCTCCTCAATAATTTCATAATTGTTTTTGTCGGCAAAAAGTTTTTTCAACAACTCGTTGGTGTGAAAATGTCCGGTCTTGGAAGCTTCCAAACGACCCAAAACACGATAACCTGATGTATATAAATCGCCGATAGCATCCAAAACTTTATGATTAACGCATTCATTTTGAACACGGAAGCCGCCTTCGTTCAATATGTTTTCGCCATCCAAAACAACGGCATTTTCCAAGCTACCGCCTTTAATCAAACCGATGGATTGTAAATAATCAACCTGATATTTTTCGCAGAAAGTGCGGCAAGGTGCGATTTCTTTAGCAAAAACTTGTTCTTCAATATCGCCGTCAAACTCTTGATGACCAACAATTTTTGAAGGAAAATCGATAGCAAAATGAATATGCAATTTATCGCTTGAGCTGAGGCTGACGCTATTTCCTTTGTCATCAGCAAAAACAACTTCTTTTTTGACCTTCAAATAGCGGCGCGGTGCTTTTTGAGCAACCAGCTCAACATCTTTGAAAATGTCGGCAAAAACCTTGGCACTGCCATCCATAATCGGAATTTCAGGATTGTTAATTTCAATCAAAGCATTGTCAATGCCTTTCATGTACAAGGCGCCCATTAAATGCTCGATTGTGGAAACAACATTACCTTTATCATCACCCAAGCAAGAGCAATTTCTGGTATCGACAATTTGCGAATACAAACCTTTCAGCTCCGGCTGACCATCTATGTCTATTCTTTTGAAAACAATGCCAAAATTTTCCGGTGCGGGATGAATGGTCATGATAGCTTTGCATCCGGAATGCAAGCCTATTCCTTCAATTGTCAGCGGCTGTTTTACGGTTTGTTGCATTTGCATATATTTTACCCTTTGTTTATTGTTTTATATAAAAAAAATTAGGCAGCCTATAAGCCGGGTTCTGTATTTTGTTCAAGCGTTGCCACCAAACAAAACGATAGCTATTCATCTTGGCAGAATGTCACCATACTGCTCATCGCGACCTACCTCTGGAGCGAGTTGGAAACGCCCCGTGTAACTTTGATTGCTCAAAGCCCTCCTAACTTGGTCTTGCTTCAGATAGGGTTTACCTTGCCAAAACCGTTACCGGCTTTGCGGTGGTCTCTTACACCGCCTTTTCAACCTTACCGCAGAACAAACCGCGGCGGTAATTTTCTGTGGCACTTTCCCTTGGGTTTCCCCAGCCAGACGTTATCTGGTATCTTGTTTCCATGAAGCCCGGACTTTCCTCGCCGGTTTTCCGACGCAGCTATCCGGCTGCCTATTTTCAGACTCTAAACATATAAAAAATAAAAGCAAGTTTATTTATTAAAAAAAGTGAAAAATTATCCCCATTTTTTTATTTTTTTGTAAGCAAGAGTCCGCAAGGCATTCCGACTCTACCGACTCCATTTTTACAGAACAAAACAAGAACTCTTAAGAAAATGCTAAATTTTCCCATTGATTCCCATAAAATCCCATGTTATACCATAGGTATTGTTGAAACGAATTATCTGAAGGATGCAGATTTGAGAAAAGTTTTTCTCTTTATGGACACTATCTGTAATAAGGTTGACGGTAAAGGCCGTGTTTCCTTACCTTCCGATTATCGCTCTATTGTCAAAGACTTATCCAGTGAAATTGTTTGTTACAGAAGCCTTTCTTTGCCTTGCATTGAGGGGTGTTTGGAAGAAACTTTGGATAAACTCGCCGCCGACATTGAAAACTCCACCGACTTCTTTTCCGAAGCTCAAGACAACCTTACCAACCTTGTGTTTGGTGATGCCAAACGCTTTCCGTTTGACTCAACCGGTCGTATCATGCTCTCAGAAAAACTCTTGAAGCACGCTCAAATCACTACTGAAGCCGTGTTTGTCGGTAAAGGACGCAAATTTCAAATTTGGAACCCTGAAAATTGGGCTAAAGAAGAGGCTCGCATTCGTGCCGAAGCTTTGAAAAACCGCCCTTCTCTTCGCACAAAGGAGAATGAATGATGATTCCCGGCGGCTATGAAAAACATTTTCCGGTTATGTTGTCTGAGGTTTTACAGGCACTTGTTCCTGCTGACGGAAAAATCTATGTTGATGCCACTTTCGGAAACGGAGGATACACAGAAGCTTTGCTCAAAGCCGCCGATTGCAAAGTGATTGCGCTTGACCGAGACCCCAATGTGGTATCAAGAGCCAAAGAATTGCAGGCTAAATATGGTGAACGCTTTGAATTTCGTGCCGGTCAATTCGGTGATTTTGCCGAACTTGTAAACGAGAATATTGATGGTGCCGTTTTTGATATTGGCGTTTCTTCCATGCAACTTGATAATGCCGAACGCGGTTTTTCTTTCTCTAAAGATGCACCGCTTGATATGCGCATGTCTTGCAGCGGTCTTTCTGCCGCCGACATTGTCAATACCCTGCCGGAACAAGAACTAGCCGACCTCATCTATAAATATGGTGAAGAAAAAAAATCACGCCAGATTGCCGCTAAAATCGTCAAAGCTCGCGCCATTCAACCGATTGAAACGACCAAGCAACTGGCAGAACTTATTTATGGCGTTATACATAAAACACCTAACGCTATTGATCCGGCAACACGCACTTTTCAAGCTTTGCGTATTGCCGTGAATAATGAATTAACCGAGCTTGAAAACGGTCTTAAAGGTGCGACTGCCAGACTTAATCCGAACGGTCGTCTTGTGGTTGTTACTTTCCACTCGCTGGAAGACCGTATTGTTAAAAACTTTTTCAAAGAGAACTCCGGTCCGCGCGTGCATGTTTCAAAATATGCCAAAGATGCTCCGGAACTCGATGAAAGCGTAGTTTTTGCCGAAACCTCTAAAGTTATTTCCGCTTCTGAGGAAGAAATTAAACTGAACGCACGTTCACGTTCGGCAAAATTGCGTTGGGGGCAAAAAAGAACACGCTGAACCTAGAAAGGATTTGCGAAATGACTAGTACAAAAACCGCTTCTTACGTCTTATCAATTATCATTCCCTGTTTGCTGGGATTTGGTATTTTGGTTATGAAGAATCAGGTACAAGGCTTGGAAAAACAGTTGGTTGTCATCAATAAAAATATTCAAAATGACATTAAAACCATTCATGTTCTCAAAGCCGAATGGAGCCATTTGAATAATCCTGCTCGTTTGCGTAAACTTGCCGCCAAACATATTTCGTTAAATCCTATCCAAGCTGAACAAATTATTAACCTTTCTGCGTTACCATTTGAATATGAAGCCGATGAATCGAGAAGAGATTTGGCTCAGAGAAATATTTCAGATTATGCAGAGCAAAACAAAGGCTTGAAAAAGCTTGCCAGAGCTCAGCGTTAATCTTTGAAGTTTATAACGTAATTGTATATCAAGAAGGCAGAGAGCAGTATGTTCGGAAAGTATTTTTCCAAAAAAGAAGAAAGCTTTTACTTACCGGGAGAGGAAATCAAAATCGGTAAAAGCTGTTCTTTTATGAATTATACCTGCGCTAAAGACCCGCTTTCCATTTGCAAGAATCGCGTGGCTTTTGCCATGCTTGCTTTTATTTTGGTTTATGCCGTTATCGGTGTTCGCCTGTTTGAGGTTTGCGTTGCCCCCAATTTGCATGCCGCTGAACAAGAAGAAGCCGCTCATTTACGTGCATACGCCCAAAGCCCAATCAAAAGAGCCGATATTACCGATAGAAACGGCACAATTATTGCCACTTCTTTGCCCACGGTTAACCTCTATGCCAACCCCAAAAAAATCTTAAATCCCGAACGTGCCGCTCAGCGCTTGGTTAAGGTTTTGCCCGAACTCAAATACAATGATGTTTTGCGCAAACTTTCTTCTAAAAGCAGTTTTGTTTATTTGAAACGCAATTTAACCCCATCTCAGCAATATAAAATCAATTATCTCGGTATTCCGGGGTTAGAATTTGAAAATGGTGAAAAACGCATCTATCCGCATAAAAACCTATTTGCCCACCTGCTCGGCTCGACCAATATTGATAACAAAGGAATTGCCGGTATTGAAAAAGCTGAAAACGAGCGTTTGACACAATCAGATATTCCGCTTGCTTTGACAATTGATTCCGGCGTTCAAGATACTATTCGTGAACATTTGGCTGCCGCCGTTAAACATTTTGATGCAGCCGGTGCTTCCGCTATCTTAATGGACGTGAACACTAGCGAAGTGATTGCTTTGGTATCCTTACCGGATTATGACCCCAATCGTTCGGTTAACCCGAATTCTCGTTCTTATTTCAATATGGCAACCAAAGGTGTTTATGAACCAGGTTCCGTCTTAAAAGTTTTTAACGCTGCCATGTCTTTGGAAAGCGGTAAGGTTAAAGTTTCCGACTCATTTGATGCCACCGAGCCCCTGAAGCTCAAATATAATGTGATTAAAGATTATCGCGGAGAGAATCGCTGGTTGACCGTACCTGAAATTATGGTTTATTCCTCCAACATTGGTTCTGCACGTATGGCTCTTAAAGTTGGCGGTGCCGAACAAAAACAATTCATGCAAAAAATGGGCTTCTTTGATGAACTTGATTTTGAAATCACCGAAAAAAGCAAACCTATTTTTCCAAAACGCTGGGGAGAAGGAACAATTGCCACGGTTGCTTACGGCTATGGCTTAGCCTTGACCCCAATGCACGTTATTACCGCTTTTTCTGCCGTTGTTAACGGTGGTATCTACCATGAACCGACACTTCTTAAAAACAGTGATAAGAAAAACAACGGTTATCGCGTTTTATCTTACAACACCTCCAAACAAATGCGCGATTTGTTGCGTTTGGTTGTGACTGACGGTTCCGGTAAACGCGCTAACGTTCTGGGCTATGAAGTTGCTGGAAAAACCGGTACAGCAAACAAACTTTCCGCTAACGGAAAATATAACAGCAAGGTTGTTCGCACGACCTTTGTTTCTACCTTCCCTGTCAGCAAACCGCAATATGCTTTGCTCGTGATGATGGATGAACCGAAAGGCAGCAAAGAAACTTGGGGCTTTACCACTGCCGGCTGGAACACGGTTCCGACTGCAGCTAAAATCATTTCCGCTATTGCGCCGCAACTCAATGTTAAAGCCAACTATGACTTGGATGAGGCTCGTCAAGCCCGCATTATTGAGGCTTCTTATACACGCCATTGAGTTTGATGAGAATATATAGAGAGATACAAAAAGGAGCGAGGTTTTCGCTCCTTTTATTTTAGTGAACTTTTCCGCCGGCTTTTTGTGAAAGCACAACTTTGCTTATCATATTCACGGTCTTACCGACCAAAGTCTTTGGCGCTTTGTTCTTGTTGTCTTTGTTCTTGTTGTTTAATATAATCGGAGTGACTTTAGTATAATCTTCCACATTTTCGGAAACCAACTCTGTTCTTTCCGGATCTAATATGGCGCGACCAAGCTGACTATTATGCAAAGTATTGCGGAAGTCTTTCCATACAATAACTCTTTTATCAACTTTGTTTTGCTCAAGCAAAATCTGGCTGGCTCTGGCGCTCACCATATCTAAATTGCTTTCTATTGTTTGACGCCCTACCCCTTTATATTTAGCATTTTTATCTTCTTTATTGTGACTAAAGAAAGAAAACATATTTTTGAAGCCATCAGCAATTTTCTCGCTTGAGAGTTTAAGCGAAATGGCTTCTGCCATCACCATATATGCCTTTTTAATAGAGCGCACAATGTTTTGGCTGAAACTTTTGATTTTTGCCGGTTGCTCTTTCAAAAAAGCAAACAAAGAAACTTCTTTTTGTCCTTTGGCCGGATTATTTTCATGAACCGTTTTGGCAATATAATCGGCACCAAACATATTGCGTCCTTGCTTGCCGGCAACAAAGCTCATGTTTTGATATTGAGCAAATGATCTCAACAACAACATTGTTTCCGGATATTCTTTTTGCAATTTTTTATCTACTTTGGCAACTTCATTATTTAACTCTTTGGAAGAGGTATTTTTTTCTACCAAAGCAGCCTTATTACCGGCGCGATTTATTTCAGCGGCAAAGGTGCTGATGATGTTGCTGTTTGTCAATTGGAAACGCGTTTTGCTTTTCGGACGGATGACTTCGGCAAAACTGTTTTCTGCTTTGTTTGTAATTTCGGCTTTATCTACTTTTGACAAAGGAGTGTGTTTTTGTGTCAGAGTATCTTCCAAAATTTGGTTAGAAACCAATACAAATGCGGTTTCTTCCATGGCCATTAAAACGCTGTTGGCATAGTTTTTTTGTTGTTCTTCGGGCTTTTGTTTGCTGAAGTTTTTATCCAACAAAATATCTTTTTTAGCGGTGAGTTTGGCAATTGAAACAGCTTGTTCGAACAGTTTTTCGGGTTTAACTTGTTCGACATCTTCTTTATTTTTAACTTCTACATGGTTGAAAAAATTGAAAATCGGTAAAACAGAGGCGTGAACGGGTTGACCTTTTTTATCTAATGCAAACAAATCAAAGTTTTTTTCCTCCTTATTCAAAGCTTGAATATTTTGTTCCATGATATATTGCATTTGCATGTTTTTTTGCGGCAAAGATTGTCCCAACTTACTGTTTTGCAACTTTACCAACGCTTGAAACGCTTGCGGCTCAGATGAAGCAGAAAGAACATTAATGAGTTCCCAAATATCATCAATATCCAGCTCTTCAAAACGACCGCTTTCTATCAGTTCCAAAGCTTTTTTAATATCCATGTTCAACACTCCGTCTTGTTTATTGTGCGCTTATCATACTACAAAATCAGACTTACCGCAAGATGTTTTTGTCAATTTTTTCTAAAAACAAATATCCTCCGTAGAGCATTGGCATACGGAGGATATTACATCACAAAAGAATTATGCCAGTTTCAAATTACCGGCAACGGTTTTGCCTTTTTCTTCCATTAATTCATAAGAAACTTTTGCGTTCTCTTTCAAGGTTTTTAAGCCTGCTTTTTGAACTGCGGTAATATGAACAAATACATCATTTCCGCCTTCGTCAGGACAAATAAAACCATAGCCCTTTCTGTTGTTAAACCATTTTACTGTTCCTGTTGCCATATTCTTAATCCTTTGCATAAACAGGTTAATCCATATAACTACACTTTGGGTTTAATAAACTGCTTGGCCAAGACAACTTTACGCATTGTTCTGGAAGAAACAATCTTTAAGATAAAATCTCTTATTCCAAAATTAGTTACATTAAAGAGTCTAGTCCTCCCATTTTAATTTGCAAGCGAAATTTATCTTACTTTATATATTTACAATATATATTATCTCTGTTATGCTCTCATCCGCTTGTTCCATTGGGGGAACGGGCTTTTAATTGCGATATTAAACTTTTTAAGGAATAAACTTATGACACTAAAAAATGTTAGAGCAGGAAATTATCCTGAATGGTACCAAAACGTTGTAGCCGAAGCTGATATGGCCGAAAATTCTTCCAGCCCGGGATGTATGGTTATCAAACCGTGGGGTTATGGAATTTGGGAAAGAATCCGCGACGTTTTTGATGAAAAAATTAAAGAAACCGACCACGAAAATTGCTATTTCCCGATGTTTATTCCTCTCTCCTTCTTCCAAAAAGAAGCTGAACACGTCGATGGTTTTGCTAAGGAAATGGCTGTGGTCACTCATTCTCGTTTGGCTATGAAAGACGGCAAACTCGTTCCGTCTTCCAAACTCGATGAACCTCTTATCGTTCGTCCGACCAGTGAAGCTATTATTGCCGACTCTTTTTCTAAATGGGTTAAATCTTACCGCGACTTGCCGGTTTTGGTTAACCAATGGGCAAACGTAGTTCGTTGGGAAATGCGCCCTCGCCTGTTTTTAAGAACTCGCGAATTTTTGTGGCAGGAAGGTCACACGGCTCATGCAACTGCTAAAGAAGCTGAAGAAGAAACCATCCGCATGTTGCATGCTTATCGCGAACTTTGCGAAGATACGCTTGCCATGCCGGTTATTATGGGACGCAAACCCGAATTTGATAAATTCCCCGGCGCAGTTGATACTTACTGCGTTGAAGCCATGATGCAAGACGGTAAAGCTTTGCAAGCCGGTACATCTCACTTCTTGGGTCAAAACTTTGCAAAGTCTGCTAATATTTCTTTTATTAATGCTAATAACCAACCCGAATTTGCTTACACTTCTTCTTGGGGTGTTTCCACTCGTCTTATCGGCGGTGTGATTATGACTCACGCCGATGATGAAGGTATGGTCGTTCCTCCGAGAATTGCTCCTTACCAAGTTGTTATCATTCCGGTTGTTAAAAACGAAAATGATGAAGCTAAGGTTATGGCTTATATTGATAATTTGGTTAAAGAGCTCAAAACCAAAGCTCCCTTTGCCGAAAAAATCAGAATCAAAGTTGATAAACGCGATCGTAAATCCGTTGATAAATTCTGGGAATGGACCAAAAAAGGTGCTCCAGTTATTTGCGAGATTGGTATGCGCGATGTTGAAGGCGACAACCTCATGGTTAAAGAACGTCTTAAACTCGGTACACCCGAAGGCAAAGAAATTGCTCATAGAGCCGAATTTGTTAACACAATTGCCGAACGCTTGGAAAACATTCAAAAAGCCATGTTCAACAAGGCTAAAAAGCGCTTAGACGATAATATTCGTACAGACATCAAAACTCCGGAAGAGTTCAAGGTTTATTTTGCTAATCCGAACTGCTGGATTGAAGGTGCTGACGGACAAAAAGTTGCTTTTGTTCGCGGTAAATGGAGTGGCGATGAAAAGAGCGAAGAAATTTTGAAAGAAATGAAAATCAACATTCGTTGCTTGCCTCTTGACCAAAGCAACACTGAAGGTGTTTGCTTGTTGACCGGCAAACCGGCAACCATGGATGTGATTTATGCTCGTTCTTACTAAGTAAATTACACAAAGATAAAGCCTCAAAGATTTTCTTTGGGGCTTTTTTTATTATTTTTTTTGACTATGTTTTCTTTTTAACCTAAACTTTATATATAATTTTGTGGAGTGGAATCTATCAATGAAAAAAATTATCTATAGTTTGGGGTTGTCTGTTTTATTATCTTATCCATCATGGGCACAAGAACAAGTTGTTGCAAATACAGCTTCTACATCTTCTACCATGAGTGAAGAAGATGCTCAGACCATTTTCTTTTCTGAAGATTTCTTAAATGATTTGACTTCGGACAATGATGATGAAGTTCTTATCTTTAATGATATTCCTTTAGATAAAAATTCTGAACAAAAACAAAATACGGTTCCTGCTCAAAATATTCAGCAAGCGCCTCAAGCTCAACCTGAAGCTCCTAAAGTTCCCTCCAAGGCAGATGCCCAGCCGCAAGAAATTTCTCAGCCGGTTGCACCGAATATGCCTGCTCCGACAAAAGCACCCAAGCCCGCTGAAGCAAAAACAGCTCAAGAACCACAGAAGGGAACACATAGCCAACCGGCTGTCAATGCACCGATGCCTCCGGCTCAAGTTCAGCCGACTTCTACCGAACAGGTTCGTCCCCAAAAACAAGAACCGCAAGAACAATATACAAAACCTATATACCGTCCGGTAGCTCCCCAAGCAGCTCCCGTTCAACCACAAGATGACATGAATGCTAAAGATGAAGTGCAAAAGCCACAAGAACCTGTTGCACCCCAAAAAGCTCCGTCATCTGAAGAACAAATTGCCCCTGTTCCCGTAAGACCTGAAAACAATCTTCCATCGGTTGCTTCTCAGGTAGAAACCGCTATGCCTAGTGCTCCGCAAGAAGAAGTTCCAACACCTCAACCCGAGGTCAGAAGCAAGCCGACAATTCAAGAGATTTTACAAGAAAAGATGAGACATATGCCGGCTCCCGAACCAGAACCTGAGTCGGAACCGGAACCAGAACCGACACCCGCCCCGAGTAAGCCGGAAAAGAATGCTTTTTCTTTAGATGACAAAGCACCTCTTCCGAAAAGCATGCTGCAAGAAGAAGGCTTTTCAACCAATATGCTCAACAGAGGTATTCGAATTTCTCCGGAACAACGTGCCCGTATGATGATGAAAAAGAAATTTGCCGAAATGGATTTGAACCAAGACGGAATCATCACCAAAGCAGAATTTATACGCTTTAAGACTGCTGAAGCGCAAAGAATTTCAGCACAAGTTTACCAGCAAATTGATGCCAATGGGGATAATATTCTTTCTGAAAAAGAATACGAAGTTCTCATGGACAAGATGATTGAAAACTACATCAAAAATCCGCAAAAATAAGTCCGCAACAACTTTTCAGTTGCAAAAAAAAAAGGTTTATCATGAATAGTATAGGCTTTAATTCTATATTATTTTTGGAGGCGTACCATGATGAAACTTTTTTTATTAACTGTCCTTTCCTTTTGTTCTTATTTAGGAAGCGGAATTTTTAATAATGCTTTAGCTTCTAATGTGTCCCTTCATAACACGCCAGCCTACATACAACATGAACTAAAGCCTATACCTAATTCTTTTCAATTAGCAAAAGCTACCTTTTTGCCGGACTATGCTGAAGGTCCTTTTTCCGGATATAAACTGGATGGTGACTATAACCAAAAAGGAAACTGTGATGATGAAGATACATTATATACCAAACAAAATTGTACTTATCCGAAAGCTGTTGTTGCTGCATCAAGCTGCCCTTTCCTTCCCGGATATTATACAGATTGCAAATGTTTGCCTCAATTTAAATTAACTTCTTGTAAGTCTCCTTATATTTTAGGCGGGGATAGTTGCGAAGGCAAATATGAAAAATGTGTTTGTCCGGCAACCGTTTCTTTAGTGTATGCTAATGATAAATGTACGCAATATTGTGAAGGTAAATGTATCAAAAAATCTTGTACACCTGAAACAAACCAAACTGGTTGCACTAATGGTTTGCAAAATTGTGACAATAAATGCGGACAAAACACGCGCAAATGTTGTGTCCCTTGCGTAAACAAAATCACTTCTAAACCTGAAAATTCTTCTTATACTTATTCTTCTTGTACTGATGGAAACGGAACTAAACAAATTCAAACCGGATGGAAATGCAACTCCGGTTATCACCAATATGGAAATTCTTGTGTCGCTCACTCTTATTCTTGTCCGAGTGGTTACCAAGAATCTAGTTCTGGTATGATTTCACCTGTTTCTTCCGCAAAGATTTGCTCTTGTGGCGCAACTTCTGGTACTTGCTATCGTGAAAGTCATACTCACTCATATAGTCCTTGCCCGAGCGGGTATCAAGAATCTGCTTGTAGCAGTTCTCAAGTTCAGACTGCAACTTCTTACAAAAAATGTAATTGTGGTGCTACAAATGGAACTTGTTATGCTTGCCGTGCCATGACTTGTGAAGAAAAAGGACAAAAAACTTGTAACGGTTCTTGTATCTCTACCTCTTCATGCTGCGGTGACTGCCCAAATGGTCAAACTTGTAAAAATGGTAGTTGTGTAGCTGCAGAAAAGAAATGTTCAGATTCAGGTTATTATGGTGGTACAGCTTGTTCTAAATGGAGTGGATATACCATGTCGAAATGCTCGACAGAATATGGCTCTATGGGCTCTAGTTGCAACCAAAGTGGTCAAGTTGGCTCAGGAACATGCGATGTCGACTCATGGCGCAGATGCTGTGAACAATGTAATGGCTACCTCATGTAGACCTGATCAAATAGGTTCTGGCTCGTGCGATATTGACTCATGGCGTAGTTGTTGTGACGAATGTAGAGGATACAAAACATATCTTATCTATAAAAAAACATCCCTTGAAAAAAATCAAGGGATGTTTTTTTATTGGCTCGCCATTATTTATTCTGAAGAATATTGTCATCTGAGCTTCTGCGCTCTCTAACAAATTCTACTTTCATGCTCATAACGACTTTGTTTCCATCTTTCTTGATGTAATGCAAGCGAACAAAGGCTACATCTTCATCAGAAAGCGTGCTGTAATCAGGATTTTCCAACAGGTCTATTTCTATTGGATTTCCCATATTGTCCGGCAACATTGGATGTCCATTTTGGATTTTGGCTATGTATAAAAAGCCTAACCAATAACGTTCAAAATTGATTTCCGAACCAGAATTTTTACCTTCGTTAAAGATAATGTCGTCACGTTTTCCAAACACATAGCCACTATCAATATAAGTATGGCGATTTTTCTGTTTGGCATCGACACATTCGGGAAGAAGATTTTTGTTCTGCTTTTTACAGAAGAGACGAACATATTCATCATCCACGATGTCAATTAATTCCACTTCCTTTAATTCGCCAAATTCATATATTTTTATCATGCGGACAAGAACATTATCTTCGGCGATGGGGTGTAAAGCATTGTCCTCTTTTTTGGCTATTGATGCCTTACTTCCATCTTTGAATTTAATGAGTGTACCGTTAATAACCGTTGCAACATAGCACTCACCTACTTTGTAAGCACCTTTTGATAAGAAGCCGCCATTTGCATTAACATAATTTCTGGCTTCATCATCACTCCAGCTTTCCGGTATATCAAATTCACGAAGTGTTTCTTGATCAACGACATCATCTTCTTCAAGCTCACGATCATCTATTTGCAAGTTTTCAACAAGATAGAAATCTTGTTTTGGAGTTAACCCCTTACACAGAACGCGTGCATTTTCTTCAAGAGTTGTGAGTTCTTCGGGAAGACCTAACTTGGGACAATAAAAACCAACATTCAAAGCCTTGTCCCAATCAAATTCAACGACTATACCCTGTGTTCCTGAGAAACGAACCCTCGCAGGATGATATGAGTTTGCAAAAATGTATGTCGCAGGTAATGTTAAATAGGGGATTCCTTCTTTTATTTCTGATACCTCAAACTCTAAACTTCTTCCGGCTGATAACATAATGCCACTGCGTAGATAAAAGTCTGAGCTTGATGCACTAATAAAGCCCAAGACACCACCTTGCAATTTAACCTGCATTTCACCATTTATTTCAGATACAATAACACCCTGGCGTTTGTCGCCAACTTTGAACAAATTGAACTTCTTTTGAAGTTCCAAAATAGAATTACTCATAAAAAAATTATTTTAGTTTAACAAAAATATATTCCTAATAATTGCTTTTAGACCTGCCTTATAACACAGGTTTTACAAAGAAGCAAGTATTTTAGATATTTCTGATAAATCTATTTATGGAAAATTTGGCTGCCATAGGGAATGTCGTTGCCGATACCTTGGACTAAATGTTCTTTTCTAACAAAGCCCATTTCACCTTCATCAAGCATAATTCGATACCACTCCTTATCCGGTGTAATGCCTGTGACACGTACGGTTGTGCCTGCTTTTAGCTTTTTCATCACGTCAAAATCATCTGCCGGTCCATACATAATTTTTTGTTCTGATTTCAAATGATAAAGCTGAGAAACATCTGTTAAATCTACCGGAATTTTGATGATTTTGCCAACGACCATATCATCGCTGATACTACCACCGCCGCTAAAACGAACCTCTTGGTTGTAAACAATTGACTTTTCTTTGTTGAAATAATTCCATAAATCGCTTTCGCTTACAACTTTGACACTCATCGGCAACAATGCCGCTAAAACAAAAATAATCGGCATAACAAGCTGCACTGCTTGCAATGAAAACATATTCCAACTTTGCAATTTGAATGTTGGTTTTAAGCCTAATTGCGCAATCAATTTTTTGAGCAAAACTTTCTGTCCGTCATCGGCATATTGTCCGGCTACCACGGCTGAAATGTAGGCATTGCCAACCTGTTTGTTTTGCCAATAGGCAACGGCATTGTGCAACCAAAGACGATAGTTTTCGGCGCGATTATGCCCAATGTTATGAAAATTTGCGGCCAAAGCTTTTATGTTTTGCGGAAAAGCTTTTATACTCCACCAGCCCAAAAGCCAATTATTTACCGATGTTTTGAAAACCTCTTTCAAAGCCTCTTTATAATTGCAGATTTTATCTTCTTTCTTAACTTCTTGAGTGATAAGTTTGCCAATAACTTTCGTCAAACTGACGGCTTTTAGATTAAAGTCATCTTTGCCGTCCATATTGCGATAGGGTTTTAAGGCAAACATAGGTGGAAAATTTGAACTTGTGTAGGCACTGCACAACAAATCATAGGTCAGGCGCTTGTTATCATTGCTGATTATATCATAGGCAACAGACAACTTTTGAAAATTTTCTTTTGCTTCATCACTGCTATTATGATCGGGATGCCAAACTTTGGCTCTTTCTCTATATTTTTGTTTTGCCAAATTTTCATCCGTATCGGGAGTTATGCCCAAAATCCGATAATAGCCCAGCGCATCTCTGTTATGTGTTTCTGCCTTGTTCATCAGACATAGAGTCCTTGTTTTAATGTTTCTTCTTTATTTTCATCTTCACATATCTTTATAAAATTTTCTTTAACATTTATTTTAATTGTACCCGTATAATTTAAATTATGTAAAGTTGTTTTAAAAATGCCGAAGATATTATTTTTCAAATCATTATCAATGGCTTGTGAAGTGCGAATAATTAAGTCGAATTGCCTATCTTTGACAAATGAAAAACCATCAAACTGAAAAGCACCTAATTTGGAAAAACTGGTATCAACCACAAAGCGCGCCGACTTTTTATTTTTGCCGCGTTCTTTTCGAGCTTCTTCTTCCTGAATATTTTTTATGGCTAATCTGATGCGGCTGAGTTGCTCACCGTGAATTATCGGAAGGTTGATGATTTTCCAACTGCTTCCTTCTCTGATTGACGTATTCATAAAATCATTCAATCGGGTGCTTATTTCTTGTCCGTCGCTTCCGAGATTACGCAAATCTTGCATCACTTCTTTGCCAAGCCAAAGCTCAGAATTATGCTGATTGGCAGCCTTGATAAAATGAAACATATTCTCCAAAACTTTACCTTCCA
Source organism: uncultured Alphaproteobacteria bacterium (assembly GCA_944393225.1). GTDB lineage: Bacteria > Pseudomonadota > Alphaproteobacteria > RF32 > CAG-239 > CAJLXD01. Next base: position 94,758 of record CALXZK010000001.1, read on the forward strand.
AGCTTGGAAATTTTTGCATAATTTTTCCTGCCAAATTATCTTTGCCCAAATCATGCAGGGTTTTGAAAATGTCCAGCAGCTTATCCGTTTCTGACTGAGGTTGAACCGAGGCGGACAATAAATCTTTGAATATATCCAGCATGGAGGGAAGATTTTGCGTCAAATTGCGGCTGGCACTTAATTCTTCCAGATGTGTCGGCTGCATAGAATCGCCAAAACGAATATCTTTGATTTCCAGCAATACATTACTCAAGTTGTCCAGCTTCATCGGCTTGTCCGGCAAAAAATTGCCTAACGTCGTGCGCAAAGCCAAAAGTTTGCTATCCGGATTGGAAAATGCCGTTCCCGTCATCAGGGCATTTTTCAATGGTAAAAGTTCGTTTTTAATTTGAAAAATAAAATGCTCAATATCTGCTGCTTGCGGTTTTTGGCGACTGAAATTTTTGGTAAAATTTTTCATCACCAATTCTATGCGGCGCATGGCATTTTTGATTGTATTTCCCTCGGCAAATGTTGCCGATGAGCTATTAGCTTCCAAACGCAAATTAACGCGGATTTCTGCCTTTTGAAAATTTTCTTCCAAAACTTGTCCGACCATATTGGGCAGATGCAATTTGGTACTCATGCTTTTGAGCAAAGTTCCCAATTTTAAGGGATGAAACTCGAAAATATTTTTATTGGTGGAAATATTAAAAAGTGGCGATGACGTTTCTATATTTTGCGTCTGAGCAGAATTTTGTGTTTGGGCTGGCTGACGAATAACTTTTTCATTATTCACCGCTAACAACTTTATATCCGCCTGACCTTTTTCATTAATATTGTTAAATTTTACCTGTATGGTTCCGCCTTGCTCTTTAGGCAACTTGACCGGCGTTTCCAACTCTATTTCCACCGGAATTTTTTGTCCCGAAACATCTATCTCGGCTTTAATTGCGCTTCCAAAATCCATACCTTCCGTCATCAATATTTCCAACAGATAACTTTGCCCCGGTTTGATGGCAATTTGCACCTCTGGCGGCAAGCTCGGAATATTTCCGGAAACACTACCTTCCGTTCCAGAAATATTGCCACTCGGATTGCTTAACGGGGGAATGACATTATCCATTGGCGAGCAACCTCTTGGCGATGGCGATAACATCTTCCGATGCTTCCGATGTCGGATAGCGATTGATTATCGGCGTTTGGTTACGAATGGCGTCACGCACACGTGTATCGCGGCGAATGATACCCAACAAGGGCGGATTTATCTTCAAAAAATTGTTGCACGCTTTGAGCAAGGTATCATAAGTTCTTTGTCCCTCTCTCAGCGAATTTGCTTGGTTAACGACCAAATTGATTTCGCTCTTGGGATATTGCATGGTCATGATTTTGATAAAAGCATAAGCATCGGTCAACGAAGTTGGTTCATCCGTGCAAACAACAATAATTTTTTCTGCCATGCCGGACAAAATGCGTACCGGTTTTTCTACCCCGGCGCCCATATCCAAAATCACTTTATTGTATGAAGATGCCAACAAAGATAAATCTTCGCCCAAAATTTGCAATCTGCCAATCGGCATAGAGGCCAAACCTGCCGAGCCGGAACGTCCGGCAATAATATCAAAATGACCTTTCGGGCATTGTTGCACAACCTGATTTAAGGTTACTTTTCCGGCAACGACACTGCCTAAATCATACTTTGACATCAGCCCTAATTGAATGTCGATATTTGCCAACCCCAAATCACCGTCAAACAACAAAGTTTTTTGTTTGAGCAAGCTCAAAGCATGGGCCAATGTTATGGAAAACCATGTTTTGCCAACGCCGCCTTTGCCGGATGCGACGGCTATCATATTGCGCCCTTTTCTCACACTGCGACTGAGCGGGGCTCTCGGCATAACTTTTAATTCTTCCGTTGTCTGATTTTCCATTTCTTTCTTCCCGTTTATTCTTCACATAAAATAAGTTTAGCAAGTGATTTATTATTTATTTCTGCCAAGCCGTTAGCTATTGAAGAACTAACACTGGCGGCATAATACCCCAAATCACAGCAGGCGGCGACTGACAATACCATACCGATGCGGCGGGTTAAATCTAACCTTGTCGGCAAAAGATATTGTGCGCCCATATCCATAAATATTTCACCGATTTCTACGGCTTCCATCGTGTTGCGACCTGCATCCAAAGTTAAAATCTTTTGTCCTTGAACGGCATCGCAAAATTCGGCAACACGAGAAACTTCTTTTTCAATAAAAGGATTAATCCCCGGTGTATCTATCAAAATCAAGCCGTATTTGTTTTTGCATTCTTTGACCTTTTGCGCTAATTCGGTTTTGTCTTTGCAAAAATAAAAATCCACTTCCAAAATTTCGGCAAAGGCTTCCAACTGTTTATTGGCGCCGGCACGCACATTATCGGTGCTGATAATGCAGCTGGAAATTTTATGTAGTTTGGCTTGGGTTGCCACTTTGGCTATGGCTGTCGATTTTCCGCTCCCCGGTGTGCCCATAAACAATTTTACCGGATGGCGCATATCTAAAATATCACTGAAAGCATATAACTTGGCGAGCGTGTTTTCTAATACCGATTTTTCATCTTTTTGCGGAAGTTCTCGACTTTCTTGTCTTGCCGTGGCTAAAATTTTTCCGGCAACGACATCTAAAACACCATGATATTCCAAACAATCTCTTAAATGTTGTTCCTCAAAAATATCGGCAGAAGAAACCGTTTCTATCTTTTCTTCTTCATCAAAGAAAAACTCTTCTTGTTCATCTATAGCCACAGATACACTGATTTTACCGTCTTGTGTCTTGTCGGAAGAAATGATAATGGCATCATCGCCCAACTCTGACTTGATTTGCGCCAGAGCCTCTGTCATGTTTGCGGCGATAATCTGCTTTATTCTCATTTTCTAGCCTCAAATTTGACCAACGGTTTTAATCTTGGCTTTGGGATGAATTTCATTTTGCGACATGACCACCGTCATCGGGCGGAAACGCTCAATAATCGAGCGGACAAACGGTCTGATATTAGGGCTGGTGAGCAATACCGGATTTTCGCCTTTTGCCGCCAAGCCTTCAATCACATCTCTGACTTTGGTGATGAAGTTTTGCAATGTGCTCGGTGCCATGGCTAATTGTCTGTCATCCCCCTCCCCGATGATTGACTCGGCAAAAGCCTGTTCCCAGGACGGAGATAAGGTTACCAAAGAGATGACGCCAAACTCGTTGGCATAGGCATTGGACAATTGACGGGACAAACGTGTGCGAACATGCTCGGTTATCATCATCAAGCTGCGTGTCGTGGTAACGGCTTCGGAAATGCCTTCCAAAATGGTTGGTAAATCGCGAATCGAAACACGTTCTTGCAACAGATTTTGCAAAATGCGTTGAACAGCGCCCAAGCTAACTTTGTTCGGGATAAGCTCTTTGACCAATCTTTGTTGTTCTTTATCCAACTCATCAAGAAGCTTTTGCGTTTCGGCATAGGACAACAACTCGGGCATATTATCTTTGACCAACTCGGTAATATGGGTTGTAACAACCGTTGACGGATCAACCACGGTATAGCCTCTGAACATGGCTTCTTCACGATAAGATTGGTCAACCCACATCGCTTTCAAACCAAAAGTAGGCTCGGTGGTGTCTTCTCCGGGGAGATTGATTTTCTCGCCTCGCGGATCCATAACCAACAACTGTGTCGGACGCAGCTCTCCGCGACCGGCTTTAACCTCTTTGATGTAAATGTTATATTCGTTCGGCGCCAACTGCATGTTATCTTGAATGCGAATCGACGGCATGACAAAGCCTAATTCAGATGCCAAAGCACGGCGCAAAGCTTTTATTTGGTCGGTTAATTTTTTATTGGTTTCTTCATTAATCAAAGGCAACAAACCATAGCCGATTTCCAAACGAATCAAATCTATGCGCAGAGCGGTGGAGATTGGTTCTTCCGCAGCTTTGGCTCCGACTTGTTTTTGCTCTTGTTCCATCACTTCTTGGACTTGAGCCTGAACTTCTTTCTGCCGCTTATCCAAATAATAAGCCGTGCTTCCGGTTAATGCCGCCAACATCACAAACGGAATGGCCGGTGTGCCGGGCAACATGCCTAATGCCAAGGCCAAAAATGCCGACATACCCAGCGCTTTCGGATAGTTGGCAACTTGGTCAAACAATACCTTATCGGTAGCATCGGTCATACCTGCTTTAGAAACCAAGATACCGGCAGCAACAGAAACAATCAATGCCGGAACTTGTGAAACCAGACCATCACCAACCGTCAACTGCGTATAGGTTGAACCGGCTTCGGCAAAGCTTAAATCATTTTGCACCATACCGATGATGATACCGGCAACCACGTTAATAAAGGTGATGAGCAAACCGGCGATAGCATCTCCTCTAACGAATTTGCTGGCACCGTCCATGGCTCCGTAAAATGAGCTTTCTTTAGATAAATCTTCACGGCGTTTTCTGGCTTCATCTTCATTAATCAAGCCGGAAGATAAATCGGCATCAATTGCCATTTGCTTACCGGGCATGGCATCCAATGCAAAACGAGCGGCAACTTCGGCAATACGTCCGGAACCTTTGGTAATAACCACAAAGTTTACCAAAACCAAAATGGCGAACACGATTACACCGATGACAAAGTTGTTCCCCATGATAAAGCCACCGAAGGCCTTAATGACCTCACCGGCAGCATCGGGACCGGTATAACCTTTGGATAGAATCAAACGCGTTGATGCCAGGTTCAACGCCAGACGGTACATGGTGGTAATCAACAATACCAACGGGAAAGCACTAAACTCGGTTGGCTTTTCAATAAAAATGGCGGTCATTAAAACCAAACAAGACATGGTGATGGACAAAGCCAAAGCAATATCCAACAGCCATGCCGGCATCGGCATAATCAAAATCACCAACATCAAAATAATCGACAATGCAAAAAGCAAGTCGCCGCGTTTGGTGGCGCCTACGAACATTTCTTTGAATGATTTATTGCCGAAGATATTATTTTGCATGGTTCTTTTTGTTTATCCTATTGCTTATCTGCTTCCACTTCAAAACCTTCCGCCTCATATTGTTTGAGTTTGTTGCGCAAGGTGCGAATCGAAATTCCTAAAATTTGTGCTGCCACGGTTCTATTTCCTAAGGTGTGTTTGAGCGTATCAATAATCAAATTGCGCTCCATGGCGGCAACGGTTGTGCCAAACTGCGGCGTAATTGTCGGGGTTGGCGCGGTTTCGTTTGTTGTTTCCGGCTTGTTGATAATGGAATCAACATCATCCAAAATGATGGCATCTTCTTCAATTTGTTCACCGGTACTCAACAAAACGGCACGATGAATGGTGTTTTCCAACTCACGAACATTACCCGGCCAAAGATAATTTAACAATTTTTCTTCTGCAGCTTGTGACATCGGTTTCATCGGTAATTCGTTTAATTCGGAATATTTTTTTACAAAGTGTTTTGCCAAAACCACAATATCTCCGGGGCGGTCTTTTAATGCCGGAATTTGGATATTTACCACATTCAAACGATAATACAAATCTTGGCGGAAGGTTCCGTTTTTTACAGCCTCTGTCAAATCGCGGTTTGAGGTGGCAATAATACGTGTGTTTACCTTGATTGGGGCTTTGCCGCCGATGCGGTCAATTTCTTTTTCTTGAATGGCGCGCAACAATTTGGCTTGAATACCGATATCCATCTCCGAAATTTCATCAAGGAGCAAGGTTCCGTCCGATGCCTCTTCAAACTTACCAATACGGCGGGCAACGGCTCCGGTGAAAGCGCCTTTTTCATAGCCGAACAATTCTGATTCCAACAAAGTTTCGGGAATGGCGGCACAGTTTACGGCAACAAATTTTTTGTTGGCACGTTTGGAGTTATCATGAATGAAACGAGAAAAAATTTCTTTACCTGTTCCGGATGCACCTGTCAGCAAAACGCTTGCTTCCGACGGGGCAATCTGCTTTGCCATTTTTAAAACGGCTTCGGTCTTTTTATCACCATAAATTAAGGCATGATTTTCTCTGGTGGCTGCGGCCAAAACCGCACCAATCAGCTCCGGATCCGGCGGGAGGGGAATATATTCCTTGGCTCCGGCTTTGATGGCTTTGACGGCTAAGGTCGGGTCATTGGCAACACCGCAGGCAACGACCAAAACATTGATACGTTCACTCTCTAATGATTTGATAAAACGGTAGATATCTAATTTGACATCTATCATCACCAACTCGATAGATTTGCCCGAACGCAATACTTCTAAAGCGGCATCTTCATTATCTGCCAAAGAAACATGTCCGCCCTGCGCAATTGCTATTTTGCTGGCAGCTCCGATTTGTCCTTCCAATGTTCCGACAATGAGTAATTCCACTTTTTTAACCCTCTTTCATCAACTATTTGGTGGCTTTGACAACCTCTGTCATGGTAATGCCTAATTTGTCATCAACCACAACAACCTCGCCTCTGGCAACCAAATTGTTGTTAACATAAATATCAATAGCCTCACCGACTTTTCTATCCAGCTCAATGATGGCGCCCTTATTCAAGCTCATCAATTGGCTGACTTTCATTTTGGTTTTGCCCAAAACGGCTGAAACTTTGACCGGAATGTCATATACGGCTTCCAAATCGTTTACCGAAGTCGGAATATTAAAATTATCCATATCTTCCTGAGTGCGCAAAATCGGTTCTTCACCTTCAGATCCGGCATCATGCATTTCATCTAATTCTAAATTTTTATCTACCATATTCCCCTCTTTTAGTCTTTGCTTGTGTTAGCTTCAAATATTTTATCGGCTTTGTTCAGCATTTGAGCGCTGTTTCTTTCCACACCACCGTTTTCCCATTCTACTCTGCAATCTGAAAGTTGCATCGTTTCATCTTTATGCAGAGAAATTTTTCCCTCATAATCATGAATGTTGGCTAAGCGCGCAATTTCTTCCTGCACAAAAGATAATGCCTGCGGGTGGAAATAAAAAGCCAATTTATTCTCATTTTTAAATTGAGCAAAATTCTTTTCCAAAAAAGCTTTAACCAGTTTCTCGGCTTGCGATTTTGCCAATACCGGAACTAATTTGTGTATGACATCGCGGCTCAAAGCAATAACCTGATTATCAACATCTTTGGTCTGTGAGCTCATATCGGCAGAAAGCATCATCAAGCGATTGTTAATCTCGGAAAGCAAACGGTTTTGCTCTTCCAATTGTTCGCTTTTGGCTTGTTGATACCCTGCTTCATAGCCCTCTGTTCTGGCCTTATTTTCTTTTTCGGCAACTTCTTCTTCCGTGAAAGTGATAATATCTTCAATAATTTCAGGTTCCGGCTCTTTTTCCGGCTCAGGCTCGGGAACAATCTCTTGCGCTGTTTCTACTTGCAATTCTTCTTCAGGAATTTGTTCGGATTCAATTTCTTCTGAAGGAATTTCTACGGCGATGTGACTATTTTCCCAATCTTCGGCATAGGGCTGATTATCTTCATCCAAGATGAAGTTATCAAATGCAAATTTTTGATATTTTACCATATGCCTTGTCCGTTATCTTTAGTAAATCAATTCATCATTCTCTTTACCTTCACTAATGACAATCTCTCCGGAGTTAGAGAGCTCTTTAGTGGTGGTAACAATGTATTGTTGAGCTTCTTCAACATCGCGCAAACGAACAGGTCCCATAGCTTCCATATCTTCTTTAATAATCTTACCGGCACGGGTTGACATGTTATTGAAGAACAGGTCTTTAATGGTATCTGATGCACCTTTCAAGGCAATTGCCAACTTGTCTTTATCAACATTACGCAACAATACCTGAATACCCTGAGAATCAACACGGATAAGATCTTCAAAGGTAAACATGAGAGATTTAACACGTTCGGCACTTTCACGGTTACGCTCTTCCAAAGCTTCCATAAAGCGTGTTTCGGTGTTGCGATCCAATGAGTTGAAAATGTCGGCGATGAGTTCGTGAGAATCGCGACGTGAAGATTTGGACAGGTTGCTCATAAACTCTTTGCGCAAGGTCTTTTCCAAACCATCCAATACTTCTTTTTGAACCGAATCCATACGCAACATACGCATAACAATTTCCATTGCGAAGTTTTCCGGCAACAAAGCAATAACTTTGGCGGCATGCTCGGCTTTAATCTTAGACAAGATAACGGCAATGGTTTGCGGATATTCGTTCTTGAGGTAGTTTGCCAAAACATGTTCGTTAACATTGCCCAATTTATCCCACATGGTACGACCGATCGGACCTCTGATTTCTTCCATAATGACAGAAACTCTGTCTTTATCCAAAGCTTTGGACAACAGACGTTCGGTGCTTTCGTAAGTTCCGATTAACATACCGCTGTTGGAAGCTCTGTCGACAAACTCATCAAACAATTGTTCAACGATGGTGGAATTGACTTTTCCTAAGCTGGCCATGACAACGGAAAGCTCTTTGATTTCTTCATCATCCATCAAAGCAAATAAAGCAGAAGAACGATCTTCATTCAGAGCCAGCATCAAAATAGCTGCTTTTTGCTGCCCCGTAAGTAAACTATAATCCTCTATTACATTTGGCTTCATTTTACTTTCCTTTTATTAATTACCATCACTGGAATATAACCAACTACGGATAATACTAACTGCGGATTCAGGATTTTTCTCGATGATATCATTAATTCTCTTCAATGAAGAAACTTTAACTCGACCATCTACCTTGTTCAGGTTGACCAACTCATCCAAATCGGCATCATTATCATTCAAGAAATTGGACAACAGCAAGTTATCATCATCGGCATTTTCACCCAACAACTTACCGTTAGGTCCGAGCTGAGAAGCATTGTCAAAGGCATTGTTAATCAACGGACGAATGACTAACAAGATGACCAGTATGGCAACAATGGCAACACCTAAGCCTTCGGCTATTCTCATCAACTCGGCTTTGGTAAAGCCCATAATCAAGATTTCAGGTGCTTTTTCAACTTCACTTTCAATTGAAGCAAAGCGAATGTTTTCAACCTCGACCATATCTCCACGGTTGGCATCATAACCGACAGCAGATTTGACCAAAGATTTTAACTGTTCCATTTCTTCAGCCGTACGCGGGCGGTAAACCATTTTGCCTTCAGCGTCTTTTTCATAAACGCCATCGACCATAACGGCAACCGTCAAGCGTTTGATTTCGCCATTGGTTTTGACTTTGTTGCGAACCGTTTTGGAAATTTCATAATTAACGGTTTCTTCCGTTTTGGAATTTTGTGAAACGACACCGTTATTTTGGGTCACAGTATCGCCATTGGGAATGTTTTGCGATACGGTTACCGGACTTTCCATCTCGTTAGACATGCCGCTCTCGGTAATGGTTTGCATTGAACGAGCAACTTGAGAATCGGGGTCATAAATTTCTTCATTGGTCACAACCTGATCAAAGTCCATTTCCAAATTGACACGAGCTTTGGCTTTGCCTTGACCAACGGCTTTTTCCATCAATTCTTCAACGCTTTTGGTCATTTTGCGCTCTTGCTCGATGCGCAAAACTTCATTGGTGGCATTATCCAAACTCTGTTTGTCTTCATTATCTGAAGTTAAAAGTTTGCCTGAACTATCAATAATGGATACGTTTTTAACATCCAACTTTGGAACGGCTGCGGCAACTAACTTTTGAATAGATTGGATTTCTTTTAAATCAAGAGTACCCTTAACCGTTTTGATAACAACGGAAGCTGATGGTTGTTGTTCTTCTCTTGAAAACATTTCTCTTTTGGGCAACACCAAATGAACGCGCGCACTTTTAATATTATCGACGGAACGAATCGTACGAGCCAATTCGCCTTCCAAAGCGCGAATCAAATTGATGTTTTGAACGAAATTGGTTGTTCCCAGAGCATCGGTATTATCAAAAATTTCATAACCGACATTGGAACCTTTAGAGGCCAGCGCCAACTCTGCCGTTTCAACGCGCATTTTATTGACCTGATCTACAGGAACCATAATTTCGGTACCGTTTTTGGTTAGCTTATATTTGATATTCTCGGCTTCCAAGCGGGAAACAATTTGCTTGGCATCTTCCAACTCCAAGTCCGTGTACAGCACGGAATATTCGACAGAGTTGACCTGCATTGCTATATAAGCAAAGAAACTGATTAGAAAAATGACAATTGCAGCCAGAGAAATTAATCGCCCCGGCGACAAATTTTTAATGCTTTGCAAAAAGTTATTCACTTTCATTCCCCAAATTTGGAGCAAAAATGCTCCCTTAATAAAAATATTTCCCTTTCGTTATACATAACTTAAAATTTTATATAGTTAAACGATATTTTAAAATATTCACAAGTTATCCTCTTTCCTCATAAAAAAACCCCCACCGATTTGGCGGGGGCAACTTTAGGAAGAATGTTTTTTTGTTGCTAAATCAACTGGGTCAATTCTTGCAACATTTCATCAGCTGTAGTGATGATTTTGGTTGAAGCGGAGTAAGCTCTCTGAGTTACAATCATGTTAGAGAATTCGGTTGCCAAGTCAACGGTTGAATTTTCCAAAGCATTACCGCTGATTTCACCGGCTCCGTCAACACCTGCTTGTTTCAACAAAGGTTGACCTGAGGCATCTGTTTCAATCCAAGCGTTACCTGTCAAAGCACTCATACCGTTCGGATTGGTAAATGTTGCCAAAGGCAAGATAGCAATCGGTTTGGTTTCGCCATTGTCAAACAAAGCGGTAACGACACCATTTTCACTAACGGTCACACCGGAATAGCTACCGTATTTTGCACCGTCTTGTTTGATGTAGTTGGTGGTAAAGCTACCTGCCAAGTTGGTTAAACCATCTGTTGTACCGGTATTACCCATATCCAATTTGATGGTGGTTCCGTTATCATCACTGCCATCCATGTTTTGAGCACCGTTAGCCCATTGAATGGACATTTCATCTACATAGAAATATTTCGGTGTACCATCTGAGTTGAAGCGAACAGCAGGAACCATTGAGCCTTGCTCTTCATCCAAGCCATTGGTGGTAAATGTGCTGGAAATTGTATACTCTGCACCGGCAACTGCTGTGCCTTCTACCCAAGCACCGCCATCATTTCTCAATTTACCGGTAACGCCGTTCAAATTGTTCATATTGATTGTGATGTCACCACCAGAACCGGTCGGCATAATTTCCAAGCTGCTGCCACTGGCAACGAATCTATCCGGCTCCGGAATGTTGGCTTGAATAGAGCTTTCAATCAAACTTACCAATTTAACGGTATCAATCTTACCAGCGGAAATAGCACTGCTGATATCAATGTCGGTCGGAGCAGCTGCGCCACCGTTTTTGAATGTGAAAGTTGTACCGGCAATTTCAAAAGTCTGGTCAGCGTAATCACCAATTGTAGTAGATGTGAAATCTAAACGAGCCGTATTTTTAATATCTTCGTCGATTTCCGGAATTTCAAACACACCGGTCGGAATGCCAGTTGCAGGAACCGGATTTGCTGCAGATTGCAAGCAAGCTTGGGTTTTGCTGGCATCAATTGTCAAGGCAGAACCAGCTTGAGATTGCACAATTTGAATTGAGTTGCTGGTTGTGGTAAATCTGTCTGCACCGGGCATGCTGGATTGAATGGCATTGTTAAAGGCTTTAACAAAGTCAGTTACAGATGTGATACCATCTTGAATATCTACTTTAACATGGATGTTATCAGCATCACCGCCAACGGCCGGAGTATCTGTGTTCAAAAAGTCGAAAATGTATTTTTTACCGGTGCTTTGATCGGTAATTGTGATGCTGGAGCCATTAGCCGGAATGGTTTTGAATTCCAATTGACCTGCAGCATAGTAAACATCGGCTGTACCCCCATCGCTCACTTCTTTATTACCGGTCAAAACCAAGTTTGCAGCACCTGAAGGCATATCAACACTCATACCCCAAGAGTTTGAGCTTTCTTTTACAAAATTCATGCTCAAGTTGCTGGAGTTGCCCAAGCTATCATAAATCAAAGCAGAAATTGAACGATAGCCACCTGCTTCCGGAGAGGTCGGATCATAAACAGGATCATCTGCCGGCAAGTTTGCTCCGAAGCTGATCTGTTGTGTCGGGCTGGCGGTACCACCGATTGTTGACAAGTTAATCGGTTGCAAGTTTTTGCTATCAACAATGTTATCATTAATGTATACGGTTGAACCATCGCTTGCATAGTAAGCTTTCATATACATTACGCCGCCGACTTCAATGGTAGAAGCATTCGGGTTGCCGTCCCACGGTAACAAAGACCAACCTTGAGCATAAAAGCCACCGGTATTTCTTAAGTGTCCGGTTGTATCGACACTAAAATCTCCGGCACGGGTATAAGCCCAAGCATCGCCTTCTTGCGGGTGAACGGCCTGATTGACAACAAAATAACCATTACCGGAAACGGCAATTGATGTTGAAGATGTGGCTGATGACAACAAACCTTGAACATCCACACCTTGTTTAGAAACAGGTTGCACACCACCGGGTGAATAAAAGTTTGAAGACGTTTGTTTAGTTACCAAGGTTTGGAAAGAAACACTTGTTCCTTTGTAACCTACGGTATTTACGTTTGAGATATTATCCGAAATGGCGCCCATAGCATTGGATTGCGCGGTCATTCCCGAAATACCTGATTGCATTGCTCCAAAAAGACTCATTTTTCTTCTCCTAAAGTTTTTTTAATTATATGCTGAAATAACTTTGGGTTTCTTCCGCAGGCGGGGTTGTTTCTTCTCCACCGGAGCCTTCACCTTCTCCGTCACCGCTTCCCTCACCTTCGCCTCCACTGGGCTTATCAAAATAATCGTCATTACGAATGGTAACAATATCGCCAAGCTGAGCGGTTACAGCATCACCTAAGCCTACATAAATGTTGTTTTGGTCGCTGGCGACACCGGTTACCTTACCAAAGATGGTGGTGGTTACTGATGCACCGGCATCACCTTCTGCCACTTTGGTTGAAACTTCAATTTGGTATGCTCCGTCTTCCAATTGATTACCGTCAGAATCTTTACCATCCCAACTAAATTCGTGTGTACCTGCCGTTTTTTCTCCGGTTTCGGTGTAAACAACATTACCATCCATATCTTTAACAACGATTGTCGCAGACAAAACATCTTTATCCAAAGTGTATGTGGCTTTGGCTTTGCCGCCTTCGAGAGGCATAACGTCGCCCAAGACTTGAACCGTTTTGCCAATATAGGAAACGGCTTGGGCACCCAAATTGGCAATACTCAAAGACATCATGGTATCTAATTTTTCGTTGGTCTGGATTGCCTGTTCGACAGATGAATATTGTACCAATTGGTTTGTAAATTCTGCGGTATCCATCGGATCCATCGGATCTTGATACTTCAATTGTGTGGTTAACAATTGCAAGAATGTATTCATATCAGCGGATAACTGCTGAGAACTGCTGCTTGTATTGTTATTTCCGTTGGTATAATATCCGGTAATTCCACTAATATCTGTTGCCATGGCTTTTCTCCTTTAAAGTCTAAACTCTGATGTTTAATCCGTTTTCTGCGGACCAGTTTTGATTTGCGGCTTCGGCTGCCACCACATCAGAATTGGCTTCTTGTTCAAAAACCTTGCCGATAAAATTGCGAAGTTGGTTGCTCTGTTCTTGAGCTTGATTACCTTCATTTCTGAAACTGAAACTTAAACTGTTGCTATCTGTTTGAAAACCAGCATCGTTGAATGCTTTTTCCAAAACTTGAGCATCTCTTTGCAAAGCTTCCATTGTTTCCGGACGGCTGGATATAATATGTGCTTGTAATTTGCCGTTTTTAATTTGCATTTTAATTTCAATATGACCGAGCTCTTCCGGTTTTAAGCGAACTTCAATTGTATCTACGCCTTTTACCGCAGATTTGGTAATATTGACTTTAACTTGTTCAACAGCTTCTTTGCTCATGCCTTTATAAACATCATTCAAAGATGTTTGGTTGCTTTTTCCAGCATTTTCAGCTTTAGCTGATGCTAAAAATTCTGAACCGCTGACAATGGCTTGTCCGGTATGAGCTGCCGATGATGCTTGTTTCACTTCACTGACTGCTATATTTTGAACTGTTGCGGCCTTGTCATCTGCAGCAGAAGCCATGTTTTGCGGCATAGCGGCATTAAATGTTGTGTTTGCGTTGCCGTTGGCTGTTTTAACTTGTGCTGTGTTTTGCTGAGCAACCAGTTGTTCTTCCGGTAAAGCATCAACATTTTCGGCAACTTCTTGTAAAGACAAGGCATCTTTTACCAAGCTTTTATTTTCCGCATAGGAAATTTTTTCCTCTTTAACCGTCAAGTCAACTTTTACAGACTTATCAGCCAAGAGAGCATCAAGCTCAGCTTTTTCTTCCAAACCCTTCTCCGGCAAAAGTGCATCTTCTGCAACAATATTTTCTACTGCATTTGTTTGTGCTGAGTTGGCTTTTTTAACAGGTGCAGATACTGTTTCTGCCACTTTTTCCAGAACCGGCGCCATTTCTGCTACATCTACCGGCGCTTCTGAAGACAATTCAGAAATAATTTGTGCTAATTGTTCGCCGCTTACCTCTGCTTCTTGCATGGTTTGCGGATTGATTATCTTAAAGCTATCTTGCGCGGATATTTCTTCTAAAGACAAATCGGAAAGAGCTAAAATGTTGCCTTCTTGATCAATAATTTGCATATCTTTTGAAAGAATGCCCTTCGGCAACTCTTCCAATGCCGGCACAATATCGCTTTCGGATGTTACTTCTTCTACCGGAGTTGTTCCTTCAAGACAAGCAACTTGCAACGGCAGAACAGATTCTTGAGATGAAGCTTTTACATCTTTCTTTTCTTCTTCATCTTTGGCATTATCTTCTTTTTCATTTACAGAATCTTCTTTATCTGCCGTTTGAGATTTTTCTTTTTCAGATACTTTTTTATCTTTATCAGCAGCATTTTCTTTTTCTGCTTTATTTTTATTTTCAGTTTTATCTTGGGCAGAAACTTTGTCTTTATTTTCACTTGCAGGAGTTTTTACCGTTTCTTTTTGAGAAACGGTTTCGTTTTTGGAAGATACAAACGATAAGTCTGAGGTATTTTTTTCCAAAATACCGGCAAAACTCTCACCGTCAGCGCCCATAAAATTGGTCTGAGATATCAGTTTGTTGAACTGAGCAACGACATTCATTTTATTTAATTCATTAACTTCCATGTTTCTTTCATCCTAACAAATGATTAGCTTTGGAGTTATATGCAAAATGCGTGCCAAAAAAATATTTTCACTATATATACAAAAAAAGAGGTTCTGTTTTTATCAGAACCTCTTTTCATTTTTTACCAAAAAAACTTATTCTTGTTCGTTGGGTTTTTCTGCCAAACCTCTGGCAATATTCATATTTATATTGATTAAAATATCTAAACTCTCAGGCTTGGGGTTTGCTAGGATCTCTAATGTTCGCTTAAAGACAAAAACGGCAAGAGAAAGCAAATTTTGACGCAATTCCTGAGGTTGCGGTGAAGAATTATCACTCATTGCTCCAGCAATAATCGTCCACAGACGACGATTTTTTTCCAAAGCATCATCCAGGTCACCGATATTTTGTTCCCAATTTTCTTTTATTTGATTGAGTCTTGACGCCGTTTTAATCAAAGCTCTACTTTCAAGCTCAACCTGATTCATTCCGGAAACTTCTGTTTTGGCATACCGTTGTGATATATTCATTATTCTCCCTCTAAAAAGATTAAAACATTATCTAAAATATTTTTTAACATTATTTGGTTAAATTATTATAAAAGAGATAAGCTATTATATAAATTTTTAGGATAAATCGCAATGAACAAGCTGTTATTTGTACTTTTTTGCTCCTGTTTAACTTTTCTTTACAACGAAGAAGTTTCAGCTCAAATGAAAAATTTGACCAACATGGCTAAAAGCAGTGATGAAATTTCAATTACGGGATATATGAACTATCCCCCGATTGGCTTTGCACAAGAATATTTTGCGCCAAAGAACGACAAGCCTTATTACTCTTTTCGCTCCGTGTTTGAAGATATTATGCAAGAACTCAAAGAAAACAGTAATCTTAAAATGACTTATCGTTATGCCCCAAACGAAAAAGATGATAAATTTATCGCCAGTATCAATGCCGGTGAAATTGATATTTTTCTTGGCGCATATTATGATACAAAAAAATTTCAACGCGTTGAGTTGATTTATCCTTCTATTTTAAATAATCCGGTAACATTGATTACAATGCCGGAAACCTCCGCACAAATTAAAAATCTGGCTCAACTTAAAGATATGAAAGGCGCCGTTTGTAATCAAGATGAATTCTCCGATTATGTCAAAAAACAAATGAAAGAATATAATCTGGTTTATGTCGATACCCCTTATCAACTTTTTGAAAGGCTTTATACCGGCGAAGTTGACTTTGTTTTTGCTACACAATATTTCGGAATTATTGAAGCCTCAAAACTCGGCATCCGCGATTATTTGAGTTTTTCCAAACAAATCATTTGGAACATGCCCCTTTTTATCGGCATTTCTCAGTTTTCACCCAACCGTAAATTTTTAAGACAAAAGCTTTCTTCTTATTCCGAACGCCCCGAAAACAAGGCTAAGCTCGAACAAAAACTTCATGATATGATTCAGCAAGTGGAACTCCAAAACAGAGGTGTTGTTCCTCCGGCATATGTTAAACAAGAAAATCAAGATAGTGTCACATCATCTCTTGACGTTTTACCACAAGAGGATAAAATTCTGGCAGAATAATTTACGGGATTAAGAAAATGGTTTTATTGATTCAACATCCGGTTTCACCGCAAAGCCGAAAAATCAGAATCGGCATGAGCGAAAAAAAGATGCTTTTCATTTTGCGTAATGAAGAGCCTTGGAACTTATCGCAAGATGTGTATAAGCTCAATCCGGCAGGAGAACTTCCCATTTTTCTTAATGACGGAATGGCTTTGTGCGGTCATAATGCCATTATGGAATATTTGGAAGAAACTAGCCGCGAAGTTAAACTTATGCCCGAAACACCCAAAGAACGCGCTGAAGTTCGCCGTTTGATTGAGTGGTTTGATGATAAATTTTATCGTGAAGTTTATCGCAATATCGTGTGCGAAAAGGTACACAAACGTTTTTCTAAAGGTCTGGCTCCTGATTCCAAAATTTTGAAAATCGGGCTGAATAACCTCAATTTTCATATGGAATATATTGACTGGCTCATTGAAAGAAGAAATTATATTGCCGGAGAAGATTTAACTTGGGCAGACATTGCCGCTGCGGCACACCTTTCCGTAATTGATTATTTGGGAGATGTTCCATGGGACGGATATCGTAATGCAAAATTGTGGTATTCGAAAATTAAATCTCGCCCCAGCTTCAAAGATATTCTTAAAGACAGTATCAAGGGAATATTGCCTTCCAAACATTATGCTGATTTAGATTTTTAGAAAGTATGCTCATGAATAAAAATATTTTTGCCGCTTTGCTTATATGCTCTGTTTTACCCGCATGTTCTTTTTATGATGATGAACCGCAAGGACAGATTGTATATCATTGGGCCAAAGAAAATACCGGCGTACAAAAATTTTCTAAAGACCATTCCGAATGTATGCGCATTGCCGAACCAACTCGCTGGATGCCCGATGTTTCCAGTTGGTTTTACTCTGAAGAAGCTAAATTAAAAATTCGTGCCGATTGGCATGCCGGCAAAGGCATTTGGGCTTCTTACGTTCCTTATGTCGGCGCCCAACCTTTAATCGTTAATTCTTTACGTGATGACAGCGAAGTCAGCCCAAAAAAATATCGTCAGTGCATGGAAAGCAGAGGCTATTGGCACCGCAATGCCAATATCCCCGAAATCACTAATATTTATGTATATAAACCGCAACGTGTTTTGCAGAACAAACCTTTTGATCCGGGCGATTTATAATCCGCATACGGAAGCTAAAGATTTTTTCATTTCGGCAATATCCGTATCTCTGCCCAAACGGTGATTTCCGCCTTTGATGATTTTGACAACAACATCGTCAGAGTTCAAACATTTCATAATCTTAAACGGCTTATCCGGCATGACGTTTTTGTCTTCGCTTCCTTGTAACAGATGCACCGGACAATTTATCGAAAGAGGTCCCTGCAACAACAAATTTTCTCTTGCCGTATCAAAAATTTTAGATGTGAAAATGTAGGTAAAATCTTTCATCGGAAACAGTATTTTTCCTTTTTCTTTCATTTCGGCTTTTTGCTCCGGCGTAAATATGTATTGTTCAATATCAAATGTAAAATCAGGAGCTGCTGCCAAACCGACCACACCTTTGACTTTTTGCGGACGCTCTTTGGCTGCAATCAAGCTCAGCCAACCGCCTAAAGAAGATCCGACCATAATAACCGGACCATCAACAACGTTATCCAACACTTCCAAAACTTGATTTTTCCAGACATTAAAATCGATATTTTCATAATTGTCTTTATCGCTTCCGTGTCCGGCTAATTCGAATCGGCAAAAACCTAAATTATTTTCTTCACAAAATGCTTTCACTTCATCAGGTTTTCTTCCCCAAGGGTCGGAGAAAAGACCATGTATGTAAACGATTGTCATATTTGCAGAGTTTTTGTGTGTTTTCAAAGATTTTTCTTGGCTTAATTCAATTTTGGCTGTAAATTTTGCTTTAAATGTGTGATTTTGTATCATATAAACACTCCTGTATTTTATTTATAGAGGATTTTAGAAAGAAAATGGAAAAAGGTAAAGATAAAAAACCGGTTGTTTTACAGGTGTTACCGGAACTTGAAACCGGCGGTGTTGAACTCGGCACTGTTGAAATTGCATCCGAACTGACAAAGCACGGCATTAAAAACTTTGTTGCTTCCAAGGGCGGTCGTATGGAACACGAGTTGCAAAAGCTCGGCGTACCTCATTTTACACTCAACCTGAAAAGCAAAAATCCTTTTACCATTTTAAAAAATGCCAAAAAGCTTGAAGCTTATATTAAAGAAAACGACATTAATATTGTTCATGCTCGTTCTCGTGCTCCGGCTTGGAGTGCTTATTTGGCAGCTAAACGTGCAGGTGTGCACTACATGGCAACATTCCACGGAACTTACGGTTTGGGTCCCTGGGGAATTAAAAAAATTTATAACAAAGTTATGGTTATGGGTGAACGTGTTATCGTCATTTCCAACCACATCAAAAATCATGTTTTGAAAAACTATAAGGTTGATGAAAACAAATTGCGCCTTGTTTTTCGTTGCGTTAATTTAGAAAGATTTTCCCCCGAAGCTGTTACCCAAGAAAGAATGATTAACAAAATCAAAGAATATCACATTCCTGATGACAAACCTGTTTTATTTTTGGGAGGCAGAATTACCAAATGGAAAGGTCAACATTTATTAATTGAAGCCCTCTCCAAAATGAAAAATCAAGATTATTACTGCATTATTGCCGGTGATGAACAAGGTCGTGAAGAATATTTCAATAGTTTGTTTGCGTTGGCAAAAAAACTTAACCTCGGCAACAAAGTCGGCATTTATGGTAAAGTTTTGGATATGCCGGCAGCTATGATGGTTTCCGACGTGGTACTCTCCACCGCCATCGAGCCGGAAGCTTTTGGTCGAATTGCCATTGAAGGACAAGCCATGGGCAAGATTGTGGTTGCTTCAAACATCGGTGGTTCACTCGACTCCATTATTGACGGCGTTACCGGAAAACTCTATCAATATGACGATCCGCAAGCCTTGGCTGATGCTCTTGATTGGGCATTATCTCTTTCCATGAGCGAAAAGAAAAAAATTTCGGCTGCGGCTCAAAAAAATGTAAGAGAAAACTTTACCAAAGAAATAATGTGTGATAAGACTATTAAAGTTTATGAAGAGCTTTTAGCAGAAAAATAGTTTTTCTGCGGTTTGATGAAGGATGCCATTGCCTTTGTGAAACTTGATATTTTTTAATGGCGTGATGATTAATTAAATAAAAAAAGGATATTTTAATATGGTTGCGATTAAATTGCCTGATGGCAGTATGTTAGATATGGAAAGCGGGGTCAATGGTTTTGACATCGCTAATAAAATCAGTTCTAGTTTGGCTAAAGCCGCTTTAGCTATCACCGTTAACGGAAAGACACAAGATTTAAGCACTCCTATCACTACCGACGCAACCGTGACTATCATCACCGGCAAGGATAAAGAAGGCTTGGAAATTTTGCGTCACTCCTGCTCTCACGTTATGGCTCAAGCCGTTAAAGAGTTGTGGAAAGATGTTCAAGTAACAATCGGACCGGCTATTGAAAACGGTTTTTACTATGACTTTGCTCGCAAAGAACCGTTTACAACCGAAGATTTTGCTAAAATCGAAGCAAAAATGCACGAGATTGTTAAACGTGACGAAAAATTGGAACGCATTGTTATGCCGCGTAACGAAGCTATCAAATTTTTCAAAGACAAAGGCGAACACTACAAAGCCGAAATCATTGAAGATTTGCCGGAAGATGAAACTATTTCTCTTTATCGTCAAGGTGACTTTACCGACCTTTGCCGCGGTCCGCACGTACCTTCTACCGGCAAAATCGGTGATGCTTTCAAATTGATGAAAGTTGCCGGCGCTTACTGGCGCGGTGATGCAACAAAAGAAATGTTGCAACGTATTTATGCTACAGCATGGGCTTCTAAAAAAGATTTGGATGAATACTTGAAAATGATGGAAGAAGCCGCTAAGCGCGACCACCGCAAACTCGGTAAAGAAATGGATTTGTTCCACTTTGAACCGGAATATGCTCCGGGTGCCGTTTTCTGGCATGATAAAGGTTACAAAATCTATCGTAAGCTCATTGAATATATGCGCAAACGTCAAGAAAACAACGGCTATATCGAAATTTCTACCCCGCGCGTGATGGATAGATGCTTGTGGGAAATTTCCGGTCACTGGGATAAATATGGTGCTCATAACTACTCCGGTCAAACCGAAGATAAAAAATGGTTCTGCATTAAACCGATGAACTGCCCAGGTGGTTTGCTCGTTTACAAACAAGGTATTAAATCTTATCGTGATTTGCCGTTACGTATTGCAGAATTTGGTAAAGTAAACCGTTATGAAGCATCCGGTGCTTTGATGGGCTTGATGCGCGTACGTGAATTTACCCAAGACGATGCCCACATTTTCTGCACTCCAGAACAAATGGAAGCTGAATGCATCACCACTTTGAAACTCATTTTGGATATTTATAAAGACTTTGGCTTCAAAGATGTGAAGATTTATCTTTCTACTCGTCCGGACAGCATCTACCGAATCGGTTCCGATGAAATTTGGGATTTGTGCGAAAATTCTTTGGCTCATGCATTGGAAAGCCATGGTTACGCTTATGAGATTAACCCCGGTGAAGGTGCATTCTATGGTCCAAAGCTCGAATTCATTTTGAAAGATGCTATCGGTCGTGAATGGCAATGCGGTACAATTCAAGTTGATATGAACTTGCCGCAACGCTTTGATATTTCCTACATCGGCGAAGACGGTGAAAAACACCAACCGGTTATGTTGCACCGTGCTTTGTTTGGCTCAATCGAACGCTTCCTCGGTATTTTGATTGAAAACCATGCCGGAAAATTGCCTCTTTGGCTCTCTCCTGAACAAGTTGTGGTTTGCCCGATTACCAGTGATATGGATGATTATGCCGAAGAAGTTACCAAACTTTTGAAAGCTAACGGACTTTATGCAAAATCTGATTTGCGTAACGAGAAAATCAGCTACAAAGTTCGTGAACACTCTGTTGCTAAAATTCCGGTTATTGCCGTTGTCGGCGCCAAAGAAAAAGAAGACAGAACAGTTACGGTTCGTCGTATTGGTTCTGACAAGCAAGAGATTGTTAAACTTGATGACTTTATCAAAGCTTTGGTTGAAGAAGCCAAGATGCCGTCACAAGACAAATAATGTCAAAAATCAAAACCAAATAAAGCCTCTTTTCAGAGGCTTTATTTTTTATGGCATTATTTTTGCATAACAATATTTTAACACTTGTTGTGTTATATAAAAGCATATTGATTTTTTAAGGGTAAAAAATATGACTAAATTTAGTGAAGAAGCCATTCGCGAGGCTGCTTATTACATTTGGAAAAACGGCGATAAAAAATATGATTGCGGTATGGATAACTGGAATGCTGCCATCAACCAATTGCGTGCACAAAATGCCGCTGCCGTTTTGAAGCAAGGACAAATGTTTGGCACTGCAAAAAACAACCAAACGAACATCCTCAGAGCCGCAAGTTTATTGAAAAAAACATCTGTGCGATAAAAAGTGTTGATATTTTTTAAATTTATTAAAAATAATACTAGACAATAAAAAAAATATGCTCTATAAACACTTTCGTGATTGATGCTCGGGTAGCTCAGTCGGTAGAGCAGAGGACTGAAAATCCTCGTGTCGGCGGTTCGATCCCGTCCCCGAGCACCATTCTTTAAAGAAGTTCCGTTAAGGAACTTTTTTTTGTTTTAAACGTATCGGGATTGAACAGCCGACACGAGCGTGGAGGCGCCGGAGGAAAACAAACAATTCTGTGAATTGTTTGTTGACGACGGGCTCGACAAGGTTAAACTTGCGGACGAGCGGCAGCGTTGGATGGCAAGTTTTAGCTTGGCGGTGACCGAAGCGAAGTTGTTGAGCTTATATAGATAAGCGAAACTTACGCAGCAAGACCGATCCCGTGCCAAAGCACCATTCTTTGAAGAAGTTCCGTAAAGGAACTTTTTTTTGTTTTAAATTAAAAAAAAGCTGTTCAAACTTTTTACTCTGAACAGCTTTTCTTTTTTAGTCTTCAACGGTGATATAAGGCATTCCGCCAGGAAGTATTGCCCACATTTCTTGAGGCATGGTAAAAGAGACCTTGCCGATACCCAACCCCAACAAGAGCAACTTTTCCATGGTGCGGTGTTCTCCTGTCCAATGATTGTCATTTTTATCTACGCACATGTTCAAAAAGGACATTCCTCCGCCCTTACTTTTGTAAAAACTATCAGGAAGTTCTGCCAAAAGAGAGCATATTTCTTCTTTATGCGCAGACAGTTTTTCTTTAGCAAACATGACCGTGGTAACAATCCCTCGTACTGCAACAATTTGGTCTTCCGATAAAGACGCATTTTTTGGCAAACAATCTTTAAAAATATCTACCACAATTGATGGTGTTAACTTCATAATTAAAAAAATTTTTATTGTAAAACGAATCTCTATTTCAACATAAAGCTGTTCAAAGTTTTCCCCCTGAACAGCTTGTTTTCTTAGTTTTGTTGCTCCTTTAAATATTTTCTCTCCGGTATTTTAATTATGTACCATGAAAGACAATATCCGACTACAGGACAAATCAGAGCAATGATACCCTTTAAAATACCTTGATGAAAAGACCCGATAACCGCTGCACCGACACTTGTACATAGCCCGACAATTAATACACCTAACAACGGATTGGTTATCAAAGCTTCTCTGTTTTTGTACTTATTCGGAGAAACGTTGGCACATGCATATAATGCCCCCACCAAAGCAACGCAAAACATTGCAATAAAAAATCTTACTTCCATAATATATCTATTTTAATAGTTAACTATGGCAAAGTTTAATCTGCTTCTGCAATTTTGGCAATATTTTATTTGCTTGAAATATTGCAACTTTTTTGCTATTTTGCATTCCACTGTTTAATATTAAAAATTTTTTATTATGGCATTACAATTATTAAATTCTAAATTCAGACGTATTCTGACTAAAGAAAGTGACAAATGGAATCCTAACGGACCTTGGCGTCTTCCCTCTTTTGCTTACACCTCTGAGCATAAGTTGGCTTTTTTGGAGCGAGAACATTATCTGCTGGGAGATTATTCCTTCGGCGGAGTGATGCATGACGTTGACAAGCTTTTTATGTATTTGACTCCTTTTCTTAAGGAAAACAACATTCAACAAATTCATAGAAAGCATCAACCGCATCATATTAATGAGATGCAGAAAAAGGTTAAGCACTTGATGGAAATGTACATTGATTGGGACTGCGCCGCTATAACCAAGCCGGACAAACCTCTTGATGCTTACGCCACCCTGCTGCATTTTTATCAGGAGCAGATTATGCTCATGTTTCCAATCTGCTTAGCAATTGCTCCGGATAGGGTTTCTCCTTTTGTGATGGATTTGGATGAAAAAAGAAAAGGCGGATATAAGGCTTACCTCTTTCAATCGGAAGAATATAACCGGCAGTGGTATCAGAAAGCGCGCTTTTGCATGGCAACTATTGCTCAGGGCAAAGAGCTGAATATTGTAAATATCATCAACGGAAATGTTCATGAAATGGACCCCAGAGAACTGTTTTATTTTTGCCTTGGCCTCATGGCTCAACGTCGCAAGCAAAAAATAAACCAGGAAAATGTTCAGAAAATTTTGCAAGAAAAGTACGAGCTATTTAAGAAATACCAGACTTTTCAGTGCAATAAAAACATTGAGCCGATAAAGCATGACTACAAAGCTTTGAGTCTGAACCCGTTCTTCATTTAAGTCTGAATGAAATTTTGCAAAGCTCATGTCTTCTAAAACATGAGCTTTGTTTTTTCATAATTTTAATGACATATTAAGATTTTTTTTATTAAATATTCTTGTTTATTATAACATTTATGAGGTTTTTGATTAAAAAGTTATGGAATCCGTATATAGAGATTTAATTTATTTATTTTTTGTTTTCTTTTTAGTTTTTGCTAATGCATTCTTTGTGGTTTCTGAATTTGCCATTGTAAAAATTCGCCGTACAAAATTGGAAGAATTGGCTCATTCTGGAGATAAAAGAGCAAAAACAGCCCTTAAAATTAACGCCCGCCTAAATACTTTCTTGAGCGCCATTCAGCTTGGTATTACTCTTGCTTCCTTGGGCTTAGGTTGGATTGGTGAGCCTGCAGTATCTCACCTTTTGGAAGATATTTTTGCCGACTTCTTCGGTGATAACAAAATTTTGTTGCACTCCATGAGCTTTGGTATTGCTTTTGCGTTCATTACCTTGCTTCACGTGGTTTTGGGTGAGTTGGTACCGAAATCTTTGGCCATTCAAGATACAGAGCGTTATGTTTTAAGAATCGCAAAACCGTTGTATCTTTTTAATCAGATTTTTGCACCGTTTATTTGGGTGTTTGACCATGTTACCAATGGTATTTTGCACCTTATGGGAACTCAGGTTTCTAACGAAAATGATGATGCTCACTCTGAAGAAGAAATCAAACTTATCATTGATGCATCTCAAAAAGGCGGCGTTATTGATGACACCGAACGCGGCATTATTCAAAATGCTATCGACTTCTCTGAGATTTTGGCTCACGAAATTATGATCCCGAGACAAGATATTAAATGCTTGTACAAAGGTCAAACTTATGATGAGGCTTTGGAGTTTGTAAAAAACAACAATCACACTCGTTTTCCGCTTTGCGATAAAGATAAAGACCATATCTTGGGTATGATTCACATTCGCGATATGCTGGAATTTAATCCGCAAAATGGCGAACAATATGTCTTGAAAAAATTGGCTCGCAAGGTTCTCTTTGTTCCAGAAAACAAATCTATTTCCGATATTTTGCACGAAATGATGAGCAAGAGAATTCATATGGCCGTTGTGGTTGACGAATACGGTGGTACTGCCGGTTTGCTTTCCATGGAAGATATTTTGGAAGAACTCGTCGGTGAAATTCAAGATGAGCATGATGAAGAAGAAGTTCCAATGAAAAAGCTTAAAGACGGCGTTTATGAATTTGATGGAACTTATCTGATTGAAGACGCTTATACCGATATGAGTTTGCCGACTCCCGAATATGAAGAAAGCACTATCGGTGGTTATGTATTCGGTTTGCTCGGACGCGTTCCTAATATCGGCGATAAAGCTGAAGACTTTTATTGCACTTACGAAGTATTAGGTGCTAACAATATGCGTATTACGCGAGTTAAAGTTTCAGTCAAATATTCAATAACTGACGAAGAAGAATAAAAAAAATCCCCCGATATTTTCGGGGGATTTTTTTTGACCTTTATGTTTATGATTTCAAGTCACGAATGGTTTCCATCATTTCATCGGCTACGGTAAAGGCATTTGAGTTCATACCATAGGCTCTTTGAATGACGACCATTTTACTAAACTCGGTTTCAACATTAGCCGTTGATTGCTCCAAAGCTTGCGGGACAAGATATTCTCCTCCATCTTCAATTAATACGGCATTGCCACTTGCACCGTTGGCTTCAAATAACGTACCGGAAATCGGGGTTAAATTATCCGGAGCAGCGAAACTGCTTAAAGCTAACTTTGCTAAATTTACGGTTTGACCATTGCTATACAAAGCAGAAATAATTCCGTCTTCACCAACAGATGCCTCTTTGAAAGCACCGCCTTCTTTACCATCTTGTTTGATGTTGGTGATACCGCTGCTTCCGGCATATTGAGTCATTTTTTCAATATTCATGGAAACCGTGTTTGTACTACCATCTTCCCATGCTACATTAATGTCAAAATCGGTCGGAGTTAACAATTTTCCATCGCTTGAGAACTGAACTTCTATCGGCTCAGCTGTGGTTACTGTAGCACCTTCCATCTCAAAAGATAAGGTCCAAGTATTGGCTTTATCAGCCACCTTATGAAACACCATATTCATATTGGCTCCATTATCATTAGGACCATAAATCATAATGCCATAGCTGCTATTTTCCACACCATCTGCCGGAACATTGGCGCCGATTTGAACCTTTGATGTCGGGGTTGCGGGAATTTTATCCGGATAGCTTAAAACAATATCTTCAATTGAGGAGCCAAAACTACCATCTTCGTTGGCCACATAGCCTTGAACGCGCATTCCGTTGTTTGCCACCAAGTAAGGCTGACCGCCGGACATTTGAATGCGGAAATTTCCGGCACGGGTATAATATTCATCACCGGAATAACTATCACGCACCGTAAAGAAAGCATTGTTATTACCATTAATAGCAACATCAAAATTGTTGTTTGAGGCGACGACTTGCCCTTGCGATGTGATATGGGTTCTATCGTAATATCCTACGCCGTTGGTATCAACGCGAGAAGATGGAAGACCGCTCGCTGCGCTACCTTTCACAACCGGGGCTGAGCCGAGCAACGTGTAGAACATGGTTTCACTTGACTTATAACCAACCGTATTAATATTGGCAATATTCGTGCTCACGGTTTGTAAGGCATGGGATTGTGAATCCATTCCCGTTACCGACGGGGTAAAAATACTTAAGGCCATAGTTTTTTCCTCCTAAAATTCCTCAATATTCATATGCAAAAATCATGCCAAAGTTAAATCAACCCTTTAGTTGTTTTGTTTGTCCTCCACAACCTACTTTTACGAATCTTTAAAGATATACACATTTTTAATAAAAAATTGCGATTTTTCCCGTTTTTTTAGTCATTTTTGCGTTTTTTTGATTATTTTTGTTGTATTTTTGCGAAATACGAGGTATGAATCTTTTTGAATTTTTTGTATTAACATTAGAGAGAAAAAACAAAATGGCTAATCCATTGGATACTAAAGTTATCAGCAAATTGGCTGAAATTCTTGATAAAAGCAATTTAACCGAACTCGAATATGAAGATGAAACTTGCAGAATTTGCCTGACACGCGAACAAAATGTTGTTTCTGCTCCGGCTTATGCTCCGGTTGCTCAACCGATGCCGGTTGCTGCTCCCGTTGCCGCTGCAGCTCCTGCTCCGGCTGCCGAAACTCCGGCTCCTGCCGCTGCTGACCAAGATTATTCTAAACACCCGGGTGCTGTTAAATCTCCTATGGTTGGCGTGGTTTATTTATCTGCCGATCCTAACTCTCCGAACTATGTTAAAGTTGGTGACAGCGTTGCCGAAGGTGACACCGTTTGCTTGATTGAAGCTATGAAAACTTTCAACCCTGTTAAAGCTCACAAAGCCGGTAAAGTTACCAATATTCTTGTTGCTACAGGCGATCCGGTTGAATATGGCGAACCTTTAGTAATTATTGAATAATATTTCCGCCAACTTTAAGGATTTTAATATGTTTGAAAAAGTTTTAATTGCTAACCGTGGTGAAGTTGCCTTGCGTATCCATCGCGCTTGTCGTGAAATGGGAATCCGCACCGTAGCTGTTCACTCCGAGGCTGATGCCGATGCCATGCACGTCCGTTTGGCTGATGAAGCCGTTTGTATCGGACCGGCTCGCTCTACCGACTCCTATTTAAATATGTCGGCAATTATCTCTGCCGCTCATATCACCGGTGCAGACGCCATTCACCCCGGTTTCGGTTTCTTGTCCGAAAGTGCCGACTTTGCCGAAATGGTTGAAGAACACGGTATCACCTTTATCGGTCCAAGACCCGAAATTATGCGCATGATGGGTGATAAAATCACCGCTCGTGAAGCTTCTATTAAAGCCGGCTTGCCGGTTGTTCCGGGTTCTCCGGCGTTGGAAAGCGTTGAACATGCTATCGAATGGGCTCACAAAATCGGTTATCCGGTTATTGTTAAAGCTAAAGACGGTGGCGGCGGTAAAGGTATGAAAACCGCTTTCAACGATGAAGAAATGAAAGAAGCCTACACCATGGCTAAGGCTGAAGCTAAAAACGCTTTCACCAGTGACGTTGTTTATATGGAAAAATATTTGCAAAAACCACGTCATATCGAAATGCAAGTTTTGGCCGATAACTATGGTCATGTTGTTCACTTAGGCGAACGTGATTGTTCTATTCAACGTAACCACCAAAAAGTGATTGAAGAGACTCCTTCTCCGGCTTTGAACCAAAAACAACGTGAAGAAATCGGCGAGATTGCTCGTCACGCTGCAGAGGTTCTCGGTTATAACAATGCCGGCACAATGGAATTTTTGTATGAAGACGGTAAATTCTATTTCTTGGAAATGAACACCCGTTTGCAAGTAGAACACCCGATTACAGAAGCTATCAGTGGTATTGATATTGTTAAAGAACAAATCAGAATCGCCAGTGGTGCTCAACTCGGCTATACTCAAAAAGACATTCAATTCAACGGTCATGCTATTGAATGCCGTATTAATGCCGAAGATCCGGAAACATTTGCTCCTTGGCCGGGCAAAATTACCGAATGGCATGCTCCGGGCGGTTTAGGTGTTCGTGTGGACTCTGAAATCTATTCCGGTTACAGAATTCCGCCTTACTACGATAGTATGATTGCCAAACTTATTGTTCATGGCAAAACTCGTAATGCCGCTTTGATGCGTTTGCGTCGCGCTTTGGAAGAATTTGTAATTGAAGGTGTTAAAACCACCATTCCTTTGCACCAAGAAATTATTTCTCAACCTGATTTTATTGATGGTCAATATAACATTCACTGGTTGGAAAAATTCATGGCTTCCAAACACAAAGCCTAGTCTTTTAGACTTTTACGAAAGCAGCTTCTTTTGAAGCTGCTTTTCTTTTTTTAAATCAGATTTGACAAGATGAACCACTATTGTTATAAAACAGACAACAATCTATTTTTATTTAACTATTTAATTTTGATTATTATGAACGAAAAATTGCAACAAAGAGCCATCGACTTGTTTATTTTACGTGTTGGTGTAACACCTAAAGAATGTGGTTATCAGGTTATTGATATTTATGAAAAGCAAAAAGCATTTATTTATGCCCCAGATAATAATGTGATAAAGAACTACAAATCATCTCAAAGTATTATACGCTGGATTATGGCTTGGGGCTTTATCCCTTTGCTTTTGGCTTTTTCAGTTGTATTTTTTTACGGATTTCCGCATTTTGAAAAAACCATGATTTTTTGGGATCCGATAACAATTGGTGCAACTGCCTTTTTTATACTTTGGTCTATCTTAATATTTATATTGTGCATTATCGCACTTATACGTAATAAACGCGTTGATAACAAAGTATATTGGATTAATTATAAGTAATCAGCAAAGAAGTCATAGCGCTTTTTTAAAGCACACAAAAAAACCCTCCAAAAAAAGATTGGAGGGTTTTAATTTTTTTGCCTAGAAGTTAAGCCTTTTTCGGCGCTGCCGGAGCATTAACTTTTTGACGCAAATCTTTAATCAAAGCTTCAACATTACCGCCATTGTTTTTGATAAATGCAGTATATTCATTACGAGCGGTAATGGCTAAGCTAACATTTTCAATGATGATATCTACGATTTTGAAGTTATCGCCATTTTGTTTAACACGCCATACAACTTTAGCCGGAGCACCTTCACCCATGGCTACGGTTGAATTGATGAAAATTTGATTTTTTGATGTAGAGGGTGTTGAACCGGTAAAGACAAAAGATTTACCTTTAAACTCATCAAAACGTGCAGACCAAG
The DNA here is from genome assembly GCA_944393225.1 of uncultured Alphaproteobacteria bacterium. Lineage (GTDB taxonomy): Bacteria > Pseudomonadota > Alphaproteobacteria > RF32 > CAG-239 > CAJLXD01. Next base: position 125,003 of record CALXZK010000001.1, read on the forward strand.
TTTTGATATTCAACTCTCTGTAAACTTGAATAAAGTCTTTTCTTTGTTGCGGAGTTGCGGTACGCCAATAGCGACCTAAAACAAATTGTCCGATAAAGTCCAAATCAAGAGCCTGATTGAACAATTTTTCAAATCTTTCATCTTTTACTTTTTGAGAAACATTGGCATTGATAATTTCTTCAATACCGTTGCTTGTAACTTCACGAACAAAAGCATCTGCCTTTTCAGCATTAACTTCAGCCTTTGCTCCGGTTGCAAAAATCATTCCCAAACCTAAAATTGCTGCGAAAATATTTTTTCTCATAAATCAGACTCCTTACATTTCCATATCGTCAACTTCTTCATCGATTTCAAAATCAAAATCATAAGAAGCTTGGCTTTCTCCTGAGCAAGAATTTAATTTGCTCTTATTTTGCATATATGCAGATTTCATTGTTGTATAGAAATCAACCGAATTGCTTTGCAAATCATCACTCAAATCAAGAACTGCTTCACGATCGATAACAGTTTTAACGGCAACGTATCCGGCATATGCGTAATAACCATCTTCATGATCTTCGGTCAGCCAATAAACCGGACTGGTGAATGAATCGGCAATTTCACCGGTGAAAGCTCTCGGGGTGGTTGAACCGATAAACGGCAAAACAAGATACGGTCCTGACGGAACGCACCACTTTGCCAAGGTTTCTTCAAAGCCATCGGGATGATGTTCTAAGCCCCAAGCTGACGCCACATCGAACGTTCCGGCCAAACCTAAGGTAGAGTTGATGACAAAACGTCCGACACTGGTACCGGAACGCTTGAATTCCCCTTGCAAGACTTGGTTTACGGCAGAAATTGGCTCTTTGATATTGCTGAAAGCATTACGAACTCTTTCTCTAACAGTTGGAGTGGTAATGGCGCGATAGCCTTTAGCCACCGGTTTCAAAATATATTTATCAAGTTGCATATTAAATTCAAACATCGCGCGGTTAAAAGATTCATACGGATCAGCTGGATCATGCTTATCGATATTGGTTGCTGATGCGCAAGATGCTGTTAATAATACAGCGGCGGATGCCACCGAACACAAAGCTGACTTTTTCATTTCTTTTTATCACCTTTTACGGTTTAACCTTATTTTTGTTTCAATATAGCATTAAAATATTTGAAATCAATATAATTTTGTTTACAATCAGTATGTTTTTTGGTTATGAATTTTAGGAGTTATGCTTTGAATTTCTTTCATATTTCAGATTTACACTTTAATTTAGTGGACAAAAATGGCATAAAAAATATAGAAAAAATTTTTAAAAGTATTGCCTCTTACAAGCAAAAAGGCGACGTTCTTCTGGTTTCGGGGGACATATTGAATAAAGATTTTTCTGATTATCAGCCGATTTTTGGCAAAATATTCGCTTTAGATATGCCTTTTTTATGTTGCACCGGTAATCATGATAAATCGGCTCAACTTATAGAAGCTCTGGCTAGTTTATACCCGGAGCACCCTCTCCCTCGCAATAAAGAGAAATTGGACTATATATGCAACAAATTTCCACTCAAAATCATTACTCTTGACAGTTTTAAAGAAAATGTTGCCGGCGGCGAAGTTCTTCCTCAGCAACTTGACTTCTTGGAACAAGAAATCAAAAACAGCGAAAAACCCATCATCATTATGGTTCATCAATTTCCGCTTGATGCCGGCTTAGACTTTTTTGACACAAAAACCGGCGCTTCATGGCGGCAAGATTTTGTTCGCATTGTTACAAATCATACGCATAAAATTAAACTTGTTGCTTGCGGACATTTGCATAACTCCGTGATTTCTCACATTGGGCAAACACCGGTCATCTCTGCTTTTAGCGCCAACTGGCAAGCTGATTTTGATTTTATGCCCTTGGATAACTTAAAAAATATTTCTCGTCCGGTCGGATATTACATCCATCACTTTGACGGAGAAAAAATACTTTCATATGCCGTTACACTCTGATTTGTTACATTGTGTAATCTTTTGTGTTTTGCATTGTGAAAAAAAATAACTTACTATCCGAATCAGTTAAAACAACAATAGAGGATTTATATTATGACAAATAAACCAAATAAACCGATTAACTTGTTTGATGTTCAAGCATCTCAAAAAATTATCGGTCAAGAAAACTTCTTGAATGCTTTTAAAACTATTTTGAACCACGGCGGATATGCTCAAGGTCCGGAAACTAAAGAATTGGATACTGCTTTGGCTAACTATTCCGGTTCTAAATATTGCTCTACCTGCGGTTCAGGTACCGATGCTTTGACCTTGGCTTTGATGGCTTGGGATATCAAAGCCGGCGATGCCGTTTTCGTTTCTTCTTTCACCTTTGTTGCTTCTGCAGAATGTGCTGCTATCGTTGGCGCTACTCCGGTATTTGTTGACTCTAAACCTGATACATACACCATGGATCCGGCTGATTTACAACGCGCTATCGACGAAGTAAAGAAAGAAGGCAAGCTCACTCCGAAAGTTGTTATCCCTGTTGATATTTTCGGTTCTCCGTGCGAATATGATGAAATCATTAAAATTGCACACGCTAACGGCATGAAAGTTTTGTCTGATGCCGCTCAAAGCTATGGTTCTGTTTACAAAGGAACAAAAGCCGGTAACATTACCGATATGACAGCTACATCTTTCTACCCAACCAAACCTTTGGCTGCTTATGGTGATGGTGGTGCTGTTTTCTCTAACACTAATGAAGAAAACGAAATGGTTAAATCTTGCCGCGTTCACGGTATGAGCCCGCAAGACCACTATGATAACGTTCGTTTGGGTATGACCGGTCGTATGAACACATTCCAAGCTGCCGTTGTTTTGCAAAAACTCAAAGTCTTTGACCAAGAATTGAAAGATCGTTATACAATTGCTAAAAGATATGATAACGAACTCAGCCCGTATTTCCGCAAACAACGCATTTTGGACAACTGCCAATCTGCATATGCTCTCTACACCATTAACTGTGATGACAGAGATGAATTGATGGCTTATTTGAAAGAAAATGGTATTCCTTGCGGTGCTTACTATCCGCGTCCGGTTCACACTCAAACCGCTTATGCTAAATGGAATACTCGTAGCTTGCCTGTTTGCGAAACACTTTCTAAGACCGTTCTTTCTATTCCGATGCACCCGTATTTGGATAGTGACGTTCAAGACTATATCATTGAAACTATGAATAAGTTTGCTGAAAATAAAATGAAAAAAGCTGCCTAAGCTTTAGTTCATATCATAGTTCAGTGAGAAAAAGCTACCTTTTCAGGTAGCTTTTTTTATATCTTCATGTTTATAAAAGCATTAAAAAAAGCCCTAAATTTTGAGGGCTTTTTGAGTTTATTTTTTTTTGCTTAACTGTTTTTCCATTCCTTTATCAATATATTGACGAACATTACTTCCAAATGTTTGACGAATATACTGCGTTAAAGCACTGGGTTGTTCTTTATAAGCTTCTGCGGCTGCCTGAGCTTGCAAAAGCTCTTCAATTTTCATTCCCTTTCTTAAAATCTCTCGACGTTCAGCAGCCCCCTCAGCCCCACGAACCGAAGCAACGTTGAACAAAATATGTGCTTTGTAAATATTTTTAGGATATTTTTCGCCATTTGCCAAAATGTAACCTAATTCCATCATTGAAGGAACATTACCTTGTTTGACCGCCAAATCCAGAACCTTAACGCCATTACCATAGTTTTGCGGAGTTCCCTCGCCGTTCATGTACATTCCGGACAAAACATACATAGCTTCATCATAACCGGCATTAGCAGCTCTTCTAACCAACTCAAATGCTTCCAGATTATTTTTCTCAACGACGAATCCTTTATAATAAGCATAGCCAAGCATAAAGTCTGCTGTTGGATTTTGGGTGGCTGATGCTCTTCTAAACAATTCTATGGCTTCATTCGGGCGATAAAAATCTCCTTGTTCAGAAATATAGATAAAGGCTAAATTGACCATAGCTTCCGTGTTACCTAGCTCGGCAGCTTTTGAAAACATTTGTGTGGCTTTTATAATATCTCTCGGTGTGCCAATTCCGCTATAATATAAGCTACCTAAATTATTTACGGCAACATTATCATTTTGATTGGCTGCCATTTCATAATATTTGAATGCTTGCTTATAATCTTGCTCAACTTTGACCGTATCATCTCCATAAAGATACATATACCCCAAAGTTAATTGCGAATTTAGATCTCCGGAATTTGCCATACGTTCCAGCTTTTGCAAAAGAGTTTCTTCCGGAGAGGTAGTTGTATCCGTCAATTGCGGTTTATTGTCTTTTTTCCAGAAATTTAAAAACGAAAAAATACCTTTATCATCTGTTGAAGATGAGCTTGCTTCTTTGGCTGCTTGCTCTTTGGCTGTTTGCTCTTTGGCTGCTTGCTCCTCTGCTGCACTGATGCTGACAACATCATCTCCGGTTAAAGATAAAACAGCATCTTGGGCATAAGCATTATTAAAACTTACGCTCATTCCCAACAAAAATAATGATACTTTTTTCATTGTTCACCTTAAAAATATAATTTATCTCTCGGCAGAAAAAGCATTTATAATGCGTTTTACTTGCTGTTGCTTATTATGATAATAACTCTGTTTTTTAGCAAGTATTTTATTATATTTCTGTGCATTGAGCGGAGTTTTATCCAATTCCTGCATCATTTCTTGCTCTTCCGTATCGGGAAGGACATCTTCCTCCGGCTGTTCATTGGGTGCATCTTTCTTGAACATGGCACTGATATGTTTCTGATTTTCAGCTTTGTTAAAATATGCAGCCTCGGTACCATCAATACGTCCGTTATATTTAGGCAAAATAAATTCGGCATAGCGATTGAACAAATCATCCAATTGAGCCTTGGTTATAACAAGCCCTAAAGATTTTAATTCTTTATCGGTAACATTAAACTTTTGCTTCATATCAAAAGCCTTAAACGGACGATACATAAAATTATCTTGGATAAACTTGGCAACAATTCGATGAATCTTTTGTTCTTTGCGATTAATCGGATTGATGCTTTGGGCATCAAAATCTTTGCCGTTAGCTCTTTTAGCATCTTCCAAACGGAAAGCTTTATCCAAAACTTGCAGATTTGCTTCGCGGATTTTTTGTTTATTCACTCTTTGTGCTTCCATTTGTTTTTCAAGGATGCGCATTTCAACAATTTTTTTATCGCCTTCGGTCAAATAGCGTCCTTTATTTTCTTCCCAAAAACGCGTTCCGTTATTTTTGGTATTTTGATGGCTTATCAGCAAAATATTATCGTTGCGGCTTTCATTATTTTCTACGCCGGCATAGATATCATGAGTGATAACATCACCTTCATAAAGTTTGGTTATTTTAATTTGAACTTCAATTTTCACACCATCGACGGTTAAATAAAGTCTTTTTTCACGATAGTTTTTGGTTTCATAAGCGCTACTGACATTTTGATTGCCATGAAACGTATCTTTAATTTCTTTTTTATCAACCGCATATTGAGGATCATTGGCAAAAAGCTGCAAAGATTCTTCCGTATCTTGATAATATTTACGGCAAATAGTAAATCTGAAAATGTCTTTTAAGCGTTCATGCGGCAACGAAAGTTTGTTTATTTTCTTTTGAATTTCAGGCTCAGCTTCTTGCAAAGCTTTTGCATATTCTTCCGTTCCTTTAGAATATTTTTTAGCTATTTCTGCCTCAATTGCAGTTCTTATTTTTTTCTGGTCTTTTTGAAACTGCTCATAATATTTTCCACCGCGAGAAACGACATTACCTTTTTTATCATATACCGGCATTTTGATTTTATCTATGGCGCGGCGAATGTCTTTCATTCCGGGCATAATCAGGTAGAGCGGATTATCTCGGAAATCATAAAAAGTTAAACGCATTGAGGTAAACGGCGTGATATGCTTGGTTTGATATTCCTTGTTTTTAGGCATGTTGCGGTAGGTTGAAGAAACAACATTTTCTTCAATCTTTCCGATATGCAGGTCTATGGCATTGATTTCATCAGGAGCAATTTCTTCTCCCAATTCCTCTAATTTTCTTACCTTTTCTGCACGATATTTTTGCAAAATTGAATGGCTGATTTTTTGCACCATGTCATTGATGATTTTTGACGGGTTGGCGCAAATTTTTTTCAAATATTCAGCTGCCGCTGAATCTATCATACCCTTTTTCTCAGCAGTATTGATATATTCAAAATTATAGGCATTAATCTTTTGTTGCAGATTGTTAATTTCTTCTGCACTCAGATATTCAATATCTTTTGCCTTTATTTCCAATTTTTTATCATTTTGGAAAGCGTCATCAATTTTTGCAATCAGTTCTGCATATTTTGCCATATTTCACCTTTTTGTCTATTACAGCAAAAGATTATACACGATTTATATGTTGAATGCAAACAAAAAAAGCTCCCGCCTTTTTCTGACGGGAGCTCTTTTGTTTCATTCTGATTAGAACAATTGCAATACGGATTGAGATGCTTGTGAAGCCAAGCTCAAAGAGTTGATTGCAAGTTGTTGTCTGGTTTGCAATGCCAACATATTTGCAGATTCTTCGTTCATATCTGCCAATGTCAAGTTGTCAGCACCTTCAGTCAAGACGTTGATCAAATTGTCGGTAAATTCTTCTCTGGTTTGTACGATTGAGTAGTTGTTACCGAAATCTGATGCCATAGTACGCAATTTGCTGATTGCATTTTCAACTTGGCTGATTGATGCATCAATATCAGCATCTTTTTGCCAATCGTTCTTAACTTCTGCCAAACCCAAACCTTCTGAGCTTGCATCTACACCTTTAACCTCAATCTTAGAAGAACGGTCTTCATTGAAGATTACGGTTAAGTCGTTTTCTTGCAACAAGTTAATACCTTTGTAGCCGGCATCTTTTGCCAAAGAGTCGATTTGAGACAAAATCTCATTGAACTGTTTAGCATAATCTACACGTTCTTGAGTAATTTCAGTCGGGTCACCAGCTTTTTTAGAGCCACTTAAACCAACTTCTTCAAGAGTAGCTACGTCAGCTTCTGTTTTACCGAAAACGCGGAATTCCATACCTTTGGCTGTGATTGCAACTTTCTTGCCATCAGCTTCTGCGGTTAAGCCTGTTGCACCAGCATCATTAAGAGCGGCTGCAATTGTAGCAGAGTTTGCACCATTACCGTCAGATTCCAAAGTAACTTCTACAGCTGCACCAGTCGTGTATGTCATATCTCCGTTAACCCAAGAAATATCTGAGCCATCAGTTGAGGAAACTTTTACTTTTTTACCATTTAATTCTGCATTTAAGCCCAAGCCTTGCAATTTTGTTACGGCGTCTTGTGCAATTGCATCGGCATTACCACCTGCCAAAGTAATTTCATGGCCTTCACCATCGGCAGTATATACCGTGAATTTTTTACCTGCAGCTTCAGCAGAGAAATCTAATTCAAAAGCACTCATGTCTGCTCTGGTATCTACAACCAAAGTAGCATCTACGCCTTTTGAAATATCTTTTGAGGTAATTGCATATTTATCAAAATTGCTGGCTGCATCACGAGCTGAGTTAGCAATAGCTTTGGCTTGCTCTGCAAATGAAGTGATAGTTTCAATACCTTCGTTGGCGGCTTTAATGGTTTGTACACCTTGACCCATGCTGTCCAACAAAGCGCTCAAGTCATCGGCACGGTTATTTAAGGATTGTGCTGTATAATATGATGACGGGTTGTCGATTGCTGAGTTTACTTTTTTACCCGTAGAAAGGCGCTCTTGAGTCATATCCATCAAACTTTGAGTGGATTGTAAAGATAACAAGTTAGAACGCATACTTGCTGTTAATGATATATCTGCCATTGTTTTTCTCCCATATACTGTGGTTGTTTTCTTGTGAATGTTTTTCTAACATTACAAGAGTTAGTATATCACAAAAATCTCGTTCAAACAAGACTTTTTATATACGCATAAAAGTTTATGATAGAAATTATTAATTTTTTCTAAAAAAAAGCTCTTATCTTGCAAGATAAGAGCTTTTTTGTTGTTTTGACAATGTATTAGAACAATTGCAATACGGATTGAGATGCTTGTGAAGCCAAGCTCAAAGAGTTGATTGCAAGTTGTTGTCTGGTTTGCAATGCCAACATATTTGCAGATTCTTCGTTCATATCTGCCAATGTCAAGTTGTCAGCACCTTCAGTCAAGACGTTGATCAAATTGTCGGTAAATTCTTCTCTGGTTTGTACGATTGAGTAGTTGTTACCGAAATCTGATGCCATAGTACGCAATTTGCTGATTGCATTTTCAACTTGGCTGATTGATGCATCAATATCAGCATCTTTTTGCCAATCGTTCTTAACTTCTGCCAAACCCAAACCTTCTGAGCTTGCATCTACACCTTTAACCTCAATCTTAGAAGAACGGTCTTCATTGAAGATTACGGTTAAGTCGTTTTCTTGCAACAAGTTAATACCTTTGTAACCAGCATCTTTTGCCAAAGAGTCAATTTGAGATAAAATCTCATTGAACTGTTTAGCATAATCGATTCTTTCTTGGGTTACTTCGTTGGCATCGCCGGCTTTTTTTGAACCGCTCAAACCGATGCTGTCTGCTGTTGCACCAAAGATACGGAATTCTTTGGTCGAATCTTTTGCATATACAGATACGGCTTTACCATCGGCTTCAGCTACGATGAGGTTACCAGCACCATCAGTTGTATCGTTAAGAGCTGCTGCGATTGTAGCAGAGTTTGCTCCTTTAGAAGCATCTAAGTTAACTTTCTTTGCTGCAGAATCAGATGCTGTTAAGCCAGCTGATCCATCTGCTTTGCTTCCATTTACCCAAGAAATATCAGAACCATCGGTTGAAGAAACAGTAACCGTTGCGCCATCTTCACCGATTTCAGCATTCAAACCCATCCCTTGCAATGCGGTTACGGCTTCTTGAGCTGCCAATTTTGCTGTTGTTGCACCAGCGCTCAAAGAAACTTCTTGACCTTCTTGATCGCCAATATAAACGGTAAATTTCTTACTTGCATCTGATGTTGCTGTAAATGTGATATCAAAAGTGCTCATATCTTCGCGGCTATCTACAAAAACATCACCGGTTACACCTTTGGTGATTTCATCTGATGTGATTGCAAATTTATCAAAGTTAGAAGCTACATCACGAGCTGAGTTGGCAATAGCTTTGGCTTGCTCTGCAAATGAAGTGATAGTTTCAATACCTTCGTTGGCGGCTTTAATGGTTTGTACACCTTGACCCATGCTGTCCAACAAAGCGCTCAAGTCATCGGCACGGTTATTTAAGGATTGTGCTGTATAATATGATGACGGGTTGTCGATTGCTGAGTTTACTTTTTTACCCGTAGAAAGGCGCTCTTGAGTCATATCCATCAAACTTTGAGTGGATTGTAAAGATAACAAGTTAGAACGCATACTTGCTGTTAATGATATATCTGCCATTGTTTTTCTCCCATATACTGTGGTTGTTTTCTTGTGAATGTTTTTCTAACATTACAAGAGTTAGTTTATCATAAAAATCTCACTCAGACAAGATTTTTTAACATGATGGATTTACTTTAAATGACATTTATTAATTTTTAGATAACAACTTTTACGACTATAAAAAAAAAGCTCTTGTCTTTGTGGACAAGAGCTTTTTCTTGCTTCGTTTTATTATTAGAACAACTTCAAAACAGCTTGGGATGCTTGAGAAGCCAAACTCAAAGAGTTTACACCCAATTGTTGTCTGGTTTGCAATGCCAACATGTTTGCAGATTCTTCGTTCATATCTGCCAATGTCAAGTTGTCGGCACCTTCGGTCAAAACATTGATAATATTATCTGCAAAGTCTTCTCTGGTTTGAACGATTGCGTAGTTATTACCAAATTCTGAAGCCATAATTCTCAATTTAGAAATTGCGTTTTCTGTTTGAGAGATTGAGAAATCAATATCAGAGTTCTTTTGCCAATCTCCTCTTGCCTCAGACAAGCCCAAGCCATCAGAACTTGCATCAACACCTTCTACTTCCAACTTAGAAGAACGGTCTTCATTGAAGATTACGGTTAAGTCATTTTCTTGCAACAAGTTAATACCTTTATAGCTAGAATCTTTTGCTACGTTATTAATTTGTTCCAAAATATCGTTAAATTGTTCTGCGTAATCAATACGTTCTTGCTTAACTTTAGTTGCATCACCGGCACCTTTTTCTGTTGCACCGCCCAAAGCTTCCAAAGCAGCTTGGTTTTCCGGAGTGTTGTCAGCAAAAATGCGGAATTCCAAATCTGTAGCCGTAATAGCAACCATTTTGCCATCAGGATCGGCAACAATGCCTTTGGTTGCAGCTTCAGATGCAGCATTGATAGCACCTGCGATTGTGGCTGAGTTTGCACCTGTTGTAGTATCAAGTTCAACAATGATGGCTTGATTATCGGTATATGCAATACCATCTGCATCATCATTTATCCATGAAACAGCCGTACCATCAACCGTAGATACTGTAATTTTTGTTCCTGCCTCATCTAGCTCAGCATTCAATCCCATCCCTTGCAACTGTGTAACGACATCGGCAGCAATTGTCTTTGCATCAGTAGGGGTAGCTAAAGTTTCAATGGTCTTTTGAGTACCATTTTCCATATATACGGTAAATTCTTTATTATTCTCACTTGCGGCAATTTCCAGATCGAAGGTTGTTAAGTCTTCACGACTATCCAACATAATTGTACCTTCAACCGGTTCGGTTACCTCATCAGTGGTAATTGCATATTGATCGTATATACTTGCTACGTCTCTTGCGTTATTGGCAACTGCTTTTGCTTGTTCTACAAAAGAAGTAATGGTTTCGATACCTTCATTAGCGGCTTTTATGGTCTGTATTCCTTGACCCATACTATCTAACAAAGCGCTCAAATCATCAGCTCTGTTGTTCAATGACTGTGCTGTATAATATGAAGACGGATTGTCGATTGCTGAATTTACTTTCTTACCTGTAGCCAAGCGTTCTTGTGTCATATCCATTAAGCTTTGAGTATTTTGTAACGATAACAAATTCGAACGCATACTTGCCGTTAATGATATATCTGCCATTTTCTAAATCTCCCCTTCGTGGATAATATTTACCTTTTGTTAATATTCAATACCGAATTTTTTTTATTTATCAGCTGTTTTATAAATTTATCCACAAGTTAATGAGTAATTATTCCTCACCTCTGAGCATTTTTCCGAATAATTCGTCTTCTTTTTTAATAAGTTGGGACGCACTTTTGATTGCTCCATAGTAATCAGCATTAATAATGTTCTCGTTTACCATAGACACATAAGGAATTAGACTCGGAGCTGCTTTTTGCAAATCTCTTACATATTCCAAATATATATCATGCAATTTTTCCGGATTGCGGGACAAATACATTTGTTGCACAATAAAATATATTCTTTTGCATGGGGTATTAGCCTCTTTTTCTCTTAAGATGAATTTTTCTCTTAAAATTGGGACATTACCTTCAATATAAAAACGAGTACGATCCCCGTCATTGGTAATGAGCGACTCTCCGATGATAATACTTTCATGCGGTTTTAATTCAATTTTCAAAGGCATTTTTTTACTCCATTTTACTTTTTTTTAACAAAACTATGGACAGTATATATTTATTTTATTTCTTTTTGCAAACTTTTATTTACCAAAAAGAATATTTTAACTTATTTGCAAAGCGAGTTTTTGATGCCTATTCAACCTAAAAATTTTGATGAAAATGAAAAAAATATTTATATGAAGGCTCTTTCTTTTATGCTTTCTCTTGATAAAAAAAATACGGTTGAAAAGCTTGATTTCCTTAAAATTCAAGCCGTGCGTTGCGGTTTTGACTGCCGAAAACTCAAAACAAAATCGACTGATAAAATTTCTGATATTGCCTTGGCTCTTAATAAAATTGACAATATTGCGATTAGACGTTATATCCTTCTCAACATGATAAGGCTGACAATTGCCGGTCACGAGCTCCTTGATAACGAAGTGGATACCATTTACGGAATCGGAACAAAGGCAGGAATCAGCGTGGATAAAATTGATGACTTTTTCCTTTGGGCTGCCCGCGGTGTGGAATGGCAGATTGAAGGAATGCGAATCGTTGAAGAAGACTTATAAAATATGACTAGCGAACCGCCAATTTATGCAATTAAGGGAGCCGAGCTAAGTTTCGGCTCTAATCATTTATTTACAAATGTTGACCTTTATATTAACCGCGGAGATAAAATTTCCCTGGTCGGACGAAACGGCTCGGGAAAATCGACTCTGTTAAAAGTGATTTCCGGCGTGCTGGAACCTGATAACGGCGAAATTTTTATTCAACCGGGAATCAAAATTGCATATATGCCGCAAGAACCTGACTTTTCCCCCTATCATTCCCTAAAAGAAATGATCCTTTCCGGATTGCCCGATAACGGAAAAGGACAAGAATATAAAGCTGATATGCTCATTCAGCAATTTAATATTATCGGCGATGCCGACCCCAAATCAGCCTCCGGCGGAGAAAGACGTAAAGCCGCTTTGGCTAAGACTCTTATTAATGAGCCTGATATTTTGTTGCTTGATGAGCCCACAAACCACCTTGATATTGCCACTATCGAAACCTTGGAAAATATCATCAAAAATTTTGCCGGTGCCGTTGTCGTCATTTCTCACGACAGAATGTTCTTAAATAACATTTCGCAAACAACATTTTGGCTCGACCGCGGTATTATGCGCCGCAACAACAAAGGTTTTAAATTTTTTGAAGAATGGCAAGACCAAGTTATTGAACAAGAAATCATCGAGCAAAAAAATCTTAATAAAAAATTGGAAGAAGAAACGGAATGGCTGCATAAAGGCGTAACTGCTCGTCGCCGCCGCAACCAAGGAAGACTGCGCCGTTTGCAACAACTCCGAATCGAAAGAAAAGAACAAATCAAACAAATCGGCAATATCAACCTTAATGTTGAAGAAGGCGATTATCGCTCCAAATTGGTGATTGAAGCCAAAAATATTTGCAAAGCTTTTGGCGACAGAATCATTGTTAAAGATTTCTCAACCCGCATTATTAAAGGAAACAAAATCGGTATTGCCGGTCCGAATGGTGCCGGTAAAACCACTTTAATCAAACTCTTAACCAAAAGACTCGAACCCGACTCCGGTTTTGTCAGAATCGGTAAGAATTTGGAAGAAGCTTACTTTGACCAAAACAGATTAACTCTTGATCCTAAAAAGACTCTTTGGCAAACGCTTTGTGATAAAGGCGACCATATTTTGGTGCGCGGACAATATCGCCATGTTATTGCTTATCTCAAAGACTTTTTATTCCGCCCCGATCAAGCTCATTGTCCGGTTTCTGCTCTTTCCGGAGGCGAGAAAAATCGATTGATGTTGGCTGTTGCCTTGGCTCAACCCTCTAACTTTTTGGTCTTGGACGAACCGACCAACGACTTGGATATGGATACGCTTGATTTGCTGCAAGAAGTATTAAGCGACTATGAAGGAACCATGCTCATTGTCAGCCACGACCGTGACTTTTTAGACCGCGTGGTAACATCCGTTATTTATATGAAAGGTGATGGCACCGTTTTTGAAAATGCCGGAAGTTATTCGGAAATCTTAGAAAAGATACACGCTCAAAACAAACCTGAAAGTAAAGAAAACAAAAAAACTCCGGTCAAACCCGTTGCTGCCGAACCGCGTTCGAAAAAAACGGCAAAGCTCAGCTATAATCAACAAAGACTCTTAGAAATTTTGCCGCAAAAAGTAGAAGAGTTGGAACAAAAAATTGCTCTTACCGAACAAAAACTCGGAGATGCCGATTTGTACAACTCTAACCGCGCTGAATTTGAAAAGTTGAGTGCTGATTTGATCAGGCTGAAAGATGAAATGGAAAAAGCCGAAAACGAGTGGCTGGAAATTCAAGCCTTGAAAGAAGAATTGGAAGCTTAATTATATTGTCCTTGTAATACTTTGATTAAAGCCTCCAACTGAGGCTCAACCAATTCTCGTTCAGCAGCAGAAATTTGTTCAATATTGAGATTTTTTCTTTGAAAATCTGCGGCTCGACGCAAGGTTGTGGCAACGGTTGCATCTTCAGTATTATTAGCACCGTCTTGCATCAAGCGCTGTCTTTTCAAAATTTCTTTATCTCGAAGAATGGTCGAAATGATGATGCGTAAACGCATATCAATATAAGCGAATCTGTTTACGTCCCAACCACGGCGTTTTAACCATGATGATAAAGAAGAATCTAATTGATTGGCACTATCGGTTGTATCATAAGACAACTCCGGAAGTTGCGGGCAATTTTCATTTTCTTCGCAATATTTAATCCATGTGCGCAAAAAAGCACGAATTTCTTCTGCGGAAATTTGGTTTGAGGTTGAAACTTTGCCATCGGGATAATGAGGCGCTAATTTTTCATTTTGCATATGACAAACAGTAGAAGCCAAAACAATCATAGCAACTATAAAAATTGCTAAAATTATATATATGTGTTTCTTCTGAATTTTCATATTTACCAGCGCAAATTAGAAATGACATAATCGGGTGATGTATCAAAACTGTTGGAAAGTTCTCTGGTTTTGGCAACATCGGGAATATAACCTTCGCCCAAAAAGTTGACATGAACACCTTTACTAACCAAAGCGGCATGTATGCCTAACAAATTGGCACCTTTTATGTCTGTTGTCATATTGTCGCCAATCATCAATATTTTGGCTTTGTCCATCTCGGCATAGTCTTCAATTGCATATTCCATGATTTTGACATCAGGTTTGCCGACGGTAATAATTTTTCCGCCCAAAACAGCATATTGTTCCGCAATTGCTCCTGCGGCTAAACAAACTTTGCCGTCTTTATAAGTAGAGGTATCGTTACCGGCACAAACAAACGGAATTCCTAAGCTGGCAGCGTGTTCAAGCTCTGCTCGATAAGTATCTGTCGTGTCATCCAAAGAAGCAACAGCACCCATATATATAAAGTCGGCTTTACTGATGTCGCTTACTTTTTCATAATCCAAACCGCTAAAAACACCATCATCTTCTTGACTTCCCAATTGATAATAACGTGCACCGAGAGCGGCATATACTCCTTGTTTGGCTTTTAAATGATAATGCAAAATCTCGCCGGCAGTAATAATCGAATCAAACAAACTCAATGGTACTCTGTTTTCGTGCAACAATCTGGCAACGGCGGCAACTCTTTTGGAGGTGTTGCTCAACAAAATGACGTGCTTGCCAGATTTTTTCAAATTAACAAGCGCAGTTATAGCTTCAGACTTAACTGAAGAGCCGTCTGTTATAACGCCGGAAAAGCCAACGATAAAAACTTCATAATTGTCTATTATTTTCAAAATATTAACGATGGGTTTTATCATTTTCATTTTATTATCGTCCCAATCATAAAACATTTGCGCAAATTTTCTTTGAAACTAGTATATTTACATACCAATTTCAAGCAAATAAACAAAGTTTTTAGCTATTTTTTTAAATTTTGTCATATTGAGCCAATGCTTGCGGAAAAGGCTTAAGCACTTGTCTTAAAACGCCTTTGAGCTCAGATATGCAAACCCCGTAATTGGTGATGGGAACGCCTGCTTGCTCACATTTATTAATGCGGGAGAGCATTTCTCTGCGGTTGTGCATACATCCGCCGCACTGAACCACCAGTTTATATTCTGCCAAATCTTTTGGGAAATCATGTCCGGCAACATGATTTATAATCAAATCTTTACCGGTTTTCTTTCGCAACAAATTAGGAATTTTGACACGACCGATATCATCTTCTATGGCATGATGAGTGCAAGATTCAGCAATCAAAACCTTATCTCCGTCTTGCAAATTTTTAATGGCGGCGGCTCCTTCAACCAATTTGACAATATCGCCTTTTAATCTGGCAAATAAAATGGAGAATGTGGTGCAGCTGATATTTTGCGGTGTATTTGCCACCATAAAATCCACTACCTGAGAATCGCAAACGACCAATGACGGCGGCGTTTTCATGTTTTCCAGCGCTTTGATATATTCATTTTCTTTGACGATTGTTACAATTTGGTCGTTGTCCAAAGCATCGCGAATGGCTTGAACTTGCGGCATGATTAAGCGTCCTTTCGGAGCTTCTTTATCAATGGGAACAAGCAAAACAACGTGTGATTGCTTTGGCGCCAAATCGCCCAAGATCGTCGGCTGATTGATGAAGTCTTCGGGGCAAACTTTTATCAACTCGGCTTTTAATTTTCCTAAAACTTCATCTCTTGAACTCAAATCTTGAGAGTTGACTTTAAGCCCATCGCCTTCGCAAGAAAACTTATCGGCTTTATTGAAAATTTTTATCAAAGGCAAATTTCTGCTCTCTGCCTCTTTGATAATTTCTTCCTCATATTTACCGATATTGTTTCCTTCGCAAATGAGCAAAACAATATCACTTCTGTCCCAAACGGATTGAGTTTTTTCTAATCTTTTTTCGCCTAAATCCGTTTCATCTCCCAGACCTGCCGTATCAAGCCAAGTAATTGGTCCTATCGGCAGAAGTTCCTGATTTTTTTCCACAACATCGGTGGTTGTACCTTCATGCGCTGACGTTATTGAAACATTTTGTCCGGTTATCAGGTTTAAAAAGCTTGATTTTCCGGCATTCACTCTGCCCATAAGGGCAATATGTAACCTTAAAGCTTTTGGTGTATTTAACATTTATTTTTCCTGACTTAATTTCTTAATCACTTGATTGGCAATGGTTAAACCAAAAATAGCAGTTATGGTTGGTAAAGAGCCCAAAGTATGACGTTTTCTGCCGTTTTGCGGTGTGTTTTCGGCTATTTCATCGGTTTCTATCATGGCGTTTTCCGGTAAATCAATTTGTTCATCGGAATAAACGCAATCGATTTCACTTATGGTCACACCTCTTCTTTTCAAACGTTTTCTGATGAACTTGGACAGGCTGCAATTTTTGGTTTGACTTAAATGTCCGAACTTAATGCAAGATGTGTCTGTTTTTAAAGCTGCACCCATGGAAGAAATAAACGGAATTTTCTGCTGCCACAAGGCTTCCATCAAGCAACATTTGGGATTTAAGGCATCAATCGCATCAACTACAAAATCGACTTTATATTGCAGCAGTTCCGGCAAGGTTTCAGCATTGACAAACAGCTCTTTGGTTTCTACCACACAATCGGGATTTATATCTAAAACTCTTTCTTTGCCGACTTCTACCTTTTTGCGTCCGACCGTGCTATGCAGAGCCAAAATTTGGCGATTGATATTGCTTTCATCAAAAACATCAAAGTCAACCAAAATCAAATGCCCTACACCGGAGCGAGCCAAAGCCTCAACCACATAACCACCAACAGCGCCGACGCCCACGACCATAACGGTGGCTTGTTGCAAGCGTTTTATTCCCTCTTCTCCCAACAACAATGAAGTGCGTAAGAACTGCTCTTTTACCATGGTTTGATAAACTCCAGTGAATTTTGATAAATTTGTTCGCCCAATTTTTCCATATTTTCTTTTTTCTCTTCCGCAATTGCTTTCAATATTTGCGGCAACTCTTCTATACCACTTTCTTTTTCTTTGACAAGAGCTTGATAAGGACCATCAGTTTCCAACAAAATTTTATCATTGGGAATAACATCTAACGCGCTCAAAGTTTTTTTGCTTTTTAACAAGCCTCCGGAAAAAGAAAAATAAGCGCCGTATTTGAGGGCGATTTTGGCTTGCTCAACCGAACCTCCGAAAGAATGTAAAACAAACTTTTGCGGCATTTTATCCCACAATTCATCTAACCAGACAAAACTTTTGACAGCGTGTATCAATAACGGGCGGCGGAATTTTTGGGCTAACTCCATATGTTTTATAAAGACCTCTCTTTGCGGCTCAGCTTCCGGATTTTTTAACTTATCCAGTCCGCACTCGCCAACCAAAGCATTGGGAAACTGTTGCAACATATCTTCCAATATTGATAGCCAATTTGCACTTCTTTTTTCTAAATACCATGGATGCAAGCCAAAAGCCGGAACAACTTTTTGCGGGTTGTTTCGGGCTAAAATTGCTACCTTCGCCCAATCTTCTTCCGTTGCCGAAACACAAAGCAATTTTTGTACGCCGAACTCGGACATTTCTTCAATAATATCCGTTGCACATTTTTGCTTATAATCTTGCAAATGTATATGAGTGTCGATAAACTGCAAAGAGATTTTTCCTCATCGAAAAATTGGTTCATTCTGGAAAGGATATTAGAAAATTATGCATATTTTGACAAGACCAATTTTAGAAATCAATCTCAAGCATTTGCTTGAAAATTTCCGCCAACTTGAAAAGCTCGCGGAGCACTCAATCCCCGCTGCCGTAGTAAAAGACGACGCTTACGGACTTGATGCCAAAGTGATTGCCAAAACACTTTACGAAAAAGCAAATTGCCGTAACTTTTTTGTCGCTCACGGTATTGAAGGTGAGAGAATTCGTCCCTTTGTACCTGAGGCAAATATTTATGTTTTGCAAGGTATCGGCGAAGATAGTTTTGAACATTTTAGTAAAAACAAACTTATTCCGGTTATCAGCACACCGCAAATGTTTGCTTATTGGAAACAAAACCGCATTGAAGGGATTAAGCCGGTTATTCATATTGAAACAGGTTTAAACCGTCTTGGTTTCAGGGAAAAAGAATTAGAAGCTTTAAGTGATGCAGACAAAGCCGAATTTTCAGTTGTTATGTCTCACTTGGCTTGCGGCGATGAAAAAGACCACTTTATGAACAAACATCAGTTGGATAACTTCATCCGCCTTAAAAACAAATATTTTCCGAACCTCCCCGGCTCTCTTTCGGCTTCCGACGGTGTGTTCCTCGGACGCGATTTTCAACAAGATATTGTGCGCTTGGGTGCGGCTATGTATGGTATCAACACCGCACCGTATCGTGAAAACCAAATGAAAAATGTTGCCTACATCAAAGCTCCGGTTTTGCAAGTGGAAGACTTACCTGTTGGCGAATTTGTCGGCTATTCTGCAACCTATCGCGCCAACTCACCGCGCAAGATTGCCATTGTTTCGATTGGTTACGGCGACGGTCTGCCTCGCTCTCTTTCCAACGTGGGTAAAGTTTTCTTTAAATCCCCTGACGGAAAGCTCTTTGAAGCACGCATTATCGGTCGTATGTCTATGGATAATGTGATTTGTGATGTAACCAATGTAGAAAATTTGCAAGTCGGTGATTTAGCCTACTTTGCCGATGATTTTTATACCCTTGATGATATGGGACGTGATGCCGGTACAATTTCTTATGAAATTTTATCACGCGTCGGCAAAAACACACGTTATATCAGAAAATATATTGATTAAAAATATAATTGATAAAAAAAAGCTCCTCTTTCGAGGAGCTTTTTTTTTAATGAATATTTCCGTTTATGCTATTTCTAACAGAATTGAATACTGCCGGATCGCTTAAGTCTAAAGTTTTTGCTTTTTTATTGTTATCAGCTGTAACTTTACCTTTATTATCCAACTCAACGGCATTCATCAAATCATTATCCTTTTCATGCCCCATGCTGGTATCTACTGCTTCCAAAGGAACACTTGATTTTGGTGTATCAACAGTTCTGGTCGGAGCGTTGGGCAAATTCTCATAAGGATTAGCTTCCGGAATCGGTTGCAATCTATGATCTTCTTGAACAGGACCAAACTTCGGTACATTGACTGTTTTTACAACCTTAGGAACAATAACTGGTTGTTTTTCAACAGGTTTAACTGGAGTTTTCTTAACCGGTGTTTTCTTAACCGGAGTCTTTTTCTTAACAACTGGTTTCGGTTGCGGTTTGTTTTGCTCTTCGCAATCTTTCAAACCTTGAGCCAAACCATCCATATAACCATCATTATATTTTTCATTAATCAGACGAGAAACCTCATCACAATCGGTCATGCTCTTCTTATCAACTTGTTCTTGCAAGTCTTTGATGTTCTTTTCAAGTTTTTCTTGATTTTGACAGCTACGAACACCAATCATACCCAACAAAGCAATACCGGCAACAACGGCTGCATCGCGAACTTTTTTCCACCAAGGACGTTTCGGAGCCTCGACAACTTTCTTCTCAGTACCTTGATTTTGAACCGGAGGAATGTTGCCACCGTTATTTCCTTTTGTATTGGCTATACCTTGGGTATTATTTTTTCCACCTAAAACAACCGGAATCGGTGCTACGACAGTCTTGCCTTTTTTATCTTCTTGTTTGTTTGCCGGAGCTGCTTCTTGTGAGGCTTGCGGCAAAATAACGGCTGCAGCTCTATCTTCTTTTTCCGGATTTTCGTTAGCAACTTCAATACCACTCATGGTATATAAATTTTCTGCCAAGGCATTGATTGTGGCAATGTCTTTAACATCTTTAACCATGTCTTTCAAAGCGGCGAAGTCAAAACCTTCCGGCAAGTTGCCAATCGGTTCCATGTTGTTTTTAGCACAAGCAATCAAAATTTTGTTGCGCAAAACCGGATCTTTTACATTATCTTTAATGCGGATTTTGGCTTTCGGATTTGAGGTTTTAGCTTTTTTGATAATCAAATCATAAATAGCATAAGCTTCTGTATTATTTTCTTTTTTAACAACATCAAAACCTTTATTACCATGATCAATTCCGGTAAATACTGTTTTATTATCTTTTTGAGCGTCTACCTTTAAGCTATTGTCTTTCAAAGGTTGAACAACATATTTAACGCCATTGTTACCGTTATTAAAGTTGTTCCAAAATTCTTGAGATTTTTTTACATCATCGCTTAAATTTGTAGTATTATTACTGATTTCTTTGCTGAAATCGCGATCTTTTTGTTGGCCAAGATTATATTGTTTGCCAACGTTCAATTCGTTCATACGAACGATACCATTTGCAAGCAAGAAATCCATCTCACCTTTAGTCAACTCATCAAAATGATATTGTCCGTTGTTTTCAACTGCACGGCTCATAATTTCTTCGGCATTATAAAGTTTGTTTTTCGTACGAGCGCGAAGTTCTCTGTTATATTCATTGCGTGCTTCCAAAGCTAAAGCTTTTTCTTCTTCAGTATATTTATCGCTGTTTTTGATTTCTGCATATGTTGTATTATTGATGGCAATACCTAACATATTGTCATATTGAACAGAAAGGAGACCGGCTGCTTTGACGGCCTTACGCAGGTTGTTCAGCTCGACAGTATTCATTTTGACAATACTGTCACTGTTCAATACTGCTTCAAGCTCTTCTTTAGTCATTTCATTAAAATTTTGTGCCATTTTTTCCCCCGAAAAAATATTGTTTTCTTAAATTTATCTGTACTTTACCATATTTTTTTCATAAAAACAACCCTGTTTTTTGTCAAATTTGACTAAAATATACATAATCTTGTAATTGTCAAAAAACTGTAACATTGTATTTTATATTAAAGCTAGACTCTCTGTTAGAGCCCAGCTTTAAGACATAATTTTTAAATAATGGTTATCAGGACAGTTCTTTTCCTTTTGTTTGAACCATCGTTTGAGTATTTAATGTGGTTTGTTTAACTTCTGAGTGACTTGTAGGAGATACTGTTCCGCGCAACTCACTAACCACACGACCGGCTGACGGTTTTGTTGCTTTATGTTCTGTTGTTTGAGCTTCTTGTGTATTTTCTGCCGGTTGTGCTTCTTGTTGCGGGTTCATCATATCTTGAACAGAATGCAACAACTCACTGTTAACAACATTGCTTTGTCCAGGCAGTCTTTCTTCGGCTTCGATACTTAAACCTTCACCTCTTTTGACGGCTTTTTCATCAGCTTTGCTTTCTTTTTCCAGATTTTTCAAATCTTCACGCAATTGCTCATTTTCTTGAATGCGATTTTGTAAATCTGCTTCGTTTTGATGAGCTTGCTGATACATATCTCGAATGTTAAGCAAATTTTGTGCTTCCGGAGGTAAGGTTGACGTATCTTCCGGTAAATTATTAATATTAATTCCCATCGCAGCCAAATTTTTGTTTACATCAAACTCACTTATACCAAAGTTTTGTTCAATGGTTTCATAAGCTTTGTTACGATTATCAAAGGCTTTTTCATCTTGTTTGATTTGATCTTTCAACTCAGAACGAGCTTCTTTGATTTCTCTTTGTTCCAAATCTAAGCTTTCTTTGTCAAACTTTTGCTCAAGTTTTGCAACTTCTTTTTGCAGTTTTTCATTGTTTGGATCTTGAGCCAATGCTTCTTTGGCAGCATCTAACTTAGATTTTGCTTCGATTACATCTTCTTTGGCATGGCGCATACGACGACCATCATCTTCATTTTCTCTGGTAGCTGCAGCCAACTCTTGTTCCTCTCCTTGATTATGCAAGGCAGTAATTTTTTCAGCGACAGCTAAGTTATCACCTTTTGCCAAAGCATCTTTAATGTCTTGCAAATGAGATTGTGCCAAACCTTCAACCGAGGCTCTGACTTCCGGATTGTTCATATCTTCGCCTTTGCTGATAATCTTTAAGATTTCATCATAAGCGCGCTGATCTTCAGGAGACATTTGAGGTGCCTCAGGTTCTTTATTTTCAGGCTGATTATTTTCAGGTTGCTTATTGTCCGGCTCTTTATTATCACCTTCATCAATATGAGCTTCTTTAGCAGCAGCTGCTTTAGCCAGATTCTCGTAATATTCTTTTAATTCGGCATCAATGATATGACCCTCTGCGTCAAACTCTCTTGTAGCCAATCCATGAATGTCTTTTAATTGCTCATCATTAAATTGACCATTTTCCATCATTTCTCTTAATTGGGCTGATGAATAATCTGTTCCTCCTAAAAGAGCATTAACTTTTGCCGGATCTGCATCCATCAAACGGCCTAACTGAGTTTCGTTTGCTGTTGCCCAGCCTTGACCGCGGTCGGCATCATATACATCTGAGATACCATCATTATCTTTATCTTGCATAACCTCTTGTGCGGCATCAAACTCTTGCGGATGCATATTGATATAATTTTGCATGGCTTGCGGATCCATCTGAGCAATTGCATCAGGACTTAAACCCATATGAGCCAAGGTATGAGACATTTCTTCCGGTGTCATTTGTTGGCTATCCGGTGTTGGAGCATGCGGGCTTTCTCCGGTAACACCATCGACAGTATCTGCTTTGGCTTCAGCTATTCCGGCCGTGAGAGCAGAACCTGCGGCGATACCAATTGCAGCCTCTACGGTACGAGACCATCCTTCTTTGGCTTTGTCCCAATCTGCTTTAGCACCTTCTTTATCCTTTGAAACAAATCTCTTCCAACCGGCTTTTACCGTATCAACCATTGCCGGAACAGCTTTACTACCAACAGACAATACTCTTGAAGCTGTTCTTAATGCCGGTTGAAGTCTAGCTGCTACTTCTTGACCTCCGGCTCCCATACCTAATGCAGCACCTGCCATTGCCAAACCACTCATTGTAAAGGACAATGCTACTTTACCTTTATTGGCTTTGGCATATTGCCAGAAACTCATATTATTCTTTTTAGCTTCCTCTTGCAAAGATTTGGTTGAATCATAGGCGCTCTTTACGGCAAAAGCAGCCATAGCAAACGGAGCTGCCGGACCAGACATCGCGCCGATGGCTGAATAAACGGCAACATTTTTAATGCTTTTCCAAGCAGCTTTAGCATAACGCTTTGCTGTTACATATTTTTTGCCATATTTTTCTGTCATTGCCGCATCGAAAGCATTGATCTTTGCTTCCATTTTTTGAACTGCCGGAATGGATTTGAATTTTGCCTTAATTCTATCTTTTAATTTTGTTGCTCCGGCAGAGCTATTGGCTGTCACAGCCATCACAGCAGAACGACTTGTTTTTTGCGGATTGTTTACAGCTTGGGCAAATTTTTCGGAAATTTGCTCTTTGGTCATGCCTTTTTTGAAATCAGAGGCATAGGCTGCAGCAACAACATTTCTTTGCAAAGCTTCTTTAAAGTGTGAATAATAAAGTTTTTTTACATCTTCAGGATTACCGTTACCTGCTGCGCGAGCATAGGTTTCGGCTTCCAATTGTGCGGCATAAATCAAATCAGAACGAGCTGAATTTTGCTCTTCTTCCGATAAATCTTTACCTTTATCATCCGTAATGGTTAAATTTTTAAGAGCTGTGACCTCATCGGCAAATTCTTTATTGACCAAATTGCCATTGGCATCAAGAGCCAAAGGATGCGGCATATTATCCATAATTTGATCATTCTTTTCCAATTGCTCTTGGGTTACTTTGTCGATGCCAGCTTCTTTATCAAACTTGTTTAATTCTGCTTGGTCTTCCGGTGTGTTTTCTACAGCTTCAATTGCTTGTTCTTCTTCCGGTGTGAGAGCTACTTCATCTTCTTTATCTTCTTTGTTTTCTTCAGCCGTTGTTTCATCTACTTTATCTTCTTTGTTTTCTTCAGCTGTTGTATCTTCTACTTTATCTTCTGTTTCATTTGCGGCGGTTTGAGATTCCGGTTGAACATTTTCTGCAGTTTGTTGTTGAGTGGCTTCTTGTTCTCTGTTTTTTAAGATTTCTTGTTCATAGGCTACACCGGCATCCAAAGCGACATCCAAATCTTCCTTGCTGTATGAAGGATCTTTCATCATGGCTTCTAAGGCGGCTTCATTGAGCTGTTCAGGTGTTAAAGAAGCTTTTTGAGCTTGTGCTTTGGCTAAAACTTCTTTAGCCATATCTGCTTGAGCCGAAAAACTACTAACGGCACCAGCCATGGCAATAACATTATCCAAATCGCCAAGTTCAAAGCTATCTAACTTACTATAAGCTTCCAAACGACTTTGCATCTCAGTAGTAACAATTTCTGCAGCTGTTTTATCATCTTGCGTTGCGCCTTCCTTACTGCTTTCTGCCTGCAAAAGTTTATTCATACGCAAGATTTCTGCATCTGAAAGTTTATCTACATCAAAAATTTTATTTTGTGCTTCTTCTAATGTCATTTCAGCCATAATACACCTCGAATAAAATGTTCATTTTGTTTTATCATAGCGCAATTTTAGACTTTTTACAATAGTTTTTGTCTAAATTTTCGCAAGATAACAAAAAACGTAATCTTTTTTGATTTGAATTTTACTCTATTAATAGTTAAAAAAGGCATAAAAAAAACGCCGCTTTTCTGCGGCGTTTTTCTCTTTTGGCTTATAATTTAAGCTACTTTTGCATCAAAGCAAATATTTTTGCCTTCAATTTCAGCTGTCGTGCCTTGATTTTGAGCTTTTTCAAACTTAACTGCCAAAACTTGTTCAGTTACATAAGCTTTGTTTTCGTCCAAAGCTTGAGCCAACTCAGCATCTTCGGTTTGATAGCTCAACTCAATGCGGTCAGAGATGTTGAAGTCTTTATCTTTACGCAAGGTTTGAACTAAACGAACAAAGTCACGAGCCATACCTTCGCGGCGCAAAGCATCGGTTACGTTGGTATCCAAGGTAACAACGGCTTTGTTATCAGCAAAGGCTTGACCGGCAACGCCTTCTTTCATATTCAAACGAACTTCAAACAAGTCTTTGGTCAAGGTCTTGCCGGCAATATTTAATGTACCATCAGCATTCAATTCCCATTTGCCTTGTTTGTAAGCACCCATTACAGGTCCCATATCTTTGCCCAAAGCTTTACCCAAAAGCGGGGTATACAAATATACGCTCTTGTCAGCATAGTTAGCCAAGTTATTGTCCAACTTAACTTCTTTGACATTCAATTCATCTTTGATGATGTCTTGATACTCAGCACCGATAAAGTCTAAGTCTTTACCAACTACGGTCAAGCTTTGCAACGGCAAGCGGTTGCGCAAGTTCTTTTCTTCGCGAATGAACTTAGCGGCAGAGCATAAGTCTTGTAAGAAGTCCATTTCTTTGACCAACTCATCATCCAATTTGATTTCGGTCAAAGTAGGATAATCGGTCAAATGAACGGACTCTTCACCTGTCAATGTTTTGAAGACATATTCTGAAACAAACGGCATCAACGGAGCCACAATCTTGCTTAAACTTACCAAAACCGTGTACAAAACATCAAAGGCTTGTTTGTCACCTTCCCAGAAACGATCACGCGTACGGCGAATGTACCAGTTGTTCAAAATTTCCATAAAGGAAGTTACTTCATTAGTTGCCATTGCCACATCATAAGTATCAAGTCCTTGTTTAACAATTTGGCTTAATCTCTTCAATTTTGACAAGATGTAATTATCAATAGCCTCGTTTGAAGAATAAACTTCTTTAGCCTTATATCCTTCAGCATTGGCATACAATGTGAAGAAGTAGAATGCGTTCCACAACGGAATCAAAGCAGCACGTGCAGCTTTGGCAATCTCTTTTCCTTCTTTATCGACGGCTAAGTTACCACCTTTTAATACCGGAGAAGATACCAAGAACCAGCGCAAAACATCTGAACCGATAGTTTCCAAAACCTCATTCGGGTCAGGATAGTTTTTCAAACGTTTTGATAACTTTTGTCCGCCTTCAGCCATCAACAAACCGGTGCAGATGCAGTTTTTGAATGCCGGACGATTGTGCAAAGCGGTAGATAATACGGTCAAGGTATAGAACCAACCACGAGTTTGATCCATAGCTTCGACAATGAAATCTGCCGGGAAATGGCTTTCAAACCATTCTTTGTTTTCAAACGGATAGTGGACCTGAGCATAAGGCATTGAACCTGATTCAAACCAGCAGTCAAACACATCTGATACGCGGTGCATCATAGTTTTGCCTGACGGGTCATCCGGGTTGGGATAAACCACATCATCAATGTATGGTTTATGCAAATTTTTAACTTCAATACCTGTTTTTTCTTTAATTTCAGCAACAGAGCCGAAAACATCCACTCTCGGGAATTGCGGATTGTCAGATTTCCATACCGGAATTGGGGTACCCCAGAAACGGTTACGAGAAATAGACCAGTCTCTGGCACCTTCCAACCATTTGCCGAAACGACCGTCTTTAATGTGTTCCGGAACCCAATTGATTTGTTGGTTGTTTTTAACCATTTCATCTCTGAAATCGGTTACGCGAACAAACCAAGAAGACATAGCTTTGTAAATCAACGGAGTATCTGTTCTCCAGCAGAACGGATAAGAGTGGGTATATTGTTCTTTTTTAACCAAGATGCCGCGTTCTTTTAACAATTGCATAATCGGCTCATTGGTTTCAAAAACTTGTTTACCTTCATAGTCAGGAACTTCAGAGGTGAATTTACCAGCTTCATCAACCGGACAAACAACCGGGAAGTTTTCATCATATGCACGGCAAGCATCAAAGTCGTCTTGACCGAAACCGGGAGCGATGTGAACGATACCGGTACCGTCTTCGGTAGAAACAAACTCACCGCTCAAAACTTTGAATGCACCCTTGTCTTTCAAATGTTTGAAATATGGGAACATCGGCTCATAGCTCATGCCAACCAAGTCTTTACCTTTCATAGAGCCAACTTTGGTAGCATGTTCTAATTGTTTTTTGTATCTGCCGAGCAGAGCTTCTGCCAAGATGTATTTTTGACCATCTTCTTCCATAACGGCATAGTCAATATCCAAACCAACGGCCAACATCAAGTTTGAAGGCAAGGTCCAAGGGGTGGTTGTCCAAACCAAAATGTTCATGCCGTTTTCCAGTTTGAACATAACGGTGATGGCGTTATCGGTTTTATCTTGATAACCTTGGTTTACTTCAAAGTTAGACAACGGAGTTTCTGCTGCCCAAGAATATGGCAAAACGCGATAATCTTCATATACCAAACCTTTTTCATAAAGTTGTTTGAAATTATTGATAACGCTTTCCATAAACGGCAAGTCCATGGTTTTGTAATCATGGTTAAAGTCAACCCAACGACCGATACGTTTGAACATCTCAACCCAGATACCGGAGTATTTCAAAACATCGGAACGGCAAAAGTCATTGAACTTTTCAACGCCGAATTGTTCAATTTGTTTTCTACCAGATACGCCCAATTGTTTTTCGGCAGACATTTCAGCCGGCAAACCATGGCAGTCCCAACCCAAGCGGCGTTCAACTTTTTTGCCGTTCATGGTTTGATAGCGGGCAACCACATCTTTAACATAAGAAACCATGATGTGACCATAGTGCGGTGTACCATTGGCAAACGGAGGACCGTCATAAAATACGAATTCAGCAGCGCCGTCACGATTGTGTACGGATTTTTCAAATGTGTTATCTTCTTCCCAGAATTTTAAAATTTCTTTTTCGACTTCTACAAAGTCAGGCTTTGCCTTTACATCAGCATAGAATTTTGTCATTTGCCTATACCTTAATATATTTAAATTAACGGATTTTGTTTTGATTGAGTGTTTTTTTGATTATGTGCAAGAAAGTATATCCCCTAAGGGATAATAATGAACGGAATATATATATTAAATTTGCACATTATATAAAGAATCTTTCAAAAAATTTATTTTTTCTGTGGGGTAATTTAGAACAGGAATCCTTGCGAGTCAAGAGGTTATAAACACAAAAAAAAGCAGGTCTTTTACAACCTGCTTTTACAGAATTCTTTTTCTTATTCAGCAACCAAAACGAACTTATATTGTTTATCATACTCTTTCACCAGCAGAGTTGCCGAATAGCGGCTCTCCACAATGATGTCTATATTATAAACAAATTGTTCGCTAAACGAATACTCCCATGGTTCTTCTTCATAGAAAATATTCCAAATGCTTTTTTCCGCATTGCCGGGAGCAAAAACCAGCTCTCCTCCTTTAATTAACGGAAAACGAACGGTTACACGCTCAAATCCGTTATCTCTGTGTGTTATATAATAATTCCCGGTAATTCCGTTGTCCGGTGAAATTTTTACATAACTTACATTATCTTCCGTATACATAACATACGGAGTTTCTTCTTGAGGTTGGATATTATCCAACTCATCACTACAAGAAGATAACATAAACGCCGCTCCGCAGAGCAACAAAATGAAATAATAATAAATTGTTTTCATAATTAATTATAATTGGTTTAGATTGTAAAATAGCTCATTTAAGCCAAACATTCAAGTTTAACAATTGAAATCGATATTAAATTCATAAAATTGTAACATAAAAAAAGAGGAAGACTCTCACGAGTATTCCTCTTTTATAGTATGCAAAACTTATTTCCAATCGCAATCTAATTACGATAAACATGACCACTTTCACAAGTGTATATGATTAAGAAGTTGCTTCTTTTCAAATAAAGAGCGGCTTTCACAAGCGGCTCTTTAATGTTTCACTGCATTTTACACATATCGTTTATTATGGCCGAAACAAACTGACTGCAATGAAACATTTTATATGAAGATTTGCATTATCTCATAAAAAAAGGGGAAGAAAGCTGTTGACTGTCCAAATAATATATGCCGTCCAATTTAACCGTTTTTCACAAAACAGTGTCCACTGAGCATATATGAACTAAATTTTAAGCTATGGAAAAGAAAAATTCGAACAGACCAAGCCGCAATTCTTTCCCCCTAAAAAAATATATTTATGGAAAAAAACAAAAAAATTCCTATAAAAATTAAAATTCGTGCCTTGTATAGCACAATTTTTTTTATTGTCAACTTTTTTTTGTAAAAAATTGTCTAATTTTTTTGAGGGTACCAAATTTCGCCGCCAACCAAGGGTTCGCGAACACCGGTTGTTGTCGGGAAACTAATCGGTAGGCAATATAATCTGCGGGCAGCCAAGAAGGCTGTGGCTTGGGCTTCCATTGTATCGGCGCGCCAACCTAATTGTCCTACGGGAATGACTTCAACATCGGGTAATTTAGTTCTTAAAAAGCGCATCAATGTCGGATTTTTAGCACCACCGCCACACACAATCAACTGTGACGGTCGGCTGGGAAAATATAACGCCATGGAATAAGCAATTGCTTCAACCACAAATTCGGTTACGGTGGCGGCTCCGTCAGCCAAACTCAATCCTTCAAGGTGTTCAAGCTTGTCCTTAAATAAATTTCTATCTAATGACTTTGGCGGATATTGCGCAAAAAATTTGTGCCGCATTAAGTTTACCAAAACTTTATCATTGACCTTACCGCTTATGGCTAACTTACCATCATAGTCCATGTGCAAACCGGCATGATAGAAAACCCAATCATTGATTTGGGCATTTCCCGGTCCGGCATCAAAAGCCATCAACTCGCCGTTATCTCCAACCCATGTTAAATTGGATACCGCGCCGATATGCGCAATACCGACCGGCTTTTTAAAATTATTCACCAACGAAGCATAATAAACCGGAACAAGAGGTCCGCCCTGCCCGCCGGAAAGCAAATCGGCCTGAACAAAGTGATTGACGACTTTGATACCGGTCAAATTTGCCAGTAGCTCTCCATCTCCCATTTGATAGGTGAAATGTTGCGCGGGATTGTGATATAAAGTATGTCCGTGAAAACCAATGACATCTACCTTGCCATCGGCAAAATCTATCATCTCTTGTGCCACAGCGACATGAGCTCTGGTTAATTTATCTTCCAAAGTTTGAAATTCTTCTGCCAAGCTTGCCGTTTCGGGACGTTTGCTTGCCAAATTTTGCAAACGCTCTCTTATATCATCATCATAAGGTTCAACGCGACTGCGCTCTACTTCATAGACATCGACCCCGTCAGTTACAATCAACGCAGCGGCAATACCGTCTAAAGACGGACTGCTCATCAAACCTAATGCTCTTATTTTCTTTATTGTATCCATAAATTTACCGAATCTGTTGCACTATAATAATTATATGCTAATATGCGTTAAAAATCTATTATAAATAAGGAAAGGAAAAATGACACAATTTAAATCTCAATTTGTTAACCTGATGGTTGAACGCGGCTTTTACAATCAATGCACAAACGAATTCGGCTTTGATGAATATTTGTACGAATGCGAAAAAAGCGGAACACCAGCCGTAGGTTATCTGGGATCTGACCCGACGGGAGATAGCTTGCACGTTGGTCATATTGTGCCTTTGATGATGATGCGCTGGTTCCAAAAATGCGGTCACAAGCCTTTGACTTTGGTCGGCGGGGCTACGGCGCGAATCGGTGACCCTTCCGGTAAAGATAAGTTGCGCCCGTTTCTTTCCGAAGAAACTTTGGCCC
Organism: uncultured Alphaproteobacteria bacterium; assembly: GCA_944393225.1. GTDB lineage: Bacteria > Pseudomonadota > Alphaproteobacteria > RF32 > CAG-239 > CAJLXD01. The sequence continues at coordinate 155,998 of CALXZK010000001.1, forward strand.
ACAATATTGAAGGTTTGAAAAAATCTTTCTCCAAATTTTTGAAATTCGGCGACGGTAAAAATGATGCTGTAATGGTCGATAACTGGGATTGGTTCAAAGATATTAACTACCTTGCCTTCTTGCGCGATATTGGTACTTACTACTCTGTAAACCGCATGTTGACCATGGATAGCGTTAAATCTCGTTTGGATAGAGAACAACCTATGTCCTTTTTAGAGTTCAACTATATGCTCTTGCAAGGTTATGACTTCTGTGAACTCTACCAAAAATATGGTTGCCGTGCGCAAATTGCCGGTTCTGACCAATGGGGTAACATCACTTCCGGTACCGAACTCGGTCGCCGTAAATACGATGTTGAGCTTTTTGGCTTTACCAGCCCGATTATCACCGACTCAAACGGCAAAAAAATGGGTAAATCCGAAGGTAATGCGGTTTGGATTAATGAAGAAAAACTCCCCTCTTACGACTACTACCAATATTTTCGTAATATCGGTGATGCCGAAGTGGGTAAATGCTTGAGAATCTACACCGATTTACCGATGGACGAAATCAGACGTCTTGAAGCTCTCAAAGACAAAGAAATCAACGAAGCTAAAAAGATTTTGGCTTATGAAGCAACCAAAATCTGCCGCGGAATTGATGAAGCTAATGCTGCTCAAGAAACTGCCGTTAAGCTTTTTGAACAAGGCTCTGCCGGCGGTGAATTGCCCAGCATTTCCGTTAACGGAGATATTTCGGTTCTTGATGCCTTTTTGCAAATCGGCTTTGTGGCAAGTAAGAGCGAAGCTCGCCGTTTGATTAAACAAGGTGGCTTGAAGCTCAATGATGCCACTGTTACCGATGAAAATTATGTCATTAAAGCAACTGATTATATCAACGGCGAAGTTAAGCTCTCGCAAGGCAAAAAGAAACACGGTTTGCTCAAATCGGCTTAGTTTAATATTTTTTCAGAAAGGTCGGAACTTTCCGACCTTTTTTTGTGTTTACATCAAGCCGGTTTTGGGGTATATTCTTTCTCAAGAAAATTATAACTATTAAAATTATTATAAAAATGAAAATTGTAGACATTATTGACCGTATTGTAGTTCGAAACGGTCAGGTGGTATTGTTTCTACCCAACGGCTTTGAAGTTAATCTTGATTTGGATTTTACTCACGGTATTAGCAGCGGTATGAGCATTGAGGCTGAGTTTTGTCAGACCTTGATTTTGAAACTCATCATCGACGGGAAAGTGATTTTTGCCAAGAAAAAAGAAGAGCTTTTGCCTGAGATGGAAATATTACAAAAAAGGCTCACCATCGAAGCAGAAGATGAGAAACGCACCGAAATCAATTTGGAATCTTCGCGCAGGTTAAAAAAACTTTTGCCGCTTTTCAGAATGAGGATAAATGTTCTTATAGCAAACAACAAAAGTTTTATGCAGCCCAAAGATTGGATAAAAGAACTGAAATCTGCCGAAGCTCTGCAGAATGTGTATTTGTATTTCAAAGAACAAGGCCTTCTTGAAAAATGTACATTCCTCGGGTCCGGCATGCTACAAAAACTCTATCCTGACTATGGAAAGTTAGATAAAGCTACGGCACAAAATGTCTTTATGCTTTTTAACGCATTGCTGCAAGATTTGGCTAACGGCATTAATCCGGAAGATGAAGCTTCGGTCAATGAAAACATTTTAACATCACGACTGTTAAAAGTGCCAAATGTAATCGGAGAAGAAGTTCGCGTGATGGATTTGGTAGCTGTTGCCGAAATTTAACTTATTCAAAATCCTTTTCCTTAAACTCTGAGGAAAAGGATTTTTTGTTGTCAAAATGCTTGATATTTTGCTGCAACAATCTTAAATTTATAGAAGTGATTTTATGAAAGGATTGTAAGATGCAAGATAATTTGCCTGAACTGCGCGATATTCATCTTCCCGACGGGGTATCTGCCTTTCCGATTGCCAACGGTTGGTGGCTCAGCCTTGCCGGAATCGTCCTTTTAGTTTTACTCATACAATTTATTCTTTATCTCAGACGCTATAGCAAAGCGCGCTATGCCTTAAAGCTCTTAAAAGAAATTTCTGCCGAAAATGTGGTCGAGGCTGCCAAAGAAATGTCAGAAATTTTAAGACGAATCTGCGTATTCAAATATAAAGAAGCAGCTGCCCTTCTTGGTAAGGATTGGATTGAATTTCTGAACCAAAACAGCAAAACACCAATTGAAGGCAAAACTGCCGAACTTTTAATCAATGCGCCTTATATTCCTAAAGAAAGCAGCACGTATACCAATGATGATTTGGAAGATTTGCGCCGCTTCTGCCAAAAATGGATAGGAGAAAATCTGTGAACCATTTTGCTTTTCCTTCCGCCGTTTTTTTACTCATTTTACCGCTTATCTTTCGCTATATTCTGCCTGCCGTAAAAGGTTTGCACGGCGATGCGTTGAAAATTCCTTTTATTGAAGATTTGCAAAAGATTGCCGTTAAATCGGGTGGAATTTGGGGAGCTCAGCTTGGTAAAAAGACTTCTGCTTTGGGCTTGTGGGGACTTTATCTGATTTACCTTCTTTTAGTGATTGCCGCGGCACGCCCGCAATGGGTGAGCGAACCTATTCCGATGCGCTCGGAAAGCCGCGATATTATGCTGATTATGGATATTTCAAACTCCATGCTTGAACCCGATTTTGCCATCGGTAATCGACGCATCAATCGTCTTTCTGCCGTGAAGAAAACAGCATCAGACTTTATTGATAAACGCACAGATGACCGCATCGGCTTGATTTTGTTCGGAACGCAAGCCTATTTGCAAGCCCCGCTCACATACGACAAAAAATCAGTACAAGATATTCTCTGGTCAATGGATGCCGGTATGGCCGGAAACTCTACCTCTATCGGCGACGCTATCGGCTTGGCTCTGAAAAATATTAAAGATGATGACAAAAAAGAAAAAATTTTGGTACTTTTGACTGACGGCGAAAATAATGACGGCTCACTTTCTATGCCGGAAGCCATCAATTTGGCAAAAAATGAAAATGTGAAAATTTATACTATCGGTGTGGGCGCAGAAGCCTCTTTTATTGACTCGTTTTTCGGTATGCAAATCGGATTTAATAACAGCGGACTTGATGAAGCCAGCCTAAAACAACTGGCGCAAGATACACAAGGCAGATATTTTCGTGCCAAAGACACACAATCTTTGCAGCAGATTTATAATGCCATCGATAAGCTTGAACCTACCGAAAATAATGAGCAATTCAGCGTGGAAACGAAAGAGCTTTTCTATATTCCTTTGTTGCTCGCCGCCATACTTGCCTTTATCATGTTTTTAAGAGGACCAAAAAAATGGTAGAAGAACTTTTGCATAATTTTCATTTTTTACGTCCGTGGCTTTTATTGCTTCTTTTGTTGCCATTTTTGTTTTTGTTGCACTTTTTTAGGAGCATGCAAAATGCTTCTTCGTGGGAAAATGTTTGCGACAAAAAGCTTTTGAACTATTTGCTCATCAAAGGCTCTTCTTCCACCCGCAAATTGTTTGGTTGTCTTTTTCTCACCGCTTTGAACTTTGCTATTTTTGCCGCTGCCGGTCCAACATGGGAAAAGCGTCCGATACCCACACTTGTGCCGGAAAATCCGGTTATGATTTTGCTTAATCTTTCTTCGGATATGAAAGTTTCTGACTTGCAGCCCAATCGCTTAAATCGAGCTAAATTTAAGATTACGGATTTGCTCAACTCTTTAGCATCTGCTCAAAGCGGTTTGATTGTTTACAGCCAAGAACCTTTTCTCATCACGCCTATCAGCGATGATACGGACTTGATTAAAAATCTGCTGCCTGCCGTTAATTTTGATATTATGCCGACAAACGGCGACAGGCTTGACCGCGCGATAGAACTGGCTATGGAAAAACTTAAAAACGGCGGTTACCAAGAAGGGAATATCATCATCTTCTCGGCTGATGTCGGTGAACGCTTTGACAAGGCTCTGGAAACTGCCAAAAATGCGGCAGCACAAAAATATAAAGTCAGTGTTATTCAAACATCTGCCGAAATGAACGAAAAGCTCAAATTGATTGCGCGTTACGGACAAGGATATTATCATCTGCTTGCCAATAACGATCAAGATATTGCCGGCTTAGATAAGTTTATCAATCAAAATATTTCCGAACTCAAACAAAGTGAAAATGAACAATCTACTTGGCTTGACATGGGATATTATCTCTGTTTTGTTCCGCTTGTTTGTTGTTTGTTTTTCTTCCGCCGCGGCATTTTTGTTTTAGTTCCGGCTCTGTTTTTTGCGACTTCGGCTCATGCCGGTTGGTTCTTGAACAACAATCAGGAAGGTTTGAAAGCCTTTAATCAAGGTGATTTTCAAACTGCGGCTGATAAATTTGAAGCTTCCGATTGGAAAGGCGCTGCCGAATATCGTTTGGGAAACTATGAGAAAGCCGCCAAAATTTATGCCGGAAAACAAGATGAAACCTCGCTTTATAATCTGGGAAATGCTCTCGCCAAAGGCGGTAAGATTGAAGAGGCTATCAAAAAATATGAAGAGGTTTTAAAACTTAACCCGAAGCATGAAGATGCTAAGTTCAATCTGGAATATTTGAAAAAGCAACAAGAGCAACAACAAAATCAGCAAAATCAAGATAAACAACAGCAACAACAGAACCAAGAGCAAGAGAATCAGCAACAAGGCGACCCATCGCAAGCTGATGATAACCAATCCGATAACAATGCCGGAGAAAATCCGAACCCACAAAATCAGCAAGGCGACAATAATCAAAGTTCTGAGCCGCAACAAAATAATGAAGGAAATGAAGATAAGTCTTCCGCACAAAATCAAGATTCTCAGGGAAATTCCGAGCAAAATCAAGAAAAGCAGCAAGATTTGGCTTCACAAGATGAAGTTTCTTCTGAACAGCAAGAAGATGAAAACAAGCAAGATGAGCAAACCGGCGGCAGTGTCAATAAACAAGGCGATGACCAAGAAAAATATGATGAAATGCGTCAGGCAAAAGTTCAGCAGTTAAGACAAATTCCAGAAAACCCGGGAGGGTTGCTCAAAGCTTTTATTGCCAAAGAATATCGCCTCAATCGTTATGGAGATGACTAAGATGAAAAAAATTATCGCTTTATTGTCTTTTGTATTGGCTTTGAACATGACAAATGTTCAAGCGCAGACAACATCAATTTCGACAAGTGTTGACAAGACACAAGTGCCGCTCGGACAAAGTTTGAATTTGGAAATTAATTACAGCAATTCACAACCGCCACAAGCCGACCTTACCGAACTACGCCAAGATTTTGATGTTGTCGGTGTGATGGAAAGCACCAATATCAATATCATTAACGGGCAACATAATATGGAATATGTCCGTAAATTTAAGATTATTCCAAAACGCGAAGGCGATTTGACCATTCCGGCATTTACCGATAAGCAAGGCAACAAATCCGCACCCATCACGATTAAAGTTTTGGCGGCCGATGCTGTCGTTTCTGCTCCGGCAAATGCAAACGCTTCCGCACCGGTGCAAAATGAACCTCAATTTTCCATGCGCGGGAGAATTAACAACAATAATCCTTATGTGCAACAAGAGATAATTTACACTCTTTCTTTACTTGACAGCGGCGGCTTGCAAGGTCGTGAACCGGTGTTTGAGCTCAACAACAAAGATTGGGTTATCCGTTCCATCGGCACGCCGGATATTAACCCCTTGGTGGTCAAAGGTAAAAAGATGCGCGAGATTACCTTCAAATATGCCATGTTTCCGCAGAGAAGCGGCAAGCTCACCGTTCCTGCCGCACGTTTTGAAGGCTATACTCTTTCTCGCCCCAAAAAGAGAATTGATCCTTTTGCCGATTTGTTCGGCGATGATTTGAGCGCCACTCTGGGCTTTACTTTTGCTGAGCAAAATCCGGTTATTCTGCGATCCAAACCGATTGAAGTTGATGTAAAACCCATTCCAGCTGCCAATAACGGCAACTGGTGGCTACCGGCACAAGACGTGATGCTTGCCGACAAGTGGGAACCGGATACAACGCAATTTAAGGTTGGAGAAGCCATTCACCGCACGGTTTATCTGAAAGCCGACGGCGTGTTGGATAATCAACTGCCGGAATTGCAATTTGCTCCCGTTAACGGCATAAAACAATACCCCGAAAAACCGGCAACCGAAATGTCTGCCGACAAAGGGCGCGTGGTTTCAATTATGAAATTGTCTAATGTTTATATTCCGTCACAAGCCGGAAAAATCACCATTCCCGAAATGAAGGTAAATTGGTTTGACATTAACGAGCAAAAGATTAAAACGGCAACACTTCCGGCAAAAGAAATAAACATCATCGGAACAAGTGTTGCTACAGAGCCGAACATCTCCGCAGCCCCAGAAACTATAGCGAAAGAACCGCAAGTTTTGCCGCAAGGAATTGAGGCACCGACAGTGCCTACTCCGGTTGCTTCCGAACCCAAAATTTCTGACTTGCATTTATTATTGATTGCGCTCGGAGCTTTTGTTTTGGGGATTTTGTTGACCGTTCTTTTGATGAGAAAAACAAGTGCCCCGAAAGAGCATGGGCTAAAACATTGGCACAAGCAAGTGATTGCTCATGCCAAAAATCGCGATTTTCGCGGTCTTCGTGATGCTTTGTTGAACTGGGGAGCCGATAAATTTAATTGCGCCAAACTCAATAACTTCAGCGAGCTCAAAGACCTTGTCAAAGACAAAGCCTTTACTGAAGAATTGGATAAACTCAATGCCCTGCTCTACACCGAAAATAATGTGGAATGGGATGCTAAAGAGTTTATCAAAATCTTTGAAGCCGTTGCGGCAAAATCTCGTAAAAAAGGAAAAGATGATAAGCTGTTGCCTAATCTTTACCAATAGCACGGCACAAAAAAACTCTTGCTTTTCGGCAAGAGTTTTTTTTGTTTTATTTGAACTGAGCATTATATAAAGCTTTGTAAGCTCCTTTTTCTTTTTGGAGCAACTCTTCATGCGAGCCGCTTTCAACAATGCGTCCGTCATTAATCACCACGATTTTATCGGCATTTTGTACCGTACTCAAACGGTGAGCAATGACAAACACGGTTCTGTCTTTCATCAGATTTTCGATGGCTTTTTGAACCACGGCTTCTGATTTATTATCCAGAGCAGAAGTTGCTTCATCCAAAATGACAATCGGGGCATTTTTGATAAAAGCTCGGGCGATGGATAATCTTTGTTTTTGACCACCGGAAAGAAGGCTTCCTCTCTCGCCGATGTCCGTATCCAAACCTTTTTCCTGCTCGGCAACAAACTCATCCAAACAAGCCATTTTGATAGCTTTATTAATTTCTTCTTCCGTGGCATCGGGTTTGCCCAACAAAATGTTATCTCTGATTGTGCCACCAAACAAGAAATTATCTTGAAAAACAACAGAGATATTGTTGCGCAAGCTTTCCATGCTAAAATCTTTGATGTTGGTTCCATCTATTTTGACGGCACCGGATTTAACATCATAAAAACGCGGCAACAAGCTGACGATTGTACTTTTACCGCCGCCAGAGTTGCCCACCAGAGCAATTGTTGTTCCGGCTTTGACTTCCAAATTGATATGTTGCAAAACAGGTACGTTTTCATCATATTCAAAGCAAACATCATCAAACTCAATTTTATCTTTGATTTTGCTTAATTTTTGTGCGTGTGGTGCATCTTCAATTGCAGGCTTGAGTTCCAAAATTTCGGAAATGCGTTCGATGGCCATGAAAGATAATTGTACAGCATTGTAGCTTTTGCCAATGTTTTTAATCGGGTTATAAAGCATAATCAATGCCGTAATAAAAGACACGAAGTTACCGCTGGTTATGGTTCCGCTGACAATTAAATAGCTACCAAAACCAATAACGGCACCGACACCGATTGAAACAATAATGTGCATCATCGGGGTTAACCAAGCTGTTCTTTGCACCATTTTGATGCCTAATTTGAACAAGCGACGCAAAATTCCGTCATATTGATTATACATTTTCTGTTGTAAATTGTATGAAGAAATGGTTTTGTTGCCGGAATATGTTTCATTGTATTTGGTTAAAACGACGCCATTTTCTTTGACCTGCTCTTGCACCACGGCTTTAATCATTCTTCTGACATAGGCCAACGGTGCCAAAGCTCCGCCCAAAACCACAATGGCAATAAGGGCTAACTGCCATGAATTGTAAAACAAAACGGCAATCAAAGAAAGAGAAGAAAAGATGCGTGAGGTAAACAAACGCACATTATCCAACAACCCCGTGCATGCCGTGTCTGCATCTGTTGAAAAGCGTTGAATTATCAATCCGGAATCGTTCTTATCAAAAAAAGCGGACTCTAAAATCAACAATTTTTGATACAAAGCACGTTTGACATCTTGAGTGATTTTCATGCCGACCCAAGAGTTCATGTAAGTTGAAAGATAGGTCAAACCGCCTTGAAAAATCGTAAACAAAACAATGACTAGCGGAATGATTGCCGGTGATTGTGCAGATTTGTCAACCAACACAATATCCATATATGGTTTTAATGCCCAAGCGATAACTGCATCCAAGGCACCAATCGGAATACTCAAGGCAACGGCAAACAAAGCGCGCCAGTAATATGGTTTGACATAGGGAAGAATTTTTTTGTAATGGTCAGCAAATTTCATTTGCGGAGCCAAAGCTACGGCTTGTAAATTTACGGTCATATATAATTCCTACAGTAATTTTAAATATTTTAAGATTATCCAGACGGCAACAAATTCCATTACAATCATCAGCCAAAAAATGGCTCGAAAGCTCTTTTTGACCGTTTTATGACGGAACAATTTTTGTGCCATGAGAGCACCAAGCCAACCACCTAAAAACTCTAATGTATGTAAAGTGTTTTCAGGAACACGCCATGCATGCCTGATGGCCGCACGTTTATCAACATAATAAGCCACCATGGTTGTTATGTTGATTGAAACTAAATGAAAAACCAAAAACAGCATAAAAGTTTTTGGTGCAAACGGCGTTACGGTAAAATAGTGCGTTTGCACATAATATGCCGTTAAAATGACAATGGCACTATGCAAAATATAAAAATTATTTTTTTGCAAAGGACGTACCAAAGCCAACAAACCGATTAAGATTGCAGTGAATGTTAAAACCATTTTACGTCGTCCGTTTTGTCTTCAAGATGAGAATTGCGTTTAGCAAAGTCCGGCAACAAAGGTTCTTTGAAAGATTTTTTCATATCAATTTCTTTGGCTGCTTCAATCAATATCGGAGCACGCTCTTGCGGTTTTGGGTGTGTGTCTGATGAAAAATAAAGACTAGTAGTGCTGCGAGCTGCCAATTTTTTCTGAACGATACTTAGGTCTTTGTAGTTGTATCCAGCACGAGCTACATAATAAACGCTCAAATAATCCGCCTCGTGTTCAAAATCTTTGGAATAGACCTTTGAGCCAAGTTCTGCACCCAATTGAGCTGCATCGGCGTTCAAATTGTTGGTCATGCCGTCGATTATGCCTCCGGCAATGGCACCGATTGCCGCATTTAATTGTCCGGCTTCGGGATGACCTAAAGTATTGTGTGCCAACTCATGTGCCAAAACTGCCGCCATTTCCGTTTCGTTTTGCATGTAATCTATGATAGGATTACTTAAATAGACGTCTTTTCCATCGGCATAGGCATTGATAGTGGTCATAGTTGTATCTATTTTTAAATTATAGGGGCAAACGTTATCCGGTTTGATAGTGATGGTTTTGAGCTTGCCTTTGCGTTCGATTTGAACCTCAACCGGTTGACCTAAAGTTGAGCTGGTTAAATTCTCCTCTAAAATTTCTTCAAAATCTTCTTTAGCATCCGGTGTGTTGGGGGCTGCCATACCAAAAATTGTCACTATTTTGTCTTTTGGTTTAAGTCCGGCTTTATCTGCAGCCGAATTAGGAATGACATAGCGCACGTATATAACGTTTTCTTCATCAAAGTAGTTTAGATTTTTGATGTCTTCCTCTTCTTCTCTGGCTTCTTGAGTTACGGTAAACTGCCACCAATGTTTTTTGGGAAGATAAACCCCTATATCAAAACCGAGTCCGGGTTTTAACTTGCGATCGCAAAGCTCTTCTCCGGTATTTTTTTTCAAATTATAGAAAATGGTATTGATTTTTTTATCCCGCTCAACGGCATAATTTTGCGCATATTCGTAATGTTGTTTGCGCATTTCGGTTTTATCATACCACGTGGTTGCCGGCAGATTTGCCGTTGGCGTGGCACATCCGCATAACACGGCGCAGTTTAATGCCCAAAGAAGTGTTTTTTTCATACGCGGTTCCTTTTGTTTTTGTTTAACTCTTTCATCAAATCTTCATATTGCGGGCAGTTCATGGTTGAGATATTGCGGCGACTAAATTCTATCAAAATTCGATTAAGAATAAATGCATCATCCTGATATTCAAACAAAGCATCGCACAAGTCTTCCATGTTGGAAGTTGCTGCCCAATTGTTCATTCTTTCCGGATATCTATGAAAGTCATCAACATTCACGCTTGAAGAGCAACCGCCCAAAACAAGCAACAAACTAAGAAACAGTTTTTTCATAAAAAAAATCTCCATTTTCATGCAATTTTTCATAACATAATGTATTTTTTTATAAAAAGCAAACAGAGATTGTGCGGATAAAAGTGAATAAGTTAAAAAATTTAATGTGTTTTTTTTTAATCTGTTTATAGTGGTATTCAGATTAATCTGATAAAAATTTACAGGTCTGTATGATGAATAAAAATACGTTTCTTTTTTCTGTTGCCGCATTGGCTTTGAGCGCTTGTCAACACTACAGCGACGAAATGGCTTTCTATTATGATGATGAAAATGCTACTCCCGAAGCAGTCGCTGCTCCGACAAAATCCGTTTCTTCCAAAGAATTGGTTATTCCCGAAGATTTGCGCCAACCCCAACCGGTTGCGCCGAAAAAAACTGAGGCTAAACCTAAAACAGATACTCAGGCTAACAATGATATTTTTGATGATGACGAGGAAGATGATGTGCTTCCTTTATCGCAAAATGTGCCGGCACAGAATCAGCCACAATCTTTATTAACGAAAAAAACAGAAACTACTTTGACAAAAACTTCTGTTGAAACAAACACCATTCCCGTAACATACAGCGAAAGAAATGAGAGCTCGGCTCAAAATGATAGCATAGAGGAAAGCACAACAACTCAATATGACAGTGCCGAAATCACGCCTAAAGTTTATGCCATTGCAGCAACGCGCGTTACCAACAAAATGCTTGATGCCACTCAAAAAATTTATAAGCAACAAGGCAACAAGCCCAAACTTTTGGTTTTGGAAGCAAAAAAAGTTAACAATCAATTGCCCGATGGTTTGCACTATGCCAATAAGGTTATTTATGACATTATTGATGGCTCGCAAAACTTTATGATGGTTTCTCAGCTTGATGATGCCGATTATGTCTTGGATGTGAGCGTCGATGCTTATCCGAACAAAGGTATCAATACCCCGATTATTGAATATACCTTGACTTTGCAAGACAAAGACGGTCGTGAGATTGACTCTTGGAAACAAGATATCAGACAATTGCAAAATGATGACAAAAGCTGGTGGTAATTTTTAGATGAAGCAGAAACTCTTTCTAAAACAGGTTCTCCTCGGTTTGAATTTGGGGTTGGCTTTTGTGCCGTCCGCTTATGCTGAAACCATGCCTGACGAAAACTACTCCGAAGAGATTCAAACTCTGTTCGGACAAGCCTGCGAAAGAGTTAAACCGCAAGAAACAATTTCATCTATCAGAATGCGTGCTACCGATAAGGCAACTTTTGAAGCGGTCAAAAATCTGGAAGCCGTTACATCTTTACAAAACCAATATAATGAGCACGATTTGAATGTTTTGGTTTATAAAATCGTTGATAATTATGTTGAAGATTTGGGCGTGCAAACCACAGAGCAAAATGCACAGAAAATTTGTGTTGAAATAACCGGCTATGTCAGCGCTGATAATATTTCTGCCGCCCTAAACGAGTTGAAAAACGAACAAACAAACGCTTCTGAAACCGAAGCAACAAATATTCAGCCTCTGCCGGAAGAAACTAATGAGGAGCCTTCCGTTCAAGTTGCTCAAAGTTTGCCTCAAGTTGCACCTGTTGCTGATGAAAATGTTCAACCGGTTGAAAAGAAAGCACAGGAACCGGCAAAGACAAATGTAACCCTGACTCCGAAAGCTCCCTCAGCAAAATTGCTCTATATTGCACCTTTGGAGTTTTTTAACAACACCTACTCCAAAGAATATGTAAAAATCTTGAACCGTATTTTTGATAACAACGCATATTATCAAATTACCGAAGATGAAAATGCAGCCGGATATGTTATTTATTCGAAAGTATTGCGTGCCAAAGTTGATGCAATTAACAGCAATACGAATCGTATGCAAATGGTTGTTTCGGTGGAGGTTAAAAACAAGATGGACGGAAGCTCTGCCATTGAACATCAAAACCGTTTTATCTTGTTTAACAGCAATGAGGATGAACAAAAAGTTGCTGCTAATTTGATGCAAAAACTTTTGACCAAAGCCTCAAAATTGATATTAAACAAAGTTGAAAGAATGGCTCGTATTCAGGCAGAAAAAAACGGAGAAAACTCGACCTTTATTCCGCCCAAAGAAATTAATCCAGACCCATTGCCGAGTGCTGAGAAATAGGTCTTAAATACCACGCAAAATGGGGAAGCTCAGTCATTTCAAAGGCCTGAAGATATTTTTCTATTTTCTCTTGTAATGTTTTTCTGGTTTCTTCTATTTCATTTTTATCTTGTCTTACGTACAAATAGATTTCCAAATTTTGCGGTTCTGAAGTAGAAATATCATACTCACAAGCACAAAGAACATTTTTGAGATTTTCAAAAACGATTTTCAAAATATTTTTCAAATGCTCTGTGTTATTCTCTTCTTTGATAGTTGAAAGTAGTTGCGCATATTCTATATCTTGATATGGCGCATGAGGATTTAGCAATAAATTTTCAAGAGCATAAATGTTTCCGGTCATGGTTGCAAACTTTACCATCACAGAGAAAAACTTTTGAACGTCTTGGCTTAAGTTCTCCATATGCGGTTTTAATAATTGAGCTGCCATATCAAATAAGCCCAGATTTATGAGGCTGTTGATATATAACATTTCTTCCGTCGGGGTCAGACCAGCCCCCTTGTCCCATAGCAGATAAGCAAAAGACAAAGCTTTTTCATAATTACCAAGCATAATTTGAGCTTGCAACAAACCGATGATGGCTAATCTGTCTTGCGGGTTGGCATTGTGCTCAAGGTATAAAGAATGTTCAAGTTGAATAATATTTTCAATTTGTGAAAAAGGTAAATCCATTAACTGGGTATATAAAAAGAAGACCTGATCTTCTTTTGTCACAGAAGAATCATTTTCAGAAATGTCTTGCTCAAAGTCAGACATTTTATCCTCTCTTTTCCAACATAAAGGTTACCGGTCCGTCATTAATCAACTCTACCTGCATATCGGCTTGAAAAATGCCGGTTTGGGTGTTGATACCATAAGCTTTCAAGCACTCTACAAAATATTCATACAAAGGTTTAGCTTCTTCGGGACGAGCGGCGGTTTCAAATCCGGGACGATTGCCGCGGCTGGTATCTCCGGCTAAAGTAAACTGAGATACTGCCAACAATTCGCCTTTAATATCTTGCACGGATAAATTCATTTTGCCTTCCGAATCTTCAAAAATGCGCAAGTTGACAACTTTTTTTGCCAAATATTCAGCTTCTTTTTGCCCGTCACCTTTTTCTACGCCAAGCAAAATCAACATACCCTGCCCGATTTTGGAATAAAGTTTTTCCTCAATTTCTACCGATGCTCTTTTTACTCTTTGTACCAATGCTTTCATATTTTTTTATTTTCCTTTTATTTACCAATGGTTATTATGATAAAGCATATTATATTTAAGATAGTTTTAATTGTCAGGCAGAATTTGATGAAAAAAATATATTCTCTTTTACTTTCTTTGCTGGTTGTTTCCGGTTGTACTTCCGTGGGTAAAGGAATTGCCGAAGCCGTTTTGGAAAATGATGATAAAGTTGATACGCGCCAATGTGATATCAGAGGTGATAAGTTTGACGGCATTAACCAATATTTTGCCAACGGTAAAGAAGTAAAAGTTCTCATCATTCACGGTGTGGGAACACACCAATCCGGATATTCGGGAAGAATCCGTGATAACCTATGCAAAAAAATCGGGCTCAAAATTGTTTCTCGGCGCCCGAAAAACATCACGCTTATCGATCCAACTGACAAGAAAACCGTTATCGGAACGCTGCGTGTTTCTCGTGCGCAAAGCAAAGACCTCAAAAAGACCATTCTTTTCTATGAATTGGCTTGGTCAGAAACGACTATTGCACAAAAGCAAATCTTGAAATATGACATGGCTAAAGAAAATACCTATAAACGCGCCGCTTTCAACAATGTAGTTAAAAGCTTTATGAATGACACCGTGCCTGACCCGCTCATCTATTTGACCGATGAACATAATTATATTTTGAATGCCACCAAACAATCGACCTGTTGGATGCTCGGCAAAAGTTGGGATCAGTTAAAAGACGGCGACAAGACAGCATGCAAAGTTGCTCCATACAAGCAAATTAAAGGATTGAGCGAAGATAATATTATCTTTGTTACGCACAGTTTGGGCAGCCGAATCTTTATTGACTCAATTTTAAGTTTGGCTGACGATGTGGCTCAAGCCGAAAAAGCCAATCCGCAATCCCGTTACTATATTGACCAACTCAAAAACAAAGAATTGACCGTGTTTATGCTGGCTAATCAATTGCCGTTTCTGCAAATCGGACGCAAAGTTCCAAAAATTCACGGACAGATGAACTCTTACTGCAAAGTTGGCGGTAAAAACTATGATAACCGCATTTTCAAACGCTTAAATATTGTTGCTTTCTCTGACCCGAACGATATTTTGAGTTATACCATTCCGCAAAACTTTGCCGATAATTATCTCGACTCTCGTATTTGTCCTTATGTGACAAACGTGAACCTCAATATTATTGAGCCGGTTTCGGCATTCGGAATCAGCGCGGTTAATCCGCTGGCGGCACACACCAACTATGATAATGATGAACGCGTTCTCGAAATTATTACACAAGGCACACAAGATGATGCCAATGAAGCAATTGCTTCCGGCAAAT
This sequence comes from uncultured Alphaproteobacteria bacterium, assembly GCA_944393225.1. Classification (GTDB taxonomy): domain Bacteria; phylum Pseudomonadota; class Alphaproteobacteria; order RF32; family CAG-239; genus CAJLXD01. Next base: position 171,176 of record CALXZK010000001.1, read on the forward strand.
GTTATTTTTATGAAGCTCAAGATTAGGAGGGAAAATGGCAGAATATAATCTTTATGACAATAAACGCTTTATCTTGGACGGTAACGGCGGACTTTCCAACGAAGATAACGGCAAATATGCGATTTGGCACAATTTGGATTATCAAAACCCCAATACCTATCAGATTTTGATTGAAGATTATCAGCTTGACCCTTTGGTCGTTGATGCGCTTTGCGATACGGATACGCGTCCGCGTTTTGTTTGCTATGACACCGGAATTTTGCTCATTTTGCGCGCCATCAACCTCAACCCCGGTAGCAATCCCGAAGATATGATTTCGCTCCGGTTTTGGATTGATGAAAACAAAATCATTTCCCTTCAACACCGCAATCTGAAAAGTATTAAAAAAATTGCCGATGCCTTGGAAAACAAAGTTGGTCCGAAAACACCGATGCAATGCTTTCTCACTTTTGCCAATACCATTGCCGATGTGATTGCAAAAACCACCAATGATTTGACCGACCGTACCGATGATATTGAAGAAGAAATTATTGATATTCAAGATATGGACGACATCAAAATTCGCGGTGAGATTAATGACCTGCGTCATGAGATTATTGCCTTGCGTCGCTATATTGCACCAATGCGTGAGGTGTTCCAAAACCTGCAATTAGAAAAGAATCCACTCATCACGCAAAAAGCCAAAATTCGCCTTAAAGAAGTGGCCAATGACGTCGTTAAATCTTTGGAAGATTTGGATTATTGCCGCGAACATATTTCTTTTTATCATGAAGAACTACAAGGGCGAATCAGTATCAATATGAGCCGCATTATGTACATCATTTCCATCTTCACGGCAATATTCTTACCTTTAACCCTTATTACCGGTTTGCTCGGAATTAACGTGCAAGGAATTCCGATGGCAGATAACGAACACGCCTTTTGGATTGTCTGCGCGCTGATGCTCGTTATCAGCCTGATACTGGTTTACTTTATGAAAAAGAAACGCTGGATGTAAAAAATCTAGCCTTGATAAAACATATAGCCAAAGCAAACGGCAGCAATAACCCCTGCTAAATCGGCAAGCAAAGCGCATGGCAGAGCATGTCTGACTTTGCTGATTTTGACTGCACCGAAATAAACAGCCAAGACATAAAATGTGGTTTCGGTTGATCCTTGAACAATACAAGAAACGAAAGCCGGAAAGCTATCTGCGCCATAAGTTTGCATGGTTTCAATCATCATGGCACGTGCCCCGCTTCCTGATAATGGTTTGAGCAATGCGGTGGGCAAAGCAGCCACAAAATCCGTATCCAAGCCGCAAAAAGCAAAGAATTTTTCAAAGCCAAGCACAATCAAATCCAACACGCCGGAACTTCTTAAAACAGCAATGGCCACCAACATTGCCACGAGATACGGCACAATGCGAATGGCTATATCAAAACCTTCTTTGGCACCTTGGATAAAGGTTTCATAAACATTAAGTTTTTTCAACACACCGGCACAAATAAAGAGAATAATAAAGCCAAACAAAATGGCATTACCCCATTCAGCTGAAGCTTTCAACCGCACGTCAGAAGGAAGAGATGTGAAATACCAAGCCACGCCGCCAATCAGCAAAGCAAAAGTTGCCATATACCCCAAGACAACGCGGTTAAAAATATTGAGTTTTTGCACAAAAGCCACACTCAAAAAGCCAACTAAAGTGGAAATTGAGGTGGCAAACAAAATCGGCATAAAGACTGCCGCCGGATTGGCGCTACCGAGCTCGGCACGATACATTAGAATGGTAATCGGAATCAAAGTAACGGCTGAGGCATTAATCACCATGAATAAAATCTGGGCATTTGAAGCTTCATCTTTTTTCTTGTTTAACTCTTGCAGTTGTTCCATTGCCTTTAAGCCCATTGGTGTGGCGGCATTATCCAAGCCCAAAACATTGGCTGCCATATTCATAATCATTGAGCCCATAGCCGGATGACCTTTGGGTACTTCGGGCATAATTTTGCAAAAAAGCGGCTCTAAAATCTTGGCTAAAACATTGGTTAAGCCTGATTGTTCGGCAATTTTTAGCAATCCCAACCATAAGCACAAGATGCCGGTTAAGTTTAAAGAAATGCTGAATGCGGTTTTGGAAGAAGTAAAAATATCGCCGACGATATTGCTCCAAACACCACTCACGCCAAAATACAAACTTTGAATAATGGCGGCAATAAAACCTAAAATAAAAAAAGAAACCCAGATAATATTCAGCATTTTTTTTCTCCTTAATCCCCTTTTATTTTATTTTTTTTAATAAATCTTAAAGATTCAAACAGTTATGATGCAACTATAAATTTTTTTAGGAGCTTTGTTATGGATAATTATATTTTATGGATTGTTGTAGGCGTTATCGTCCTTGGCTTTTACGGTATTTATGTTTCTCTTATCAAGAAGAAAAACAGACTTAAAGAATCAGCTTCGGGCATTGATGTTCAACTCAAAAAGCGTTATGACCTCATCCCCAACCTGATGACCATGGCAGCAAAATATATGGAACATGAAAAATCTATGATGGAAGAAATTGCCCGTCTGCGTAGTGAAGCCATGAATGTCAACTTTATGACCGATCCGAGCAAAAAAATTGAATTGGAAAATATGCTTTCTTCCAGAATGAACGACTTCAAACTTTCTGCCGAAAATTATCCGGATATGAAGTCTAACGAAGCTATGCTTAATGCTATGGAAAGCTTGAACTCTGTGGAAGAACATATTGCTGCGGCTCGTCGTTTCTACAATGCGAATGTTACCGACCTCAAAAACGCAGTTGAAATTTTCCCGAGCTCTCTCGTTGCTAAAATGATCGGTATTAAAGATGAAATGCCTTACTTTGAAGCTGAAGAACAAGCTAAAAAATCTATCAACGCACAAGACTTTTTTAAGTAGGTCGTCATGGAAAATCGCAGTATAGAAGAGCTTAAAGCGGGTTTCGAACGCTATTATACCGAACATTTGTTACCAATTGCACAGGTTACCGAAAAAATCAGACAGCAATATTTGCACTATTTTGTTCTCGGTTGCTTGTTTGCATTTGTAACCGTGCCGGGAATTATCTTATGGATTTTTAATTATCAAGAACAATTGCGCACGCAACCTGCACAAGATGATTGGAAAGTTCCGGCTGCTTATTTTTTGATTATGCTTATTATTGCGGCGGCAGCATCGCCTTTGTATCTCTACCGCAAAAAGTCAAAAAATCAGTTGATGCCCGAATTTATCAAATATTTTGACGGCTTTTCTTATCAATTTGAAGGAACAGTCAATTCCTTTGTGGTTGAAAAATCACGCTTGATTAATAATTATAATTCTTGTACAGGCGATGATTATTTTTCCGGCACATACAAAAATGTGGAAATGATTGTTTCTGAAGAAAAATTTGAAAAGGTAACCACAACATATAATAACGGCAAAAGACAAGATCATCGCTCAACTGTTTTTGACGGTATTTTGGTTTTGTTATCCCTTAACAAGGATTTTTCCGGACAAACCGTGGTTTTCCAAGACAGAGGCATGCTGAACAAAGTTGTGTCTTTTACACGCAATCTTTCCGGTTTGGAAAATGTTCGTCTTGAAGACAGCATTTTTGAAAAAGAATTTGAAGCTTATGGCTCCAACCAAGTGGAAGCGCGCTATCTTTTGACAACCGCTTTCATGGAAAGAATGCTCAAACTGAGAGAAGCTTATAAAGCCAACCGCATTGAGTTTAGCTTTTTTGACAACCGTTTGTTTATCACCCTCAAGACATCTGAAAATATGTTTGAGGCAACCTCCCTTTTCAAAAGCTGCTTGGATAGAACCTTGATTGACGAAACTTTCAACCAGTTTCTCTCCATTATGGCGATTATTGATATTTTGAAGTTGGATAAAATCCAATATACGGGGTGAGAAAAAGGCTTGTAAAATTTACAAGCCTTTTTTATTTCTCCGCGCCATTTCCTTGCTGCAAGATTTGTTGCCGTTGATAGTGGGTTTGGATATCTTTTAAGGTTTGTGCGTAGTTATTTTCCAAATTTTCTTTGCTCAAAAATTTATCTATGGTCTTATCTCCTACTTGATTATGATCATCAAAGCCCAAAACTTCTGCACAAATTTTGCTGACCAATCTTTCTTTGGCCAAATGCGGCAGGTGATGTTTTTTCACATCATCTTCCACACAAATATGCGTGAACTCATGCGTGACTAAAAGTGGCATAAAGTTTGGCGTGACACATTGTGGGCTTATGGTAATTTCATTTTTTTCGGCATTATAAAAACCGCCACTCATCGCGCCAGATAAATTTATAGTTAATTTTTCGGGATGTTTTATCGGCAGGTTTTGCAGCAATTCATTTTTTGCCAACACAAAAGGAATGACTTTTTCTTCTACCGTCTTTTTAGTTTCTGCCAATTTGTCTTTATCATAAATTTTTGTTTTGAAGTAAGTTTCAACTTCTTTTAATTCTTCCTCACTCAAATTCGGAATAGACAATTTTTCCAATAAATACGGATGATAAAAGAAATTTTCCGCCGGATAGAACTTGGCATATTTTTGATGATAACCCTGATAAACATTCAATTGATGTTGCCAACTTTTCTGTTTATCAAATATTTTGACTGCAACTTCCATATATTTCTCCTTATCCGCAATAATAAAATATTTTTATCTTCTTTGCTATCTTTTTTATTTTAGCTGTTCTATACTTTGCTCAAATTTACATTTGAAGGAGATTAAAGATGAAAGTCGGAATTATCGGTGCCGGATTTGTCGGCAGTACCACTGCTTATACTCTCGTGTTAAAAGCTTTGGCTAACGAAATTGTGCTCATTGACCTTAATGAAGTGAAAGCTGAAGCTGAGGCTTTGGATGTTCTGCATGCGGCAGCACTCACCAGCCCCTGCAAGGTATATTTCGGCGGTTATGAAAATTTGCAAAATGCGGATATTGTCGTTATTACCGTTGATGCGCAAAAATCTTTGAACGGCGACAGATTAGAGCTTTTGGACAGCAACAAAGCGATTATGAAAAATATTGTGCCCGATATTGTAAAATATGCCCCGAACTCTATTATCATTATTGCAACCAACCCCGTAGACATTATCACGAAGTTAGTTTTGGATTATTCGCAATTTCCGAAAGAGCGCGTTATTGGTTCCGGTACGGTGCTGGATACAGCTCGTTTTCGCACTATTTTGGCAGAAGAACTGAATGTGGCTCCGCATTCCATTCATGCTTATGTCATGGGAGAACATGGAAACTCTTCTTTGGTTTCTTGGTCCACGGCAACTGTTGGCGGTGAAAATATTCTCTCTTATGCCAAAAGAATCGGCAAGCCGATTTCGGAAGAAAGACAAAAAGAAATTGCCGCCGAAGTTATTGATGCAGGTTTCAAAATCTATCGCGGTAAAAAGGCAACTTATTACGGTATTGCCGCTTCAATAACCAAAATCATTGAAGCAATCGTAAAAAATCAAAAAGCAGATTTGACCGTTTCTTCTTTGCAAGAAGATGTTTTCGGCATCAAGAATATTTGCTTATCCCTGCCGACAATAATTGATAGAAACGGCGCGCACCAATCTCTGCTTCCCGATATGTCTAATGAAGAGGCTTGGGCTTTGAAAAACAGTGCCGAAATTATGGATAAATTTGATAAGAAGTAAAATATTTCACATAAAACACTAAAAAAACAGCCTTTCAAATTAAATGGCTGTTTTTTTTATTTTTTCTCATTCTCTATATTTTGTTAACCAATAGCTTTTATAATTAAAGTAATTTAATATTTACGGAGGGAAAATTATGAAAGTCGGAATTCTCGGTGCCGGATTTGTCGGTAGTACTACTGCTTATACTTTGGTCTTGAAATCTTTAGCCAGCGAAATTGTTTTGATTGACCTTAGCGAAGCCAAAGCTGAAGCTGAAGCCCTTGATGTGCTCCATGCTGCAGCCTTAAACAGCCCTTGCAAAGTTCATAAAGGAACTTTTACCGACTTGCATAATTCTGATGTTGTCATCATTAGCGTTGATGCGCAAAAACCACTCTCAACCGATGCTTTTGACATTTTGGACAGTAACAAAGCGATTATGAAAAAAATTGTTCCCGAAATTGTGAAACATGCACCCAACTGCATTATTCTTGTGGCAACAAATCCGGCGGATATTATCACAAAAATCGTTCTCGACTTTTCTCAATTTCCGAAAGAACGTGTTATTGGTGCCGGAACGGTTCTTGACTCCGCTCGCTTTCGCGCCATTTTGGCAGAAGAGCTCAATGTTGCGCCACATTCCATCCATGCGTACGTGATGGGCGGACTTGGCAGCTCGGCTCTGCCATCTTGGTCAACCGCGACTATCGGCGGCGAAAAAATTCTTTCTTATGCAGCTCGTATCGGAAAACCGATTTCGGAAGAGCGCCAAAAAGAAATTGCCGAAGAAGTTGTTGCCAGCAGCTCTCGTATTAATCGCAGCAAAAAATCAACCTATTACGGAATTTCGGCTTCTTTAACCAAAATTATTGAGGCTATTGCAAAAAATCAGCGTGCTGACTTAACCGTTTCAACTTTGCAAGAAGATATTTACGGCGTAAAAAACATTTGCTTATCTTTGCCGACAATCATTGACAGAACAGGTGCACATCAATCTCTGCTTCCCGATTTGTCCGGGGAGGAAGCTTGGGCTTTGAAAAATAGTGCTCTTGCTGCCGAAAAACTAAGTAAAATTTAGAATTGAATTTTACAGAATGACTTAAAAAAAACAGCTTTTTATATGAAAAAGCTGTTTTTTCAGGGATTAACCAAAACTTAAATTCTTTAATATAAAAGCAGTACTGTTGTTTTATCTCAAGCAAATTTCTAATTGAAAAATAACAAAAAATATAGTATAATTTTTTTTGTGTAGGTTTATGATTATTTTGGAGGTGTGTTATGCGTATACGAACGCCTTTTCGACTAGCAACTGCATTGCTATTTTGTGGCATTGCTTTGCTATGTACAACAAACGGATGGGCAAAGGGGCTTTTGCCTGACGTTTCATTTTCTTCTTTTCCGCAAGATTCATATCAATTAGCTAAAGCGACATTTCTTCCTGATGTAAAAGATAGCGAATTAGGATTTCCCGATAATAAACTTCCGGGAGATGTTAATCTAAAAAATTGTGATGGCTATTCTACAGGAACTTGTCCAACTAAAGCTATTTGTGAGCGTTGTCCTTTTGATGGCTCTAAAATTAAAATTATTGGATGTGCATCAAATTGGACATTAAAGGGAAGCACATGTATTCCCAATAGCTGTACTGCTATTAATAGCTCCTATAAAGATGGCATCCCTGATAACAATATTTGTACAAACTTTGTTGAATATACAAGAACATGTTATAAAAATTGCCGCGCTGTTTCTTGTAGCGGATATAAAGTCAGTTGTACAAACAAACCTGAACATGCAACCTCTGTAGAAAAATGTCCGGATTGTAAGAATTCTGCTAACTCTAAATGCGGAGATAATGTTTGCAAAGTCACCGAATGCGAAAGCAGCTATAAAGTCAATGCTGATAGCACAGGTTGTATTATGAAAGATGATACATGTCCAAGCGGTTACAATAAAACATGCGAAACAGGTACTCAAGGGGAGCCTAAATACACTGAATTGGGAACTGCTTGTTATCAATGCAAACCAAAAATTGAGAGCTGTGCGCAGTATGTATCGTCTACTTTCCCAAATAAAACGGTTATTACATCGCAACAAGAATTGCAACATGCATTGATTGATAACAAATCAGAGTTTATTATTGCAAAAGATTTTACAATATCAACAGATATTGATTTATCCAATAAAACAGTAATGGGCGCAAATGAAATTGCTTCTGCTTCTACATTATGTGCAGCTAATCCTAAAATTACTGTTCAGGGTAAAACTCAAATTAAGACCAATAATAATACTGAATTTAGAAAATTAACTTTTGTAAATAAAATTGAAAGAAAAGGAGATTGTTATTGGAGTGAAATGATTAGCGGTGGCGGAACGCTCCGTGATATTGAGTTTATCTTTGATCCTGTTAAAAACACTTCAATTTCTGGATCTGCTTATTACACCAATAACTGGAATACACCGCATATGTCTGTTAGAGGTGTTGCGAACTTCTATAATGTTAAATCAACTGGGATGAAACACTTTACCGTTGAAGACAAATCAACATTAAACATTAAAGGTAAAGTGGAAGCTATTAAACCAACAGTTACTACTGATATTTCTGGTACCGTTATCGGAGCATCGGGAGAAAGCCCTGTTATTAACATAGAAAAAACAGGTTCTCTTATAGCGACCGTAGCTAGTAATGTGTTTGACTCTGATGGCGGTGTTGGTGACTGTATGCTCTCAGGAAAGTCACAAATTAGCAGGAATGGAACGATAAATATCAATGGTACCGTAACTCATACTATTCCGTCTACAGAATATAGTCCGAGTACCTTTGATTGGTCGAATGGTACAGTTAACGTTAATAAACCTTTGACTATGTATGGCCACACAACTATGATATATTCAACACTTAATATTAATGCAGAAACAACCCTAAAGGCCATAAATTCTTCAATTTATCTTTCTATGGCTGAGGGTACCATTAATATAAATGCTCCATTTAAATTTGTAGGGTTGAAAGCCTTTGATAAACCTCTTGATTATGCTTATGCAAATAACGGTCCTTTCGATGTTGATAATGCAAATATCAACTCAGACCTTATCTTTGATGCAAGAGCTGAATTTTTACCTGTTATTAGTCGCGGAACAATCACTTTTGGTTCTAAAGCTAATGTGAGAGGTCCCGCACGTTGGTTCCAGGCAAGCAAGGGCTCATCAACTACTACTAGAACCATAGTATATTCAAGTGGTGCTAAATTGGAAATCGGCGGTGTATGCAGAAAAGCTACCTCATCCGGTTCTTTCAAACCTAATCCTAATACTGGAAATATTATATGGAAAACACCGCAATCTCCATTTACCGGAGGATGCTAAAAACATAAGATAATAAATCTTAGATAAAAAATTTTCCCCTCGGTGGACTTATCCGAGGGGATTTTTTTATCTAAATTACTCTTGCAACCGTTAGTGTATCAACCGATTTGGCGCCTGCTTTTTTCAGAGCCAAGGCACATTCTTTTAAGGTTGAGCCTGTGGTCATCACATCATCTATCAGCACCACACGTTTGCCTTTGATTTTTTCTATATGTTTGACGCTAAATGCTCCTTTAACATTCTTAACGCGCTCTCGTCCCGAGAACTGAACTTGTGGCTTGGTTGATTTGTGTTTTACTAAAGACGTATAATCTGCTTTAATTCCGGTGATTTTACTCAATTCTTTAACCAACAATGCCGATTGATTGTAACGTCTTTTTATCAATCTTTTATAGTGAAGCGGAACCGGTATCAATACATCTACCCCTTTCTGCCAAATGTCAAAACCTGCCATGCACAACCATTTTGCCAAAGTTTTGGCATTTTCGGTTTTATCCATAAACTTCAAAGCCAAAATCAAATCTTTGGAAATGTCATCATAATACAAAGCCGAGCGATTGAGGCGAAAAGGCGTTTTGCTTTTCTTAGCACAACTTGCACACAACATCTTTTTAGAGCTTGCAGCTTGTTCAAACGGATGTCCGCATTTGTAACAATACGGTGCGGTTATAAAATTGAGCTCTTGAAAACATTTGGGACACAAGCCATCGTCATCAGACAAAATTGCGCCGCATTTGATACAACGCGGCGGCAGAAAGATTTTGATGATTTGACTTAACAATCCATTCATTTTACCGGAAACAATTTTAACAACTCTTCATGAATTTGGTTGATGCTGTTAACAACAATAATTCCGGCATCGGCAAAAGCATCTTTTTTATCTTGCGCTGAAATATGTCCTTGGGTTATGACATCACCGGCATAGCCCATTTTGTGTCCGAAAGGAACAGCATCTCCGGCAACAAAAGCAATAACCGGCTTTTTCTTTTTCAAACTTTTATAATAAGCGGCGGCATCTTCTTCAAAAGTTCCACCCAAGCGCCCTAACAGAATAATTGCTTCGGTTTCTTTGTCTTGATGAAAGCGCTCTAAAGTATCAATGAAATCCATGCCAATCATCATATCATCGCCCAAGCCGATAACGGTACTTTGCCCCAAATTATTAGCGCGGTTGGTTTCTATTACCGCCTCATAGGTCAAAGTTGACGAACGAGAGATGATGCCGATTTTGCCTTTTTTATGAATGTTTTCAGGGAAAATACCCAATCTGGCTTCTCCGGGGGTGATAATTCCCGGAGTGTTTGGACCAATCAATTTGGTTTTGCTGCCTTTGAGCATGGCTTTGATTTCCATCATATCCTTTAACGGAATACCGGCTGCAATACAAACAACTAAATCCAGCTCAGCCTCAATAGCTTCTCGCATAGCACTTTTAACTGCTACTGCCGGCACAAACATTACGCTGGCATTGGCTTTGGTTTCAGCTTTTGCTTCTTTAACCGTGTTAAAAACCGGTAAGCCTAAGTGCATTTCTCCACCTTTATCGGGTGTAACACCGCTCACAACATGCGTACCGTAATCCAAAGAGCGTTTAATATGGAATGTTGCCTGATTACCGGTAATACCTTGACAAACAACGCGGGTATTTTTATCAACCAAAATAGACATTAGTCGCTCTCCTCTATGGCTTTGATAACGGCATCGGCAGCTTCATCCATCTCATCGGCAATAATCACCGGCAACTTAGAGTGAAGCAAAATCTCTTTGGCTTCATCTTTATTGGTACCTTCAAAGCGCACAACCAACGGCACATTTAAGCCAACTTCAGATGCGGCGGCAATAATACCTTCGGCAATCAAGTTACAACGTAAAAAACCACCCAAAATGTTAATCAAAATACCTTCTACCTTGGGGTTGGTCATAATGATTTTGATACCCGAAGCAATTTTATCTTTATCAACACCACCTTTTACGTTTAGATAACATGCAGCGCCATAACCTTTGTCTTGCAGCTCATCCATCACGGCCATCGCCAAACCGTCACCATTAACGATACAGCCGATGTTGCCGTCAAATTCGCAATAAGTGAACTTGTATTTGGCGGCTTGCAACTCTCTTTCATCTGCCTCATAATCATCTTGCAACTGAGCAATTTCTTTATGACGAAACAAAGCGTTGTCATCAAACGAGATTTTTGAATCTAAAGCAACCAATTGTCCGTTTGCCATGACACCGACCGGATTAACCTCAATCATAGAAGCATCATTTTCTAAAAAGGCTTTATGCAAGCCATTGATAAAGCGTTTTAAGCTGCGGGCACTGCGAGAACTTAATTTCAAAAACTCTAAAACCTGACGGATTTGCTCCGGTGCTACACCATGATCAAGCGGAAGTTCAATTTTCAAAATTCTTTCCGGATGGTTTAATGCCAATTCGTTAATATCGGTATCGGCAATATCGGCAAACAATAAGCTAATGGCGGCTTCCATACGGTCAATGACCAAAGCGGAATAAAAAATTCTTTTAACCTTGGTAAAAGCCTCAACATATATGCGGCTAACCAATTTTCCTTTGGGACCGGTTTGGGTTGTAACTAAGGTTGAGCCTAGCATTTGCTCGGCATTTTTGATGATGTCACGACGGCTTTTAATCAGTCTGATGCCGCCTTTTTTGCCGGCTTTTTCTTCCAAAAAATAGCCTTTGGCGCGCGCGCCGGATTGGATTTGGGCTTTGAGCATCCACGGACCTCGTAAAGAAACCCTCGAAGTCACTCTTTTCGCCTCGTTCGGGGTATAGGCTATTTTGCCCTTGGGTAGGGTTATACCATATTTGCTTAAGATTTTTTTGGCTTGATATTCGTGGATATTCATCAGCAAAATTTCCTATAACACATTGGCATAATGTAAAATTTTCTCTGTCATAGCAGCTAAACCGTTGCGGCGGCTCGGGCTCAAATGCTCTCGCAAATTGAGACGATTGAAAATTTCTTCAATATTTACGGCTTTTATCTCTTGAGCCGTATGACCGGAAAATATCATCAACACAATGGCAATGATACCTTTGACGATAATGGCATCACTATCACCTTTAAAGAACAGTTTATCTCCTTGCTTTTCCGGCACCAACCAAACCTGAGATTGGCAACCCTGAACTTTCCATTCATCGGTATGAAACTCTGCCGGCAAAGGAGGCAATTTTTCTCCCAAATCAATAATATAGCGATATTTATCTTCCCAATCGTCGAGAAGTTCAAAATTTTCTGCTAACTCTTCAATATCCATTTTCTTTAACCGCTTTGTATTTTCTTATTTTTCTGATGTAGCACTTTTCTTCTTCCGCGTCCAGAGTTTTGTATGAATAACAAACATATTAATATTTGACTCTTATATCGACTGTGCTATCTTGCCCCTATTCCGAATATATATTGAAGTGAGAAAAAATGAAAGTAACAATTTCCAAATTGGTTGCTGAGGACAAGACTCTGCAACAGGTTGCCGAGGTTTATCGTGCCTCTTACAACAAACTTTCCGAAGGCTATAAGTCTAAAGAGGAGATGGCTCTTTATACCTATGATTATTTTTATCAAAAGGTTAAGCGCTTTGCTGCCGAAAATGAGCAAAGCAATCTTTCCCGCACATTTATGATTAATTTGGACGGTCAACCCGTTGGTTTGGTGCGTTACAGCCGTATTCCCGAATATTATAAACATGCACAAAACGGACAAACCAAAGATTTGGAAAAAGGTTATATGGACGGCTATGAGTATGCTTGGTATCGCAAGGTGAACTTTACCGATACTTCCGTTAAGCTTGATGATTCAACCATGATTTTGAATCAAATTTACTTGCACCCTGAGGTACAAAGACACGGGCTCGGCACATTTGTTTTGGCACAAACTCTGCCTAAGATGAAAGAAAAAGGCGTTAAAAACCTCATTTTGGAATATAATGTTGAAAACAAAAACGGCGAAAAATTTTACCATTCTTTCGGCTTTCAACCGCTTGCCGATACGCAAGATTTGGACCATATCGTGCAAGACAGAACCGGCGCAACCAAGCTTTGCATCAGTAAGGTGAAAATTGTTCATGTTCCGGTTGAAACAGCTTTACAAAAAGCCAATGAAAAAATGGAACAAAAGAAACAAGCCAAAGTACAGGCTCTTGGCAATATTTTAGTCGGATTGGTTAAACATGCAAAACAATATTAAAAAAATCAGAGCAATTATTTCCCCTAAAGGGCATGAAATTGCTTTTTATGAACGTAAAATTGATGAAAATTTGCCCAATATTTTCTTTCTCGGTGTTTTTCACGGAGATGAAATTGAAGGTGAATATGCGCTTAACCGCTTTATGGAAGAGTTAGAACAAAATTCTGACGTTCCATGCGCCTACAATGCCTACTTTTTACCTTGTTTGAACCCCGACGGTAAAGAGTTGCATACGCGTTTTAATGCCAACAAAGTTGATTTGAACCGCAACTATCCGACCGCTAATTTCAAAAATGAAACACAAACCCTTTCTTATGAAAAAGTGAAATGCGGCGCTCCGGCTTCAGAGATTGAAACAAAATTTATGATGTCTTTGGTGGAAGAATTTGCCCCCAAAATCATCATCTCCATCCACTCTGATTTGCATTTGATTGATTATGACGGTCCGGCGCGTGATTTGGCTTTGATGTATGCCGACAAGACCGGTTACAAATTTGTCGAATCGGTCGGTTATGAAACTCCCGGGTCTTTTGGAACTTGGGCCGGTGTGGAACGTCAAATTCCGTTAATTACAGTGGAAACTTGGCACGGCGATACTGAAGATAAGCTTGAAAAAATTTGGCAGGAACTCCACCCTGCCCTCTATGAAACCTTGACGTTTAAGCTCTAAAAAAGCTCAATCATCATTTTGGCTTCATCACTCATGCGTT
>CALXZK010000002.1 GCA_944393225.1 uncultured Alphaproteobacteria bacterium
CGCCTCATATATATCGGCGATTGCAAAACCGGCGGCTCAACTTTGGTAGAAGCTATGGCCGATGCCAAAAACACTGCCTTTGAGCTCATCAAAAAATATCAAGCATAAAAAAGCCTCTCAAACGAGAGGCTTTTTTCTTTCTTATTGCAGATTTTGCTTGAAAAAGCTTTCAATCTTATCAAAGGGGATTTTTTCCATATTGTCATACAAATCAACATGGTTGGCGCCCTTGATAATTATCAGCTCTTTATTTTTGCCCTGAAGTTTTTTGAACGCATCTTCACTAAAATAGCGGCTATGTGCTTTTTCGCCATGCAACATCAGCACCGGCGTTTTAATCTCACCGGCATAGCTTAATATCGGCATATTGATAAAGGACAAAGAAGATGTCATATTCCAATTGCCGTTTGAGTTGATAGAGCGTTTGTGAAAACCGCGTTTGGTTTTGTAATAGCCATAATAGTCTTTAACAAATTGCGGCTCGTTTCCGCTTAATTTTTCCGGCAAGCCCGGAGCTTTGGCATATGTGCCATCCTTATAATCTTGTGTGCGTTGAGCGTTCAACTGTTCTCTTAGCTCGTAACGTGCTTTGGCATCCATCGCATCAAAATAGCCATTGGCATTCACCCTGCTCATGTCATACATGGTAGAAGTTACGGTTGCTTTGATTCTTGTGTCCATAGCGGCAGCATTCAAAGCAAATCCGCCAAAGCCGCAAATGCCAATGATGCCGATTTTATCAGCATTGACTTCGGGCAAGGTGCTCAGATAATCAACCGCTGCGCTGAAATCTTCAGTATTAATGTCCGGAGAAGCCACATTTCTCGGTTTGCCGCAGCTTTCGCCGGTATATGACGGGTCAAAAGCCAGCGCAATAAAGCCTTTTTCTGCCATATTCATAGCGTACAAGCCTGAAGCTTGTTCTTTAACCGCACCAAACGGACCGGAAACAGCAATTGCCGGAACTTTCTCTTTGCCTAAATTTTTCGGCAAATATAAATCACCGACCAACTTAATTCCATAGCGGTTGTGAAAGCTGACTTTTTTAACATCTACCTTATCGCTCTTAGCAAAGGTTTTATCCCAAACGCAACAAGAATATATTTTCCAAGACACGGCTGCCACGACAACCAAGCCAATGATAATACTCAAAGTCATTTTCATCTTATCTCCTTTGTTTTAAGCGTTTTTGCCCATTTCATAGGCTTCTTTCATGGCAGGCTTGCTCAAAATCTCGCCTTTTTGCCATGCACCCAAACCATAAACAATGCCTTTTTCTCTGGCATTATCCAAGCAATCGAGCGTGAAACCGCGCAAACTTTCAATCACTTTTTCAACCGCGGCTTTTCTATCATCTGCCGCCGTGATGATATAATAAAAATCTTTATTGCTGATTTCAGTATATCTTGGAACGCATCTATCAATAAAGGTTTTCATTTGACCGTTCATGGCATAGAAATAAACCGGTGTTGCCAAAACAATTACATCGGCTTCAACCATTTTATCAACCAACTCTGCCATATCGTCTTTTTGAACACATTTGTGTGTATCATTACAAACGCCGCAACCTAAGCAGAAATTAATCTTCTTATCTCTTAAAAAGATTTTTTCAACCTTATTCCCTGCCTCTGTTGCGCCTTTGATAAACTCATCAGCCAAAGTATCTGAATTGCCACCTTTACGGTAGCTTGCCGAAATCACTAATATATTTTTACTCATTTTTTAATCCTTCCAACCATTCTTTAACACTACTTCCTGCCATTGAAGCAAAACTGCCGCGGAATGCCTCAGCACCAGTGACTTTGGCATCAGGAATAATGCTCTTAATGTCTGAAACACTATGTCCTAAACCACTGCCGCCATGAGTCATAAACGGAACAACAGTCTTACCCTTAAAGTCATTCTCGGTTAAAAAAGTGCGCACCGGAGAAGCTATGGTTCCCCACCAGCAAGGAGAGCCGACAAATACCACGTCATATTGGCTTAAATCTACCTTGGCATTTTTAATGGCAGGTGTCATTTTCTCTTGCACTTCTTTTTTGGCTTGTTCTGTGGTTTGACGATAATCCTCAGGATAGGCATTAACCGGTTCAATTACCAAAATATCTGCCGACAAATTCTCTTTAATCTTTTCGGCAATAGCTTCAGTATTTCCGGTTTTGGAATAATATGCCACCAAGACCTTATCTTGCGGTTTGATGACTTGCGCCGAAACATTTCCGGCAACAAAGATACTACCGAGCATAGCTAATAGTCCCATCAGTTTCATCTTATTCTCCCTTATATATTTCATTGATAACAGCGATGGCATTCAGGCTTCGCGGATAACCGATATATGGCAACATCTCGGTTACGGCATCAAGCAACATTTGCTTATCGTTGCCAACATTCTTATTGGCACCGGCATGAGCTTTGGCTTGCGGTTCCACGCCACCCATAGCCACCAAAACACTAAAGGTAATCAGTTCACGTTGTTTGATATCTAAACCGCTTCTGGTGTAATAATCGCCAAAGCAGTTAGCGGAAAGATAATCTTGAATATGTTTCAGTTCTTCCGGTGCATTGGCTCGCATAGAATCAATATTCTCTTTGCCAAAAATATCTCTTTGCGTATCCAAGCCTTTTTGCAACCTTGTTTCAATCGTGGTGTTGGATTGTCCTTCTAACGGCAATTTCACACCAGCATTTTGCAGTTCTTCATTGGTTATCAGCACAAAGTCATATACTTTTGCAAATCCTGCATAAGGCACGGTTTGGTACAAAGTTTCTTTTATCACAATCGGATCAACACCTTGTGCTAAAGCCTCTCTTATCACGTTGCGATAATTTTCTTTACCGCCGGCGCCGATATGTGCTACCATTTTCACTGCCGTGCGCATATTTTTATCTAACTTGCCATGCGGTTCGACATCGTTTTTAACAAAGTTTTGCCAAAGTGCTGCAAACTCTGGGTCTGTTTTATTAATATCCGTCATGTTGTTTCCTCTCATCCAATAGGCGGTTGAGGCAGCGGCAATGATAACCACAGCCGCCGTCAAACAAATTTTTTTATTTATACTCGGCATCGCTTACAGGCTCCAACCAAGTGGACTTGTTATTTGCCCCGTTACTCTCAATGGAAATGTGAACAAACCAACTGTTTGGTGCAGCGCCGTGCCAATGCTCGACTTCCGGCGGAATGCGGACAACATCGCCTTTGTGCAAGATTTGAATTTCTTTGCCTCGTTCCTGATATCTACCCTCACCTCCGGTAACGAGCAAGATTTGTCCGCCGCTGTGTTTATGCCAGTTGGTTCTGGCTCCGGGTTCAAATGTCACGTTTCCAACCGGTGCATTCCAAACATCATCTTTCACGCTCAGCATATTCAAATAGGTTTGTCCGGTGAAAAATTCGGAATAAGGATTGATTTCACCTTGTTTGAAAATTGTATCAACTTCACTTTTCTTCATTTCTTGTGCCTTGGTTATAGTTGTCCCTATCAGCAAACTCACGCTTGCCAACATCAAAAGATTTTTCATTGTCTTCTCCTTATAAATTGAATGTCGCATTTGTTAGCCATTTACAAATTTCAGGATCATAATGTGAAAAGAATGAACTTTTTTCTTTATCTAGCATTTGTATTTGTTCCATTTCTTCTGAAGAAAGTTCAAAATTGAAAACATCAAAATTTTCTTGCATCCTACTTTTATGAACTGTTTTAGGAATAGCTATAATTTTATTTTGCAGCAACCAACGTAGTATTACTTGCGCTGATGTTTTTTGATGCTTCTTCCCGATATTTACTAATGTTTCATTGGTAAATATGCTATCTCTTCCTTCGGCAAATGGTCCCCATGCTTGATGAGCTATGCCGTATTCTTGCATGATTTTGGCATTTATTCTTTGTTGGCAATATGGATGCGTTTCTATTTGGTTTATTGCAGGCATAACTTTTTGATGAGAAACAAAATCAATCAGTCTATCCGGCATAAAATTACAAACGCCGATGGCTCTGACTTTTCCTTCTTCATAAAGTTCTTCCATAGCTCTCCATGCACCATAATAATCATTAAATGGTTGATGAATTAAATATAAATCCAAATAATCCAACTGCAGTTTTTCCATCGATTTTGAAAAAGCTTTTTTTGTAGATTCATAATTTGCATCTTGTATCCACAATTTTGTTGTAATAAACAACTCATCACGTTGAATTTTGCTTTTTTTGATGGCATTTCCTACTGCTTTTTCATTTTGATAAGCTGCCGCAGTATCTATCAGTCTATAACCAACAGATAATGCATCTAAGACGCACCTTTCACATTCGTCAGCATTGGGAATTTGATATACACCATATCCCAACATAGGTATTTTTACGCCATTATTTAATATTTTATATTCCATAATCTTTGCCTTATTTGTAAGAAGCCTGATAAATGGCGACGCAATCTTCTTTGCTCAGTTTTGTTCTGTCACAAGCAAACAAGAAGCCCATGCAATCTAAAGCATTTTCTGCCATGCCTGAAAATTCTTCGGGCTTAATGCCATATTCAGACATTTTCAAATCGGCTACACCGCAATCTTCTTGTAATTTTACAAGAGCTTTGATGAAATCCATCGGCTCTTTGGCATTTTCCATACCCAAAGCTTTGGCCATTTTTACAAATCTGTCATCGCAAACATGTTGATTGATGAAGTGGGTGTAATAAGCCTTACTAATCATAATCAAACCAGCGCCATGCGGAAGTTCTTGATGATATGCCGACAAAGCATGTTCCAAAGAGTGTTCACTGGTGCAAGAACCAACGGTCATAACAAAACCGGACATAGTGTTGCCGTAAGCAACTTTTTCTCTGGCTTCAACATTCTTACCGTTTCTAACAGTTTCTGCCAAATTGCGACCAACATTTTCAATCACGCTCAAAGCCAACATATCTGTCATCAGGCTGGCTTTATTGGAAATGTAGCACTCAACGCTATGGAACAAAGCATCAAAGCCTTGATAAGCGGTCATGCGTGGCGGAACGGTAGTCATCAACTCAGGATCAACAATAGAAACAATCGGGAAAGAATATTCTGAAAAGAAAGCTGTTTTTTCGTTGGTTTCGGGATTGGTGATAACAGCACCGGCATCTGCTTCCGAACCCGTGCCTGCGGTGGTGGTGATGGTTACCAAAGGCAAAGGTTTGTGTTGTAAAGCTTTTTTCTTGCCTTTACCAAATTGGATATAATCCCACAAGTCGCCATCATTGGTGGCCATAGCGGCAATGGCTTTGGAAGCATCCATCACACTTCCGCCGCCTAAAGCAACAACCACGTCACAATTGTTCTTTCTGGCGGCTTCTGCACCTCTCATCACGGTTGACTTCAACGGATTAGGCTCGACCTCGTTAAACAAAACAAATTCCAAACCGGCTTTTTTCAACTGTTCTTCCACTCTGTCCAAATAGCCGTTAGCTTTGGCGGATTTACCATTGGAAATAACCAACAAAGCCTTTTTGCCGCCCAAATTTTGTTTGTGCAGATTGTTTAATTCTCCGGCTCCAAACAGAATGCGTGTGGGCAAATAAAATTCAAAACTCATTTTGTTTTCTCCTTTTTTAGTTGAGGTTAACGAATCTTTCTGTAACAAAGCTTAATCTTTAGAGTTAGCTCTAAGTCAAGACTTTTTATTGACATTCATTTTATTTTTTTCTATTTTGAGGATAACTTTAAGGAGATTAAAAATGAGTTACTCAATAGGCGAAGCTGCAAAAATGGTCGGTTTGACCGCACATACCTTACGTTTTTATGATAAAGAAGGTTTGCTTCCTTTTGTGAAAAAAACTTCTTCGGGCTTGCGCGCCTTTACCGAATCTGACATTGAATGGCTAAAAATTATTGAATGCCTCAAAGGCACCGGTTTGCCCTTAAAACAAATCAAGCAATATATTGACTGGTGCATGGAAGGTGACGCAACTATTCCACAACGTCTTAATATGTTTATTGAACAGAAAAAACATGTGGAAGAGCAAAAAGCTAAATGGGAAAAACATTTGGAAAAAATCAATTTCAAAATCAAATATTATGAAGATGCCGCCCAACACGGCAACCTTAATGTTTTTGAGCGCAACCCCAAACTTCTTGAAGAAAAAAAGAGACTTTTCAAAGATTAAACATTGCTTTACTCACCCTTGATTTTATGGTATGGTAAAGTCAATGGGAGATAAGCTATGGCTGAAAAAAAAATAATATCAGATGATGGAGCCAATTCGATTGCCTATAAGACCGTGATTGATGGTAAAGATTTTATTATAAAGACTTGCCGCAATCCTCAAAATCTTGATGCTTGGCTTTTCTGTGCCAAAAAAGAAGCTAAAATGCTTGCTATGCTCCATGAAAAAAATAATCTTTCTGCTGATATTCCAACTATGAAGATTATTAATAATCAAGAAGAAGTGCAAATTGTACAATCTGCCATACAAGGTGAGTTTTTAACCCCAGAAATTTATAAAAACTGTTCCCCTAGCGAAAAAGATAAAATTGCCAAAGACTTAGCTCAGGCTATGTATACTATTCATAATCTTGATATGAATGAAATTGCTCAAGTTACAAATGATGGATACATTCCGCAAACTTCTCCTGATAGAGAAAATTCAGATAAATATTTCAAACGAAATTATAATAAATATATTGAAGCTCTCAGGACAATGGTAAAACCACAAACTGTTGATGCCATTGATAATTTTATCAAAAACACATTTAATAGGTTAGAAAATGTAAACACTCATGTTGCTCCTATTCATAATGATATTCGCTATTCCAATATTTTTTATGATAAAAAAAATCAAAAGCTCGGAATTATTGATTTTGGAAGTTGTGAAGTTAATGATGTTTATCATGATTTTGCCAGCATCGGTTTACCAAATTCTTTAGGGTTTGAATTACAAAAAGATGTTATCAATCATTATAATCAGCTACTTAAAGAAAATCATAAAGACTATCAATTATCTCCCGAAACTGCCAAAGCCTATTCCGTTGCCAGAATGGTTTATCTTGCTGATATGATGCAACGTAGTGATAAAGTAAAAAAGACCCTGTTTCCTAATACATCTTCTGATAAAATTGTTGGTATGGAAGATTATCTTGCGGCTGCTGGGGTTATATCCGTAGAAAATTCTCTTGAAAGAGTAAGAAAAAAATTATATCAGTCTCCATCTTATAAAAACACTTTGCTTTTACGAAAGCAAACTCATATCGCCATCGACCCAACAAAACTCAAATATATTCAAGAGAAACAAAGCTCCCGATAGCAAATATCCGTTGCATAGACTTTGAGTTGTATTGACAATCTTCTTTTTTTGTTTACGCTAACTATAAATAGACTTAAAAACAAGGAGAAGAAGATGAAAGTTGTTATTATCGGCGGTGGTGCCGGCGGTGCGAGTTGTGCAGCTCGTTTAAGACGCTTGAACGAACACGCCGAAATCATCATTTTAGAAAAAACAAACGAAGTTTCTATCGCTAACTGCGGTCTTCCCTACTATTGCGGAAATGTGATTGCAGACCGTGATGACTTGATGGTTTCTTCTCCCGAACATTTTGAAAATGTTTTTAATATCCGCGTTAAACTCAACAGCGAAGTTACAAAAATCAATCCTAAAACCAAAACAGTTACAACCCTCAACGGCGAAGAAATTGCTTATGACAAGTTGGTGTTGGCTACCGGGGGCAAACCTTTTGTTCCGCCGCTTGACGGTTGGGGTAACATGCCGCATTTTACCATTCGTCATCTATCCGATGCCGATGTCGTCAAAAAATATATTAACGAACATCATCCCAAAACAGCCAGTGTTATCGGTGGTGGCTTTATCGGGGTGGAAATGGCTGAAAACCTCATTGAAGCCGGCTTGAAAGTTAATTTGATTGAGTTAGCACCGCAAGTTCTGGCACCGCTCGATGAAGATATGGTCGGCATGATTCATAAAGAACTCAAAGACAAAGGCATCAATCTTTATCTTAACACCAGTATCAATGCCGTTTTGCCCAAACAATTTAATCTTGCCTCCGGTGAAACGCTCGAATCGGATATGCTCATTTTGGCGCTCGGCGTTCGTCCGGAAACTAAAATTGCCGCTGATGCCGGTATTGAAACCCTTGCCACGGGTGCTATTCGTACTAACGAATTTATGCAGACCAATTTTGCCGATATTTATGCTTGCGGCGATAATGTTGCGGTCAAAGATTTTGTGGACGGCTCCGAAACAACCATCGCTCTTGCCGGTCCGGCTAACCGCCAAGGTCGCTTGATTGCCGACCATATTTGCGGCTCTGCTTATCCTTATACCGGAACACAAGGCTCCGGCGTGGTTAAGGTCTTTAATCTTACTGCCGCCTTTACCGGTAATAATGAAAGACAGCTCAAAAAGAAAAATATTGCTTACAAAAAGATGTTGATTTGGGGAAAATCTCACGCCGGATATTATCCAAATTCTACACCTTTGGCTTTGAAAGTTCTTTACAATGCCGAAGGAAAAATTCTCGGCGCTCAAGCTATCGGCACGGAAGGCGTGGATAAGAGAATCGATATTATTGCAACCATTTTGCGCCTCGGTGGCACTTACAAAGATTTGCGTGATGCCGAGCTTTGCTATGCCCCGCCCTATTCTTCCGCCAAAGACCCGATTAACCTCATTGGCATGGCAATTCAAAATGTGGAAGAAAATCGTCTTAAACCTTATTTCGGCACCGATTTTCAAGATATGTTCGTAATTGATGTGCGTTCTCCTGCTATGCACAAAGCAGGACATTTGCCCAATGCCATCAATATGCCTATTCCGCAGCTCAGAAAACATTTGAACGAGATTCCGCATAACCGTCCTATCCTTTTGCACTGCATGATTGGTTATAACAGTTATCTGGCTTCTTGCATTTTGCGCCAAAACGGTTTTGACAATGTGTTTAGTTATGCCGGCGGATTTTCACAATATAAAACTCAAAAGGACTAAGTCATGATCTTTTACTTTTCAGGAACCGGAAATTCTCAATGGGTGGCAGAAGAGCTTGCACACAAACTTTCTGACCGCGCAACCCCGATTATGGCGGCAAAATCCGATTATACTCCTTCCGCCGGAGAAAAAATCGGTTTTGTCTTTCCCATCTACGCATGGGATGCACCAACTTGTATGTATAAGTTTATTGAACAACTAAACGTACAAACAAATAACTATATTTACATGGTTGCCACCTGCCATTCACAAGCCGGCGGTGTTGATAAAGTTTTCAAAAAAGCGTTGGCAAAAAAAGGTCTTACCCTTAATGCCGCCTTTTCTATCAATATGCCGAACAACTATCTGTTGGCGCCGTTTGTGAAAACTGATTCCGAAAGCAAACGCAATCAACTTTTAAGCAAAGCGCAAAACCGCTTAAAAGAAATTTCTGCTGCCGTTGAAGCTGAAAAAAATGTGGTTTCAATCAAACGCGGCTTATCTATTTTGAGTAAAATTGCGCCGCTCTTCCGCCGCTTTATGAATGACAAAGCTTTTTATGTTGAAAAAGCTAACTGCATCCAATGCGGGGTTTGCGCCAAAGTCTGCCCTATGAAAAATATTACCTTAACCCCCTTCCCCGAGTGGAACGGTAATTGTGCCATGTGTCAGGCTTGTTTGCACCATTGTCCAAAACATGCCATTCAATACGGACATTTTACCAAAGGCAAAAAGCGCTACTTTTTCAAAAAGGAATATCTGCCTCATGATTGAGTGCTTTCCGCCGATTATTGATGAGGCTTCGCAAATTTTGATTATCGGAACAATGCCGAGCGTAAAATCTTTAGCTGCGACTGAGTATTATGCTCATCCGCGTAATGCATTTTGGAAAATTATTGCCACTCTTTTTAACAATGGCGTAGATTTTTTTGATTTTGCCGAGAAGAAGGCTTGCATTCTCAAGAACCATCTGGCGCTTTGGGATAATCTGCGCTTTTGTGAACGCAACGGCAGTTTGGACAGCAATATTAAAAATATGATTCCTAATGATTTTGAAAGCCTTTTGAAAAAGCATTCTAATATCCGTCGGCTGATTTTTAACGGACAAAAATCTTACCAATTTTTCAAACGTTTTCACTCAGAACTTTTAGAAAAATATCAATATTTTGTTCTCCCCTCCACCAGTCCTGCCAACGCAGCTCTTTCTTTTGATAAAAAACTCTCCCTTTGGCAAAAGGCTCTCAAACTTTAGACAAAAATCATCTTGATTTTTAGCAAAAATAGTGATACCTCTGATTTTGTATTTAACTATTTTTTTGTTTCACTAAATATTATTAGGTCATGGAAAAGATTACTAACTACATTGAGAATGTTACAAAAGAACGTAATTTGTCTTTGTTCACTTGGGAAGAGCTAGTCGATAAAATTATTTTGCCCAAGATGGCTGGTCCTAAAAACAAAGCGCAAAGCAGATATATGATAAACGACATGTTTATGAATCTGCTTGCTAACTTTTCGCAAGAGATTGCTGAAAAAAATATTGTTTTGGCTCCGATTTTGTTTGAGGTCGGCTTACAAAGACTTTCTTGTGGGGCTGTCTTGCACGACTCAACGCCTTGGCCGGAACCTCTGCCAATGAAATATCGTGAATACTCATCTCGATGGGATGAAAATCATGTCATGACTGAGGGATGCTACAATTTCATTATGAACGGATTGGAACAAGCTCTAAAATTTGACATGACTAGAGATCATGCTTTGAAAATTTTATTCGGATTAATGGAATATACTGATGCTGCCGGAAATATTTATTCAGGATTTATGCTGAGTAACTTTACAGACAAAGCAGCTCAACTATATCGTCATGCCGAAAAATTGGTTGAGCAATATGCTTCCTTTGAAGAAATTTATCCCTACTACGCTCGTGTCGGTCAATGGGAAAAGCATATCCCCTATCTGAGCATAAACAAAGAAAAAATCGATTGGGATGATTTCTTTAAAAAGTCGCAAGCTGTTACAAAAGGCAACTTTATCAGCCGTCGCTTACAAAGAAATGCAATCCGTAAACAGATTGAAAATGCTCTACTGAAGTAACTCTTAAATGTTCAACAAAAAAAGCTCTGATTTTTTTATCAGAGCTTTTTCTTTTTTTAGTAAGGTCTTTTGTTTGTGTCTTGAAACCAATCATCCATCACGGCACGTGCCGTTTTCAAGTCAATATGGTGCAGGTTTATGACATCTTCATCATAAAAGACTCTGTCTCTGAAGCCAATGGCATCGGCATCATCACGGGTTGCAGCATAATAAACCTCGGCAATGTTCGCCCATTTGGCTGAGTTCAGACACATCGGGCAAGGCTCGCATGATGTGTAGAGCACGCAACCAGACAAATCAAAAGTACCTAATTCTTTGCAGGCTTTTCGAATGCAGTTGACTTCAGCATGCGCTGTCGGGTCATTATCAATTACAACCGTATTATGTGCTTTGGCAATAATCTTGCCGTCTTTTACAATCACGGCACCAAACGGAGAACTTCCGCTTTCAATTGATAATTGGCTCTCATCAATGGCAGCTTGTAAAAATTCTTTATCTGTCATACATCCTCCTCTTAAGCATAAAAAAAGCTTCGTTAAGAAGCTTTATTTATTTTGTTTAATGTTTGGGTTAAATCTTCTTTCATAACTTTAAGTTCACCTATCAAACCCGTTATAAATTCGCGGCTTTGCAAATCTAACTTAACATCGGGAATAACCTCTTCAAAAAAGTCTTTTTGAATTTCTTCTCCCAAAATGTTTTTTAAGCCTTTTTCCTTAAAAACTTTTTGCACACCTTCAATGGTGTAACGTTTGTTGTACAAAAAGTCTTTAATGGTTTTGACGATTTCTACATCATCCGGACGATAGTATCTTCTACCACCGTTTCTTTTCATTGGCTTGATTTGCGGAAATTTTGTTTCCCAAAAGCGAAGCACGTGGGTTGCCACGCCTAATTCTTCAGCAACTTCGGCAATGGTTCTGAACGCGGCTTTGCTCTTGTTTACAGCCATTAAACTTCCCCTTTATTAGGCGTTGATGATTTTTCTCATGGTTTGAGAAGGTTTGAAGGAAATAACACGACGAGAAGAAATAACAGCTTCTACACCGGTTTTCGGATTGCGACCGGCACGAGCTTTCTTATCTCTCAAGGAGAAAGTACCGAAAGAAGACAATTTTACATCATTGCCGTTGCTCAATTCATTGACAATTTCATCAAGAATCATATCTAAAACATCTGTAGAATCTTTACGGGACAAGCCGATTTCTTCATAAATAGTTTCTGCAACATCTGCACGTGTAATTGTTTTCATATTTATCATTCCTCTTATTAATTTTTTTTCGTTGCAAACAAATAACTTATATTTTCTACTCTGACAAGCCTTTAATAACAACTTATCCAAAGTATTATTATACGCTTATATACGAACTAAAGCGCCACCCCAGGTGAAACCGGCACCCATAGCGTTCAAGACAACCAAGTCGCCTTTTTTGATGGTACCGTCTGTCATTTTTTCAGACAAAGCCAAAGGAATGGTTGCAGCAGAAGTATTTGCTTGATGATCAATTGTAACAATAACTTTTTCTTCGGGCAAACCTAATTTTTGACCAACACCGGAGATAATACGAACATTAGCTTGGTGCGGAACCAACCAATCAATATCTTCTGCAGTTACGCCGCCCATTTTCATGACTTCTTCAGCGGCTTCAGACAAGCTGTTAATAGCATATTTGAAAACTTCTTTACCGTTCATCCAAATATAGCCGGCTGTTTGTGTGGTTGAAACACCGCCGTTGCACAACAAGTTTTCATATTGGCTGCCATCAGCATAAATTTTGGTTGCCAAAACACCGGCATCTTCAGCAGTGCCGTTTCCTTCTTTGGCACGCAAAACGATTGCACCGGCACCATCACCAAACAATACGCAAGTGTTTCTGTCTGTCCAATCGGTGATTTTTGATAAGGTTTCGGCACTTACAACCAAAACGGTTTTAACTTGCCCCAAGCGAATCATGTTATCTGCCATGGTCAAAGCATATACAAAACCGGAGCATGCTGCAGAAATATCCATAGCAGCAGCGCCGACGCGCATTCCCAATTTGCCGGCAATTTTAGCAGAAGTTGCCGGAGTTGTGTTATCCGGAGTTACGGTAGCCAAAACAATAGCATCAATCTCTTCAACCGAAATTCCGGCTGTTTTAATGGCCATTTGAGCTGCTTTCAATGCCAAGTCAGATGTATATTCATCTTTTTCGGCAACGTGGCGACTCTTAATACCAGTACGGGTACTAATCCATTCATCATTAGTATCAACGATTTTTGCCAAATCATCATTGGTTAATTCTTTGGCCGGAAGATAGTGTCCGTGCCCGATAATTTCAGATCTAATACATGTCATATAATATTTCCTGTGATAATTCGTCTAAATCTACATTTTCGATTTCAGATTTTATTGTTGCTACAAAATTTTGACGGACCAAGTTGGCAGCATTGTTAACGGCAACAGAAAAGCCTAAAGCATCTGTTCCGCCATGGCTTTTGACCGTTAAACCATTCAAACCAACCATCATGGCACCGTTGTACAAGCGTGGATCCATTGTCTTTTTGACACGGAGCATAACGCCCAACATAAACGGCAAGCCAAATTTGGCTAAGATCGAATGTTTTATCGAATCTTTTAACAATCTGACAACGAGTTTTGCCGTTCCTTCAACAGATTTCAGCGCAATGTTGCCGGTAAATCCGTCTGCGACAATAACATCTGCCACGCCGTTTGACATTTCATGCGGTTCAATATAACCGATAAAATCAATATTCATATGTGAATGTTTGATAATTTTGGCAGCTTGGCGAATCTCTTCCTTGCCTTTCATTTCCTCTGCTCCGATATTGAGCAAAGCAACACGCGGCTTTTCAAGATTCAATGTATGGCGAGCCAAAATATCGCCCATAAGAGCAAACTCTGCCAAATTGATTGCATCACACTCTGTATTTGCGCCCAAATCCAACATAACATATTTGCCGTTGCGATGAGGCATAATGCTGACAATCGCCGGACGATGAATTTTGGTAATGGTACGCAACACGATTTTTGAAATTGCCATCAATGCGCCCGTATTACCGGCAGATACAATGGCTTGAGCTTCTCCTTTGCGGACAGCATCAATTGCCATATACATACTGGTATTTTTGTTACGGATAACCTGAGACGGCTTATCTTCATTGTGAACCATCTCAGTGCAGTGACGAACTTCACAAACCTTTTGGAGTGCGGGGAATTGAGTTAAAATCGGCATTACCTTTGCTTCATCGCCAAAAAGTAAGAATCGAACATCGGGATTCTTTTTGGCAGCAATGGCAAGCCCCTCTATCACGACTCTGGGGGAATTATCTCCCCCCATTGCGTCTATTGATATGACCAGATTACTAGACAAAACCTGCTCCATATAGATATGAGACATTTATTCTCTCTTTTAAGGCAAAAGATTTTATAAATGTCTTGATTTTTTAATTATTCTTCAGCAGCTGCTTTTTTAGCAACAACTTCACGACCATCGTATTGACCGCAAGACGGGCAAACACTGTGAGGTCTTTTCAACTCGCCACAATTCGGGCATTCCATGTATGAATTGGGTTTCAAAGCATCATGTGAACGACGCATGTTGCGACGAGAAGGTGTTGTTTTCTTCTTTGGTGTAGCCATTTTCTTATACTCTTATTCTATTACACTTAAAATTAATACACTTTCACAGCCATTAATAAACCATTTAGTTTTTTAAATCAACTAATAAAAACGGCTTTATGAACTGAATGACGTTTTATATAATATTTTTGCTTTTGGCAAGTCTTTTTTATTATATTTTACCCTTTTATTCGGTTTTTCCGTCATTTAATCTTATTTTTTGAGTTTTTTTAACACATTGAACGGATTATTTGCCTCGGTTGTCTCTTCATCAAATTCAGAAACGAAGTGAAATTCCTCTCCTTCTTTACGCGGATTGTCATCCATAACGAGCGCTACTTGCTCTATGGCTATCTGACATAAGTCTATTTTGCCGTTATCCAACAAGTATGGTTCATCATCATAAATATCAAAGTCAAAGTCTTTCAAATCTTGCGGAGTGGCTTCCGTATCAAAATAAATGGAAAACTCCGGCGAATAAGTTTTATAAAAATTTTCCAAACTTATAACGCTTTTGAGTTCAAACTCAGCATCAACCTTGCCCCAAACATCCAATCGATGTTCTTTTTTCTTATATTTCAAAAATATTTCAGCAGCAAAAGAGCGAACGCTTTCTACTTTGAAAACCTCTTTTAAATAGTTTAATTCTTCTTCACTAGCATGAAGATGATATTTTTTTTCCGATGCGGTTAATTCATCAACTATTAAAGGATAAGAAAAAAGATTTTGCATTAATTTTTTCCCTGTGTTATAAATTCTATTAAACTTTTATGATATAATAGCAAGGATGATGAGATGTCAATAAACAAAATGTCTGTTTTGAGTTTGGCCTTTGCTCTTACGCTTTCGGCTTGCTCCAGTGATATGTTTTTAACTCATAACGGAAACATGCCCTCTAATGAACGCATATCTCAGCTCAAGCTCGGCGACACTAAAGAACAAGTTGTTAAAACTCTCGGTGCGCCCTCTTCCGTGGTTTCTTTTGACAAGAACACTTGGATTTATATGTCTTCTTCCATCAAACGTGTGGCTTTTATGGAGCCTGAGGAAGTCAGCCGCGATATTTTGACTATTGAGTTTAACAACGAAGGCAGAATTTCTAATATTGAACGCTTGACCAAAGCTGACGGAAAAGAAATTGCGGTTAGTACTGATGCAACAAAAGCACAAGGTCATGACCAAGGCTTCTTTGAAAAATATTTCGGCGGTGTGGGTGGATATTCCCCCTTTCCCGTAGTTGATCCCAGAGAATTATAAAATTTAAGGCTCCTTCACGGAGCCTTTTTTTTATTTATAATCCGACATCGGGTTCAACGCCTTGCTCTCTTAAAATTTGCAAAAGCTCTGCCAGATAAATTTTCTCATTATAGGCTAAGAAGCCGTCACCAATGCAAATTTTGACGGCAGCTTGCACCAATTCTTCTGCTTCTTCCGGCGTTTTTTGATTTAAATTATCCGCAGCTTGATAAAACTCTTCCGTAGTTGGTTGCAATGCTTTTAAACAACTTTCAACATAGTTTTTACTCAAACTCTGCGGATGCGGGTGATGCTGCTCTATATATTGCAAAATGGTCTTTTTCTTTATCTCGGAAAAATAATCTATACACTTAGCAATGTAGAGCAAAATGGTGATATCATCTTTTAAGACTTCCAAAAGCTCTAAATTAACCGGTGTTTTTTTGGTTACGGTGGCTTTATTTTCTGTGGTTTCAGCCTTAAACTCATTAAAATCTCTTAGCAGGACCGAACATGATGTATATAATTTTTCGGTACTTAAATCAAAAATATCTTTGATATATGCAGAATCTATAACTTTGGAACTTTTATCACGATAAAAATACAAATTGAGCATGATGTTGCCACCATGATCCCAAATATTTTTTAAGGCCACATTTTCTTCGCGCACATCATCTCCTGATTTGATATGCGCCAAAAGATTATAGAACCTTACGTTTTCCGTCATTTAGTCCTCAAGCAACTTATTGAGTTTGTTTACATAATTTTTTATAGTTTCTACGCGCTGCGCATAACTGTCAAGGTTTTTCTCTATAAACAGCTTCTGGTCGGGGCGAATCTTAATAGCACCAAACTGACGTGCAACAAAGTCTATCAATTTTTCCGGTTTGGCAAAGGTGTTGTTTCTCAACGTAATCAAAATACCTTTGGCTCCGGCATCAATTTTTTCAATATTTGCCTTGCGACAAAGTTGTTTTATTTCGACTGTTTTTAATAAGTTGTCTACCTCAACAGGCAATGGTCCGAAGCGGTCTATCAATTCTTCTCTGATGTCATCCAAACCGGCTTTGTCTTCAATATCACCAATGCGTTTGTACAAGCCCAAACGTACACCCAAATCTCTGACATAGGTTTCGGGAATCATAATCGGAATACCGGTGGTAATTTGCGGTGCCCAATCGGTCATGGCGGCGCCGGCACCAGCTTCTTTCTCGCCTTTTGTGCCTTGAGTCTTAAGACGCATTATTTCTTCTTCCAACATATGTTGGTACAAAGCAATACCCACTTCTTTGATGTGTCCTGATTGCTCCTCGCCCAAGATGTTACCCGAACCTCGGATATCCATATCATGGCTGGCCAATGAGAAACCTGCGCCCAAAGAATCCAATGCTTGCAAAATATTCAATCTTCTTTCAGCAATCGGCTTCAAAGCTTTTTGTTTGGGGACGGTAAAGTAACAATATCCTCTCACCTTGCCGCGACCGACACGCCCTTTGAGCTGATACAACTGAGCCAAGCCAAACATATCTGCTCTATGGACAATCATGGTGTTCACGCTCGGCATATCAATACCGGATTCAATGATGGTGGTGGAAAGCAACAAATCTGCCTTGCCATCGGCAAAATCGTTCATCACGGTTTCAAGTTGTTTGACCGGCATTTGTCCATGTGCCACCAAAATTTTGACATCAGGTACCAGTTCGCGTAATTCTTTTTCAACACCGAAAATATCTGACACGCGCGGGCAGACAAAGAAGGTTTGACCATGACGGAATTTTTCACGATAGATTGCCTCTTTTATCATCACTTTATCAAAAGGCATGACGAATGTACGCGCAGCCAATCTATCTACCGGCGGAGTAGCAATCAAGCTCAACTGCTTAACGCCCGTCAAAGAAAGTTGCAAGGTTCTCGGAATCGGGGTTGCGGTCATGGTTAAAACGTGAACGTCTGACTTAATTGACTTCAACTTCTCTTTATGAGCCACGCCAAAATGTTGTTCCTCATCAATAATCAGCAAACCCAAATTGCAGAATTTGATATCTTTGGCAAGCAATGCATGGGTACCAATCACAATCTCAACCGAGCCCTCTTCCAAACCTTTTTTGGTTTCGGCGGCTTCTTTCGGGGTGACCAAACGCGAGAGCATTCTCACTCTTATCGGAAAACCTTCCATGCGTTTTTTAAAGTTCATGTAGTGCTGACGAGCAAGCAAAGTTGTCGGCACAATCAAGGCAACTTGCGCCCCGCTGGTGGCAACGGCAAATGCTGCTCTTAATGCTACCTCGGTTTTGCCAAAGCCGACATCGCCGCAGACTAACCTATCCATCGGCACGGTATCTGCCAAATCTTGCAAAACATCGCTAATGGCATTCAACTGGTCATCGGTTTCTGAATATGGGAAACGAGAGCAAAATTCATCATACATGCCTTGTGGGGCAATAAAGCTATCGGCTTTTTTCAAATGACGTTCAGCGGCAATTTTAATCAGCTTTTCGGCAATATCTTTAATGCGCTGTTTAACTTTGGCTTTCTTTGCCTGCCATGCCAAACCGCCCAACGTATCCAGCTGAATATTATCATCATCCAAGCCATAGCGCGACAAGACATCAATATTTTCAACCGGAACAAAAAGTTTGGCATCATTGGCATATAAAATCTTCAAACAATCGTGCGGAGCGCCACCGGCGGTGATATTCTCCAGCCCCATAAATTTACCGATACCGTGTTCAATGTGAACAACCAACTCACCAACGCTCAAAGAACCGACATCGGCAATAAAATCTTTACTTGATGCTTTTTTCTTGACGGCGCGGTGTTGACGCTCGCCCAAAACATCTTGCTCAGAGATAAAGCACAAACCATCGCCCCTGAAACCATGCGGTAGATTCAAAACCACCATGGCGGTGCGTTTATTTTCCGGATGATTGGCTTCTTTCCAATCCGCGGCAAAATATAAATTCTCAATGCCGTGCTCGTGCATCAGCGTAAACAATCTATCGCGAGAACCTTCGGAATAGCAGCAAATTACGCGGCGAAGCTTATTGTTTTCTTTAAGATATTCATCAAGTTCTTTATAAACTTCCTGCAGATTGACGTTTTTGGCTTGAGCAAAACTACGTCCCGGCAACACGCCGGCATTGACCGTATTATCATTTTCAGCCAAAGTCATGGAAGTGAAATAAACAGCTTCTTTTTTCTTGAAAATATCGGTGATTTCTTTTTCGGTCAGATACAATAACTCAGGCGCAATCGGGCGGTAAATATCCACCTCGTTGACAGACTTAACATTCAATGCTTCTAAACGCGCCTGATAATAATCGGCAATGCTTTCGCATTTGGACTTAACCGCTTCCAAAACATTGCGACCGACAATCACTTTGGCTTGCGGCAGATAGGAAAAAATATCGGGCAGCGGTTCTTCATAGAAAAACGGCAACCAGTTTTCCATACCCAGATGTTTTACGCCGTTACTGATGTCGGCATAAATTTCATCATCTTTGAACGCAGCACCGAAAGCCTCGCGATATTTGGTGCGGAAAGACTTGATGGTGTTTTCATCCAGAGTTACCTCGCCCATCACCTGAAAAGTATAATGGCTGAGTTCGCCCGTGGTGCGTTGAGTCATAGCATCAAATGTACGGATACGTTCGACCTCATCATCAAACATATCAATACGCAACGGCTCGTCGGTACCAACCGGGAAAATATCGATAATATCGCCACGAACGGCATATTCTCCGGGTTCAATCACCTGTTCCACACGGTTATAGCCATTGATGGCGGCATAATGCACAAAGTCATTAAAACTCAACTTGTTGCCGACTTTGACTTGTCTTATGGCATTTAAGAAAATTTTCTGCGGCGGCAGTTTTTGTAAAACCGAGCCGACACTTGCCAATATCACACGCGATTTTTTCGGCTGCGGGTTGCTGACAATTGAAGTCAGCGTTTCTATTCTTTGGGCAACGATATTGATGTTGGGCGAAACTCTATCATAAGGCACGGTATCCCATGACGGCAGCAACAAAACCTCTAAATCGGGATTGAGCCAACGCAACATATCGGCGGTTTTCTCCATAGAAATACCGTCACTCAAAATATATAAAATATCTTGCTTTTTCTTTTGGCTGAATTTTTCTGCCAGCACGGCATCATAGCCGTCCGGCACGGAAGAAATGATTTTGCCTTTTAACTTTTCAATATCGTCCAACATTTTTTTATTTCTGTTATTTACTTAACCGAATAAACTATATACAATATGCGCATAAGTACAACCATTTTTTTGAAAAAAAGCAGATGCGTCCCGAGATTTTATATCCCTTATTTGGCTCACTTACTTCCATCGGCGGATTGGGAGAAAAGAGTGCTAAGCTTTTGCAAAATTTGGATTGCCGCCTCATCAAAGACCTTATCTTTCATCTGCCGTCAAACATGGTTGACCGTCGCTATTCGCCAAAGCTTGCCGATGCTATTCCGGGGCGTGTAGCCACACTCAAAGTTAAAGTGATTGAGCATATTGCACCACAAAAAAAATCACAACCCTACAAGGTGATTGCCGCTGATGAAACCGAGCAAATCATCATCAGCTTTTTTAAGGCTTATCCCTCCACAATTCAAAAAAATCTGCCGCTCAATCAATGGGTGGCTATCAGTGGCAAGCTTGAGAAATTTAACAATTCTTTGCAAATGACCCATCCCGACTATATTGTCCCTGCCGCGCAGATTGATTCCATTTGCACCATTGAGCCGGTTTATCCGCTCACCGCCGGCATCAGTAACAAGATGCTCCGCAAATGGATTTTACAAGCCCTTGCCCGCACACCGCAACTTCCGGAATGGTTGGATGAAAACCTGCTTAAAGAGAAAAAATGGCTCTCGTTTAACCAATCTCTGCTTAACCTGCACCATCCGCAATATCTCGCGGACTTGGACATTAACTCGCCCGAGCGTCAACGCTTGGCTTATGATGAGTTGCTTGCCAACCAACTCACCCTTGCCATAGCGCGGCAAAAAATTAAAAAGCAAGCCGGTCGCTCACTCAAAGGCAACGGACTCTTACGCAAAAAACTTATGGAGATTTTGCCGTTCAAACTGACCGAAGCGCAAGAAAAAGTGCTCCGTGAGATTTTTGCCGACCAAGCCTCACCTTTCCGCATGCTGCGACTTTTGCAAGGTGATGTCGGTTGCGGTAAAACCATTGTGGCTTTTTTCTCCATGCTCAACGCCATTGAATGCGGTGCTCAAGCTGCCATTATGGCACCGACCGAAATTTTAGCCAAGCAGCATCAAGAAACCATTGCTCCTCTCTGTGAGGAGCTCGGTATTACCTGTGCACTTTTAACCGGCAAGACCAAACCCAAACAACGCAAAGAAATTCTTACCCAATTGGAAGAAGGTAAAATCAACATTCTTATCGGAACGCACGCCCTCTTTCAAGAAAACGTCATTTTCAAAGACCTTGCCTATGCCGTGATTGACGAGCAGCATCGCTTTGGCGTACATCAACGTCTTAACTTCTCTAACAAAGGCAACAAAGCCGATATTCTCGTTATGACCGCAACCCCTATTCCGAGAACTCTCCTACTCACGGCATACGGAGATATGGAATATTCCAAAATCGACCAAGTGCCGGAAGGACGGCAGCCGGTTTCAACCCTTGTGATGCCGATCGATAAAATCCATGATGTTGTTTCCGCCCTTGCTCGCAAATTGCAACAAGGAGCGCGCGCTTATTGGGTTTGCCCCCTTGTCGAAGAATCGGAAAAAATTGACCTTGCCGCTGCCGAAGAACGTTACGAATCGCTCAAAAAATATTTTGGCGACCAAGTCGGTCTTGTTCACGGCAAGATGAAAGAGGCGGAAAAAGATGCGGTAATGGAAAAATTCAAAAAAGGAGAAATTTCGCTTCTTGTTGCCACAACCGTGATTGAAGTTGGTGTTAATGTGCCTGAGGCAACTCTCATGATTATTGAACATGCCGAGCGCTTCGGCTTAGCGCAACTGCACCAACTGCGCGGACGTATCAAACGTGGTTTTCAGGCTTCCACCTGCATTCTGCTCTATTCGCACCCGCTTTCGGAAACGTCACGCGCGCGCCTCAATATTATGAAAGAAACTGAAGATGGTTTCCGCATTGCCGAAGAAGATCTTGACCTGCGCGGCGGCGGTGAACTTCTCGGCACCAAGCAAAGCGGTTTTAACACCTTCAAACTGGCAGACCTTTCCGTGCACAAAGGTCTGCTCCTCACAGCCTCACAAGATGCCAAACTCTTTATTGCGCAAGACCCTGACTTTACCTCTCCACGAGGTAAAGCTCTTAAAAATCTGCTTTATCTGTTTGAGCGTGATGAAGCGGTTAAAACCTATAACCAATAAAAAACGAGGGGTGACTCGCGTCAACCCTCTTTTACATAGATAACATTCAAAGATTGAATGAACTTCATAAAAGAACTGATTCTCATCATGTCTTTTATTAACACTAATCTAATGAGTATATTGAAAAAAATTGCTTCATGAAATTTTGGTAATTTGCTTGCCTTTGGTGGACTGATATGTCACTTGTGAATCGTTTTGCTTCACAAAGAAAGCATATGTTCCACGATGCTGCATTACCCAATATTTTTCATTATCAATCAAACAAGAAAATACTTCTTGTCCGGGAATCTTGAAATAGTCTTGTTGCAAAGAGATTTCCGAAAAAGCGACAAATGCTTTAATCAAAGCTTCCGCTGTTGATTTTTCTTTACAAGCGTTTTCCGCATTATCTTTACTCAGAACAATATTTGCATCACCAATTTCGCCAATGACGTCAGCATGCAAAAATCCTTGATGATACGTATTCCCTATTTCTAACTGCGGAGCTATCGGGAGCTCTTCAAAAATATTGATACTCATTTGCAGGGGTGAGTAAATCAAATATTTTACTTCATTTCCCTTTGCAGCTTCAATAACAATTCCGGGAACATAGTCCAAAATTGAAGTGCTAAAAAGCAGTTTAACTTGCGGTGTGCTGAGGTTGTAACCTTGCAATTCATCCATAAACAAGTTTGACAACATGTTCTTAACTTCTTCTTTTGAAACTGTTAAAAATTTTTTCTCCATAGCTTTTTTTAATTTTTAAATTATACATATAAATAATAAAATTCGCAGGAAGGAATTTATTACTTCATTAGACAAAAGTCAACAAAAAAAAGTGAACAACTTTCGTTGCTCACTTTTTTTAAGAAATTTCATTTTGTTTCTGTCAGCTCAAAACCTTTTTCGCCGATGGTTATTAAAACACCGTTTACCAGAATGGAACTTCCTGCTTCTTTAACAATCTTGTTCCATATTTTTTGCGAATAAGAATGAATGCTAACATAGCCAACATTGGGATAATAGACTAATGCGGATATTTTATCTGAAAGTAATGATCTTTTGAAACCTATCAGATACAACGGCTTTTGACCATTAAAAGCTGCTATCGGCTTAGCATATATATGAAATGGACTTGATAAACAGGTATAACGCTCTTTACACTTTATCCATTCTGTCCGACATTTGGCCAATGAAAATTTCCACTCTCTTTCCTGTTTTGATTTTGACAAAGCATTTTTTAATAATAATTTCTTTCCCATAACTTTTTATATAATGATTAATAGCTGGCGTGAACTTAATTTTTATATTCTTTTTTGTCAACCCCAAAAAACACCTCCGTTTGGTTACGGAGGTGTTTTTTACATTATTTTTTCTTATGAAACTTCTAACTCTGCTCTTTTATATGCAGCGTAATTGATTGATTTATGTTCTTGTTTCTGTTGTTTTTGCTTATATGCATTATATTCATTAAAGAAACCATCGACAGTATGTTCTTTATTCAATTTCAAATATCTATCCATGGCAATCACGGCATAATCTTTGGGTTTGGGCGCCATGATATTAAGCATCTCTAAAACGGCTTTTTTCTTTGCGATACTTTTCATCTTATCTATCTTCGGCAAAGTTGCCATAGCTTTTTGATTATACATTTTGATTCTATATTTTGCTTTACTGCTTTCCAAAAAAGCAATAGCCGGATTGGACGGGAGTCCTAATTCTGATAACTTGCAGTCTTTTCCGGTAATTTCATACAGATGTGCAAATAGCTGTTCTTTACTCAAGTTTGCCGCAGAAATTTTCTCGACAAAGGCACTTCCTACAGTTCTTTTTTCTCCCATAATAATCCTCCCCTTTTTGGTGTTTGTTTATATTCTTTATAATAGCATATTTCCTAAGCTTTCACAAGTTTTATCACGCTAAAAAATGGGGTTATCTGATAACTTTTTTTAATATCGTTTCCGTTTCAATCAGTTGAACGGCTTTTAGAAAACTTTCCTTCTCTCTTAAGACGGTATAATAGTCTTTTTTTACGGTTGGAGCCTGTTGCAAAGCTTGAACATAATTATCTTTTGACAAAGGATCCGATGCCACATATTCAAAGAAACCGCTTGCTAACAAAAAGTGGCGAATTTTATCTATTGCCGGATTGTTTTGCAACAATGCACATAAATATGTAGATACGCCAACTTGTATGCCATGCGGATGCGGTCGTTTTGATATATTATCCAATGCATGTGAAATTAAATGTTCGGCACCGCTTGCCGGTCTTGACGTACCGGCAATTTCCATGGCTACACCACTTAGCATTAATGAGGTGCTCAAATTGCGCAAAAATTCCGAACTATCTAATTTGTACTCAGGCATCGCCAACAAAATATCTATGGAATTATATGCCAACAGGGAGGCAAAGTCATTGTACCGTTCATATCCCTTACGAAAAGCAACCTTCCAATCCCATAAAGCCGTAAATTTTGATATCATATCTCCAAGACCAGAATATAAAAAAATTTTAGGACTTTTTGATATAAAATCTAAATCTATTACCACACCAAACGGAATACTCGACTTCACGCTGGTTCTTCTTCCATCCACCAACAATGAAGTATTGGGACTGCAAAAGCCATCATTTGATATGGATGTCGGAACAGAGATAAAAGGCTTTTTTAATAAATGTGCACAATATTTGGCAAAGTCTATCACCTTTCCTCCCCCTATGCCGATGATGGCATCGGTATTACGAGGTAAATTAAAAGCAACCTTGTCAACTTCTTCAATATTTATATATTGAACAATCTTATTGCAAACAACTTCAATATCGTGCTGCTCAAATCCTTTATATAATTTTCCGCCAATGAGTTCTTCCAGACCATCACTCCAAAACAAAGCTACGTTTGACATACCCTTGTCGATTAAATATTTGCCGATGCGGCCTATTTTGCCATAGCCGATTTTTACCAGATAAGGAATGTTAATTTGGCGATTGGTAAAAAAATTTTGATACGGCATGGCATTCTCCTTTTTTATGAAGAGCTCATTTGGTCATATCTTATTTTTATCATAGATTTTTTTATCTTGCTATAAAAAAAACCTTCACGAAGGTAAAAAAAAGAGCTTGTTAAAACAAGCTCTTGAAAAGAAGTTATACACGATGTTTGTTTTGATGCAACAAAAATGCATAATAAGTCTTATTCATTTTTTCCTGCATAACATTAATTTTATCGGCAACCATCTCATTGGCTCTTGATTTAATGGTTCCGCCCAAATCACAAAAATAGCCGTTTTGTGCAGGTAATTTATCCAACTTATCAATATCCATTCTGGCAATACGGTTATTGTTATATGCCATCAAATAAGCTTTATTATCACCTGAACCGATTACTGTCATGCGGTGCAAATTTCCGGCTTCGTTTTTGATCCAGACCATATAAATACCATATTTATTGCGCTTTAATTCTTCTTTCAAATCAGTACGCAAATTTCTGGAATAGTGACTGCTAAATGTCTGCTTGTTGGATTGGCAAGCGTGCGGATTGGGCACTTGCAACAACAAATCTTTGCAAGCTTTGGCAACATAGTCATCTGATGAGGAACGACTGTCCAATACTTTCAAAAATGTTGCATAAGACATAGATTCACAGCTTGATTGCGGAATGATATGCGGTGTTTTGCCGTATTTTCCGATTAATCTTTCTTGCTCTAAATAAAACTGTCTACGATTGGTTTTAGAGCTTTGCAAAGTTTTGATATTTTCTTGGAACTGCGAAATCAAATCTTTAACCAACTTCTCATAGTTCTTTTCATTAGCTTTCAAGCCATGATAAAACTCTGCCTGATACGGGGTTATCACGCTATCTACCTTCTCAGATTGAGGAAGCTGCATTTGTTTGATGACAAAGGTTGTATCTACACTTTGTTGTTCCGGTTTTGCTTCGGCTCTGACTTTTTCTTGTTCCACTTTTTTATTTTGCAAAAAGCTTGTGGTATTGCAGTTACCAAAAGACAAAACAGCCAAGCTTGTTGCGGCAGCATATTTTAATACTTTACCGACTTTTTGCTTAGAGTTGTTAAATTTTGACTTTAATTTTCCCCATAAGCCTTGCGGTTCTTTTTCCTCAATTTGAATTGCTTGCGGCTGAGACGCAATTGCGGGTTGAACTTTAGGCATCGCTATAGTTTTCTGAGCTGTGTATTCTGTTTGTTTAGATGTGATACTGCGAGCTTTTTTGTATGCCTGAACTACACCATAAGATAAGGCATATTTTTCTTGGCGGCACTTTTGAAAGAACTCTTGTACCATGTCATAAAAATCTTCTTGCGCCGAAGCATCAATAAACTTTTTTTCAGAAGCAATATTTCTTAAAACTTGCTCCAAATTTTTCATAAGCACATTTATGCGACGCTTTTTTTCAACACCTTTGAAATTTGAACGGCAATAAAAATTGCGCATTTTTTTGATATCTTCACTATCAATATATTTACTATCTAAGCTCTTCATCTCTTCTTTTTCTTCTCTATTTACCTTTAACAAACTTCACGAAAATACACATTTTTTTTTGATTGTAAACACCTATTTTGCAATTTAACAAAACTGAAACAATTTTTTGTTTTTACGTCATTTTTTATACAAAATTCCACAAAAAAAGAGTCTATTTTGACAATAGACTCTTTTTTTTGTTTATTTCGGAAATTGGCTAAGATTTCTTTTCCAAAACACCTATTACATATTGGTAAAATTTCTTATCTTCTTCATGAAGCGCCGAATCCATTTTTTCCTTTGCTCGCTCTAAAGTGATTCCATCTACGCAAAAGACTTTTTCACACGATACGGCACAACGGTTGCGCGCTATATCTGCTATTCCGCCTTTTACAAAATAGCTTTCAACCACCTTCAATTGGTTGTCCAAAACTCGAACAATACCATTGCGAAGCAACAACAATGTCGGAGCTCTGTCCGGAAGGATGGTTATATCCCCGTCAACCGCAGGAAGTTGCAAAGCAGCCACCTTTTTGGTGTTAAAAACTTTATACGGACGAGAAATTCGAAAAAGTATTTCCTTCATGATTTTTTACCTTATGCTGCCTCTTCCATCTTTTTGGCTTTTTCCAAAACATCTTCAATGGTACCAACCATATAGAAAGCTTGTTCCGGAATGTGGTCATATTTACCTTCAATAATTTCCTTAAAGCCTTTAATGGTGTCTTCCAATTTTACAAACACACCCGGTGTTCCGGTAAAGACTTCAGCAACGTGGAACGGTTGCGATAAGAAACGTTGAATCTTTCTGGCTCTAGCCACAGTCAATTTATCTTCTTCAGACAACTCATCCATACCCAAAATGGCAATAATATCTTGCAGAGATTTATATTTTTGCAAAATCTCTTGTACCTGACGAGCTACCTGATAGTGTTCTTCACCGACAATTTGCGGATCCAAAATACGAGAAGTTGAATCGAGCGGGTCAACGGCAGGGAAAATACCTAACTCAGCAATTGAACGTGACAACACGGTTGTTGCATCCAAGTGAGCAAAGGTTGTTGCCGGAGCCGGGTCGGTCAAGTCATCGGC
This sequence comes from uncultured Alphaproteobacteria bacterium, assembly GCA_944393225.1. Classification (GTDB taxonomy): domain Bacteria; phylum Pseudomonadota; class Alphaproteobacteria; order RF32; family CAG-239; genus CAJLXD01. The sequence continues at coordinate 27,822 of CALXZK010000002.1, forward strand.
CGGAACATATACGGCTTGTACAGAAGTAATTGAACCGTTTTTAGTTGAGGTAATACGTTCCTGCATGGCACCCATATCCGTACCCAAGGTCGGTTGATAACCCACAGCAGACGGAATACGTCCGAGCAAAGCTGAAACCTCTGAACCGGCTTGTGTGAAACGGAAGATGTTGTCGACGAAGAACAATACGTCTTGGTGTTCAACATCGCGGAAATATTCTGCTTGTGTCAAACCGGACAAAGCTACACGAGCACGAGCTCCTGGGGGTTCATTCATTTGTCCGTAAACTAGCACGGTTTTAGATTTATCGCCTTTCAAATCGATAACGCCGGAATCAATCATTTCATGATAGAGGTCGTTACCCTCACGGGTTCTTTCACCCACACCGGCAAATACGGAATAACCACCGTGACCGATACCAATGTTTGTAATCAACTCTTGAATCAACACGGTTTTACCTACACCGGCACCACCGAACAAACCAATTTTACCGCCTTTGGCATAAGGTTCAAGCAAGTCAATAACCTTAATACCTGTGGTCAAAACTTCGGTTTCGGTTGATTGTTCAACAAAAGACGGAGCCTCTCTGTGAATTGGGAAATAAGTTTTGCTCTTGATTTCACCGCGACCATCTACAGGCTCACCGATTACGTTGATAATACGTCCCAACAATTCCGGACCAACCGGAACTTCAATCGGACGACCGGTATTGATAACCTCCATACCTCTGACCAAACCATCGGTCGTGTCCATAGCAATACAACGAACAACATCTTCACCCAAGTGTTGAGCTACTTCCAAAACCAATTTGTGTCCATGGTTATCGCATTCCAATGCCGTTAAAATCGGCGGAAGTTCTTTATCGTTTTCAAACTTCACATCCACAACAGCACCGGTTACCTGAGATATGTATCCGGTTGAAACGGCTTTTACCTTTCTTGCTTCCGCTTTTGCAACCGGCTCAGTTTTTACAGTTGTCTTTTTGGCTGCAGTTGTCTTCTTTGCGGGAGCTTTTTCTTTTGCGGTAGAAGTTTTTTTCTTCTCTGTCATCTAACTCTCCTATTGCTCTTACAGTGCTTCGGCACCGGATATAATCTCCGTCAACTCGGTTGTAATTGCCGATTGACGAATGCGGTTATATTTGATTGTCAGTTTGTTAATCATATCGCTTGCGTTTCTGGTTGCATTGTCCATAGAAGTCATACGCGCACCATGTTCAGATGCTTGAGAATGAACGACTGCTTTGAAAATGACACCTCGGAAAATGAGCGGAAGCATTCCTTCCAACAAAGACATTTTGTCCGGCTCATATTCATAGAATGCGCCTCTGACAACATTGGTCGGTAAGTGAAGCTTATTGTATTCAAACTCTTCAATTTTTAACGGAAGAATCTGCTCATCGACAATCTCTCTGCTAATAGCAGATTTAAAACGGCTGACGATGACTTCGCAAACATCAATTTTTTCTTGATGATACGCATCCAACACATCATATCCGATATCGGAAGCCTCATAATATTTTGCACCTTTGGCAGCTACACCTTCTTTGGTCTTAATAATTAAATCGCCATAACGGCTTTTCAAAATATCGCGTCCTTTTTTGCCGACACAATAAATTGAAACATTCTTTCCCTCTGCTTTCAGTTCTTCTATGCGGCGGGCTGCCTCTTTGGCAACACCGGCATTGTAACTTCCGCAAAGACCGCGATCTGAAGTAAAGACAAGAAGAAGATAGTTTTGGGCGTTGGGGTTGTCCTTCATCATTTTAGGCCAAGCCAACTCTTGTCCGGTTGCTTCTTCCTCTTGCTTTAATTCATAAATCACACGATTGGCGCAAGACAAAAGATTATGATTATAAAATTCTGACTTGCCGATTAATCCTTGAGACCGACGCAGGCGAGCAGCAGCAACCATTTTCATCGCCGAGGTAATTTTGCTCGTCGATTTAACGGTGCTGATGCGAGTTCTTAACTCTTTTAATCCTGCCATGTTTTAACCTCAAGCTGCTTCTTCAATCTTCTTATATTCATTCAAGAAATTATCATAGAACTCAGTTAATTTCTTATCCAGTTCATCTGACAAAACTTTCTTGTCGGCAATTTCTTCCAGATATTCAGGATGATTTGCTTTCAAAGCTTTCAAAGCAGATTGTTCAAAATCGTTAACTTCTTTAAGCTCAAGCTTATCCAAATATCCTCTAACACCGGCAAAAATTGCAACCACCTGCTCTTCAACCGGCATCGGGCGATATTGCGGCTGTTTCAACAATTCGGTCAAGCGGGCACCGCGTGACAACAAATTCTTGGTAGCAGCATCCAAATCTGATGCAAATTGGGCAAATGATGCCATTTCACGGTATTGTGCCAATTCAAGCTTAATTTTACCGGCAACTTGTTTCATTGCCTTAATTTGAGCTGCAGAACCAACACGGCTTACCGAGATACCGACGTTAACTGCCGGACGAACACCTTGGTAGAACAAACCTGTTTCCAAAAAGATTTGTCCGTCGGTAATGGAAATCACATTAGTCGGAATGTATGCAGATACGTCACCGGCCTGTGTTTCAATTACCGGAAGTGCCGTCAAAGAACCGCCGCCCAATTCATCATTCATTTTAGCAGCACGTTCCAACAAGCGAGAGTGCAGATAGAACACGTCTCCGGGGAAAGCTTCACGCCCTGGCGGACGACGGAGCAACAAAGACATTTGTCTGTATGCCGTTGCTTGCTTGGTTAAGTCATCATAAAAGATAACGGCATTCATGCCATTGTCTCTGAAGTACTCACCCATTGCGCAACCGGAATAAGGAGCCATAAATTGCATCGGTGCCGGATCAGAAGCCGTTGCAGCAACAACAATGGTATAATCCATTGCGCCGTGGTCACGCAAAGTTTTTACAACTTGAGCCACGGTTGAACGCTTTTGTCCGACGGCTACATAAATGCAATAAAGCTTTTCTTTTTCAGATTTTGCTTTGTCGTTAATGGGTTTTTGATTCAAGATTGTATCGACAATAATTGCCGTTTTACCGGTTTGACGATCGCCAATAATCAACTCACGTTGACCACGACCAATAGGAACCAGTGAATCCACAACCTTCAAACCGGTTTGCATCGGTTCATAAACGCTGCGTCTGGTAATAATACCGGGGGCTTTTACTTCTGACAATCTAAACTCGTCAGATTTAATAGCGCCTTTACCGTCAATCGGTTCACCCAAAGCATCGACCACGCGGCCGAGAAGGTTCTTTCCGACAGGAACGCTCACGATTTTATCGGTGCGTCTTACCGTATCGCCTTCTTTGATGTTTTGGTCTGAACCGAAGATAACGATACCGACATTATCTTCTTCCAGGTTCAACGCCATGCCTTTGATGCCGCCATCGAATTCTACCAATTCTCCGGCCTGAACTTTGTCCAGACCATAGACACGAGCAATACCGTCACCGACGGATAAAACTCGTCCTACTTCGGAGACATCAATATCCACTTTGGCGCCGGCGATTTTTTCCTTTATAATGGAAGATATTTCGCTTGCATGCACAGACATTATTGTCCACCTTTCATCATCATTTCTAAACGATTTAATTTTCCCAGAACAGAATCGTCTATCATGGTTGATCCGTATTGTACTCTCAACCCGCCCAAAAGTTCAGGATTGACTTGGAAGTTAACCACAATTTTTTTGCCGAATTTCTGTTCCAGCATTTGTAAAACTTTTTTATTTTGAGCTTCAGTCAATTTCAAAGCCGAAGCAACCGCAATCTCCGTGATATTCTGTTTTTGGTAGTATAAATGCACAAACGCTTCGAGAATCATTTCAATTTCCCCGAAGCGATTATTATCAGCAATTATATCCAAACAATTTAAGCTTTCCTTAGAAAGTTTTAATTTAGCTGCAATCTCTTTCAAAGCAGACTTTTTAGAATCAACATCCCAGAGCGGGTTGGCAAAATATTTTGTGAAATCTTTTTCTTCTTTAATTGTTTGCAACAATGTCAAAACATCTGCATGGACTTTTGCAACCGCTTTCAAATCTTCGGCTGCACCATACAATGCTTCGGCATAAACAGAAGCAATTTTACTCTTAGAATCTTTTTTCAACGTTTTTCACTCTACTCAAATATTCATCCAATGGCTCACATATTATAAGCTAATAGTTTCTAATTTGTTAAAATATTAAATATTCACTTTAAAAACATTTAGCTTCGGGTATGTAATTTTTACATAAAGTTATAAGGGTCAATATCCACCTCCACACGCACGGAATTAGGCACATTTATTTGGCTCAACCACTGATACAAAACATCTTGAATTTTGATTAATTTTGTTGTTTTCAGCAGCAGTCGATAACGAAATTTTCCTCTCAATTTATAAATCGGCGCCTGTGCCGGTCCTAAAACCGAAATTGAATCCGTGTTTGGGGCAATGCCACCCAACTGATTGGCAACACGCTCTGTTTGTTCTTGATTGGCACCGCTGATAATCAATGCCGCCAAACGCCCGTAAGGCGGAAGTTTTAACATTCTACGGGTTTTCTTTTCCAAGCTTAAAAACTCTTCCCTATTTCCGCTTAACAAAGCTTTCAAAACAGCATTTTCGGGATATAAGGTTTGCAAATAAACAATGCCTTTTTTCTCTCCTCTTCCGGCACGTCCGGATACCTGAGATAAAAGTTGATAAGTTTGCTCGGTGGCGCGCAAATCGCTTCCCATCAAGCCTAAATCGGCATCAACGATACCCACCAGGGTCAAACTTGGGAAGTGGTGTCCCTTAGCTAAAATTTGCGTACCGATTAAAATATCTACCTCTCCTTTTTCCATTTCTTGAATGACTTCGGAAACATCGGACAAAGTTGAAGTTATATCACTTGAAATCACGCGAATCCTTGCATCGGGGAAGCGGCATTTTACTTCTTCTGCCACACGTTCTACCCCAGGACCGCAAGCAGTTAGTCCGGTTTGCGAACCACATTCGGGACAAGTTGAAGGAATCGGAATTGAATAACCGCAATGGTGGCAAACCAAATTTTTGGTATTGCGGTGCTCAGTCAACCATGCGGTACAATGCGGGCATTGAATGCGATGTCCACAATCGCGGCAGATAATCAGCGGAGCATAGCCTCTTCTGTTCAAAAACAGCATGGACTGTTCGCCTTTTTGCAAATTGCTTTTCAATGCCTCGACCAAGCTCGGGGCAAGCCATGATGTTCCCCACTCGCCTTTTTGCGGCTTATCCTTTTTCAAATCTATAATTTCGATTTTCGGCAATTCGGCAGCGGCATAGCGGCTGGTTAATTTAACCACGTCATATTTGCCTTCATCTACATTATTCAAGGTTTCCAAATCAGGTGTTGCCGTTGCCAAAATAATTGGGAATGCCTCCATTTTAGCTCTAACAACAGCCATATCGCGCCCTTGATAGTTGACACCGTCTTCTTGCTTATAAGAATGGTCATGACTTTCATCAACAACAATCAGACCTAAATTTTTATATGGCAAAAACAATGCCGAGCGTGCCCCGACAATTACTTTAGCTCTACCTTCGGCTATGGCTATCCAATTATCTGTTCTTTCTTTTGTTCCTAACCCTGAATGCCAGCAAGCCGGCTTTACGCCGAATCTTCGCTCAAACCTGCCCAACCACTGGCTGGTCAAAGCAATTTCCGGAACGGTTACCAAAACCTGTTTACCCTTACTCAAAGCTTCAGCCACAGCCTCAAAATAAACTTCGGTTTTGCCGGAACCGGTAACACCGTCTAACAAAGTTACGGAAAAACCTTCACCAACTTTAGCAACCAGTTGTTCTGCCGCAGCTTTTTGCTCCGGCGTTAAATCGACCTTATGAAACTCTCCCTTGGGTTCGGCAAATTCTTTTTTCTTTTCTACCTCTATCGGCTTTAAAACACCGGCATCTATCATGGTTTTAATCACGCTTTGACCGACCCCTGCACCTTTGGCTATCTCAACCCTCGAATAAGGATAATGTTTGAGCAAATCTATCACACGCCAACGCGCATCGGAGTTTTTGAGTTTTGCCTCTGCCAAAGTTTTACCGGACAGCGTATAAAGCACATTCATCTTCGGGTCTTCAAATGCACCTTTGGCTGAGAGCACCATTTTCAGACTCAACCCCAAAAATGCCATATTATAAGTGGCAACAAAGCTGACGAATTTTCTTAAAGCATCAGATAAAGGCGGAAGTCTTAACACCTCGATAATCGGTTTGATTTTGCTCTCGGGAATATCTGCCGATTTGCCCAATTTCCAGACCACGCCGACCTGTTGTTCTCTACCCCAAGGCACTCTTACGATTGAACCCAAAGCTACATTATCGCTTTTAACCTTATAGTCAAAAACGTCATTAAAAGGCAGAGGTAACAATACGCCGACAATCTCAGACAAAATCTTTTTCCCTTAATTTTTCTAAGGCTGATAATAACAATCTGCTTTGGTTTATACAAATCTGTTTGCATTTTACACACAAAAAAAATCCGTATTTGATTTTACTCAAATACGGATTTGTTTTCTTCTCAGAAAAACGGACTCAATAGCTTGATGATGAAATACATCAGCAAAGAAGCAATAATCAAGCCAATGCATTGTTGTGTTGCACTATAATGAACTATCAGTGGTGTTTGCACCAGCAAATATTTGCATCCGGCAATACATCCAATATACCCCAAACCGCTCAGAATTGTACTTAAAAAACTAAAAACTCTGAAAGCTGTCGCCAACAATAGTGCGCTTATAAACAATAAGGCATAAATCCACAGATTTTGTACACACAACAAATTCCAAATTTGTCCGCTTAAATCTACTACATTTTGCATAATGATAAAATTTAAATTAATAATCTGAATTAAGGCTCACAATCTACTTATTTCATTCTCGTTTGTCAAACTAAAATACACAAAATTTTAAACTATTTTTGCTATTCTTTTTTGTATGAAACAAGAAATTAGATATAATGTTGATGCAAGCTTAAACAAAATAGTGCTAGAGTGGCTTGCTTGGCTTACCGATGAACGAAAATATTCGCCGCATACGCTTGACGGATATGCTCGTGATTTGGCCGATTTTACCGCTTCTTTTGCCAAACCGCTCACCATCAAACAACTTGAAAAAATGGACGTGCGTGCTTTTCGCAACTATATTTCCGAAGCGGCATCTCGTGGATTGGAAAAATCTTCCCTCGCACGACACATATCTACGCTGCGCAATTTTTTCAAATTTCTTAACGCACGCAAAATTATTAAAAATACTGCAATTTCAGTTATATCCACTCCTCGGCGCAACAAGGTTTTGCCCAAGGCGCTTGATATTAACCAGACTTTTAATGTGTTGGAAGAAAGCAAAAATTTTGCTACCAACGCTTGGCAAGGACTTCGTGATGCCGCTATTTTTACTCTGCTCTACGGCTGCGGTTTGCGTATTTCCGAAGCCCTTAACCTCAACGTTGGTGATATAGACAGCAATGATTTCGTACGCATCCGGGGTAAAGGTAATAAAGAAAGAATCGTGCCCGTGCTACCTCAAATCAAAGATGCCATCAATGCTTATTTGAAAGAATGCCCCTATCATCTTAAAAATGGCGAACCGCTTTTCTTGGGCGCCAGGGGTGAGCGCCTCTCGCCACGGATTATACAACGGCAGCTGCAAAAAATTCGCGCGGGGCTCGGACTTCCAGAAAACTTAACTCCTCATGCGCTGCGACATTCTTTTGCAACTCACCTTTTGGCGGAAGGAACCGACCTGCGCTCCATCCAAGAGCTTCTTGGTCATGCTTCCCTCTCGACAACTCAGCGATATACTGACATTAATATCGAAACCCTCAAAAAAGAATACTCTAAGCTCAAGCTGGAGCCAGCTTGACCGCATCGGTTAGACTGCCGCTCTTGCGGTGCCTCGCGTATCGCGATGCTCTCATTGTGCAAGGCGGTGCGAATGTGCCTTGTTCAAAAAATGTTTGCTTTTTTGGTTTTATCTCATTACAATCTCTTTTGCAGGTTAGAGATAGCCTGTGGTGTCTGAAAAACATCATTATACCAAAAATCCACTTATGGTGGAGTGCCCGATATAAGCCTGCTTGCAGGTCGAATAAGGACGACTGATGGTATACAGTTTTTCAGCTCCACCGCCGATGTTTTTTTACATTCGGCGGTATGTTTAAACAAGCTGGCGGCAGCTTGACCCCGCAAACACAGCGTGTTTGACGGCAAAAGTTGTCCCTTAACAAACTGGAGTTGAAATATGTTAGATAAAAAACAAGCCAAACAAAATTTGAAACAAACCAGATTGAACCTTGCCGAGCAAATTATCGCTCTTAGGCGCGCCAACCATATGCGCGTGGTGGACCTTTCCTCCCAATCCGACGTACCGTCAATCTATATTGAAAAACTGGAACTCGGACTTGCCGAACTCAATATCGGCTACCTCAACCAAATTGCTCGAACTTTTCATCAAAAAATTTCCATCGAGCTGGAAAATGTATAATAATTGCAAAAAAAATACCGACGCTATGCGCCGGTATTTTTCTAAACTCAAAAGATTGAATGAAATTACTTCAATTTCTTTTCAACGAACTCTTCGTGTTTTCTAGACTTCTTGTCATATTTTTTCAAAGTCAATTTTTCCGGATGAGTTCTCGGATTCTTTTCAGCAAGAAAAAATGTGCCGGTTCCGGCTGTGCTTTCCATTTTAACTTTAACTTTTACTGCTTTTGCCATTTTCTTATACTCTTTATTTTAGGTTTCAAATTAAAACATTTAGCCGCATTATGCACGTTTCCCCAAGTTTGTCAATAAATTTTTTTATTATAATTGGGAATCTATGACATATTTTGCCGCATCCATATCAAAAGTCTGCTTTTCGCGGGCTTGTTTCTTGCATTCGGCTTTCTTATTCTGATTGATAAATTTATCCATATCGGCAACATCTTCAACGCCGTAAGTACAAATATCGGGCTTTACGCCTTTTTTATCCAGCGCTTCTTCTCCTGCCGTATAAAAATAGCCTTGTGTCAAGCCCAAGACAGCTCCGTTGGGAAGCTTATATAATTCTTGCTTGCTGCCTTTGCCGAAAGTGTTTGTTCCTACCAATTTGGCGCGGCTTTGCACTTGCAAGGCAGAAGCAACCAACTCTGCCGCCGACATTGTTTCACCATCAACCAAAACCACCATGGGTTTATCATCCGTCTTATCTTCTTCATCGGCATGATAATAAGAAAAACTACCGTCGGTTTTGGTTTCAAGAACCATAATACCACCCGCCAAAAACATATCCGCCACCTTCAATGCTTCAGAGAGCTCTCCGCCAACGGAACCACGCAAGTCTAAGATAATTCCCTCATATTCGGGGTTATCTTGTAACGCTTGCTCCAGCTGATTGAGTGTATGCTGATTGAAAACCGCAATTTTGATATACAAGATATTTCCTTGCTTATTCGCGACGAAGCTTCTCGACACACCTTTTTCTACTGCCATATCACTCTGCCCTTCGGGATAATATTTAGAAACGCCATCCAAACTTTGATTGATGCCGTGTTCCAAAACCGTATCCAAAACCTCAAAATCGCGCTTATGAACTTCTTTAGAAACTTTTTGTGCGGCTTTGACCATATTGTCGTTCAATCTGCTCCAAGCTTTTACATCTTGTCTGTCTTCCGGTTTAAGGTGACTTCTGACAACCCTGCCCTTATAATATAAGGTAACGCGCTTGCCATCATCTGCCACCGACAAATTTTTATCCATTTGATGCAAAGACTTCAAACCGTTTATGGCTATTTTTTCCGTATCTGACGCTTGATAATTGAGATACTTATCTTGCACGAGCTGCAAACCGGTTTGATAAACTTCGGCATCGGTATATTCTTGGGCTTGGGCAAATGAGGATAGTAATACGCCCAGAGATATTATTCCAAAATATTTTTTCTTCATTTGGCGTTAGACTTCTTTCTTTTTTGTTTTAGCTTATTCTTATCTTTAATTTTTTGCTTACGTTGTTTTTTAGGCAATTTTTCTTTCTTTTTCTTTGCCTTCTTTTCCGGCTTGTCTTTTTTCATGGCTTTCTTTTGCGCCATTACCTTTTTATAGCCGCCAAAGAATCTACCGCCTTTTTCGACATAAGAAACACCCTCTTCGGGGTCGATATATTTAAATATCAAGCCTCCGGTTATCGGGCTGGCTTCCAGCAAACGTGCCTGCAACTTTTGCCCAAAGTGAAAGCTCAAACCATAGCGTTGTCCGGTTAAGCTCATATTGCCTTCGTTCAACACATACATATCCGTCGGCAAGCTTGACATAGGTATCAGCCCCTCTGCACCGATACTTTCAATCTCGGCAAACACACCGGCAGCCGATACGCCTGATACCTTAACCTCAAAATCTGTACCAATCATCGGCAGCAAATAGTCAGACACATAACGCGCCATCATCTCGCGTTCGGCATTGGCGGCTCTTCTCTCGGTAACGCATAAATGCTCGCCGGTTTCTTCAAAAGTTTTGATGCTTGCCGAATCTTCCAGCTCTCCGCCCTCAGGCATTTTATAGACTTTTACCAGCGCACGATGCACCAGCAAATCGGCATATCTTCTAATCGGGGAAGTAAAATGCGCATAATCTGTCAACCCCAAACCAAAGTGTCCTAAATTATGTGGGGAATATTTGGCTTGGCACTGCAATCTTAAAATCAACTCGCCGACACCGGCATTGTATCCGCCATCACTGCACATTGCCAAAATCTTGTTAAAATGCTCCGGCTTTAAAGCATTTATATCCGGCAGTTTCAAATGCAGATTATGAAGTAAAGGTTCTATCTCTTTCAGCTTTTCTTCTAAAGGCTTTTCATGCACGCGATACATGGTCGGCAACTTGCTCTTACCCAAAGCTTTGGCGGCGCAAACATTGGCGGCAATCATAAACTCTTCAATCATCTTGTTTGCTTCAAGACTTTCTTCTTTTTCAATAGCTACGACCTCGCCTTTGTCATTAAAGCGAATCTTATATTCATTACTCTCCAAATTGAGAGCGCCGCGTTTTTCTCTTGCCATTTTTAAGGCTAAATATGCACGGTAAACCGGCTCTATTGTTTTAACATATACTTCTTTAATATTTGCCGATTTTTTACCCTCTAACGCATTTTGCACTTCTTTATAAGTTAATCTTGCCGCAGATTTTATCACCGCGCGTTTGAAGTCATATTGTATGATATTTCCCTGCTTATCAATATCGATAAAGCAAGCAATGGCTACGCGTTCCTCTTTGGGGCGTAAAGAGCACAAATCGTTGCAGAGGATTTCGGGCAACATCGGCACAACTCTGTCCGGCAGATATACCGAATTGCCTCGCTTGTAAGCTTCTTTATCCAAAGCCATGAACGGACGAACGTAAAAGCTGACATCGGCAATGGCAACAATCAACAAAAAGCCATCAGGCGTCGGCATGGCATAAACCGCATCATCAAAATCTTTGGCATCATCACCATCTATTGTCACCAGCGGTATGTTGGTTAAATCTTCTCGCGCTTTTTTATCTAATATCGGCAAAGAATGCGTATCTTTGATAACCTCTTTGGGAAACTCATGCGGAATATCATATTTCTCCAGCACCAGCAAAGAAGCTGCCTTTTGCAAAGCAAATGCACCGTAAGACTTTATCACTCGGGCTTGTTTGAAGCGTCTACTGCCGCCTAAAGCCACTTTTACAAAATCGCCCTCTTTAAAACCAGAGTCATTTTCCAACAGATAAGACATATAGTCTTTTTTCTCAGAAGGTTTGAGATAAAACTTGCCTTCTTTTTTCTCAACAATACCATAGATAATTTCATCGGGAATATTGGGATTACCCAAACGCATAACCGGCTTAGCCATATAGCAATCTTTGCGTTTGCTTAAGTTTGCTAAAAACTTATCCCCCATACCCAAAGCCGGTTTGAGGCGTTTGTTTTCTACCACATAAATCGGAATATTTAACGGGTTGTCGCTCGGCTCAGATGTCACGGCCGTATAATCGCCAAAATCGCTCACACCGGAAATTTCCAGCACGCATGTTTCGGGTAAATCTTTCTGTTTAGTATTGTTCTTTCTATTCATACTTATTTATCTCCGCAATTAACGGGGTATGGTCAGAAGGTCTGACACCTCTTCTCGGGTTTTTATCAATAGCTACGCTCACCAACTTATCGGCTACACTCGGCGATAATAACAAATAATCTATTCTCAAGCCCGAATCTGCTGCAAAGGCATTACCCGCATAATCCCAATAAGTATAGCCGACATGGTTGGGATAGAGCATACGATAAGCATCATAATAACCTAAATGCAAAATAGATTTCAAACGGCTGATGACTTCCGGTCGATACAAGGCATTGCCGATAAAGGCTTTTTCATCATAAACATCCAACGCACTCATAATCACATTAAAATCGCCACCCAATATTACATTCTCACCACTTGCAAGCAACTTTTTGGCATGATTATATAAGGCATCCATAAAAGCCAATTTATAAACAAATTTACTTTCATCCTTGTTATTATTATACGGCGGATTTCCGTTGGGCAGATAAATGGAGGCGACGCGATATTTTTCTCCAGCCACCTCAACCTCGGCTTCAATATAACGCGCATGCTCATCGGCAAAATCCGGCAAGCCCTCTGCCAAAACTTTTATCTTATGGCGACTCAGAACAGCCACGCCGTTATAGCTTTTTTCTCCCAGCATAACGGCATTATACCCCAAGGCGCTTATTTCCAAAAACGGGAAAGCAGCTTCCTCACATTTGAGCTCTTGCAATAAAACAATGTCGGGTTGCTCGGCTTTGAGCCATGCGCTCAAATTTTCCATACGAGCATTGATTGAATTGACGTTAAAAGTTGAAATCTTCATATTGTGCCTTTACTTTATTTTGTTTGGCATTGTATATTAAAAATATATTTTAGCAAAGGGAATTTACAATGAACTTAGCAACTTATGCCACCAAGCCCGAAGATAGCCGCGGGCGCTTGTATCCGGATTTTACCAACATCATTCGTTCTCCGTTCCAACGCGACCGAGACAGACTTATCCATTCTTCGGCATTTCGTCGTCTAGATGGAAAAACGCAGGTGTTTGCCTACCATGAAGGTAAAAACTATCGTACCCGCCTCACCCATAGCATTGAAGTGGCACAAATCACACGTACCATTTGCAAAAGTCTTAACTTAAATGAAGAACTCGCCGAAGCTCTTGCTCTTGCGCATGACCTTGGTCATTCTCCTTTTGGACACGCCGGTGAACGCGGTTTGCAAAACGCCATGAAAAAATACGGCGGCTTTGACCATAATATCCATTCCTTGAAAATTATGACCAAGACGGAAATTCACTATCCTGAATTTGAAGGTTTGAACCTCACATGGGAAACTTTGGAAGGAACGGTCAAACATAACGGCCCGATTAAAAAGATTACTAATAACTATCTTAAAGAATTTAATAAAAAATTTGATTTGGATTTGAAAAATTATCCTTCATTAGAAGCTCAAGTTGCCTCCTTTGCCGATGATATTGCCTACAACAACCATGATATTGATGATGGCTTCCGTGCTGGATTTTTCTCAATCAATGACTTAAGAGAGCTCCCTTTCATCAATGAAATTTTGACTAAGTTTGAGGCAGAAAACCCGAATGCCGATGACAATTTGCGAATCTATTCCGTAACCCGAAACATGATTGCGCGTATGATTTTTGACGTGCTTGATAACTCACGCGAAAATATCAAAAAACATAAAATTCAAACACCGCAAGACGTGCGTAATCAGAAATGTTTTATTGTTGATTTTTCTCCTGCCATGCACGAAGAGATTTCACTGCTTCATCAATTTTTGAAAAAATATTTCTACACCAACACATCGGTTGCTCGTATGGATATGAAATCGCAACGCATTGTTGAAGAGCTCTTTAGCATATTTACCAACGACTGGATGCTCTTGCCGATGGATGTACGCAAACATCTTGATAAAAACGCCAGCGATGAAAGAATCGCCGATGTGGTTTGCGAATACATCGCTAATATGACCGATATGCACGCTATTGAAGAACACAAAAAACTATATGATCCGCACACACGCTTCTAACAAAAAGCTTGTTTGTTAAATGATTATAAAGTTTTTCATGATAGAATCTGTACAAAAGTAAAAGTTTTGTACAGGAGTGAAGCGTATGTTTCCGGATTTTCCCGATGATAATAAAAATGATGATTTTTTGAACGAATTTCGTCAGAAGATTGCTGAGCAATCCAACATTTCTTTTGAAGAAAGAAGAAACGAATTGAACAAATCTAAAAGCGTGTTTATCGGCGCTGTTTCCGGCGTGGTTTTAGCCGGTGTGGTCGGTTGGTTTATTCTTTCTCCGCGTTATGCCCAAAATGAAAATGTTGAGCTTCCGGTTATTCGCAGACCGCAGACCGCCATTAAAGTTCAACCTACAGAACCCGGTGGTATGGAGATTTTGAACCAAGATAAATCGGTTTATGATATTTTAGATAAATCGCAAAATGATAAAAAAGTGGTTGAGAATCTGTTGCCGCCTCCGGAAGAACCCAAACTTCCGGTTATTGCACCCAGCGAAGAAGCTGCTCCGCAAACAATTGATGATGTTTTGGCAAAAACAGAATCCGAAACAAAAAACAACTCTGTTGCGGCTGAAGCTGAAAAGATTATTAATGTTGCAACAGCTCCGAAAGCAACTCCGGCAAAAGAAACTCAGCCCGAAGCAAAGGTTAAAACTTTGTCCCAAGCCGTGGCAGAATCTGCCAAAACTGAAGCTAAAGCTCCGACCAAAGATGTGGTTAAAGTTTCTACCGATGATATAAAAAGTGTGTATAAAGCACAAATAAAAGATGGAAAAGTTGTACAACCGAGTAATATTGCGTCCGGCGTTTGGCAAGTTCAATTGATGTCTTCCAACAATAAGGTTGCTGTCGAAAAATCTTGGAACTCGTTAAATGCCAAATATAAAATGCTTAATAACCAACCCTATGAAATCGAGGTCGCTGATTTAGGCTCAAAAGGAACTTACTATCGTCTTAAAGCCGGAGCTTTTCCGACTCGCGATGGTGCCGATGAGCTTTGCAAAGATATTAAAGCATTAGGCGGAACCTGTATTGTAAAGAAAAAATAAATGTTAACGACACTTGTGGCAATAATACTCAACTTTATTCCCATTATGCTGGCTATTGTTCTGCATGAAATTGCTCATGGCTATGCTGCTCTTAAACTTGGTGATAATACGGCGAAACGTTTCGGACGTCTTTCTCTTAACCCGATTAAACATATTGATTTATTCGGGACGATTGTTTTGCCGGCGTTGTTGTATGCCTCAAATGTCGGTTTCATTTTTGGTTGGGCTCGTCCGGTGCCGGTTAATTATGCCAAAATTAACACCCGCAGAGATATGCTTATAGTAGCTTCAGCCGGTATTGTTACAAACTTGGCTCTTGCCATTGTATCCGCCCTCATCCTTTTGTTGGTAGATTTTATATCGTCGCCGTTGCTTCATGGCATTTTGGAAGTCTTTTTTGTTAATATGGTAGTTTATAATATTGTTCTCGCCGTATTTAACATTTTGCCTTTTCCGCCGATGGATGGCTCAAAAATCTTTTTTGGCGGCATAACCAAAACTTGGGCTCAAAGATATATTTCCGCTGACAAAGCTGGCTTAACAACCTTTTTTGCCATTGCCATTATTTTGCCTTTAGCGGGTAATCTCTTAGGACAAAATTGGAATATTATCGGATGGTATGTCATGGGCGTTTCCAAGTTTTTTATTTCCGCCCTCATTTAGGAGATGTTAATGGATAAACCTGTTCTTGCCGCCATGCTTTCTATCTCGGAAACAAAACTTTCCGATGATGAAAAAAAGCTGTTTGAACAGTTTAATCCGCTCGGCATCACCCTCTTTGCAAAGAATATAGAATCAAAAGCCCAGCTCAAAAATCTGACCAAAGAAATCAGAGAAGTTTGCGGTCGAGACAATGTCTTAATTGCCATTGATCAAGAAGGTGGTCGTGTTCGTCGCTTGCGTGAGCCTGAATTTAGAAGTTATGCCGCACAAATTGATTTAGGAAAGACCGAAGAAAAATTCGGTTTTGAAACAACTTTGCAAGCTGCTCATAATCATGCTCTTTTGATTGCCCAAGACTTGCATGAATGCGGCATCAATTGGAATTATGCTCCTTGCTTGGATATTGCATACCCGGAAACATCCGATGTTTTGAAAAGCCGTTGCTTTGGTAATGATGAGAAAAAAGCTGCTATTCTCGGCAGAGAAATGATTGATGTTTATATACAATCCGGCATTTGCCCATGTATCAAACATATGCCTGGTCATGGTCGCGCCAATGTTGACCCTCACCTGCAACTTCCGGTCATTGAAAATTCATTATCCGAGCTGAAAAAAGATTTTTATCCTTTCTGGTTTAATCGTCACGCACCGGCAGGAATGACGGCACATATCGTAATTAAAGATGTTGATGATGAACATCCGGTAACACAAAGCAAAGCAGCTATTGATAAAATTATCCGCGGTGAAATCGGCTTTGAAGGGTTTTTAATTTCAGATTCAATCAATATGAATGCGTTAAGCGGAAATGTTGTTGAGCGAGCACTTGCTTGCCTTGATGCCGGATGTGATGCCGTATGTTATTGCTTTGGCTCTTTGGAAGAAACTTATGCCTTATGCAAAAATTGTCCGGTTTTGACGGATAAGTCACTGATTAGACTTGCCAAGATTGAAAATATATTCAAAAATAAATTCAAAGATATTGATTATAAAAAAATAGAAAACAATTACGCGCAGGTTTGCGGAGCAATAGAAAAATATAACGATAAATACGATGCCACCGAAACATTGCGCTTGATGAACATCAAGCCACAGGAGAACTGAAATGTTGGAATGGATTCTGATTATTGCCGTATTAGCTGCCATTTTCTATGCCAAAGACTTGCCGGCGTTGAAAAATAAGGCTGTTGAAGTTGGTAATCAGTTATTGCAAAAAGCCAAAGAAAAGAAAGAACAATTGGCTGAGAAGCAAAAAGAAAACAAAGAAGAAAAATAAATTTTTAACGGTGCTTTTTTAAGCGCCGTTTCTTTTTATTATTTTATATGAAAAATCAAATAATTATAGATTTTATTATATTTTTGTGTTATAACTAGAATATGGGTTACATACCGTTGGAGAATTACAATGAGTATATCGTCTACCAGAAAAGTATCAGGCGCGACCTTGACGACAAGAAAAAATGATCGCTTATATGCCTCAAATAATGAAAGCGAAAGTTTTGTTGAGCATATTGATACGGCTAACAATGTGTTGATAAAAAAGGATTTTGATGGCGAACACCAAAACAACCAAGAATATCAACAACAAAAGAAAGAACAAGCTGAAAAGACCGATGTTTCGGGAAATCAGCCGCAGACTTATGTGGCCAGCGCAATAGAAGCGTTGGAAGCAAGCGGTGCTTATGAAGAACCGGAAGAAAATACGCATGCGCGTAATGTTAACAACATCGGCATATACGGCAATAATCAATCTATGATTTCTTCCGAGCAAAAAGAACGTAAAAGTCAATCTTACCTCAAACATTTTTATGAAAAAAATGAAGCCTTTGAGGAAGTAGACAGATTGGTTTGACTTTGACGCGTTATTACTTGTTTATATGAATTAATGACTTTGCATATTCTTCCAAATCTAACGGATAAGTAATATCCAAAGCTTCTTTTTTGTCTTTTATCTCGATGGTCTTGGTGTAATCAGCAAACTCAACAAAAACCGGACGCAGATGTGCATTCTCCGGAACAATATCGGCAAAGTCGTATAGCTCTTTGCTCCATATTATCGGGTTGATTTTTTTACCCTCGCACATGGACATTATAACTTGTTTGCTTTTTCCTTTTTTGAAATTTTTAATCATATCATCAATATGTTCTTTGGTGATATTCGGCATATCTGCCGGAATGAGAATTGCGCCGTCACAAAAGCTGGGTACAGACTTGATACCCATAGAAATAGATGTTTTTATACCTGAGCGATAGCCGGAATTATACAACACATTAACATCTACCTTGTCTAAATATTCTTCCATTAAATCGGCCTGATAACCTGTAACTAAAAACACCGGAGATGCCTTAGACTTAACAGCTGCTTGCAAAGCCTTCATGAATAAAGGTTCTCCATCAATATCCACCAAAAGCTTGTTGCCGCGGCAACGAGCTCCTACACCTGCAGCCAAAACAACGGCGGCAATTCTTGCTTCTTTGCCGTTTACATCATGTCCGGCAGACGTGATGTAATTGGTCATCATTTCTTCGGGCAATTTGGTTTCGCGCGGAATGATAAAGTTTTGCGGATGGTCAAAGTCAAACACATTAAGTTTATCGGCAACTATGGCTTGTTTTATATAGCGTACGGCATAAGAACTATCAATATTGCCGTAATTATAAGGAACGACAATAATGCGCTTTCCTCGTTTAGAGGCAATAATAAAATCACCGGCATTGACTTGCGGTAAATAAGGGCAAACAATTTCATCAACAATACTGTTTAATGCCTTAACCATAATATCGTGTGGGCAGCGTGTTTGTTGCGCCGGAAGAATGAACAAGACATCATTATCATCAATTAATGCTCTTTGCAAAATGTTGGCAATTTCTTCCGTTTGGTGCGGCGCCTCATATTCATGCTCAAATGTCAAATCCATATTGGGAAAATCTTTAACCAAGCGCTTGACGATGTTGGTAAAATGTCTGGTTTCACTTTTATCATTGGTCAATCGCGTATACATCAGTCCTACTTTTTTGGCGCTAATGTCATGCACCGAAAGCATATCGGTATTTCCCGAAAGGCTATACAAAATTTCATCGACCATGTTTTGCGGAATAATCGGCAGATTTAGCTCCAACTCGGCAATAATGGTATCGGCTTCTACAATTTTATATGGCTGAATGGTATTCAAAATAAAGAAACTGCCATGACGATTGAACTTGGCTATGCGCTCTTCATTGACCATAAACACACCGTTTGTTCCTGCGGCTATGCGGCAGATTCCGTCTTCTCCGACACTATATGCCGTATTTTTGCCGCAAAGTTTGGCAGCAACTTCACCTAGCGCAGCCTCAAAGGTTATGTCTCCATTTTCCATGCCGGCAACAAAAATCTTTTCTATGTTATTCTGTTTGAACAAAATGACATCATCTTTACTTATTTTATGAGCCTTAGGCAAAAAAACACCACCGACAACCATCTGATTGAATAAATACATTCCGAGGGCTTCGGTCACTTTGAGTTCTTGGCAAATCATCTTTATTTTCCTTTGTTTCAACCCTTTCAGATTAACAAATTTTTGCAAAAGTAAAAGGATGAATTGTAACTTTGCAACAGTATTTATTCGCTAAAATGCAAAAAAGTGATGACTTTTTAGAAAAAATAGGCTATATTGCTCGCAATCATTTCAACTAATAAAGGTTTATTGTGAAAAAAATAATTTCGATTGCTGAAGCCGGCAAGCTTGTCAAAGACAATGCTTCCGTGATGATTGGCGGTTTTTTGCGTTGTGGAACGCCTGCTAAAATTATAGATGAACTGGTTAAAAACAAAACTTCTAACCTCACCCTTATTGCCAATGATACCTGTGTCCCCGATTCAGGCAGAGGTAAACTTATTGTCAATAAACAGGTTAAAAAAGTGATTACCACCCATATCGGAACCAACCCCGAAACAGGTAGACAAATGACCAACAAAGAGATTGAGGTTGAGTTAGTACCGATGGGAACTTTGGTTGAACGCATTCGCGCTGCCGGTGCCGGCTTGGGCGGCGTTTTAACCCCGACAGGTGTCGGTACCGTGGTTGAAGAAGGTAAAAAAGTTTTGGATATTGACGGCAAGAAATTTATTTATGAAAAGCCGCTTAAAGCAGACTATGCTTTGATTTATGCCTCTAAAGTCGACAAGTTCGGTAATGCCTTTTTAGAAGGGACAACCCGCAACTTTAATGTTGTGATGGCTACCGCTGCCGATACGGTTATTGTCGAAGCTCAAGAAATTTCAGATGAACCGCTTGACCCGAATTATGTTACCATTCCGGGCGTGTTTGTTGATTATATTGCCAAATAAGGATAACAAAATGGAACTTTCTAAAGAACAAAAACGTGAGATTATTGCCAAACGCGTTGCTCAAGAACTTCATGACGGTGATGTCGTGACTTTGGGTATCGGGCTTCCGACCGAAGTGGCAAACCATGTGCCTCATGATGTTAATATCATTATACAATCTGAAAACGGCATGATTGGTGTTGGTCACCGCGATTTTGAAGCTCCGGAACGTCCGATTGTAACAAACGCCGGCGGTATTCCCGTTACCACCAAACAAGGGGCTTGCTTCTTTGATACGACCATGTCTTTCACGCTCATTCGCGGCGGACATGTCGATGTGACCGTTTTGGGCGCTCTCCAAGTTGATGAAGAAGGAAATCTTGCCAATTGGATGGTGCCTGAGGTTTTTGTCCCGGGTATGGGCGGTGCCATGGATTTGGTTGTTGGTGCCAAGAAAGTGATTATTGCCATGGAACACACCGCTAAAGGTGAAAAACGCATTGTCAAAAAATGCACACTTCCCCTCACCGCTGCACATGAGGTAGATATGATTGTAACCGAAATGTGTGTGATTGACGTAACCCCTGATGGTTTGCTCTTGAAAGAAATCAACCCGCTTTTCTCTTTGGAAGAGGTTTTAGAAGCAACCGATGCGGAATTGATTATTCCAGAATCATTCGTACAAAAAGCTGTATAGTTTTTATAAAATTTACGCTAAGCCCGAAGCTCTTTTCTTCGGGCTTTTTTTGTATTTACAAATATTCTCTCTTATGTTATCTGACATCTATGCAACAAATTATTTTATTCACTATTAAACTTTAAGCATTATGGAAAAGTATCGAAAAATTACACGACTTATGGTCGGTGCCGTTATCGTTTTTGTATTGTGTTTTGCAGCTCAGGTATTGGGTTTTATTCCTAGTGACAATCTTCTGGTCGATTGCTTCAGCAGCATCGCTTTATTGATTTTGGGTTTGGGTGCCCTTATCGGTTTTGTTTCAACAATCAGGTATTTTGGAATAATTCTCGGTCACGCCTGTACAACTTATGAAAGACGCAATTTGGGTTTAGGCTTGTCTATGATTATCTCTATTTTTGCTTTTGTAGGGGTTGGTCTTATCGGATACACTTTAGGTGAATTCTGCAATAGCCAACACATACATCTGAGTGCCGATATTGTAGATGGGTTTTCATATATTATGGAGGCTTTGGGAATGATTATGGCCAGTGCTTTTTCTTTATGGACACTGGCACACCTTCAACACACATTAAACAAGCATAACCTATAAAACGAAAACAACAAAAAAGAGGAAGCTTTGCTGCTCCCTCTTTTTTTTATTCTTAAGCAAAAATTTGCGCTAACTTTTGGTTTTCCCTTTCATCCGTTAAATTAATGCTCAATGCCGAAATGGTGATATTTTTAGAATGAATTTCTTTATCATCATCGGGAAAAATACTTTCTGGTGAATATCTTCCTTCCAAATTTTGCAGACACATTCTTTTTTTCTCCACACTTCCTTCATTGAAACGTCTGGTACCATGACGACAGACCAAAATTTTACCGATTTCTTCAGTCGGAACATTGGGAAAATTTACATTTATCAAACAATCGGCATCCCAAGAGCATGTGCATACTTTTTTGATTATGTCTTCCAGATAAATATCTGCTAAATTCCAATTAACAATTTCAGCACCGTCCGTTAACTGAGATACGGCAACAGACATGACACCATGTAACAAACCTTCTATAGCAACGCCAATTGTTCCGGAATAGGTAATATCATCGGCAATATTGCGTCCGTTATTTATGCCGGAAACAATCAAATTGGGTTTGTTATCTTTCATAATCATAGATAAAGCAATACGCACACAATCGCTCGGAGTGCCTTCTACGGCAAAATGGCGTTCATCTATTTTATGAATAACATTTGGAAAATTCTCTGCCGAGCTATGCCCTGCCATGCTTCTTAATGTGTCAGACGTGATGGCATGACTGGCGCCGCTTTTTTCTTTGTTAGGAGCCACGACCCAAACATCTGCGCCTAATCTGCTTAAAATCTTTTCAAGAAGCTTGATTCCCTTAGCCTCAATTCCATCATCATTAGAAATAAGAATCGTTGCCGAAGCAAAATCTGATATCGGTTTGAAATGCATCACGACCGCCCTCCATGACAGAATTTATTACACATATTACTTTGATAGTTGGATAATCTACCGTTAAAGAACTCTGATAAAATTCTTTTCTCGTCTTTGCTCAGACCCAACATTTGAATTGACTCATTGATATAATTCAACTCATAAGCCAAACGTTTTTCTTCATACGGAGATAATGGTTGTCTTTCTTTAGCCTTAATTATATGAGGAATATCGTTATAATCAGCATTTTCAGATAGAATATTGTTGTTTCTATCAACAACTTGCAATTTGAAGTCTGCTCCTTTATTAACGGCATCTATCACAATATTAACGCCATCTAATGTTCCCTTACTTAAAAAATCGTGACTTTTCAAAGAAACCAATCTGGGGACAATCATCTCATTTTCAGAACATTCTAAATTGTGTCTTCTTGCTTGAAAATATCGGGTAACGTTACTCAAATAACACATGTGTTTGTTGGCTGCGACATATGTGAAATTAATTTGGTAACCTTTCTTACCAAAAATTGCTTCCAAAGAATTTTTAGGATGATTATTAATATCTATGCATGGCGTAGATATCATAATGTGACGCCCGATATCTGCCGTGCGATAAAGCATATTATCGCGCAGAGCCAACGGAAGCTGACAATAATAATCAGCAACCAGTGGATTTTCTTTTATTGCCTCAAATACGCGTTTATCATAAGGACGAAATTCATCAAAATCCGCACTAACTAAATTGCCATTATATTTTTTTAACAGAGCTCGTTCTACATTGGATTTTCCGGCACCGGGATAACCTAAAACAATTTCGGCAACCGGAGTTTCACCTTCAGTTATGGAGGTGGATTTGCCAATTTGTTGGGTGCATACCTTGTTTACCATCAAATTGACATAAGTTTCAGACAACGGTTCTACTTCTGATTTTGCTTTTTTGGGATAATAGACCGTTTTACTATTAGCAATGGTATGACGCAGCTCACGATATGTATCGTTCATATTACTATCCTTTGCTGTCTAAATAATTTTATTTAATGGCAATAGATTAATATGAAACTATACTCTTAGCAAGCCATGTAGATAAAGCCTGTTTATAGATATAAAAAAAGAGGTGCCAAACAGCACCTCTTTTTTGTATCTTAGCCTTAAGCTCAAACGATTAACGTTTAGAGAATTGGTAAGAACGACGAGCTTTTGCACGACCGTATTTTTTACGTTCAACAGTACGATCATCGCGGGTCAAGAAGCCAGCTTTCTTCAAAGCAGCTCTCAATTCTGGCTCATATTCGTTCAAAGCTTTAGAAATACCGTGTTTGATAGCACCAGCTTGACCAGACAAGCCACCACCTTTAACAGTGCAAACAACGTCAAATTCATTAACGCGGTTAGCAACTTCAAACGGTTGGTTGATAATCATTTTCAAAACCGGACGAGCAAAATATTGGTCAATGGATTTGTCATTGATGGTGATGTTGCCTTTACCGGGTTTAATCCATACGCGAGCTACAGCGTCTTTTCTTTTACCTGTGGCATAAGAACGACCCAATTTATCGCGGTTGGGTTTACGAACCTTAACTTCTTCGTTGTTAGAGGCGTTTTTGATTTCTTGCAAATCCATTATAATGCACTCCTTTTATTTTTCGGGTTCTGAGCAGCAATATCCAAAACAATCGGATTTTGAGCTGTGTGCGGGTGATTTTCACCAGCATAAACTTTTAATTTGGTCATCATTTGACGGCCCAAAGGATTACGAGAAATCATGCGTTCAACAGCTTTCTCGATAACTCTTTCAGGGAAACGACCTGCCAAAATTTTTGCAGGGGTGGTTTCTTTGATTCCGCCAATCCAACCGGTGTGTTTGAAATATTTCTTGTGAGTCAATTTCTTACCGGTCAATTTTACTTTATCGGCATTGATAACAACGACATAGTCACCGCAGTCCAAGTTAGGAACAAAGCAAGGTTTGTGTTTACCGCGCAAAATCTTAGCGATTTCGGCAGAAAGACGACCCAATACTACTCCAGATGCGTCAACGACATACCATTTTCTTTCAATGTCAGATGGTTTTGTTGCATATGTGTTCATATTTTCTCTCTTTTTAAAGATAGTTGTTAAATTCGGTTTGAATATACAGGAAAAGTTTTGAATGTCAACTAAAAAATTTCATTAATTTTCAATATATTAATTTATGGTATTATAATACCACTTATTATCTTATTGATTTTACTTGCTTTATATATTTTCACGAAAATGAAAAAATTTAAAGGGTGGATTTTTTCCACCCTTTTTACTTATTTTCCTAACAATTCTTTCAATTCATAGAGTTTTTCCAAGGCTTCTTTTGGGCTATAATCATCAGGATTAAGCTCCTTCATCGCTTTAACCAGAGGCATTTCTTCTTCCCTCTCCTCTTTTTCTTCCATTTTCTTTTGCACGGCGGCAAACAAAGGTAGATCATCTATCATCTTGGTGATATAGGTGCTCTTGTCGCTATGCTCTAATGAATCAAGCACTTGTTCGGCACGTTTGACCACCAACTTGGGCAAGCCTGCCAATTTTGCCACATGAATACCATAAGACCTATCT
Source organism: uncultured Alphaproteobacteria bacterium (assembly GCA_944393225.1). Lineage (GTDB taxonomy): Bacteria > Pseudomonadota > Alphaproteobacteria > RF32 > CAG-239 > CAJLXD01. The sequence continues at coordinate 52,665 of CALXZK010000002.1, forward strand.
GCAGCGCCATCAATCACTTCATGCAAGAAAACAACTTCGCCGTTGAACTCTTTGATTTTCATACAATGCAGGCTCATGTTTTTCAGCTTGCTGTTCAACAAGGTCAATTCATGATAGTGGGTAGCAAACAAAGCTCTACACTTATTGACATCATGCAGATGTTCCACAACTGCCCAAGCAATCGACAAGCCGTCATAAGTTGCCGTTCCTCTGCCGATTTCATCCAAAATCACAAAAGAGCGCTCATCTGCCTGATTCAAAATGCTGGCGGTTTCAACCATCTCTACCATGAAAGTGGAACGACCTTTAGCCAAATCATCAGAAGCGCCGACACGAGAGAATATCTTATCAATAACACCGATATGCGCTTCTTTTGCCGGAACAAAGCATCCCATTTGCGCCATAATCGCAATAATGGCATTTTGACGCAAGAAAGTTGACTTACCTGCCATATTCGGACCGGTCAAAAGCCATATTTTTCCGTTTTCTTCACTCAAGACACAATCGTTGCCGACAAAGGCGCCGTTATGCTCTTTATTGATGGCGGCTTCCACGACCGGATGTCTGCCCTCTTTCACGTCAAAGACCAAACTTTCATCAACGACCGGTCTGGTATAATTTTGCTCGATTGACAAATCTGCCAAGGCTGCAGCAACATCCAACTCTGCGAGCGCTTTGGCGGTATGCGAAATATCATCCGACAGACGAATCACGTCCTCAACCATTTGGGCAAAGAGTTCCAACTCCATCGCCAAAGCTTTGTCTTCGGCACCGCGGATTTTGTTTTCCAACTCGGTTAGCTCAACCGTGGTAAAACGTGTGGCATTCAAAACCGATTGTCTATGAATGAAAAACTTGTTTTCAAGCATTTGTGAGGCAAATTTGCTCGGAGTTTCGACAAAGTAGCCAATCACATTATTGTATTTAATTTTCAACTGAGGAATGCCGGTATCTTGAATATATCTGCCCTGCATTTCCATCAACATTTGGTGACTGTCATTTTTAATATGACGAATTTCATCCAACGGCGGATAATAGCCCTCTTTGATAAAGCCACCGTCACGAGCCAAAAGCGGCAAATCTTCATCCAAAGAAGCGATGATTTTATCAACCAACTCTTGATGGTAGCCCAATCTGTCCAAAATGTCTTTCACAGCCGGCGGCATATCTTTTATCATTTGTCCATCCGGCTTATGCGAAAAATCTGACAGCAGATTTTTGATTTGCGGCACCAGATTTAAGCCTTGTCCGATGTTGGCTAAATCACGCGGACCACCTCTGCCCAAGCTCAAACGAGAAACGGCTCTTTCAATATCGGGACAAGAGCGCAACATCTCACGAAAATCTTCTCTGACACTATTGTTCTCGCGGAAAAACTCAATAGCATCCAATCGATTGTTAATCTCGGCAATGTCAAGAAGCGGATTGGCAATGCGATTATGCAACAATCTTCCGCCGGAACCGGTGATGGTTCTATCCAATACACCAAACAAGCAAGCGTTCTTATCGCCGGTCAGACTTTCGGTCAACTCTAAAGAACGGCGGGTTGCACCGTCAATTTCAATAACCTTATTTTCATGCAGTTTAATCGGTTTTTCAATTCTTGGGATTTTGCCTTTTTGCGTGCTTTCAACATAATCCAGCAGCAATCCTGAAGCGATAACTTCCGGCTTGGTGAATGCACCAAAAACTTCCAAAGAATGAACTTCATAAACTTCTTGTAATCTCTTTTGAGCATTTTCAAAATTAAAGCGTGCTTGCGGTAAAATACTCAACTGTTCACGATATTCTTTCAAAACCTCAAAAATTTTCGGATTTTGCAAAAAGTTGTCCGAAACCAAAATTTCAACCGGATTAAGGCGTGCAAGAATCGTACTCAAAACAACAGCTTCATTTTTGTCTTTTAAATTAACGTCTTGCGTATAAAAATCGCCGGTAGAAACATCTACCCATGCCACGCCCATAACGTCACTCACTTTGGCAAAAGCAAGCAAGAAGTTGTTCTTTTTAGAATCAAGCAAATGATCTTCGGTCAGTGTTCCGGCCGTAACCAGACGAATGACCTCTCTTTGCACAACAGACTTGGCACCTCTTTTTTTGGCTTCTTTGGGATCTTCGGTTTGTTCGCAAATGGCAACCTTATAACCTTGTCTTATCAACTTTGCCAAATAGCTCTCATAGGCATGGAAAGGCACACCGCACATCGGAACATCGGCATTTTCATATTTTCCGCGTTTGGTTAAGGCAATATCCAATGCTTTTGAGGCGATAACGGCATCATCAAAAAACAACTCATAAAAATCGCCCATGCGATAAAACAACAGGTAATCTTTATGTTCATTTTTAATCTTCAAATATTGCGCCATCATCGGCGTGACATTATTTAAATTTTGTGCTTCGGTCATCTTTTTTTTCTAAAAATTTATTAATTTTAAACTTGTTTGCATAATAGTATATTTAAAAGCTTAGTCTAGAACTTTTTGCTACTTATGGAATAAAACCATGTTAAAATTCGGTCATAATCTGTTTAATTTTGAAAAAAACAATCGTTTTGTGCAAAGAATCATTTTTCTTTCCATTCCTACAGCTTTGGTCTTTATTTTGCTGGTTGCCGTTCAGCTTATGTCGCCGGTTATGGCTATTGTTTCTTATGCCTCAATTATCATTTTTAACGTGCTTTTGCTGTTTCCGATTACCTTTGAAATGCAACAGGTTAAAAAATATATTGAAACGCTTGCTTCCGGTAACGACTTTGATGAAGCCAATATGAAACTCTCCGAAAAAGATTCTAAAGCCATTGTTGATGCCGTGAACACCATGCATAGTTTCTGGGCGCATAAAACTGATATTTTGGAAGCTCAAACCATTTCTGATACTGCTGTTTTGGACTCCCTGCCCGACCCGATTATGATGATTGACCGCAGCGGTAATATTCTCGGTGCAAACCTTTCTGCGCGTACGCTTTTCGGTAAAAACATTACAAATAAAAATATTGATCATGTTTTTGATTCCAACAACTTTATTGACGCAGTATCAAAAGTTTTGAAAAAAGAAAGCACTTCCGAAAACTTGATTTTCTACGTCAAAAAACCGGTTCAACAAAAACTTTATGCGCATATCAAGCAACTGCCGTGGATGTCTAAAGGTCGCGCCGTTGCCGTTATTTCAATTTATGACCTGACAAAGGCTATGAAAATTGAAAAAATGCAATCTGACTTTGTGGCTAATGCCAGCCATGAACTGCGCACGCCTTTGGCAATTATCTCCGGTTTTATCGAAACCTTGCAAACGACCGCTCATGATGATGAACAGGCGCGCGACAATTTCTTGAAAATTATGAAAGAACAAGCCGAATATATGTCATCATTGATTGAGAACTTGCTCTCCCTTTCTAAAATTGAAATGAATCAAGACCAAAAGCCGGAAGGGAAAGCAAATGTTTGTAAGTTGGCACAAGAGGTTCAAGAAGCATTGACACATAAAGCCTCCGAACGTGACATTAAAATTAAAATCAGAGAAGAAAGCCATATCCCTGAAATCACTGCTGATGCCGGACAAGTGAAACAAGTTATTCAGAACTTGACTGATAATGCCCTTAAATATGGTTTGGCGCAAAGCGATGTGACAATCAGCGTGTATAAAACAGATGCTATTCCTCCTTCTAAAAGCTACAAAGTTGCAGAAGGTAAAGCCGTGGCTATTTCCATTAATAACAAGGGACCCAAAATCAGTCCCGAAAATTTGGCTCGCTTGACAGAACGCTTCTTCCGTTTGCAAGAACATAAAGACTTGAAAATTAAAGGTACGGGACTTGGTCTTTCTATTGCTAAGCACATTATCTTGCGCCACCGTGGAAACCTCACCGTTACCTCAACGTCTTATAACGGAACCACGTTCACTATCTACCTGCCGGTTCATCAATAGCAAGCTGAAACCGACTTGACCACATCAGTTTGACTACCTGTCTTGCGGTACATTGTGTTCCGCAATGCGCTCGCTTTTCTTGACGGAGTGAAACTACCTTGTGTAGAGGTGGTAACAAAAGAAAGCTTAATAGCATAAGCCAGAGTATAAAAAAATCTCGGAAAAATTCCGAGATTTTTTTGAGTTACATTTTTTTCCAAGTGGTACCGTTGGGTCCATCTTCCAAGATAATGCCCTGCTCTTTGAGCTCATTGCGAATCTTATCGGCCGTTGCCCAATCTTTGTTCTTTTTGGCTTCGGCACGGGCTTGAATTTTGGCTTCAATTTCAGCATCATCACCAGCGGCTCCGTCTTTGAACCAGCCTTCGGCATCTTGCCACAACAAGCCCAGAAGATAAGCATTTGCCAATAACTCAGATTTATATTTAATCTTATCTTCTTCGCTTTCGGCTTTGTTCAAATTATTGACATTTTCATGCAGATAAGTCAGCGCCAACGGAGTGTTCAAGTCATCAGCCAAAGCTTCAACAACTCTTGTATCCGGCTCAACTTTTTCTGCCTTAACATCTTTAACTCTTAACAAGGCATTATAGAACTTATCCAAAGTGGCTTTGGCATTGCTCAAGCCTTCAAAGGTGAAGTTAAACGGTTGATGATAGTGAGAGCTCAAGAACAACAATCTTAAAGCTTCTGCCGGTGCTTTGGCCAAAACATCATCCAAGATATAAAAGTTGCCCAAAGACTTAGACATCTTCACACCGTCAACCATCAGCATTCCGGCATGAACCCAATAATGCGCAAATTTTGTACCTTCAAATGCGCAGCAAGATTGAGCGCACTCATTTTCGTGGTGCGGGAAAATCAAATCTGAACCGCCGCCGTGAATATCAAAGTCATTACCGAGCAATTTAGAGCTCATGGCAGAGCATTCCAAATGCCAACCGGGGCGACCATAGCCCCAAGGGCTGTTCCAACCCGGTTCTGTGGGTTCTGAGGGTTTCCAAAGCACAAAGTCTGCCGGATTTTTCTTATAATCAGCCACTTCTACTCTGGCACCTGCCAACATCTCTTTCATGCTTCTTCCCGATAAGCAACCATAATTCGGCATTGAATCAACAGAGAAAAGCACGTGACCTTCAGCCTCGTAAGCATGACCATTAGCAAGCAAGCGTTTAACCAACTCAATCATCTCGTTGATATAGTCCGTTGCTCTCGGGCGATAGTTCGGCTCCAAGTTGCCGAGCTTTTTCATATCTTCAATATACCAATTATAGGTTTCTTCGGTAATCTCGCGAATCGGTTTACCGGTTTCTTTGTGCTTATTTAAAATCTTATCATCAACATCGGTGATGTTTGAAACATAAGTCACATGGTCGGCACCGTAAACATAGCGGAGCAACCGATAAAGCACGTCATAAGACACCGGAGTTTTACCGTTGCCCAAGTGTGCTTTATCATAAACCGTGGGGCCACAGACATACATGCGCACATTGTTACAGTCGATGGGAATAAACTTTTCTTTGCGACGTGTTAATGTGTTATGCAAGTATATGTCTACCACGATTTTTCTCCTTTATTTCTATTATGTTAAATTATGCAGCTTCGCCTTTTAATCTCTTATAGGCTTTAGCTCTGCCCATCAAAGGCATTAAGATTTTGAGTTCCGGTCCGTTTTCTTGAGCGGTTAACGCTTTTCTAATCGGGTGGAACAAATCTTTGCCCTTTTTACCGGTTTTAGCTTTGACTTCATTAACCCAAAGATTGAAAGTTTCTTCATTCCAAGGTTCTGCCGGCAACAAATCGGCTGCGGCTTCGGTCAAAGCAGAATCTTCAATTACCGGTTTAACTTCTTTGTGACAAATGTCTTCCCAAGCGGTAATATCTTTGACAAATGTCAAATTACCTTTAACGGCATTCCAGAAGTTTTCATCAGCATCAATGCGACCTTTAACGTATTCATAAGGTGCGCCGTGAATGAATTTGGTATTGAACATTTCCAATTCTTCAACATCAAATTTAGGTTGAGAACGACCGATTTTGCTCAAATCCAAAGATTTTGCCAAGCTTTCCAAATCATAAAACGGTTCAATACTTTCAGATGTACCCAATTTTGCCAAGAAAGAGCTAATGGCCATAGCTTCAATGCCTTCAGCTTTCAATTCTCTTACACCCAGGCTGCCCAGACGTTTGGATAATTTACCTTCTTTACCGGTCAATAACGGCAAGTGACCAAAAGTCGGAACAATGCCGCCCAAAGCTTCAAACATTTGAACTTGAGATGCGGTGTTGGTAACGTGGTCTTCACCACGGATAATGTGGGTGATGCCGAAATCATGGTCATCAATTACGGAAGGCAAGTGATACAAAAAGCTACCGTCTTCACGAATGATAATTGGGTCGCTCAAATTTTTGGCTTCATATTTAACTTCGCCACGAACCATATCATTCCACTTAATTTCACCATCAACGAGTTTGAAACGATAGTGCGGTTTGCGACCTTCTTTTTCATAAGCGGCAATTTGTTCTGCCGTCAATTTCAAAGCAGAACGATCATAAATCGGAGGCAAGCCCTTGTTCATCAAGCGTTTGCGCATGAACTCCAATTCTTCTGCCGTTTCATAGCAAGCATAAATGCGACCTTCTTTTTTTAATTGTTCAACAACTTCGTTGTAGCGGTCAAAACGCGCAGATTGTCTGGCTTCTTCTTCCCAAACAAGTCCGAGCCACTTTAACGAATCTCTTAAAGAAAGCTCATATTCTTCTTTAGAACGAAGTTTATCTGTATCATCAATACGGAGCATAAACTTGCCGCCCAACTTCTTTGCCAACAACCAGTTGAACAATGCCGTTCTGGTGTTGCCAATGTGCATATAACCGGTCGGGCTTGGTGCAAATCTTACTTTTATTTCACTCATAACTAGAATATCCACTTTATTTATTAAACAAAACTAAAGCCGATATTATAAGTTTATGTTTATAAATTCAAGGTTATTTTGCAAGAATCTCGCTTTTTTATTGCTGATCTTCTTCTAATTTTTGTTGATTTGTCTTTTCCGTGGAGCTGACTATGGTTGCAAAGTCTTCCAAAAACCAGCTCATATCGCCCTCATCTTCTGCAACCATCTGGTAAAAACGATTGCGATATGACAAAATCAAACTGCTTTCAGCCAAAGTTAAATCGATGATTTTGATGCCGTCTTTATTTTCTACCAAACGAAAGATGACATTGATTTTTTGTGGCTGATTTTCTTTGTCTTGAAAATTTCCGCCCAAATCAATCGTGGCAAAAACATCTGTGTATGTTGATGATGCTATAGCATTGTTGATGCTAAAGGTTATCGGATATTGAAACGTGAGCGGAAAACTTTTGTAAACAGCCAAAGCATAGCGTTTGAACAATGATAAATATTCTTGTTGTTGAGTTTTATCCATCTCTCGCCAATGCTTACCTATCACAAATTTGCCGATATAGTCCAAATCTACATATTTGAGAAACAATTCATCCAAATTTTGATATTTTTGTGCCAAATCTTGTTCTTGGAAAGTGTCAAGCAGTAAATTTCCCTTGTCTTGCGCCCAAGAGATTGCTTTTTGAGGTTGAGGTGCAGCTGCATGCACCGAAAAACTCATCAGTGAAAAACAAACGATAATAAGTTGCAAAAATTGCTTACTTTTCATTTAAATATATCCTATATTGTTCTTAAACTTGCTTTGATTATAACATCAATTGGTTAAAAAAATGAAACAAAAAATTTGCTTTTTATGTCTTTTGGGATGTTTGTTGTCTGCTCAGGCTTGGGCTGCCGATGCCGGCTTGCGTTTTATCAAAACGCGAGGCGAAGTTTTATGCGGAACAGATTTAAGCGCCGGAACTTTTGCCAAACAAGACGAAGCCGGATATTGGCGCGGTATTGATGCCGATATGTGTCGCGTATTTTCAACCGCCATTTTCGGTCGTTCCGATAGATTTAAATTGGTTGATGTTAAACCCAATCAAGTGAATTCTGCAATTGCCCATAATAAAATTGATATAATGCTCGGTAATGCTCCCGGAACGGCTTCCAAAGACATTAGCGGCAGAACGACCCAAGCCGAAATTGTATATTATGTTCGACAAATGATTTTGGCTCATAAAAATGAAACTGCTACATCTATGGAAGATTTTAAGGGCAAAAAAATTTGCGTGATTACGGATACCGACGATTATTACAATATGCAAGACTTCAGTGACAAGTATAAACTGGATTTGCGCCCGCTCTTTTTCAAAAATCCCGATGCCGCTAAGGAAGCTTTTTTACTCAAACGCTGCGACCTTTATACCGGAAATGAGCTATATCTTAAAAGCATTATTGATCATATGAGCGACACTTCTGTTCAAATAGAAATTTTACCCGAAGTCATTGCCGAAAAACCTGTCTATGCGCAAGTTCTGAAAGACAATCAAAAATTGCGCACTTCCGTTAAATGGATTATCAATGCTTTAACTCTGGCTGAAAAAAGAGGCATAAACTCTAAAAACGTAGATATTTTTATTGGGTTAAAAGATGGCTCGATTAAAAATTTGCTCGGAGTTAATCCTGACTTATGGAACAAATTTGAGCTCTATCCGACATGGGTGAGAACCGCCATTACCGAACTTGGAAACTATGGCGAAATCTATGAGAAAAATTTAGGTTCTCTCTCTGAATTTAATATTGCAAGAGATAAAAATAATCTGATTGAAAATGGCGGATTAATTGCTTCTCAGTCTTTTTATTAAGCAATTTTTCTTTGGTTGAGATGATGCTTCATGATAAAATCGGCAGCGACCTCCAGACCTTCCGAAGAAATGCGGTGCTGTCCGCCGTTGACAACATAAGTTTCAACATGTGAGCCTAATTTTTCCAATTCGTTTTTGGTAAAATTCAAAGCTTCAAAACGAACCAAATTGTCGGCATTACCATGAATCAAAAGTGTATCCGGTGTAGATTGGGCATGACGTTCCAAAAACTTGTGCCCTGCCATAATGCCGCTAAAGCTGATGCAGCCGCCTATTTTATGTTCTCTCATCAGAGAAGTATAAATTGCCAACATTGCCCCTTGTGAAAAACCACATAAATATAAGTCTTTATCTTCCAACTGATACTCATTCAAACATTGGGCGATATAATCATTTAGGTAAGAAAAAGCTTCTTCCAAACCCAATGTCATTCTGTTGTAGATTTCGACACATTCAGCCATAGTCGGAACGGTTTTTCTGTCATCATTGGGATCAAAACGGTGCATGGAATACCACTGGCGTTTGTCCTCCAAAACTTCGCAGCAAATCGGAGCCTGCGGCATATGAATTGCCGTATTATCAAATGTTTTGATAAAATTTTGCAGTTTTCCTTCCAGATAGTCGGCACTGTCAATATAGCCATGCAAAAATATTATCAATCTTTGCGGCTGACCATTAACGTAAACTATCTCTTCATTTATGGCATTTAACATTTTTTGCGAATCCGATTTTTTCTTTCGCGTTACTTTAATGCCAATTTTCTAAAAAAAACGTAAACGAACACGGCGTGTTCGACGGCAAAAGTTTGATTGCCTCTCTTGCTGTACCTTGAATCCGCGTTGCTCCCTCCATTCTTGGCGGAGTGATGATGCCTTGTTCAAGCAAAAAAGCCTGTTCGTGCCAATAATAAACAATGTTTTGAACGAAAATAATGTAACTTAAATGGGATTTAATTGAAATAAATTAAGGACAGTGATGTGATGATAAACAACACAACATATATCAACGCATAAAAAACCATTTTACTCATTTTTTGTTTGATTTTTTCTCGGTATAAAAGCGGAAATAAAATATATACCAAAAGATAAACGCTTCCCCAAAAACCAACAAAAAGCTCATAATCTTGAGGGGTAAACACAAATGCTGTTATACCGCCCATCATCAGGGGAACAACAAAAAAACCAATTATGAAAAATATTATCCTCTTCATGATATCCTCTTGTTTTTAAGATAATAAAAATAAAAAAAAAGGCAATATAAAAAAATATTGCCTTTTATTATATTGTTTATATATTTTTGTTTTTATGATAATTTTTTCTCACTTTATTCCCAATGTCTTTACACTTACTTACGCTATGTCTTGAATTTTTTAAACACTTTATTGTTTCTTTTTCGCCAATATTAAGTGTTTTTATCCCAAAGGCTTCATTTTTTATTTTTTTGTAAGTTTCACTAGCTTTTTCCATTGCTTTATTTACACTTTTATTTTTGACCTTCTTTAATGCAGTTTTTCCGACTTCTTGTATTATTTTATTCATTCTTACCCCTCTGTAATTGTTTGGGATATTTGAACTTGATGGCTTGCCATTTTTCAATCACATCAATCAGCTCATAAGGCAAATCGCCTCCTTCTTGCAAAACCATGTCAAAAGCTTTTAAAATGGCATCAAGCTGCTCTCCAATCGGCAAAATTTTCTCATAGGCTTTTTGTCTTTTTTCTTTATATGTTGTTTTTGCTCTCGGCATTTTTTCTCTCCTATTTGATAATTTTTCCGGTTGTATCTACAATTGAATTAAGCAAACCTCTGTTCAAAGCATTTTCTTTCTCACGATATTTTTGTTGGTAATTATATTCAAAATTATCATTGTTATAAGCCAACTCATCATATCCTTCTTTAGCTTCTCGTTGTTGAGCTGCCGCTGCCGATTTGCTTGAACTCAAACCCATGGCACTTAATCCGGCTCTTCGGCTTGCAAGTTGCTCATTTAGCAAATTTTTGCGTTTGGTTTGATTGTATTGATATTCTTTTTGCATTTGTTTTAATTGCTTGTTTTGGTTGTTGGCTTCATTTAACAAATTGACGGCGGTCATACCAACACCAATGGCGGTTCCAATCCCTCCCATTATTTTCTCCTTTCTTTATTCTTTGGTTTTTATTTCATTGGCTACCGACAAAAGCATAAATTTGTTTGGAACATCACTTTTGATGCTCCACATTGGCTTTTGTACATCTCTTATCCAACCGATTGAGCGCAACTCAACATCTCCGCTAAACTCATCGGGCGGAGAATCTAAAATTTGGTCTTTGTGCATTTTCTTTAACGGAACATCAAAATAACCATTACCAAAATCAAGCCTTAAGGATTTTGATTTGATTATCCGAAAAATTCCATGAATCAAACGATAGGCCTTCGGAGGATAGGGTCTGGTTGAATCTACCATAAAAGGCAACGGCTCTATGATATGTTCATATGGTAAACCAACAATGATTTTACCAGCCTCGTCCTGAAGTGTTATTTTACCGTTTTCTACCGGCAGTTCTTCTATCGGAAAATCGTCTGCGACAACAGAAACTTTTTTTCCTTCCCATATATCTAAATCAGCCCATTCTTTTTTCGGGGTTTCCGATACAAAAATTTTACCGCAATCAACATACATTTCCTCAGAAAATGTTTCCAAAAAATATGTTTCTGCTCTTTTGATAAGAAAATATATTTCATTACCGATTACAGCACACGATATAAATTTTCCATCGGTTACATATTTGCTCCACGCATTGACCTCTTCTGTGCGATATGAAGTCAGGCAAGAAATGGTTCCGTCTTCCAAAATCAAGTATAAAATACTATCATCTTGAAAATAAACACAATCCACCGGTTTATTGATGATTTCATCTGACAACAAAGTCAAATCTTTGGCTTGATAAGCTTGCTCCACATCAGCATATAAGAACTCACGCAATTGCTTGCCGTTTTGTGATACGAACAAAGTGGCGCCATCTACATTTTGCGGCGGAAGTGAATATTTGGCATAGGTTCCGATATTGGTTTGGCGATTGAGTTTAATGCTGGTTGGCGTTAATGGTTCTCCCGATACCATCCACTCTGCTCCGGTGGTAAACACCAACAAATGTCTGGTTGAAACAACATTCAAAACCGCATTGACCTGATCTGATAAAATGGCAAAGTCAATAGACTCATCATCTAACCCAGTACCTATATCAAAATTAAATAAATCTGATGACTTGGACAGCCATAGGTGGTTTGGTAATGACCTTGAGCCGCCGATGACCATTCTATCTTGATGGAATGTTACCGAATTTGGATAGCCGCGAAGTTTTGAAAAAGCTTGTTCTTCCCATTCAGTGGTTTCATTCCCATTGCCTAAGTTTTTAGTCACATCTGCTTTGCAATTTCTTGCATCACTTACTGAGGTTATTTTAGCTTCACCATCATTTATTCTCAGTCGGATACCAACATAATTTTGGTTAAAAAGATCTGTATCTGCCGTTAGCGTTATATTTCCATTTGTACTGCTTGGTTTGAGCTTTATTTTATTTTGATAAAAATTATAATACGGACAAAATACTTGTCCGTCTTTTTGATAGAATGACCATTCGGCAATTTTCCAGACCTCGTTTTGATTGCGGCTGATTTCTTGCGGCGGGACATCAGGGTGAACAACCAACAACGTATCAGCGCTTTGTGTCCAATTGATTTTTTTGAGTTGAGCCAAAGTCCATGGTGTTTCTAAAGTGGAAATCAGCTCTTTATTCTTGTAAATTTTGACTTTTTTATCAACGAAACAGAGCAAATAAGTTTGTTCGGTGTTGAACTCAAAAGAAATTAATCTTCCCTCTTCTCCTATCTCGTCGACACAAGCTAACCCCCTTCTTCTGGAAACGCCACCGGTTGGGTGAATCTGCACATTTTGCAGTTTGCTGGCACCGTTTTCAAAAATGCGCAAATCGCCGCGACCATAAAGTTTGTCCGACAACTGCCCGGAGGTGAAATTGGTTTTGACGTATATTTGATTCATCCTCTTACCTCCACAAGCGTAAAGTCTTCAAAACAAGAAGGTGTTGATTGTTGCGCATCAATCGAGCGTGCTCGACTAACACTGTCTTCGGCAATTTTGCTTAAAAATTCGGCTCTGGTTGTGCTCTCGGTCAACGGGATGCAAAACTCATAAGCCAATTTGTTGATTAAAGCCTCGCAAAAATATGCCGGAAAGTTATCTTCATCCGGACGACGCAAATAAGTTAAATTGAGCTGCGGCAAATTTGTATAAATGCAATCTTTGACAATTTTATATTCAATGCCCCTACCCTTGCTTCCATACCCTGCCGAAACAATCCGCAAAAAATCGGACGGAAGCAGATAAGCATAGCTAAAATCGGCAATCGGCGTATTTTCCAAACGCGCCAACTTGGTTTGAGTTAAAGCAAAGCTCCATGGATAAGATGATAATAAGGCATCGCGAATATAGGGATATAAATTGCCGGCAACTTCTGCCTCTGCCGTTCCGTCTTCAAAACTGGTTATGCTTGAAGCACCGATTTTTAACAGAGCCTGTGAACAGATATTGATACTGGTGTTACTCATATACTCTTTTCCCTTCAAAAAAAAAGGAGCCTGCATTGCTACAGGCTCCCTATCATTTGCTTACAGTGTATCTTTTTATTTTAAATCATTTTCATAAAAGGTATAATTTATTTCCGTTAAGCGGCAGCAGGTGTTGCCAAGGCCGCAACAGTCACTGTTCCGTCTTCAATTGAAGATACGGACAAAACTGCCGGTTCTAATGTACTTGCCGTGCCGGCATTGGTCAAAATCATATCGCCTTTGCGAGCAAACGGAGCAATATCGTTGAAATAACCGCTTCCTTTAACGGTATTTAAATCATCTTCAGATGAATAGTTCCACAAAGTAAAACCATTGGCATAAGCCATTACGCTGAAATTTTTTGAATCATAAGCCATATTTTTAATTCCTTTCTTCTATCAATTATTCTTCTTTGCATTTGATGCGGATAACGCCGGTACCGTCAATTAAGCATGCGCCTTGGCTCATCATGTTATTAACAAAGTGAGCGGCATGGTCGCCGTGCCATGTGATGTCTGATTTTACATCTTGACCGGAAGCATGTCCGACTGCGGTTTTGTGAAAAATGAAGCAATCGCGATTGGTGCCATCAAGCGGTAAACCGGTGTGCATAATCCAGTTGATGCCCAACCATTTGCGGCTTTCGGTACCTTTTAAGAACGGCAAATTGTCACCGGCATAGTCAGAGTTAGAGAACTCATCAATATTCAACAAAGCATTCCATTGCAAAGGACCCACAATACCGAAGCGTTGTCCATCGTCCGGAACATCGTTGCTGTTCAATTTGGCAAAAGCTTGCAAGATGGTGTCTTTGCTCAAAACTTGAGAATAATCACCGACATCATTTTCAACAGGTGCTTGGCTCAAAGCACCGATAATCAATTCATCGGTTTTTCTACCCAAAGCATAAGCACCGGCACTGGCAACCACGCGACGTTCATCAATGCTCATTTTGAGCTCATCCAAAGCATCTACCCAATCACCGGCATAGTAGTCGAGCAATTCGCATTCGACCGGTGTGTGGTCGATGCTCATGACCGGAACCAAACCATGACGAGCCTTACCGGAGGCAATGCCTTTGCCAACCTTTTGGAATACAGTGGTGGCACCGACAATGTTACCTTTGTAACGAACGGCATTTCTCAATTTTGAGCCCATTTGTTGGTATGCCAAATGAACATCTGCTTCAAAGTTTTTAATAAAGGACTTACTTACTTCTGTTGACATGTTTTTATTTTCCTTTTCATGTTAAATGTTAAAAAAAAATGTGAGATTATTTTTCAGGATAGAGTTTTTCAAAACCACGAGTGATTTTGGCGATATAGGCGCTATCCTTATCACGCCAATAACGCGGGTCTTCCATCATTTTACGAAGTCCGGCTTCACTCAGATTGCTCATCTCGCCGTCGTTTTTGTTCAATAACGGTTCAGATGAACTCATCATCTTGTAAAGGGCAATCACACCTTCAGATGTTGAGCCCAGCGCTTCATAAACTTCCGGATTGACATTTTGTTTTGCCCAGTTGGAAAGAGAGCGAGAAACCTCGTTAAACTTATCTCTGCCGCCAAAGTAGCGAGAAAGTTTTTCAAGTTGTTTTTCAGCTTCAAAATTAACGGCCATTTCATCTAAAACCGGCAAAACTCTCTCGCCTGCCAAGTCATAAACAAACTGAGCTTGTTCGTTGGTGAAACCTTTTTCATAAAAACGTTTCATCAAATCTTCATCTACTTCCAAAACAGGTGACGGACTTTTGATTTGATATTGCGTATAATTTTGCGGCATGTTGCGCAAATTGGTTTCAATCAGATTATCATCTCTTCTTGCCAAATCGTTATAAGAGGCAATCAGTTCTTCCAATCTGACCTCGCCTTTTTGCTCGTCCCAAAATTGTTCGGGCAAGCCTTGCGGTTTGTTAGAATATCCACCATTTTGAGCCATAGCGGATGTTTCCAAAAGATTTTCTGTTTTTGCTTTTGGTTGCATTTGTTTTCCTTTCATGTAAAAAAAATTAATTGATGTCACTAAGCTGCTCTATTTGGCGGACTAACCTTCTTTGTCCTTCCAAATCGCGCAGGTGACGGTCTTCTGCGTCTGCGCCCAAGCACCTCTCTATGGTTTGGCGGCGCAAATATGAGAGGACAATTTTGCCCTCTTTACTTATGAAGCACCGAACAAAGGCTTTTTTGATTTCTTCATCGCTCATTTGTCTGGTGTCATATTCCTCATGCGGCGGCATTTTCTTCGCCTCCGCCGATAAAGCCTTGCAACAGATTTTCATCTATGATTTTTTCGTTTATCAGTTTGTCGGGCACATTCAAAATTTTGCCTAAAGTTTTGGCTGCCTCAAATGCATTGACCGCGCCCATACCCAGCGCCCCCAAAGAAGAAACTAAAGACACCCATTGACTGATGTTGTTGACGTCTTCTCTGGCTTTGAGCATGGCTAACGGCGATTTGTATTGCAAATCGACAATTTTGCCGTCTAAGTCAAAATTCATAATGTCACCGCGACGACGCAAAATCAGAAATGCACGCTTGAGCAAAGGAGTCAGCAACTCGGATTGCAAGCGTCCGAAACTGGCACCTAAAATGCGTGCTATCTCTGCGGTTCTTTCCAAAACTTCAGTTGCAGTCATATTCGGAGCATTGACTTGTGATAATCTATCTGCCAGCAAAGCATGATTGATATTCTTTTGCAGATTTTCTAAAATCAGCTGCGAAACATCAAATTTTCCGGGAGCTTCCAACGGAGTTAAGCCTTTTGAACCCACCGCTTTGGGAATAATTGCTCCGGGGACAAGTTTGATATTTGCCGGATTTAGAACCCCGTCATCATCAGCCTGCCAAATTCCGGTGACGGAAATGGAGGCGTTTTTCAATATCAGTTCCACAACCTTATTGGCGGTTTTGATATCCGGCAAAGCCTTCATCACCGGAGAGCGCCCATAAATTTCTCCGGGAGCTTTGAGCCAACGGAAATTGATGAACGGCGAAGAAGAAAATACGCCTTCTTTCAAAATAACATTATCTTCCACACCGCTGTTTTCATCCCACACAAAAGCCGTGTATTCATACCCTGCGGCACCAAATTTACCGTTTTGCGGAATAACCGCTTCAATCAAGCTTAAGCGAAAATCCGGATTTTGAGCTTGCTCCAGCCAGCTATCTTGTAACTCTGCCTCAGGGAAACGCAAACGAATATCATCGATACTGACTTGTGAGCAACGGAATGTCGTATCCAACTTGCCATCGGCACTTTCTTCCAAAGCAATTTCTCGCAATGGAACAGCATAAAATCGGAATGCCGACGCTTCTCCAATCGGCGCTTCTTCAAACATCAAACAAGCCGTGCCGACCGTAATTAAATCCAGATAGCATTGATGAATTTCCACCGCAAAATTAGAATGTTCAAAATGCTGCAACATAATGTCTGAGGTTTTGCTCAAAGTTTCTGCCACT
Organism: uncultured Alphaproteobacteria bacterium; assembly: GCA_944393225.1. GTDB lineage: Bacteria > Pseudomonadota > Alphaproteobacteria > RF32 > CAG-239 > CAJLXD01. Next base: position 69,413 of record CALXZK010000002.1, read on the forward strand.
TGTGAAGCTTCTTCCGGCAACAACTCCGGACCAGCCGTCAAGCCAAACCATTTTGACCATGGCGGTGTCAATTCTGCCAAAAGTGATGATGCCAACTGATCAACCGCATCCGGTGCCGTGGCATCAAACAAATGCAGATTTTTCTTTGCCCCTTCCACATTTTGAAACATTGAACTGCAGACATTTTCTCTTTGCGGAAAAGCATATTCATAACATTCTTGCCAATGGGGTTCCCAGAGCTGTTTTCTTTCCACAGCCTTTTGATAACGTTTGATAAGCTTTTCGATTTTATTATCCATTTTCACTCTCCCAATAATGTTTTGCGGTTCAAATCGCGATTTGTGGGATCAAATGTTCCGGTATAAGATGTGCGGATGGTGCTTTCCAAACCACGACGTTGACGCGCCAAAGCTTCTTGTCTTGCCTTTTCGGCATCTTGCGCCGAAGTGTCTTCAACCACTTGAATTTTTGGTTTGCTGCTAAATACGCCTCCCATGTTTTCTCCTTTCTTTTTGATATAAAAAAAGCCCGAATTTTTTATTCGAGCAGGTTCCTGTTTTTTTGTTAAAATTATTGCTTCTTGTTGTTTTTTTCGGTTCCGCTTTTGACAACCTGAATACCCAAAACGCCCAGAGCCACACTCCAAAGTGAAGTGGTTTCAACCAAAGCATTGATGATGTTTTCGGCATTTTGATATCCGCTTAAAACCACATAGCAGACGGTGCCAATCATCAACAACCAAGCCAAAGCGACCGAATAGCCAAAAGCCGGACGCCAAAAACGCACAAATTTGTCTTCGGCATTCAGTTCTTGACGTATGGTCTGATGAATCTGCGATAATGTATTGTTATCGAGCTCATTTTCCAGTTCTTTCATCTTTTCCAAATGCCGATTGGCTTCACTCACCGCAGCATTGGAAATTTTTTGTTTTTCAATATCCGAGCTTACTTCACCCAAAGCTAAATTGGCTTTGAGTGCCGTATCTCCGCCGATTTTTTCTAACCCTGACCGCACCATTTTAATCAAAAACGGCAGCCCGAATTGGCTTAAAAGTTTTATCAGCATTTATCTCTCCACATCGTTGTAAAAGACATGATTGCCGATTTCGGCACAAGGGATTTTCCCGATGGACCAACGTGGACGCACTTTTTTGGTGTGATAATGCGTGGCACCGTAAGTTCTGTCGGGCAAAAGTCCTGCCAAAGCACGTTTGGCGATGCGTTTACAAGTGGCATAAATCGGGTTGCTCTCATCCACACGCAGCAAAAGCCGATAATTGGCATCGTCCAAATTCCAACAAGAAAATTGTTTATCTTTTTGGCAGACGCTTGCCACGTCATTTCCCCACCAATAGCCGCCTTTTTTCTCGCTCAAAGCAACCCTGTTCATAATCACATTGGCAACCGCTTCTTGTCCCGATAATGGTTCTCCCCTTGCCTCACCGAAAATGGTTTTGGCAAAGATGTCCGTTGTTAAATCTGTCATGAATTTCTTCCCACCCCATCTAATTTTTTTTCAATTCTCAGCAAATGGTCGGTTAAGCGATTTTCCACATCTTTCAGATAGTTGACCGAAACATAATTGCGGGCGACATGAAGCTTGAAATCTGCCAAAGCATCTTTCAAATTTGAAACATGAGCATCGTGTGCTTCTTTCAAATGTTCTATGCCTTTATCCGCTTCTTTTTTGTTGCGATTAACCAATCGAAACAATGCGGCAAAAACCGGCAGCTCCACCATTGCTATCCAGTTTGTCAGTTCGTTAAACATTGTTTTTCCTAATCTATTGTAAAAGTTGTTTGTGCCGAAAATTGCTTAGAGCCTCCTTGCCATTTGTTATATTTTGGCGGTGTGTTGCCGACAAAACAAACATTCAGGCGCAAAGGTTCATTACTCAAGCAGCCGGCAACGGCATCAAGTGCATCATCATGTCCGGTTCCCTCAACTGAGAACTCGCGCATTTCTTCAATAAACGGCGTGCTCCAAATTTTTTTATGAACATTTAACGCTCTTTCCGCCAGCAGAACCTCAAAAGCCGAAATTATTCTCTCAGCTTTGTTTTTGCTTGAGTACATTTCCAAAACAGCAACACGCATATTTTTTTGCGCCAGAACTTGTTTTAATATCCCCGGCAAAAACTTACCGATACCGTTGGCTTCTACCCGAACGGCATTCAAATGATTGCGCTCAATAAAAGCCGCTACCTTTTGACATTGTAATGACGCCGCATTATCTCTGACCTCATCTTCAATTTTGATATATTCCAAATCGTGCAGCCAATAGTGCCCATCTTCATCGGTAAAGACGCAGGCAATAACCGAATTATCTCCCTTTGAAGATGCAAAAGATGGATCCCACCAGCAAGAAGCCGACAACATTTTCTTCTCCCCGATTTTCAAAAAATCGCGCCCGTTTGAGGCAACGATGTTGATTTCTGCCTCATAAGGCTTCAAACAATCAGGATTCAAAATGCTGTCATTAAAGTTGACCGGTGTCAGCATCATTTGTGACAAGAATTTGTTTTCGCCGGAACGAATGCGGATTGAAGCAATCTTCTCTTCGCTAAACCTTTCCGGCCAAGCAGATTTTCCTTCTTTATCCAAAATCGGCAGTTCCAACTTGGCAAAGCCCAGCAAAAAAGGTTCGGTCTCCGGCTTTTTATCATCGTATGCTACCTGATAGATGGTATAAAACGTATGCGGCGTGCCGATATAAAGCTGCATGCCTTCGGGTGTTAAGATATAATCCAACTCCTCTAGCTTTTCTCTCATATCGGCTCGCTTGGTCGGAGAATCCGAATTTTTCGGAACTTCAACGTCATCACAAATAATCAAATCGGCACGCAAGCCGGTGATATTTGCGCCCAAGCCTTTGGCTAACATTGACGGATCTCTGAGCTCAAGCGGACGATTGATGGTAAATTGTCCTGCCGCCCATTGATCTGACTTTTTAGGCTTCAATCCTTTGGTCAAAGGATGCTGCTCAATAATGCGTTTGACGTTTCTGACCATTTTTTTTGCCAAAGCATGATCTGCCGCCATAACCAAAATTCTGGTCTCGGGCTTATAATATAAAACCCAAGCACAAAACAAACCGACAATTGTTGACTTGCCAGAGTTGCGAAACGCCATCAACAAACCTTGTCTTTGTTTGGACGTTGTAAACAACCCGGACAACCAATGTGCCATTTTGCTTTGATGCTTGGGTACTTTCAGCCCCTGCAAACGCATCCAGACATATACAAAATCAAAAAAGCTGACTTTTGTGTTTAAGTCAGCTTTCATCATCTTCTTCTTGCTCCTGTTCATGTGCTTCTTCCAAAATGGAAGATATATCAAAATTATCATTCTGCGGCAAAGACATCGGCTCGTCTTCGGTCCAACGCGCGAGTTTTAACAAAGTTTCGGCATGAACCACCGCCGACTTGCATGCGCTATGATGCGCACTAAAGCCTTTGGCATCGACCGGTGCCGGTTGCTCGGCAAAATTTTCGTAACTTTCAATCACCTCCGATATTTTTTGTGGTAATGTTTTTTTCAAATTTGCTTTTAATGATTTTAGTGTTTTTATTTTTTTACTTGGCATTATGTGCATATCCCATAAAAAAAAGCTCCGCAATCGGAGCCTTATTTTGTTTTAGATACACTACCAGCAAGTGATATTATGCTTATAGATTAAAAAAAATGAAATGTTAAGACTTTTTTCCTACTATTTTTAAGAGTTTGTTAAAAAAATATATAATTGGTATGGTGTAATAATGCTAACCTTATGAATTCCCAATATTCTCTTAACAAATTCAACACATGTAAAAAATCCGAGCGGCGCGCATTTCAGCGGTGCTTGTTGAAACTCCACCGGCAGAACTGTCACATTTTTGCTTGTTTTTAAGTGATTTATATAATCCAAACCCAATAAAGATTCGTGTTTGAAGATATACAACTGATTCGACATAGGATTAAGTTCCAACCATAGGTTGTGCTTTTTTGATATGCAAATTAGCATATAACAATGTCTGTAGCCTTTTTTTAAAAATCTTAGCCACCACAAACTGGTGTTGTTTTCAAAAACCACATAGCCTTTAAAAAAATATCCGCTTTGGAATCCGGAATTACGCATTTGTTTCTCCTACAAAATTTTATAATATCTTAAATAAACATCAAAATTGCGTAAGCCTTCTTCCCACAAGCGGATTTCACTGCGTTTTGCTCTCTTATCATCCCAAGGAGCAAGCTGTTTTTCTCCCCACTCTGTCATCACACGCAAATGCCGATTGCTGATGTGATGATGAAGTTTCATGTTTTTTATTATTCGATAAATATCTGTTATTTCACAACATCTTGGTTTACCACAATAATCTGACCGTGAGCGCAAACCTCCCGCTCTTGCTTGCACCGAGGTGCAAAACCAAAACCAAACTTCTTCGGCATTTTCAAACGGTTCAAAATTTTCTTTCATTCCCTTCATGCTCCCCTTGAAATGTTAACACAATTAACCAAATATTAACCATAAAGTTTTATACATTAGGTTGTAGGAATTTCAACATAAAAAAGAATTGATTCCTATTTCATCTTTTGTTATGATAGGAAAAATTGCCTTTAACCCTTTCTGAAAGCAAAAAAAATGAAATATGAAAATGTTTGGGATGCTGTTGATAAGTTGGCAGAAAAGCATGGACTTTCGCCTTCCGGTCTGGCAAAACTCGCCGGTCTTGACGCTACCACTTTTAATAAAAGCAAACGTATTCGCCCTGACGGTAAAAAAAGATGGCCTTCTCTTGATAGCATTAACCGCTTGCTCGAAATATTTAATATCACCTTTGAGCAATTCTATGCGCTTAGCGCCGGAACAGAAGAAAAAGAAAACGGTTCAATCCCTTTTATCAAACTCTCGGAATTGAATGCACAAAATTTTCCTGTCGATTTTAAAATAGCGGCACAAAATTGGAGTAAAGTGCTTTTTCCTGATTTTAAAGAGACTCTTTATGCCATTGAAGTTGACAACGAAGCTTATTTTCCGCTATACCGTTTCGGTACAATGCTTATTGTTTCTGAAAATTCTGACATCCGCAAAGGAGATCGCGTGGTTATCTACCTTAATGATGGCTCTATCTTATTGCAAGAATTTGTCAGAAGAACCCCTTCTAAACTGATTGTTACCGACATCAATCATCCCGAAGCCGAAGAAACAATTGCCATTGCCGATATCAACCTCATCAACCGCATTGTCTGGGTTAGTCAGTAGGAGATGCTCTTTGAATATAAAAAAATATTTGCAGCTGAGCGATAAAAAACTGCTCGAATTGGAAAATAAATATCAGTTTCTTCCCGACGAAGAAGAAATTGATAGTTTGAGGTTGTCGGCTGATAAATCTTGCTTGAAAGAAACTGCCCGTATTGCCAGACTTCATGCGCTGCAAAGACGAACCGAAAAAGCAGAAAAACTCCTTTCCGAAAAACGCAAACAAGCCATATTAAGCCGCTTTATTCGTCCTGAATAACCGGTTCTTGATGAAAAGTTTGATAAATTTGCGATAATGTTTGCTCCGGATCTCCGGCAAAATCTATAGAAATTTTATTTCCTAACGTGCATTTTTTGTTTTGCGCATCATAAAAGCAAAACGGTGTTGAAAACCAATCGGCATATTCTTTACTATCATCAATATGAATAGTGATTTTTTTCTCGGCACAATATTCGCCTTTGGCCATGTTCCATAACATATCGGGAACTTTGTATTCGCCGTTTTTGTAATATTCTACCATGCCCTGTGCATCATAATAATCCAATATGGCAAAGAGCTCTTTATAAATTATTTTATGGTCTTGCAAAAATCTATCAACCACATTTCTCGGACCGCCGGTAATAATATAAATTTCTATACCCATTTGCTTGGCAAGATGCGTAAAACGGCTGAAATATTCGGGATATTTATCAACCACACCATGAAAATCCAACCCAATGCGAATCGGCTCATTATTCATCTTTATCGCCTCCGAATATAGACCCCATTAAATCTTTTAATGAACTTGGGCTTAAAGCAGACAACGGATTAATGTTGATGGCAGGATCATCCAATCCACCGGTGATGGTATAATTGGCTGCAAATACCGTTCCGTCTTTTCCGCTCAAGATATTTCCGACAATCGGTAGTTTTCCAATGAAGTTATTTAAGCCATATGCCGGAGCAATTACACCTTTAATATTCAGCTCCTCGGAATTGCGGTCAAAATCACCATTTACCGTAATTCCCATAACATTACCAAAGGCTTTTCCTTCATGAAAACTCAAAACCTGATTTTGATAAGTGAACGGAATGTCTAAGTGCGAAAAGGCAATACCCTCTCCCGTTAACATATTCACCATTCCGCTGAAAGAAGCCACGGTTAGAAGTTTGGCCAACAAAGGCGTGTTATGAATGTTGAAATCTCTTATCTTGGCATGCCCGATAAATTGTTTGTTCTTCTCTCGCTTACCGTTAATGCTCAAGCGACCGCCACGCATGTTGTCATATACACGCAAAAACTTTAAGGTTCCGCCGGCATCATTACTATCTATGGAAAGCAGATATTCTTTATTGGGACGCGGAGAATAATCCAACTTCAGATATTTCTTTTGCGAGCTGTCAAAATTGCCAATCAAGTGCATATCTTCAATACCGACACCATTACGCAATTTTGCCGAGCCGGCAAAGTTTTTAACCGAAACATATTCATTGGTCCAAATGTTATTTACGGCAATAAATATATCGGTATCAGTTACATTTTCCAGCGCGTCTTCGTCTTCTTTCACGCCGGTATTTTTCTTGCCATCGGGTGTGGTTTTAACTTCATCTTCCTTAAAGAGTTCCGATAAATCGTAACTGCTTCCCGATACATTGACTTTGATTTTTTGTTTGGTTGTATTGGCAAATTCTATTTTGGCTTTGGCATTGGTTTTAGGAGCCTTGATTTCGGTAATATCAATAACTTTGATTTTGCCGTTTTTATCAACACTCATTTTTCCGTTCAAGACAAAGTCTTTTTTCTTAAAGCCAAAATTGGGAATTTCGGTCAGATTTCCGTTTTGGAAATCTAAACGTACGGAAGCTTCACCTTTTTGTTGTTTGGGCTTATACAAACCTAAGAAAGAATAATCAACTTCGGCATCGGTCATATCTGCGGTTAAATCGGCTTGGATGTGTTTGTCATCAAACTTGGTGATGGTTGCAAGTACGATTGTTTTGCCTTTGATATACGGCGGATTGACAAACTCAGTATCAATGCCGGCTTTTTTCTTGACATTATCATCAAAAACAAAGCCCAAATTATACTTACTTTTATAAAGCTTATTGGCAAAATTTTCATTCCAAGAAAGTTTGAGCGGAATATTGTCAAGTTTGGCATCACCTTCAACCAACAAGCCATTGTTATCTACATTTAACAAAAGTTTTTTAGATGTGATAGCTTGCTTATCCAAAACATCGGGAATTTCGACATCAGTCAAAACAGATGAAACTTTCACTTTGACTTCATCGGGGGCTAAATCACGTTTTAATTCAAAATCCAAATACAAATCGGTAGCTGCGTTGCCCTTGAATGAATCCGGTTTAATGCCCATTTCCGTAGCATAATTCAAGGGCTTATGATCAATCAGTTTCAAAGCATCGGAAATGCTTGATTCTGCCTGCAAACTAATTTCAGCAAAATTATCATATTTGTTCAAATCATACAGACGAACGAAACCGCTATTAACCAAAACATTGTTTGACACTGCCTTATCAAAATCTATTTTGATGGTATCATTGGAAAAATGTGCCGTACCGTACATATTGGTAACGCGCGGCATTCCGGTTAAATAATCCAAGCTCACATCTGCAACCGAACCAACGCCTGACAATGTTTGAAAAGCAAAAGTTTTGCTCTTTTTATCATAGCCGAAATCAAACTCAAAATCGGCATTTTTGATTTCTCCGCCAAAGAGGCTCGACTTACACCAATCCCAAGCCAAAGTTCCGGCATAACGCGGCCAATAATCATACAACTCATCAAACTTAACGCTATCAATATGTGTCTTTAATTTGAGTTTTAAATTGTCCATAGAGCGTTTAAGCAAATAGTCTTTCATGCCATCGACATAAACGCTGACCAATGCTTTTTGTGCGCCTAAGTCAAAAGAAGCTTTTTCAATTTGCAATTTATCCAAACCGGCAGACAAATCTCCGCTCAACATAAAACCGTCAATTTTATAATCCTCATCTGCTTTATCGGTAAAATGAATGGTGCCGCTGCCACCTTCAAAATTAAACTTTAATTTTTCAATGGCGGAATCTAAACTTTTGATAACATCTTCTTTGTTTTTTAGAACTTCGGCAAAGTCAATCAAGGCATCTACTCTACCGCTAACCGGTACCGTAATTTTTATAAATTTTTGTGCTTCTTCTTCCCCAAACAAGCTTTCAATAATATCATTTGGGAAAAGCTCAGAAAAATAAAACTGTACGCCGACTTTATTTCTAAAGGGACGATATTCGGCATCCAAGCCGATGGAAGATTCATGATTATTGGCTTTGATTAAAGCATTAAAACTGGTTTCGATATTGGAAAAATTGCGCTCAAAGCGATAGTTCAAATCAGAAAAGACCCATTTTCTGCCTAAATCAACCTCGTGAAACTCAACTGATGCATTTTCAATTACAATATCATTGATATAACTCTCGGGATAGACCTTGTCTTCAGAATTGAAGCGGTCAATAAACTCTTCAAAACTATCAAAATAATATTCAATTTTTTTCTGATTGACCTCGTTTTTATTTTCTTCCTTAATACCATATTCAGTAAAGACATAAACCGTGGGCTTGCTTACTTCAATAGAACTCGGAGCAATAATACCTCTGAGCAAAGCTCGAATACTGAAAGATAATGATGTTCTCGGTGCCGTAATGGCAAAGCTTCCATCAGCTTTGCGATAATCTACATTGTTAGCTATGATTTTCAGAGGTTTGACGGAGCGGACGAGCTCAATATTCACACTATCCAAAGTTACTTGATATTGGCTGTCATCATGGTTCAAGGCTTTGATGATATATGGTTTTAAGAAAGGTACCTCAACCGGTCCACGATACAACTGCCACAAAAAAAGCAAGAAAAAGGCTAAAAATATCACGCCCACAAAATCTAAAATTTTGTGCATACGATATGCCGTAAGCCCCATCTTTTTCATTTTCTTTTACCCCACTTTGGCAGCCAAAGATGCTGCTAAAAATAAGTCTATATCCCCATCTAACACAGCTTTGGTGTCTGAAGTTTCAACCTCGGTACGCAAGTCTTTGACCAACTTATAAGGTTGCAAAACATAAGAGCGAATTTGGTATCCCCAGCCGTTATCACCCTGATTATCTCTGGCTTCTTCGGCTTTGGCTTCGCGTTTCTTCAACTCCATTTCATACAAACGTGCTTTTAACATATTCCATGCACTCTCACGGTTTTGAAACTGTGAACGCTGGTTTTGACACTGAACCACGATACCGGTCGGAATATGGGTGATACGTACCGCAGAATCGGTTTTATTAATATGTTGTCCGCCGGCACCAGAGGAACGATATGTATCAACACGGCAATCAGCCTCGTTGATTTCAATATTAATCTTATCATCCACCACCGGATAAACACCGACTGAGGCAAAGCTGGTGTGACGTCTGGCTCCGCTGTCAAAAGGAGAGATACGCACCAAACGATGTACCCCTGTTTCTGATTTGAGCCAACCATAAGCATTGTGACCGATTATCTTGATGGTAACCGACTTGATGCCTGCAACATCACCCTCTTCTTCTTCAACATATTCTACTTTATATTTATGAGCTTCTGCCCAACGGCAATACATTCTGAGCAGCATTTGAGCCCAATCTTGAGCTTCGGTTCCGCCTGAACCGGAGTGGATTTCCAAAAAAGCATCATTACCATCAACCTCACCGGAAAGCAAAGCCTCTAACTCGCCTCTTTTGGTTTGTTGTTGGAGCTCGGTCAAATGTTTTTGCACCTCATCCAACATAGCTTCATCGCCTTCGGCTTCAGCCATTTCTGCCAATTCTTCATTATCTTGCAAATTCTGTTGCATATTTTGGAAGTTTGCCAAACTGTCTTCCAGATTGGTCTTTTCACTCATCAGCTTTTGTGCCTTTTCGGGATTGTTCCACAAATTGGCATCTGCTGAAAGCGCATTCAATTCTTCCAAGCGAAGAAGAGCGTTGTCGTAGTCAAAGAGACCTCCTCAGCAGTGCTAAAGACTGCTTAATCTCATCTATCATATTGCTGATTTCTGCACGCATTTTCTTCTCCGTTAATATTCTGTACCTAACATAAATTCATCTTCATCATTTGGCTGATAAATATCCGGCTCGGCAACTACGGGCTCATCACTTCCGCCTACCGTACCGCCGCCGATTACGCGTTGTTTGTTTTTATCAAAGCTATAATCCGGCTTTAATGCTTCTATGATTACGGATTTATCCGTCGGGGTTGCCGGACGTCCGGTATCATAGTTAATACGCACCAATTTAATGCCGGTCGGAATACGGAACGGAATATCCGGCTGATTAGCCAAAGCTTCGGCCATAAAGTTTTTGAAAATCGGCAATGCAGCAGCTGCACCGGTTTCATAACGACCTAAAGTACGCGGATTATCAAAGCCGACATAAACGGCAACGACCAAGTCGGGTGAAAAACCGACAAACCAAGCATCTTGCGTATCATTTGACGTACCGGTTTTACCGCCCAAGTGTTTGTTGATTGAACGTAAACGTGCACCCGTTCCTCTTACGGCAACACCTTCCAAAATGGAGGTGATTTGATATGCACTTAAAGGATCGACAATTTGTTCTCTGACATCCGGCAACTGCGGAATTTCTTGTCCTTCACCCCAAGCATCAACATTACAGGTTTCGCATTCACGCTTGTCTTGTTTTAAGATGTTGCGACCATATCTGTCTTGAATTTGTTCAACAAAATAAGGCTTAATATCTTTACCGCCGTTAACCATGATGCCATAGGCGCGCGCCATATCAATAACATGCGTTTCACCTGCACCCAATGACATGGACAACAAATGCGGCAAATGGTCGTTTACACCAAGTTTTTTAGCATATTCGGCAACCTTATCCATACCTAAATCTTGAGCCAGACGAACAGTCATCAAGTTTTTAGATTTTTCTACACCTTGACGCAAAGTCATCAAGCCATAGAATTTTTTAGAATAGTTCTCCGGTTTCCATTTCGGCAAGCCCGGACCTTGATCCAAAACAAAAGGCGCATCCAAAATCAAATCATTCGGAGAATAGCCGTTATCCAATGCTGCCAAATAAACCACCGGTTTGAATGCAGAACCGGTTTGGCGCAAAGCTTGGGTTGCTCTGTTGTATTGTGATTTTTTGAAATCATATCCGCCAACAGCCGCCAAAACTTTACCAGTGTGCGGGTCAAGAGCAAGTAAAGCTCCTTCTACATTCGGAATCTGGCGCAGATAATAGCTGTTATCAGTCAAACCTTTAGCTTGAGCTGTTTTGGCTGGAACTTTTTCAACCAGAATGACATCACCTTTTGCCAAGACTTTAGTCATGCTGTTTGGTTCATCGGTGATACCTTGATTTTTCAAAGTCTTTCTTGCCCACTTGGCGATGGATAAAGGAATAAGCCCTCTTTCTCCGGCAGCCGTTTCAATGACGGCTTTGTCGGTTACCACTTCCAAGACAACTGCTTTTTCCCAGCCTTTTTTAGCGCCACCGGGGATTTTAATTTTGGCTAAAGCTTCCTTATAATTTTCATCAAGCGGAATATTGGTTAAAGCGCCGCGATAGCCATGACGTGTATCATAAGCTTCAATCTCCTGACGGAAAACTTTGGTAGCGATTTTTTGCAAGCGCGGATCAACCGTGGTTCTGACAATCAAGCCACCTTCATACAAAGCTTCGGAGCCAAACTTTTCACTGATTTCGCGTCTTACTTCTTCACTAAAATATTCGGCATCTTGAATAAATTCATTATCGCGGTCAATTGTGACCAGAGGTTTGCTTTGAGCAATTTCGGCTTCTTCGGCTGAGATATAACCTTCTTCAAACATACGTTGGATGACCCAATTGCGACGAGCAACGGCTGCGTTATATTTGGTTTTGGGATTATAGTTATTCGGTCCTTTCGGCAAAGCAGCCAAATATGCCACTTCTTCAATTTCCAACTTATCAAGCGGTTTGCCGAAATAATTTAACGCAGCGGCAGCCACACCGTAAGAACGATTACCCAAATAAATTTCATTTAAATATAATTCCAAAATATGGTCTTTGGTAAAGGTTTGTTCCATACGCATAGCCAAAATAGCTTCTTTGATTTTACGCGTATAAGACAATTCGGAAGAGAGCAAAAAGTTTTTTGCCACTTGTTGCGTGATGGTGGAAGCACCTGCGGGGCGACGTCCGGAACCAATATTTTTAATATTGCCGATTAAAGCGCGGGCAATTCCCAAGAAATCGACACCGGAGTGATGATAAAAGTTTTTATCTTCAGCAGAAATGAAAGCTTGCTTAACTCTTTCGGGAATCTTATCAACCGGAACAAACAAGCGTTTTTCGCTGGCATATTCTTTCAGCAATTGACCATTACCGGCATACAAACGTGTTGTAACCGCAGGCTCATATTTTGCCAACTGATGATAGTCCGGCAATTGTTCCGAATATTCCCATAATGAGCTGATTACCAGCACAAATGCTATTACAGCAAAGAAAAAGCATGTGCTTATCAATGAAGATAATGTTTTTAACATTTTACCTCTGTTTATCATGATAACTTATTAATATACGTATAGTTTACGGTTATAAAGCATTTAATTTAAAATGCCAAAGCAATTTTTAATTTATACAGAAATACGCACAAGAAATATTAAAAGACGGAAGCGTGTTGCATATTGTCAAAATAGCGGTCAATTGCTTTTACCGTAGCCTCACCCAACTTTTTGCGATATGCTTTCTGTTGAAGTTGTTTTTCTTCCTGACGATTGGAAAGATAACCCATCTCAAGCAAAACCGCCGGAACATCAGGTCCTTTCAAAACGGCGAAACCGGCAAAACGGTGTGTATTGTTAACCAGTTTTACTTTTTTCTTCATTTCTTCTACCATGAAACCGGCAAACTCTGAAGAGCGGTTCATGGTTTCTCTTTGTGCTAAGTTGATGAGAATATCAGAAACTTCTTTGGAGTGTTCAACCAAATTCAAGCCGGAAATAACATCAGCTTTGTTTTCACGCTCAGCCAAAGCGGCTGCTTCCTTATCTGATGCGGTTTCAGATAAAGTATAAACAGACAACCCCGTTGCACTACGGTTTTTAGCGCTATCGGCGTGAATTGACATAAATAAATCTGCTTTATATTTACGGGCAATTTTAACACGATCGCGCAACGGGATGAACTTGTCGCTGCTACGTGTTAAATAGACCTTATAATTGCCGGTCTTATCAAGTAAAGCTTTCAATTCTCGACCAAAAGCCAAGGTGATATTTTTTTCATAAACACCGGAATAGCCGATGGCTCCTGGGTCATGTCCACCGTGTCCGGGGTCAAGAACAATAATTTTTTTCTTGTTACTGTCTTCTTTGATATATTGGCGATTGGAAGATGCCTTTTGCGACATTTTGCTTTCTTTGTAATTTTTGTTGGTTATAGCGTGAGAACTGCCTAATCTGGAAGCAAATTCGCGCTCGGAGACAAGCTCCAAATCAATAACAAAGCGCCATCCGAAACTACTTTGCGGTGCGAGCAAGAAAGCTTTTTTAACAATAGCAGGCTTTTGCAAATTAAAAGCGATGCGCACATCATCAACGCCGACCGTTCCCAAACGTAAATTTTTCACAAAAGCATTAGAATCCAAATCATTGACTATTTTGGGGTTAACTTTCACATTTTGAGTATCAATAATCAAGCGGCGCGGTTCACTCAGCAAAAAGACCTTGTAATCAAAGCTTTGGTCGGCATCAAAAACCAAACGTACGCTACCGACTCCTTGTCCTACACGCAGAGAGTTAATACCGGCGCAAGCATCCGAGACATAAAAAAACATTCCACATACGACGAAAAAGACCGCCAATGTAAGATTGCGGCCAATTTGTCCGAAATATTTTTTTATATTTAACATTCAGAGCTCTCAAAAAAAATGGTTCATTGCTAACATCTTTCATTATACGCAAAAACTTATTACCAATCCCTTAAAAAAAATCGGAATAAAATAATAATTAGTTGTTGAGTTTTAAAACATTTCGTATATTTTATTGATGTCGGAGCGGTTTATATATTTGCCAGCCCTTAAGTAAATAATCAATAAAAAAATTGGGCGCGTTGAAAAATTTTACCTAAAACCGACACCAAGAAAAGTTTTTGCCGGATGATATCCGCCCTGCACGGCTTTGTTGGAAAAGAGTTTGAGAGTTTGAGCCTTGCAGAAAAAAAGTTTTTTTATATAAGCCGTCGGCACTTTATTTGAGTTTGCCGCAGCTGTTTCGAGCAGATAGACATGGGGAAAAGTTTAAACTTTTCAGATGCTCGTAAATATATACTGAATCTTTGGGTTATCTCCTCCGGCAGCGGATAAATTTATTTCACATTATTATATGTGAACGGACGGAGTTATTATATATGACTAAAAGAATGTTGATTGACAGCACGCAAGAGGAAGAAACCCGCGTCGTTGTCATTAATGGAAATAAACTCGAAGATGTTGAGTTTGAAACTTGCCACCGCAAACAAATTAAAGGCAACATCTATTTAGCCAAAGTTATGCGCGTGGAACCTTCTCTCCAAGCTTGCTTTGTTGATTATGGCGGGAACAAGCACGGATTTTTGGCTTTTGGCGAAATTCACCCCGACTATTATAATTTGCCGCAAGAGCAAATTGATGCTATTGACAAAGAAGTTAATGATATTATCGAAGCAAAGAAACAAGCCTTAAAAGAGCGCGAAGCCGAAAGAGAACGTATTCGCGCCGAAAAAGCTGCTGCTTATGCGCAAAAAATGGCTGAAAAAGCAAGAGCCGAAGCTGAAGCAAAAGCTTTGGAAGAACAACGCCTTGCCGAAGAGCAAAATGCTTCTGAAAACAATTCCGAAGTTCAAGAACAAGCTAATGCAGAAGCTCAAACAAATGTTGAGTCGGCTCAAGTTCAAGAGACAAACGAATCTGAAACTGTTGCTACTGAAGAAACTGAAGGCAAAGCTGAAGAAGCTGTTGAACAAGCGGAACATATTGAAGCTGCGCCCGAATTGACACCGGAACAAGCTCAAGCCGTTGTTGAAGTTGTTAATGACAAAATTACCGATGAAGAAATTGCAGTCGAAGCTGAAGAAGGCGGTAAAAAACACCCCTTGAAAAAACGCGTTGCCAAAAAGAGAATCCGTAAGAAAAAAGAAGAAAAGAAAGAAGAGCTCAAAGTTTTGGCTGAAGATACAGGCTTGGCTGATGAAGAACAAGTTTCCGATGAAATGGAAGAATGCGAATCTTCAAAACCGGTTACCGAAGCTGATACCTGCAAAGTTACTTCCGTTAACGACAACATCAACGAAGATGACGACGACGATGATGATGACGCCGATGATGACGATGATGATGAATTGGAAATGGATTTTGAGTTGCAAAGAAAACTTCTTCGCGCTCGCAAGCTTTATCATTCAAGCAAAATTCAAGATGTTATCAAAGAAGGTCAAATTCTTCTCATTCAAGTTGTTAAAGAAGAACGCGGAAACAAAGGTGCCGCACTTACAACCTATCTTTCTTTGGCCGGCCGTTATTGCGTTTTGATGCCGAACCGCATCAAAAGCGGTGGTGTTTCTCGCAAAATCACAAATGTTGCTGACCGCAAACGTCTTAAAGCCATTGTGAAAGAATTGCCGCTTTCTACCGACATGTCTTTGATTGTTCGTACAGCAGGTGAAGAAAAAACTCGTGCCGATATTGTTCGTGACTATAACTACCTCATCCGCAGCTGGAATCTTATTCGCTTAGCCGCATTGAAAGGTAAAGCACCATCCATGATTCATGAAGAAGGCAACCTTATCAAACGTGCTTTGCGCGATATTTACACCAAAGATATTTCCGAAGTTATTGTTGCCGGTGACGAAGGTTACAAAACGGCTCGTGATTTTTGCCGCATTCTTTCTCCGAACAATGTGAAGAAGATTAAAAACTATCGTAACAACGATATGCCTTTGTTCCAGCGTTTTCAGGTTGAAGGACAACTCGACAAGCTTCATGAAGCCAATGCACAACTCGAATCCGGCGGATATTTGGTTATTAATCCGACCGAGGCTTTGGTTTCCATTGATGTAAACTCAGGTCGCGCCACCAAAGAAAAAGATTTGGAAGAAACCGCACTCAAGACCAACTTGGAAGCTTGCGATGAAATTGCTCGTCAGCTCCGTTTGCGTAACTTGGCAGGCTTAGTTGTCGTTGACTTTATTGATATGGAAGATCCGGCAAACAACCATGCTGTTGAAAAACGCATGAAAGAAGCTTTGAAAAAAGACCGTTCTCGCATTCAGGTTGCTAAAATGAGCTGCTTTGGCTTGCTCGAAATTTCTCGCCAAAGAATGCACTCTTCCTTTATGGAAAGCAACTACCAAGTTTGTCCGTATTGCCATGGTCAAGGCATGGTCAGAACACTTGAATCCAGCACCGTATTTGTTTTGCGCGGTATTGAAGAAGAAGGTATTCGCAATCGCTCATCACAAATTAATGTTTATGTTCCGTCTAATGTGGCCATTCATCTTTTGAACCACAAGCGTCAAACTTTGCTGAATTTGGAACAAAAATACAAGATGAGTATTATCATCTGCGCCGATGATTCAATTTTGAATATTGCCGATTATAGAATCGAAAAAGTTAAAGGTATTGTTAAAGAAGAAACCGCAACTGCTAAAACCGTTGTTGAAAATACCAATGACGAATCTTGGGAAGAACCAGAGGACAACAACGAGCCTGAAGTTGAAGCTTCTGACGATAATGCTGGCGAAGAAAATAATAATCGCCGCGACAGACGTAATCGTCGCCGTGACAGACGCAATCGTCGCGGAAGAGAACGTCGCCGCAACAATAATGATTTTGACAATAAAGAAAATGCGGAAGAAAAAAAACAAGAAGCCGTGATTTTGTATGATAGTCATGATGATACAAAATCTTCCGGCAACGAAGCTGATAATCAAGAAGCTCCGCAAAAGAAAACCGCATGGTGGAAAAAACTGATTAAAAGCTAGAAATATGTCAAAACAAAACTTCATAAAACGGCTGATGTGCAGATTTTTTCTGCCGTTAGCCGTTTTGGCTTTTATGAGCAGCAACGCTTTAGCCATCAGCCTTATCTCTGATGAAGAAACCGAACTTTTTTTACAAAAAATTACTGCTCCTATTTTTAAGGCGGCCGGCCTTCCCTATAATCGCAATAAGGTATTTATTGTTAATGATGATACGCTGAACGCTTTTGTCAGCGATGGCAACTATCTTTTTATTCATACGGGAACCATCATTGCTGCTGATGATGCCGAAGAATTGAGCGGGGTTATCGCCCATGAAACCGGACATATTACCGGCGGACATATCATCACGCAAAAAATCAAAGCGCAAGAGATGCAACGTGTCAGTCTTGCTTCCATGATTTTGGCAGGCGGAGCAGCTGCGGCAAGTGGAGATGGGAATGTGGCTATGGCAGTTGCATTAGGCAGCCAATCTTCCATGATGACAAATTATTTCCGTTATCGCACCGAGCAAGAGCGCAGCGCTGATGAAAGTGCCGTAACTTTTTTGAAAAAGACGCAACAATCGCCAACGGGATTGTATCGTTTTATGAAAAAAATAAATAAAGATAACGAAATGAGCGGCATTGAAGAAACGCCTTATTTCAGGACGCACCCGATGAACCAAGAACGATTAAAATTTTTGGAAAAAGCCGTGAAAGAATCTCCCTATCCGGCTAACAAAGCTTATCAAGAAGAGTTTTCTCGCGTCAAAGCCAAGTTGTTTGCCTTTTTATCCGAGCCGAAAGAAACTTTCAGAAAATATCCTTTGCAAAACACATCTGTTGCCGCGCAATATGCTCAAGCCATTGCTTTTTATAAGCTTTTGGATATGGAACACGCTATGACACTCATGAATGGTTTGATTGAAAAAGAGCCGAACAATGCGTTTTTTCATGAACTCAAAGCGCAAATGTATATGGAAACCGGAAATGTTAATCAAGCTAAAACAGAATATCAAAAAGCTTTGAAACTTCTACCGACCTCAGCGTCTTTGCAAATATCTTTGGCTCAGGCGACTTTGGAAACCGAATCGACACAAGCTGAGCTTAAAAACATTATCAATATTTTGAACAAAGCCAATATATCTCAGCCCTCCTCTATGGGATGGATGTTACTTTCCAGAGCTTACGGCATGCAAGGTGACAGAGCTTATTCGACCTATGCCGCGGCTGGTTACAGCGCCGCTATCGGTGAATATAAAACAGCATTAAGACAATTAGAAGCTGCGAAAGAATATGCCAAAGGAAATCCGGCATTGCTGTTGAAAATAGCTGATTTAAAGAATCGCATCAAACCTTTGAGTGAACGTCAACGACGTTATTAAAAAAAACAAAAAAAACTCGCCTGAATTAGGCGAGTTTTTTATAAAAAGCATCCAGTTAAAAACTAGAATCCTTCAGTATCTAAGCGTTTTCTAAGTTGCTTACGAGCGCGTCTAACAGCTTCAGCTTGACGACGAGCTTTTTTCTCAGAAGCTTTTTCATGACAACGACGCAATTTCATTTCACGGAAGATACCTTCTCTTTGCATCTTTTTCTTCAAAACTTTCAAAGATTGAGCAACATCATTACCGATAACAGTAACTTGAACCACTTAAATCACCCCTTTTCATGTTCTCTAAAGGTTATTACAAAATACAGGTTTCCCTGTTGGCTAACACATTTATCACAGACTTTTTATTTTGGCAAGCCTAAATAAAAAGGCAAAAATAAATGAGAAAAATGTTTTAAGCTATAATATTTGGCATAATAGAAGCTTCAACCGTTTTGATTTTGCTTTTTATGCCGTTTCTTTGAGAATTAAGTTGTTTTGCCTGAAAAAAATCTATAGTTTTATTTTTAGAAACCAAATGTTTGATATCTGAACAAACGCGGCGCTCTTCAAGCTTCAGCTCACAGAGCTGTTGGTAAAGTTTGTTCATGTTATTTTGATTATACATAAAACCAAATTCCCTTTAAATATTAAAAAAAAGCTGAAAATAAAATTTTTTACTGGAAATCTTTCCATAAAATTTGTATTAGTATACAACAAAATGACATTAAATGCAATAATTAAAAGTTCTAAAGTAAAAAATTAGGAGATTTATATGAAAAAAAGAATTGGTATTTTAACCAGTGGCGGCGACTGTGCCGGTCTTAATGCCGTGATCAGTTCCGTTGTACAAGCTGCTTCTCAAAAAGGTTGGGAAGTTTTAGGTATTCATAACGGTACCGATGGTATCACAGAAACACCTCATAGCTATGAAGAACTCACCGTTCACAATTTTTCTGATTCTCCGTGGCCGAGATTGAGCGGTTCTTACTTAGGCTCTTTAAATAAAGGTGTTAAAATGGAATCTTTGGAAGCCATGAGCCAAAAGTTTGCTCAAGGTATTAAAGATTTGAAACTTGACGCCGTTGTTGTTGTCGGCGGTGACGGTAGTATGAATATTGTTTCTAACTACTGCAAAGGTTTGGATGTTCAAGTTATCGGTATTCCAAAGACCATTGATAATGATACTCCGGTTACAGAATTTTCCGTTGGTTTCCAAACTGCCGTTCAAGTTTGCACCAAAGCTATTGATGACTTATATTTAACCGCACGTTCTCACAATCGTGCCATCATCATGGAAGTTATGGGTCGTGATGCCGGTCACTTGGCTATGCATTCTGCTATTGCCGGTGCTGCCGATGTTTGCTTGGTTCCGGAAATTCCTTATACCATTGACGGTATTATCAACAAACTCAAAGCCGTTAAAGCCAGCGGTCGCAACAATGCCATTATCGTTGTTTCTGAAGGTATTAAGACCGAAAGCGGCGAGCATATGTCTAACAAGAAAAATTTGGTTGGTGAAGCTGTTTATGGCGGTATCAGCCAATATTTAACCGATGAAATCAGCTCTCGCTACAACGAATTCCAAATTCGTTCTACCACTTTGGGACACATTCAACGTTCCGGTACTCCGGTTGCTTTTGACCGCTTGCTCGCTTATGTTTATGGCGCTAAAGCCGTTGAACTTTTGGATAAAGGCGTTAACCATCACATGGTTATCTGGAAAGCCGGTCATGTTGAATCTGCTTCTTTTGATGATATCGTTAAAGAAGGTACAACAAAACTCAACACCCACAGCGATTATGTTAAAGCTGCTCAAGCTTTGGGTATGTATATCGGTGAATGCAAATAAGCTTTTAGCATTTAACTAAAAAAAGAGCTTTCCTTTTTGGAAAGCTCTTTTTGTTTGGCTTAAATCTCAAAATAAATTTGATTATTTTCAATTTTTGCCGTACCGCCAATCGGGAATGTGGTCAATGGCGTGGTATGACCAAAATCAACATTGGCGATTATCGGCATGTTTTTCAATTCCGGCTTGTTCAAAATAAATTCCAATTTTTCGCGGCTGACTTCAGATGCTTTTTGGAAGCGTCCGATAACCATGCCTTTAACATTCTTGAAATCATCTTGATACATCAGAGCTTGTAAGTGGCGATCAAAAGCGCCGGCATCACCTGCAGAAGTGAAGCAATCTTCAATAAAGAGAATCGTATCTTTTTCAAATTTCGGACGATAAGATGAACCCAACAACAAATCAAAAGTGCCGATATTGCCACCGATAATCGTACCTTCAGCTTTACCTTCATTGATTATCCACCACCCCTCGTTCTTGATGAAGTTTCTGTCTTCTTGATTGATGAACCACAAGTCATCGCTCCATTCTTTGGATGGTTGAAGTTGATTTTTTTGTTCGCCCATCAACATGGTTTGCAAGTTTTCCAATGTATATTCACTTCCCTTTATGCAGCCGATAGAGCTATAATGCGGTCCATGGAAAGTGACCAAACCGGTTTTGGCATAAATACCGTTCAACAAAGCCGTAATATCAGAGAATCCGCAGAAAATTTTGGGATTATTTTTAATTACGTCATAATCCAAATAAGGCAAAATTTGGTTGGAGTTAGCTCCTCCGATAATGGTGAAAATGGCTTTGACGTTTTTGTCCTTAAAAGCATCCATCATATCGGCAACGCGATGTTCAACCGTGGAAGAACCCATCAAGTCCATTTCCTCAGTTTTCATATATTTACCAAAGCTGACTTTTAAGCCCATATCGGCAAAGCGTTTGGCTGCACACTCACGGCTGTCTTGCCCGATAATCTTAAAGCTGCGTGCCGGTGCGACAATGCGTACTTCGTCACCTTTTTGCAATTTTGCAGGAATAATTTTTTGCATGTTTTTCTCCTTATGCGAATCTAATTGTTTTATAGCTTAATGCAAAAATTTTAAAAAGGATAAAAAAAATTCTTGATTTTTATTTTCGCATATTTATCATAAGAACAAAAGTAGAACATTTTAGAAAGGTATGAAAATGAGTTTCGGTTCTCCCGCCAGTGATTATGTACAAAACAACCTCGACTTAAACCAATTTTTGGTTCCGCACAAAGCTGCCACATATTTCTTGAAAGTCAGCGGTGATGCCATGAAAAATGCCGGCATTCTTGACGGTGATTTTTTGGTGGTCGACCGCTCTTTGGAAATTTGCCACAATCAAATTATTGTGGTTGAACAAGACGGCGAACTTGTAGTCAGACGCTTCAAAAAACAAAATAACCAAATTTGTCTGATGCCGGAAAATGAAAAATATGCCCCGCGCTTTTTGCGTGAAAATGATGAACTTGTCATCTGGGGCGGTGTTTCTGCCGTATTTAGAAAACTCTAAACCCATGTTTGCCCTCATTGATTGCGACAACTTTTTTGTTTCTTGCGAGCGAATCTTTCAGCCAAACCTAAAGAATCGTCCGGTTGTGGTGTTGTCCAACAATGATGGCTGTGTGGTGGCGCGCTCGTACGAAGCCAAAGCTCTCGGAATTCCTATGGCGGCTCCGTTTTTCAAAATTGAAAAACAGTTCAAAGCTGCCGGCGGTATCGCCCTCTCCTCAAACTATGAGCTTTATGCCGATATTTCCCAACGCATTATGAGCCTTATTCGTGATGAATTTCAAAATTTGGAAATTTACTCGATTGATGAAGCCTTTGTTCATCTCCCCGAAAAAGGAGATTATTTCAAAATAGCGCAGGATTTTCATAATAAAATTCTCAAATATATCGGTGTTTCGGTTTCTATCGGTGTGGCGCCGACCAAAACACTTTGCAAACTTGCCGGAGAATATGCCAAAACCCATGGCAAAGTTTTTGTTCTCACTGAGCAAAATATCATATCGCAAATGCTCCAACAAACCGATGTCGAGCAAATTTGGGGGATTGGTAAACATAGTGCACAAAAGCTAAATTTTATGGGCATATTTACCGGAGAAGACTTGCGCCTTGCACCGCGTGCACTCTTGCGCAAAAGTATGGGAATAAATGCTGAAAAAACGGCGTTAGAGCTCAACGGCCTTCCCTGCTTGGAAGCAGAAAATGACCCACGGCAAAAGACGATTATTTCCTCACGCAGTTTTGAAAAAGAAATTTCTGATTTTAACCAACTCGAGCAGATTATATCTGAATTTGTTGACAGTGCGTGCTTGCGTTTGCGCAACCAAAAATCTTTGGCAACGGGTATTATCACATATATTGCCTCCAACCGCTTCAACCAAAACCAAATTCCATATCAAAACTCCATTCTCATCTCTCTTGCCGCACCCAGCAATAACACGGCAAAATTTATTAAAGCGATGAAGCTCGGCTTGCAACAAATTTATCGTGCCGATATTGCGTATAAACGTGCCGGTGTGACTCTTACTGAAATTCAAGATGAAAACCTGCCACAATATGACCTCTTGCGCCCGCAAGAAGAAAACGGTAAAGAGCGCAAGCTGATGGCTGCCTTTGATGAAATCAATCGCAAAATCGGCAAAAAAAGCGTTTATTTCGGCATTCAGAAAAGCGGTGTGCAATATTTTATTCGGCGCAATCACAAATCGCGCAACTTTACCACCTCTTGGGATGATTTAGCTTCCGCAAGCTGACAAACACGGCGTGTTTGACGGCAAAAGTTTGATGGTCGCTCTGGCGGTACTCAGAAGTCGCGATGCGCTCTCTATTCTAGGCGGAGGGTTTGTGCCTTGTGACCTTGATGCTCACTCCATTCTTGGCGGAGAGTATGCACTTTGTGCCGAGCTAAATTTTTCTATAAAAAAAACATCGCCTTTTGAAAGACGATGTTTTTCTTGTTTTCTTTTATATTAATTATTGCATGTTAATCAAGCTGATTTCAACACGACGATTTTGTTCTCTTCCGGCAGCGGTTGCATTAGATGCAATCGGGTTAGAAGAACCTAAACCTGCTGCATAAATTCTAGCATTGGCAACACCGCGCAAGCGCAAATATGTGGCAACAGAATTGGCTCTGTCTGCTGACAATTGGTTATTGATTGCAGCGGTTCCGGTGTTATCGGTATAACCGGTGATTTGAACTTTGGTTTTATCAAATTCATTAATCACTTTGGCAACCGAATCCAAAACCGGTTTGAAGTTTGATTTGATGTTGGCTTTGTTGGTATCAAATGTAATGTTACCCGGCATAATCAAAACAATGTTATTGCCGTTTTTAGCAACGCGAACGCCTGTTCCTTCCAACTCTTGACGCAACTTTCTGGCTTGCAAATCCATGTATCCGCCAACACCGGCTCCGGATGCGGCACCAATACCGGCACCAATCAAAGCACCTTTTTTGCCACCAACCAAAGCACCAATACCAGCGCCGGCTGCAGCGCCGATACCCGTACCCCATGCGGTTTTAGATACTTTGCTTTCTCCGGTGTAAGGATCTGTTGCGCAAGCGCTCAAAAAAGACAAAGCAAACACAATTGATAAAAATTTTTTCATTTCATACTCCTAAAATACAAAAATCATTTGAATTATATTTACTTAGTTTTTATAAAGATTACAACTATTTTAAAACTTAAATGTGCGAATCTTTTTTGTGCAAGGAAAATTTATGAAACTTAGTCAACTTTTACAAAATACTTCTCTTTCTTTTGAAAATTCAGATTTGGAAATTTCAGGAATCACATCTGACTCTCGAGAAGTGAAAGCCGGTTTTTTGTTTGCCGTTTTGGATAACGGTGTTACAAACGGCGCACAATATATTCCTCAAGCCGTTCAAGCCGGCGCCAGCGTTATTCTCGCTCCTAAAAGTGAGCAAGCAACTGCAGCAAATGTCTTATTCTTACATTCCGAAAATCCAAATAAAGATTTTGGCATTATGCTTAAAAACTTTTATCATGCTCAGCCGCAAAATATTGCTGCCATTACCGGTACCAACGGTAAAACATCTATTGCCGATTTTGTCCGTCAGATGATTTTTGCGCTCGGCGATAATGCCGCCAGCATGGGAACCCTAGGTTTGATTAAAAATGACCAAGCCCCCCTGCCTTTTAACAATACCACGCCCGGAGCGATGACCATTCATAAAACTTTGCATGACCTCAAACAAGACGGCTTTGAATATTTGATTATGGAAACCTCAAGCCATGGCATCTGTCAATATCGTGTCAGCGGTGTTGACTTTAAGGTTGCCGGCTTTACCAACCTGACGCAAGACCATTTGGATTTTCATAAAACCATGCAAAACTATTATGAAGCCAAAAAGCTTCTTTTTACCGATATTATGCCCAAAGGCGGCACTGCCGTTCTTAATGCCGACATACAAGTTTTTGATGATTTGCAAAAAGCTTGTCTGGAAGCCGGACACAAAGTTATCAGTTACGGACACAAAGGAAAAGATATTCAAGTTTTGCAAGAAGAACCTCTGAACAACGGACAAAATATCAAAATCAATTATTTTGGTAAGACCTTTGATTTGTTTGTTCCACTTGCCGGAGATTTTCAAGTTATGAATATTCTTTGTGCCTTAGGTATAGCCTCAGCTCTTACCGGTAAAAAAGAAGAATTATTGCCCCTTGTTCCGCAAATTAAAGGTGCGAAGGGCCGTTTACAATATATCGGAACAACAGCTAAAGGCGGCGCCGTTTATGTAGACTATGCGCATACACCGGATGCTATTGAAAATATTTTAACTTCTATGCGTTCTCATACCCAAAACAAGTTGCATATTCTTTTTGGTTGCGGTGGAGACAGAGATAAAACCAAACGTCCGATTATGGGAAAAATTGCACAAGATTTGGCTGACTTTGTTTATGTTGCCGATGATAACCCACGCACAGAAAATCCGGAAACCATTCGTCAGGAAATTATGCAAGGGTGCCCAAATGCTCTTAATCTCGGCGATAGAGAAAAAGCTATTGCTTATGCCATGAACCAGTTGGAAAAAGGAGATGTTTTACTTGTTGCCGGAAAAGGACACGAAACCGGACAATATATAAATGGTAAAATTTTACCTTTCAATGACGAAGAAGTGGTTGAAAAATATTTATAAAAAAAAGCCTCAGCTAATCTGAGGCTTTTTTAGTGGCTATATTTTCATCATGAATTTTTTCTAAGACATGGTCTATGGCAGCATAGTTATCAGATAAACCGTGACCGGCTTTTTTATGCCCCTCTTCCGATGCCGCTTCGCGGAAATAACTCATCAAAAATAAACGAGTTGAATAAGTCAGACCTAAAGTGTTTGCCTTGTGAGCCTCAATCATCTCAATTAAATGATTTTTGGATATATGCTCAATTTTGCAAACCTCATACAAAGCATCCCATTCTTTGAGACATAATCGCATACTCGTACGCCGATTATTTATCATGATGATTTTGTTCATTAATTTAGTCATAGTTTATGCAACCATTTATATTGTGTTATATAATACATTATTAATGTCTTAATTATACAAGCCGATATAAAAAATACAATTAAAAAAAGAAAATTGAGTTAAAAAAGTGTATAGCCTTGAAAAAAGACTACTTTTACTTATCATATTATGTATTTAGCGTTTTTCCTGTTTAAATAATACATAATCAATTATGTATTATGACTATATTCCTATCGTTTATACAACCTAAACTATATTATTTTTTTGGCACGATATTTGCATATACTTCAGAGAAATTAATGTTTGACTGAGGTTAATTTTAATATGAATAGCATTAAATATTTGAAAATTTGCACTTTTCTTATTGTTTCCACGATGATGTCTTGGAGCGTACCTGAAGCTTTTGCCTCTTCGCGTATTAAAGACATTGCCGATTTTGAAGGCGTGCGTGACAACCAATTGGTCGGATATGGCTTGGTCGTTGGCTTGAACGGAACCGGAGACAATATAAAATCTATTGATTTTGCCAAAGAGAGTATCATCTCCCTTTTGGATCAAATCGGTATTAATGCTCGCGATGGACAACTCAAATCTAAAAATATTGCCTCAGTTATGGTTACGGCTAACTTACCCGCTTTTGCTCGCCAAGGTAGCCGCATCGATGTTATTGTCAGCGCTATGGGTGATGCCAAAAACTTGCAAGGCGGTACTTTGATTGCCACACCTTTAAGCGGTGCCGACGGTCAAGTTTATGCCGTGGCTCAAGGACAAATTGCCGTTAATGCCATTTCAGCACAAGGTGCTAATCAATCCATTTCCAAAGGTGTTCCGACATCCGGTAAAATTGCTAACGGCGCCATTGTTGAAAATGAAATTCCTTTTGTTCTTGATGACATGACCAATATTCGCATCGCTTTACGTAATCCGGACTTTACGACTTCTCGCAGAATTAGTGATGCCATCAACGCAAACCTTGGTACAAATGTTGCCAAGGCTTTGGATCCGGGGACGGTTTCGGTTGAAATTCCGGAAGAATATCAAGGCAGATTGGTTGATCTTATGACCAGAATCGAGCAATTGCAAGTTCAGCCAGACCAAATGGCAAAAGTTGTGATTGATGAAAGTTCAGGCATTGTTGTTATCGGTAAAGATGTCAAAATCAATCGTTTGGCTATCGCTCAAGGTAACTTGACCATTAAGATTACCGAAGCACCGTTTGTTTCCCAACCTCTGCCTTTTTCCGATGGCGAAACCATTGTGGAAAGTGACACATTTATTGATGTGCAAGAAGATACGGATTCAAAATTAACCGTTTTGAACACAGGTGTCAGCTTGCAAGAGTTGGTTGACGGTTTGAATGCTTTGGGTGTCAGCCCCCGCGATTTAATCAGCATTTTGCAAGCAATTAAAGCCAGCGGTGCTTTGCAGGCAGATATTGAGGTAATTTAAGATGACTGATGTTTTGAGCACATACGGAAAAAATCCGCTTTTAGACATGACACAGGCTCCCGCCTCTGCCACAAGTCTGAAACAGGCCAAAAACTTGACTCAAGCCAAAGAAACTGCGCAAGACTTTGAAGCCTTTTTCATGACCCGAATGATGGAAAGCATGTTTGACGGAATTTCTACCGATGGAATGTTTGGCGGTGGTCACGCCGAAAAAATCTATCGTTCAATGCTCTTAAATGAATATGGCAAAGTTATGGCTAAAACCGGAAATATCGGAATTTCCGATAGTATCATGGATACAATAATTCAAATGCAGGAGGCTCAGAGCAGTAATGCTCTTTGATAAAAAGATGGAAATGAATCAGGAAGACATTCGTCAAAAAATTGCCGATTATCGCAACATCATTCATGTATTCTCTGAGCTCTTGCAAAGCGAAAATCAAGCTTTGAAAGCTTATGATACAGAAACGATCGGAAAGCTCTTTGATAAAAAAGCACAAATTGTCGGAGCATACAGAACTTTGGTTGCTTTCTTTATCAAAAACAAAGAAACTTTAAACATTTTGAGCGCTGAAGAACGCGCTTCTCTCAAAACCGAAGCTGCTTCTTTAGATGATTTGCTCAAAGAAAACGACCAACTGCTCAAAACCAGAATGGAAACGAGCCAAACGGTTATGAACTCAATTATCAATATTGCAAAAGCGGCTAATAATGCCAATGCTACGTCTTACGGAAGTCAGGGAAAATATTCCCCCTTAGACAACAGCAAGAATGCGATTGCCATCAATAGAACATTATAATAAGGAGGTGTACCATGTCTCTTATTCCCGGATTTAATACAACTCTTTCAGGTATGAAGGCGGCTCAGCAGCAGCTGAACATTATCAGCAGCAATATTGCAAATGCCGATACCCCTGGATATACCAGAAAAACAGCCGCTCAAAACAACTTGGTTTTGGCTGGCGTCAGCAGTGGTGTTTCTTTAGGCAATATTCAAAGAAATGTTGATGAAAATTTGCTCAAAAGCTATTTATCATCAAACTCTACAAGCGGAAACTATTGCAAACAGAATGATTATTTGACAAAGGTTGAAACTCTGCTCGGAAGTCCGACCGGTGATAACTCAATTGCTGCTAATGTCAGTAATTTGCAATCTGCTTTTGAAACTTTTGCCAACGATGTTACTTCGGCATCAGGAAAGTATACGTTGCTTAACAACGCTAAAACAATTGCTTCCCGCTTAAATTCAATTTCTACCGAAATTCAAAAATTGCGCGGCGATGCCGATTTGAATATTACCGATGCCGTATCGGAAATTAACACCGAATTAAAAACCCTCCACGAGCTCAATGAAAAAATTGTGCAATATAATGTTATGGGGTATGACGGTGTTGCTGATTTGGAAGACCAACGCGATGAAGCTTTGCGTTCTATCAGTGAAAAAATTGATATCAGCTACTTCAAAAGAGACAACGGAGCCATCGTTATCCAGACAAAAAGCGGCGAGACCTTACTTGATGACGAACCTCATTATCTTTCTCATACTGCCATTTCTCAAGCAGGTCCGACAACTTCTTATGCCGGTGGTGAAATTTCAGGTATTTTTGTAAACGGCAAAGATATTACAAATAGCATTAAAGATGGCGAAATCAAAGGCTTAATTGAAATCAGAGATGTAACTTTACCATCGTTGCAATCGCAATTAGATGAATTGGCCGGTGGATTAAAAGAAGCTATTAACTCAGCTCACAATATGGGTACATCTTATCCTGCTCCTTCCAGTTTGACAGGTACCAGAACATTTATTAATCCAGACCAGCAAAGCATTCAAATTCAAAACGGAGATGTTCGCTTTACTATTTTTGATGCCGAGGGCAATCAAGTTGCCACAGCAAGTTTGGGTGGCGATTTAGGTTTTACCGAAGGTACTATTTCTGATATGACAACCACCATTCAAGATTGGTTACGCTCTCCGAACGGAGCTAACCTTCCTCAAGCTGTGGTCGAAGTTAACGAAGATGGTCATTTGGTTATTGATACCGGCGATAGTTGCTACTCCTTCTCTATTATGGATACGGCAAATTCTGCCGCCGGCGCTGATCAACAAAACGTAACAATTAATTTTGCGGCTAACGGCACAACAAACTATGACCGTCAATTCAGCGGATTTTCCAGCTTCTTTGGAATGAACGACTTTTTTACATCACAAAATCCGGAATCTGTTTATGACTCCAAAGTTGTTTCCAAAAACTTGGATTTAGGCTTGAAGGAGCAAGTTGTACTTGGTTTTTCTTCTCCTTCAGAAGGAATTAACTTCGGAACCATTACTGTTAACCCCGGCGATAGTTTACAAGATATTGTTAACAAAATTAATGAAAATCCGGATCTCAACGAAACGGTAAAAGCATCGCTTGTTCCAAATGGCGATGGCTATGTTTTGCGTATTGTTAACACAACCGGAGAACAATTGGAAATTTGTGAAAACCGCTTGAACGGTGATCCTGCTCCGGGATTGATTTCTAAACTTGGTATCCAACCCTCTGATGCTTTAACCGCATCTTCAATCCAAGTTCGTGAAGATATTACGCAAAATCCGAATTTGATTGCCGGCGGTGTGCCTGAATTTAATGCCTCTTCGGGAGAATATCAAATCAACCAAGCTTCTAACGCTACCGCTATAAAAATGGCTGAAATGTTCTCAAGTACATTATCATTCAATCAAGCCGGTACAATTGGAGCTACGGAAACAACATTGGCAAACTATGCTTCTACTTTTGTCGGAAGTATTGCTTCTCAAGCTAGCAACACTAAAAGCAATATGGAATATCAACAAGAATTATGCACTTCTATTGCGACCAAAGAAGCAACAATCAGCGGCGTTGATATTGACCAAGAATTAAGTTACATGATTATGTTTCAGCAATCTTATGCGGCAAACGCTAAGGCCTTTACCGCCAACAAAGAAATTTTAGATATGCTGATGGGAATTATCTAAGGAGACTAACCATGACCAGAGTGCCTACTTATAATAGTTATATGAATATGGTAAATCAAACTTTGAACACAAAGTCTTATGTTGATTTATACAGTTTTCAAGCTCAAACAGGCTTAAAATCACCTACCTATTCCGGCTATGGCATGAGTGCCTCCGCCATTGTAGGAAATGAAGCTGCATTGGGTGTGGTTTCTAACTTTATGGAAAATAATAAAATTGTTGAAACGGAAGTTAATGCTATTTCAACATCATTATCTTCCATCAGCGATGCGATTAAAGATTTTAAAACCTTATTAACTAACTTTAGCGGAATGGATTTGGAATCAATCACTCCCGATTATACCGGCGGTAAAATTGTCTTCGGCAGCAACGAAGATGTTTATGCCGGAAAAACCATTACCGTTAACGGTCAAACATATACATTTACTAATGACGGCGATAACACCGGCAATAATATCGACTTATCTACCTTAACTCCGGGCAGCGAAACTTATGGTACCGATGTTATGAATGCCTTAAAAGATAAATTGCAAGCCAATGATCCGGAAAATTTTGTTGACTTCAAGTTTGATGAAGAGACAAATAAATTTTCTTTTCCGCTCTATACCATTGACGGGGAATCAACTCTGTTAGATGCGCAAGGTGTTACAACCGGTGAGCCTCATACCATGAGTGACGAGCAATCTCAAACTTTAAAAGAACTTCAATCTATGGCTTTTACCACCATGATGGCTTTGACCGACTGTTTGAACATTTCCGTTAACGGAAAATATTTGTTCGGCGGCGGTGTTTCTACCGAAGCTCCGGTTAATTTTCCTTTCAAAACTTTGGAAGAATTTCAATCTTATTATGATGGCTTGAATATTACTTATCCGACAACCGGCAATGCCAATATTTCCAACTACAAAGTTGACGCTTCTCAAACCGGAGATTTAGAGCTCATTAACAATGGTGGCAATAGCGGAACCATCAAAGCCAACGGCGGTTCTTTCCTAAAGCCGGCTTTAACTGCTAATGCCGAAACAACCGGAGATTTAACTTTTAACAGCGATAAAAACACCATTCAAGCAACGGAATATGGTGCTTTCAATACGCTCAACCCCGGTGATACTTTGGTAATTAATAATGCCGGAGATACGCATAACGGATCTTACGTTATTAAATCTATTTCCGCAGATGGTAAAACTATTACTTTTGAAGAATCTACACCTATTCGTGCCGATGATACCGTTACCGACGGCGGCGGAGCTACCTTTAGCACTTCGTTCCCGGTCGGAACCGTAATCAATATGAATGGTTTTGGTAACAATATATCTTCTGAAGTTCAAGTAACAGGTATTAGTCCGGACGGAACGGAACTCTATGTTACCATGGATCCGAGCCGTTGGCCGGCAACTAATCAAACCATCACCGCTTCAAGCAAATGGAGCTTGGAGAGCCAGTCTTACTATCAAGGCGGCGATTTGTCTTCAGAAAGAAGAATTAGCGAAGAACAGTCAATTGTTCTTGACGTGACCGCAAAAGATGCCGTGTTTGAACAAATGTTCCGCGCTTTGGGAACAATTGCTCAAGGAAACCTGGTTGATACCAGAAATCCGCTTGACGGAGATGTTACTGTTGATCCTCAAGAAACATTGAATCGCGTTGAAGATGCTCTTGATTTAATCCAAGATGCATTATTCAGCGGCGGAACCAACGCTTCTTCAGAAAATATGGATTTATATACAGTCCAAGCTAAGATGGATTCAAATACCGTTTTGTTAAATTCGGTTAATGAAAACCTTACACAAGTAAAAGTAAACTTGGAAAATAATGTCGACTCGCTAAAGAATGTTGATCGAACTGAAGCTTCTATGAAGCTATTGTTAGCGGTAAACCAGCTTAATGCTTCTTATTCCGTTTTACAAACAGCAATGAGCACATCTTTACTTAACTATTTATAATTGCAGAAACAAAAGCCTCATTTGATAAAATGAGGCTTTTTCTTTTAATAAGGTAGATTATTCATTTTTAAGTTGATAAAATGATAAAAAATTGTTATTATAATTTATATTGGCTTTAATTTTTATTATTTATGGGGGCGTGTTATGAAGAATTTTATCACTTTTTTAGTGTTGCCTTTGGCTATGATTGGTTTTACCAGCTCTGCATTGGCTTCCGATAGGGTTGAACATAACACATCTTTTTCAGTCTCCCTGAATCCTGTTTCCAATTCATATCAAATTGCAAAAGCTACTTTCTTGCCTGATAGATATGATGATTTAGGCTTATCCAACTATGATACACTTCATGATGATTATAACTCAACAAACTGTGATGATTATACTCGAACGTCATGTCCAAGCGTTGGAAGATGCGAAAGATGTCCTTTTAATGCTAAACTATACAAAGTTCTTGCATGTGTAGCACCTTATCTGTTATCCGATGGAGATTGTGTATGTCCGCCGGCAAAGCCTCTTGTTTGTACTAATGATAAATGTACTAAATATTGCGGTTCTACTTGTATCGAAAAAACTTGCACGCCTACTCCATCTGTTGATGTTAATAAATGTACCAATGGAACACAAAAATGTGATAACGGATGTTGCTCAAATACAAGAGATTGCTGCAAGCCATGTTCGCACAAAATTACATCCAAACCAGAAAATTCTCATTATATAACAGAGAAATGCGTAGATGATGATGGATCCCATGATATTAATACCGCTTGGGAGTGTAATTCAGGATACCATGAAAAAAATGGTGAGTGTGAAAAAGACTGCATTGCCAACAATTGTTCAGGATATCCGCATTCAAATCCGCCATCAAATGCTACATATTCTTCATGCACTATCACAGCAACGAATTGTTCTACCGATGGTGTTCGATACAAAGTAGATTCTTGTAATGATGGTTACAAACTTTCCGGAGATTCTTGTGTTCTTAAAACTTGTGAAGATGATGGCTTATATTCGGCTACTGCCTGCTATAATGCTGATGGGAAAAACTATGGTCCGTTATCTTATTGGACCAAAGCTAATATGGGTTTATAATTTTGGAGAAAAACAATGAGAAAATGTAATCAAATTATTGTAGCTGGAGGAGCTATCATATCTTGTTATCCTGGCTTGCTTTTAGCTGACACCTGCACAACTTTACCTAAATGTCCTGATTTGGGATTTTCGGTAGCTAAATCTGACTTGGCAACAAAATGCGCAGAAAAGACATATCTTAAATGCCCTTTTGGTGATTACTATTTTTGTTCTGATGTTGATGATGGCTGTCCTGAATTTGTAACAGTTAATCCGGCGACAGAAGTTTGTACAAAATATTGCCCAAAGAACTCATCAAAATGTTTAACCAAGAAGACCATTACTTGCCAAGAAGCTGTTTCTAAAGTAAATGGTCGTCTTGTTCGTGATGGAAATAGTATCTGCGGTACACAAACTAGAAATATTTACCTTCTCGGTAAAGCTCATAGTAACTGCGGATCGGGGGGAAGCACTGCCAAATTTGTCGGCGCCTCCGTACATCCTGCATCAGATTTAGCACCCTGTAAAAATGAAATGCAAGCCGAACCTATGTTTGAAGCAAACTATATTTACGTAGAAGGCGCAGCAGGGTTTTATGTTAAAACAAAAATAAACACAATTCATTTTATTAGCTCTTATTCAGGTGCGATTACGTTCGCTAAAGATACCGAAGTTAGAAATATTGAGGGGCAAGCGAACTCTGCGTGGACTGGCAATTATAGTATTACTACTGCCGGTACTAATGGTGAGACAATTAATGTTAAAATTGGCGCTTCCTGTAGTGGTTGTTCTTCATCCAGTGGCTGGTATCCGCCAACTTGTAATTTCAATATTAGCGGTCATAACGCTAAGGTTACATATCAACCAAGAACTTCTTCTGGTTCTGGTTCTTGTGAGGTTAAATTTAACTGTAGTGTTTTGGGATCTAATGGAAAATGTGAACAAGGATGGTGGTAAACGTAACACGATAGCCCCTCTAAGAAATAATATTATATTTTTTAGAAGAGACTTTGAAAACGTAAAAGCATCGGTATTCTTACCGATGCTTTTTTTTATCTATTAAATAAAACCAAGTTAATTATAGCATTAATAAAGCCGCAATAAAAATAAATTATTGAAATTGTATTTGGATTAAGAAGATATATAATAGATATGCAATTTTTTGCCCATCAGTCGTATAAAAAAATAAGATGAGATT
Source organism: uncultured Alphaproteobacteria bacterium (assembly GCA_944393225.1). Lineage (GTDB taxonomy): Bacteria > Pseudomonadota > Alphaproteobacteria > RF32 > CAG-239 > CAJLXD01. The sequence goes on from CALXZK010000002.1 coordinate 104,033, forward strand.
TGGATTGGGGATATTCCATCAACATACAAATAATAGTTCAAGGAAGCCGTATGAGTAATGAAGGCTAATTTTGTATATGATTCGAGAATTATCCGCTCTAAGTGGATATTTTAGGCGATAGACAGATATTGACAGCAGAGGGTAAAACTTTGTTCGTCAAGCGGCAGTCATCTTCCAAAAAAAGCACACTCAAAAGCACTTGAGCTAAGTATTTTTATTTTGCATACTTATCACAAAGCTCTAATCGGAATATGATATTTTGTAAGCAAGCATATGAAAAATCTTTAGCGAGGTAAGGCAAGATATTTTAGGATTTAGGCGACAAGATTATATTGTCAATAGGTAGCAGCAGAAGCAATAAAAAAACCTCGTTATCGAGAAGGTAACGAGGTTTTTAATATAAACAACAATAAACAAGAAGGGAAAACAGTGTAGTTTGAAGATCTGGCAACGACCTACTCTCC
>CALXZK010000003.1 GCA_944393225.1 uncultured Alphaproteobacteria bacterium
GCAATAATCAAAACTGTTCTGTCTTTCATTAAGTTTTCTATGGCTTGCTGAACAATTGCTTCTGACTTATTATCCAAAGCAGACGTTGCCTCATCCAAAACCACAATCGGTGCATCTTTCAAAAATGCTCTAGCAATAGCAATTCTTTGTTTTTGACCTCCGGAAAGCAAAACCCCTCTTTCCCCAATTTGCGTATCCAATCCATTATCCAAGCTTTGAATAAATTCGTCTAAGCAAGCTGCCTTGATAGCCTTATTGATTTTTTCTTCAGAGATATTTTCTTGCCCCAAAACAATGTTATCACGAATTGAGCCTGAAAATAAGAAATTGTCTTGAAAGACAATCGCAATATTATCTCTTAATGAGTTCAGCTCAATATCCCTGACATCAACGTCATCAATCATTACCGAACCTGATTTAATATCATAAAAGCGAGGCAGAATATTAACCATTGTGCTTTTGCCGCCACCGGAATTTCCGACAAAGGCTATTGTTTCTCCCTTAGCAATTTTCAAATTAATGTGCTTCAAAACCGGTTTGTTTTTAATATATTCAAAACAGACGTCTTTATATTCAATACCTTTGTTTACACCTTTTAGCTTAACGGCATTGGGTTTACTGACAATATCCGGGGTAGCTTCCAACAAACCAAATACACGCTCCATCGCCATCAAAGACATCTGCACGGAGTTAAATGTATTGCCGATAGACTTAATAGGATTATAAAGCATAATCAAAGCTGTGATAAATGAAACAAAATTTCCGGCCGTTATTTCTTTGGTGACAATTAAATGACTACCAAACCAAATCACTCCGGCAATTCCTAAAGATACAATAAAATGCATCATTGGAGAAAGCATTCCTGTTCTTTGCACCATTTTCATTCCAAAGTGAAATACATTTCGCAAAGTTTCTCTAAACTTGCGACTTTGATAATTATACAAATTGTATGATGTAATCAAACGATTTCCATTAAATGTTTCATTATAATGTGTAACTACAGTTGAACCAGCAAAAACAGATTTATTCATAATACCTTTTATTTTTTTGCGAACAGTTGTTAAAGGATATAACGCAAAAAACAGAACAATTACAGCCACAATTGCTAATTGCCATGAATTGTAAAACAAAACAAAGATTAAAGAAATTGAAGAAAATAAACGTGTAGTAAAAAGTTTCAAGTTAGAAAGCAATCCTGCACAAGAGGCATCTACATCATTATTAAATCTGAAAACAATTTCTCCAGAATTGTGTTTATCAAAAAATGAAGCATTATAGGTCATAAGCTTATCAAACAATGTCATTTTTAAATCCATGGAGATTTTTTGACCAACCCAAGTATTCATATAGGTTGCCAAATAATTCAATAAGCTTTGAATTAAGCTAAATAGAATAATCAAAATTGGTAAATATGTTGTGTAATTAGTCTTTTGTTCAACCATCACTACATCCATATAAGGTTTTAATGCCCAAGCAATAACAGCATCCATCGCCCCAATCGGAATTGTGACCAAAACGGCAATCAAAGCTCTAACCCAATATGGTTTAACATACGGCAATATCTTTTTATAATTTTGCACGGTGTAAAGATTATTTATTTTATCTTTTAATTTATTTTGCATCTTTTTTACCAATAAAAATATTAAAATTATTTTCTACAGAAACAGTTCTGAGCTTTTTTAAATGTTCAATATTTTTGCTTATATTTTCCCGCATACTCATATTACTTGAAGAATTAAATTTTTTTTGCATATTCTCTCGAACAAAACTCATATGATGCATATTTATACCTGATAAAAAATACTGTTTTCCAAATATAAATTTAAATTGACGTGTAGGGTCTGCTAAACAAATTATTTTTTTATTTTTTCCTAAACGGGAAAAATAATTTATTTTGCTAAAAAAAGGAACGGACGTACTCGTTGGCGTTAAACTACGTTCTGTTGGAGCCATTCCATAATTAACTATAGGACAATAAGAATAATCTACATTTTTTGAAATTATATCATTTTTTGCCTGCTCTAACTCTTCAGAAAAATAAAATTCATCTGTATCCATTGTCATAAAATAATCAATCTTAGCATTCAATGCAGCTTTTAGTCCCATATTTCGTTTTATTTTTTCTTGTATTCCGGCATTTAATGTAGTATTTGGACAATATTCTATTATCTCATCAATTAATCCATCTGCTTTGAGCTTTTGCAAAAGAAGATACAAATTCTTAGATGCCGGCTCTCCATACCAAGATTTTAGCTGATAAACCACATTTATATAATCGACAGAATTTCTAATAGAGCGAATACTTGCTTCTAATAACTCTTCACCATCAAATACGCTATATGAAACACCCCATTTCATTTTTAATTTTGTTTGCTCGACCAATGCCTTTAGCATCTGTTTTCTGTAAGGTTTTCTTGATTTTGCATCCTTTAAAAACATTGCTTTAATATAAATTAACAACTTGTTTATATTATATGAGATATTCATTTTATTTTTCCAACCAAACTGCTTTTATTACATTTTTTAAACCTTGTTTTATTTTTTTTATAAATATCTGAGAAATATATAGATAAAACTTTAATGATTTGTGGTAATCTTTTGTATATTGCCAAAAATTGGTCTTATCATATCTATAATGATATTTAACATTAAAAATTCTGGGAAGGACATGTTTTTTTAAAACCAACCACTTTTCTTTCTCAAATACTTTATTGGAAAGTTCTCCATTCTTTACATATTCTTCAAAAAAACTTAAATAGTTTTTGATAAAAACTTCTGATATATTGTAACTTCCCTCTGTAGAGGCTTTATACATTTTGCAAAAAACAAAATTAAGCAACATTGCTTTTTTCTTTAAAGAAAATTGTTTTAATAAAACATATGTTTGGGCAAGATATGTATGTGCCATTGCCTCTAATGTTTCAATCCAACCAAGTTCATCATTCCAAAGGCCAAATCCGCCAAGCCATGTTATCTGAAATGATGCCATAGAAATAAACTTATCCATCGTATCACATTCAACAAAGCCTCCTTTTTTATTGTTTGAAAAAAACAATATCGGTCGGCTATTTTGATTTGCATTTACTATTTCAACAATTTTTCTAAGAGAATTAGGCTGATAAATTAATGTATCATTACTAAGCTTTCTAAAAATCCCTTGTCCTCTGGATAAAGCTAGTCCAAAGTTTTTATCTTTCACATTCTGTTGATTGCAAAAATATTTTATTTTTGAACCATATTGCCTTATATATTCATCTACTATTTCTGAGGTGTTATCCGTTGAACAATTGTCTGAAATTATAATTTCTACCTGATTTGTATTTTGAAAAATATCTTGACAGACAAGACTTTCCAAAGATTCTTTCAAAATTTTGGCTCTATTATAGGTTGGTATGCAAATAGAAAGTATGGGAAGCTTAATGTTCATACAAAAATTCCTTTAAACGAACAACAGCTTCTTTTATGTTATCTTCTGAGCAAGCATAGCTTAAACGAATAGCTTGAGGGACTCCAAAAGCTGCACATGGAATCACTGCCAAATGCTTTTCTTCCAACAATTTTTTTGCAAATGTATCTGCATCCATATTGGTTTTGCTTATATCACACAAAACATAAAATGCTCCTTGCGGATGATAATATGAAATTTGAGAAATTCCATCAAGCAAAGAGCAAATCAATTTCTGTCTTTGCCCAAACGCAGAAATCATCTTTTCTACATCAACATCAGCCTCTCCTCTCAATGCAGAAAGCGCCGCATATTGAACAAAAGATGTCGCATTACTGGTGGCATGGCTTTGCAAAGCAGAAATACGTTTGGTCAACCACAATGGTGCAGTCAAATATCCCAAACGCCAACCGGTCATAGCATAGGCTTTGGAAAAACCATTAACCGTAATAGTTAAATCAGCAATTTGCGAATTTAACGATGCAATGCTTACATGCTGAACTTGATTGTCATAAATCAGTTTTTCATAAATTTCATCAGAAAGCACCATAATATTGTATTTAACGGCAATATCTGCAATCATCTGTAATGTTTGTTTTGAATAAACTGCTCCTGTCGGATTGTTGGGAGAATTAATGATTATCAATTTAGTTTTTTCAGTAATTGCCTTTTCTAAAGATTCTTTTGTCGGTGCAAAATTATTGTCCATTGAGGTTTGAACAAAAACAGCTTTTGCTCCGGATGCTTTTACCATCTCTTCATAAGAAAGCCAAAAAGGAGCAAACAATATGACCTCATCACCTACCCCACACAAGCAACTAATGGCTTGAAAAAGGGCAAACTTAGCCCCTGTTGAAATAATGATATTTTCTGGTTTAGTCTGAATGCCATTTTGAGCAAACTTTTTAACGATTTCTGCTTTCAATTCAGGCAAACCTGAAGAAGCCAAATAACGCACTTTTCCTTCTTGAATTGCCTTAATGCAGGCATCTTTAATAACTTGCGGTGTATCAAAGTCCGGCTCTCCGGCAGTCATGGAACAAATATCCATCCCTTGTGCCTTTAGCTCTTTTGCTTTGGCAGAAATTGCTAAAGTGGCTGAGGGTTGCAGAGTTCCAAGCGAGCTATAATTTTCTTCCAAATTTTGCATATTGTTTTGCCTTCTTTTTTCTTTTAAACTTAAACTTCATTCCTAAAATTGTAACAACTTTATGCTTCTTGTTTTTAGAGTTTTTCAGAGAGAAAATTTTCTGAAAAAAAGGTTTCATATAATACATAAGCCATGCACATAAAAAGATGCTTTTTTGCTTACAATTAATTTCTAAAAACAAATCTGATAAATTTTTTAAATTGTTATTTTTATAAAGAGCGTTATAATTTATTATAAATAACATATATTCATAAAAAGAAGATTCAAAAATATCTGTAAATCTTACATTTTGAATAATATAATCTCTTTTTCTTTTATCTTTTACAATCTGAATTGCTCGTATAAAACCAATATGCCAAAACACATTAATTCTGTCTGGATGTAAATACTGTAAATTACAACCTCTTACTAATGTTCCGTCATCTTCATCTACTGGATCTGGCCTTTCAACAATATCTCCATTATTAGGGACATAAACTTTTTCCGGACTTTCGCAAATAATATTGGCAGACAACATTATTTGTGAAAACATTGAAATAATCATATCATGCATACTCTGCAAAATATCCGAAGTCAAAGTTCTAGATGCATAAATGCAACCTGGGAGATATGTTGCTTGATGAATCCTCTGAGCAATATCATTAGGTTCTCGAATCAATCGTGTACAAGTAAAAATCAAATCATACTTTTGAGCATTTACTGCTTTTTCAATTTCTTTCCAATTAGAAAAATCATAAGCATCATCATCACAAAGTACCCAAAAATATTCTTTGCCCGAAGAAGCTCCATATTCAAAAGCTCTAACAATATTTGCGTTTCCACCAATATTTATTGGATGTTTTATGTGTTTTAAGTTCGGAAATTTCTTTTGATATTTATTAATAATATCATCTGTTTCATCAGTAGATGCATTATTTAATATAGTTATATCAAAATCTTTAATCGGAGAATTATCAGCTAATATCTGTTTTAAAGTCCGTTCCAAATAATAAGTTCGATTATACGTTATAAGTAAAATTTGAATTTTAGAATTCAATGTCATTTTTTTCCTTCTTTTTTTCTTTTAAACTTAAATTTTATTCCTAAAATTGTAATAACTTTATGCTTCTTGTCTTTAGAATTTTTTATAGAAAAGAAATTTTCTATAAATCTTTTAAAATCAATAAAACTTTTAGATGGTGGACAATAATAATTTTGAGTAATTCTAATAAAATTATCTAGTTGTTCATTAAATTCTTTCTGTGATATTTCTTCTATTGATTCGTGATTAATAAATCCATCTTGAGTCACTAATTTTACTTTAGCACCACAAAGCAAAGCCTCATCATTTAATGCCGAATGCAAATCAAAAGAATATAGCGTTTTAGTACGACGCAGCAAATTTACTAAATCTTCTCGTTTTTCCGGCCAATTATAAGTAATTTTTACTGCATGATTAAGCTCAGGAAAAGACCTACACTGCCCCCCTTTATATACGAAATAACTGTCTATGTCTTTTTTTACTGACGGGTCCTCATAAAAAAGCTCATGATTTAGATGCAGAACTTGTAGTAAGGGAGCATTGTAATATTCTTTTAGCCACGAAAAAATAATTTCATTTGAAGCATAAGAAGTATCTCCACCAATAACACCTGGTTTATATAATACCCAACGTACTACATTGCGAATATTTAAAGGATTTCCAGAAACAACTTCTGGATACACAACTATTGCATTTTCTCTTAATTTTTTTGTTATTTTATCAACATATTTAAATTGAGGTAAATGCTTTCCATTAACCCACATATAAGCATCATATCCTTTTTTTTGTAATTCATTACATAGCGTATACAAGGCTCTTATGCCATTTGAATGATCATATTCAGGAGCCCAAATAATATATGTTCTCTTAGCATTATTATAATCGGAGGATATGATTTTTTGACTTTTTTTTAAAAAATAAAAATTTCTTTTTAATTTTATTTTAATACCTAATATAGACAGGATTTTATGTTTTTTATTAGCAGAATTTTTAACAGAAAAGATTTTCTGTAAAATTTGTGTTTTACTTTTGTTTTTTAAAGCATTTAATTGTTCATTTATATCAATAATTTGAAAATATAAAAATTCATTTTCTTGAACCAATAAGGATAAAACTGAAAATTTATTTTGTTGATTAGAGGTATTTCCAACTTGTTCACAAAAATTATGATATATTTTTTTATGTAATAAATCAACAATCCACGTTTGATTATATACAATATCTTTTGTATTAATGCTTAATTTTGTTATAGCATCTTGTAAAAATATATTTTCGGGACATTTATTTCTATATTTTTCACAAACAAGTCCATAATAGCCACTCAGAATAAATTTTTTAAATTTTGCATAAAAAATAATATGTCCTAAAGAATCAAAATCTTTAACATTCATTGCATCATAAAATTGTTTATGCCAATTTATTAATTCATTTATCTTCCAACTCGTATTTATATCAAATGTCCATTGCTGTGAATGTATTCTTACATTAAACATATTTTCATGAGAAAATAAAACTACATTTCCTTGTCCAGATAAGGTAACTAAATATGGCCAATCAAAAAATTTTCCATATTTATCTGTTTCTCGAGGAAATTTTTTAAACAGCTCCGTTTTATAAATTGCAGTTTGCATTGCAATTCTCTCAAATAAATACATATAATCTGCAAATTGCTCTTGAGTAGAAAACAAATAATGTTCATCAGATATATTTTCAAAATCTATAGTTTTTTCATTTGTAAAATTTTTTGTCCTTGTTGTAATAAAAGCAATATTTTCATATGTATTCAAAGCTTTCAAAGCATATTCGAGATAATTTTTATGAACAATATCATCATCATGAAAAAACATTACATAAGGGGATGTAATATTAGCATTTTCCATGCATTCTATTAGACCACCTTTGCTTTTTAATTCTGTAACACCATACTTTGCAAACTCTTTTATAACTTTTGATGTTTCAGAAAGTGTCCCATTATTATAAACAACAATTTGAGGAATTCCTGCTGTTTGATTAACCAAACTATTTAATGATTCTCTTAAAAACTTGGGCCGATTCAAAGTAGGAACAAAAACTTGAATATCATTTATTGTGTACATTATATTATCCTTTTTGTTTTAAATACCAAACACCTATTTTATCATATTTTCCTCAAATTCTTTTCTATCCAAGAACGGAAACATATCTTCCAAGCGAGAAGAAACCATCGTTCCATCTTCTAATTTCCGTGAGGATAACTTTGGATAAAATATATAATGAGGTTCTACAATTACTTCACATAAAGCAGGACCATCAGAGGCTAAAACATCTTGTATCTTTTTATCAAGATTTTCTGCATCTTTAATACAATAAGACTGAATACCAAATCCTTTTGCTATATTAATAAAATTAGGACAAATAACACCTGATGACTTGTCTGCCGCTGTAAGGCGTCCTTCAAAGAAATTGGTTTGTGTTTGTTTCATAGAGATATAACCATCATTGTTAATAACAAAAATTTTAATAGGTAAATTATAATTTTTGATAGTTTGTAATTCCTGCAAATTCATCATGATAGATCCGTCACCTGCCAAACAAACAACACGTTTTTTATTTCGAGCAAAACAAGCACCTATAGAAGCTGGTAAATCATACCCCATTGTTGCATTTCCTGAATTCCAAAACATTCGCATATTCTTTTTTATGCGGGCTATTTGAAAAGGAATGACACAAGCAGAGCCATTTCCCGTTACCACAGCATCTTCTTGTAAATTTTTAAACAAACAATCAATAAAATAATAAGGATTTATATTTTCTCCTATCTGCTGATACTCTGTTACGTTTTCAACAGCATATTTCTGTTTAATATTTCGACAATACGTTAACCAATCATTATGAGGTTGAATATCAATCTTTTCCAACTCATACAATAAGGCCGGTAAAAAATCTTTTAAATCTGCATTAACAGCAATATCTGGAATAACCGTAGGTTTTTGCAGTTCAGCATTATCTATATCTACAACAATCTTTATTGCTTTATCAGCATAGCTTTCCCAATTATAACTAACTTGACGAATATTATTTCTTGTCCCTAAAAATAAAACGCAGTCTGAATTTTGCAAAATAAAATTACCTGCTCTTTGACCTATGGTTCCTATTCTTCCCATATAGAATGGATAATTTTCATCTACAGTATCAACACCATTGAATGTTGTCAAAACAGGAGCGTTTATCTTTTCCGCTAATTTTTTCATTTGAGAAATGCTATCAGATAAACGTACACCATAACCAGATACAATTGATATGCGTTTTGCTGTTTTGATATGATTAACAATTGTGCTTAAATTAAGTTCTTTATGTATCTCTGAAGGTGGAATAAACTCCTTTAAATTATTTTCATCAATCATACTGCTTTGAATATCTAATGGAATATCAAGCCATACTGGACCAAAACGTCCATGTGTTGCTTCCCAAATAGCCTTATCTAAATGATATTTAATTTCTTCTGGCTTAACAACACATACCGCATATTTTGTAATTGGTTTTACTATAGAAATAATATCAACTTCTTGATCTCCTATCTGACGAATTTTTAGGTTTGGATAGGTCGCCATTAAAGTTGCTCTTTTAATTTGCCCAGAGATATAAAGTACTGGAACAGAATCTGTCCATTGTCCAAATACACCCGTAACAGCATTTAATGCCCCTGGTCCAGAAGTTGTGTTAACCACAGCCAATTTATTGTTATATCTGGCTTGTCCTTCTGCACAAAAAGCACACGCTTGTTCGTGATGATTGCAAATGTATGGAATATATTTGCCAAAGCTATCATTCAAATGCATTGCTCCACCACCGGGAATTAAATAAACACGTTCTATTTCATAAACTTCTTTCAAACGTTTGGCGATATAATCACTGACTTTTATCATTTTTATTATCCTAACTGAGCTAAAACTTTTTTAACTTCATTTTCTTGCAAATCTAAAATTTTAGATGTCTCAAAATTGTCATCAAGCATAATCAATGCCATATTATTTCCTACGTTTTTCTTGTCTTGATGCATAGCTTGCACAATTTTGTTTTCATCTAAAACCGGCTTAGAAACTTTCAAAATTGGATATAAAATTTTATCTTCCAAAAATTTCAACTTATCTTTAGATAATATTTTTCTATCCATACTAACTTTGTTTGCTAAAATCATACCCAAAACAACAGCTTGCCCATGCGGAATGGCAAAATTGGTAGCACTTTCAATTGCATGACCAAAGCAATGTCCATAATTGAGCATATTTCTTTTTCCTGTATCAAATTCATCTGTTTCAATATAAGATTTTTTAATATTCAGACAATTATGGGTCATTTTAGAAAGTGTGGCATTATCCAAAGCATCAATTTTCGGCAAAGCATCAATAAACTCCTGAGCTTTTTCTTTTCCAGCCATAATGTGCAATTTTGCCATTTCTCCGACGCCGGAATAAAAATCTTGAACATTTAAGCTCTTTAAAAATTCAGGATAAATATAAACTTCTTTCGGAGCATAAAAAGTACCAACCAAATTTTTAAAATGTTTAAAATTCAAAGATGTCTTTGCTCCGATACAACTATCAACTTGAGCCAATAATGTTGTCGGTACAAATATCCAATTTACTCCACGATATAAACTTGAAGCTACAAAACCGGTTATATCTTGAATAATTCCGCCCCCAAAAGAGATAATCGTCATATTTTTACGAGGAGCAAATTGCATAATTTTCTCATATATTGCACAAACCGTATCAATATTTTTGATATCTTCACAAACCGGTTGAACAATTACTTTTTCCTGCGGAATTGAAGAAAGATGTGTGTTTTTATAAATATTCCAAATATTTTCATCAATGACAAAAACACTATTTGGCATTTGCGCCAAATTTTTTATAAAATCAGCATTATCTTCAAAATTAACAGTATAATCTTTTAAATTTGATTTTATAGTGATTTGATCTACACGCATGAAAAACCTCCGTCAACAAATATGGTCTGCCCTGTTGTAAAAGAATTTTGCGGACTGGCCAAGAAATAAACAAACTCGGCAATTTCTGTTACATTGCCCATTCTTTTAATAGGCAAATTATCTTCCAGAATTTTAATCTGTTCAGGTGTATTATTTTGATAAGTCATTTCAGTAGCAATAAAACCCGGAGCAATGGCATTAACCAAAATATTAAACTTAGAAAGTTCTACTGCTGAAGCCGTGGTCAAACCTTTTATTCCGGCCTTAGCTATTGAATACATAATTCTACGTTCTTTTGAAAAATCGCACCAAATAGAAGCAAAATTAACAATACGCCCCCAATTTTTAGCTTTCATCATCGGTGCAACATATTTAATTAACAAGGTCGAAGAAATCAAATTAACCTGTAACATCTCTTGTAAAGATATCTCATCCATTTCTTCTATAGATGCTAAATTATTAATCCCCGCGCAATTAACTAAAATATCTACATCAGTTAAATGTTTCATATAATTCTTTATGCTTTCTGTCGATGATAAATCCATTTCTTGTCGTGTCGGAGCGAAAACCTCAATTTCTCGCTCACGAAAAAGTCGACAAATTTCTTTACCAATTCCTCTGGAACCACCTGTAATCAATGCCTTATACATTATTGAGCCTTTTGCTTATTATATCTTTCTTCAATCATAGCTATACGTTTTGTTTCAGCATTTGCAAAACGAGAATAAAATTCTTTTTTGCATTGCATCCAGTTAAGCTCAAAGCCCATCGCTTTGGTTAAAGCTTGTTCAACTTTTGCATCTGTTAAAGAATATTGTGCATCAAAAATAATGTTTCTGGTTTCAAAGCACTCTAAAACTTCTTTTGGAAGTTGACGGAAAAACTTTAGTGATTCACCGGAAACACCGCCGCCGACAAACAATTTTTTGCCATATTTTTGAGCTAATGATGCCATTTTTTCAGCATAAGACATCATTTCTTCAGAATTAACAAAACTACGGTCTTTGCCCATGGAACCTGAAAAATCCACTCTTCCCAAGACAATACCGTAAATGTCTTGAGCTTCTTTGATTTGCAACATTTCTTCAAGATTTTTAAAACCAGTAATGGTTTCAATATTAACCATAAATTTTGTATCGGCATATTCTTCATCAGAATAAATAACATGGCTGGCTTCAATAAATTTTTTCAAAGCATAGGGAGTTTCTATCATCGGAGCTACAATTTTGTTCACACCCAAAACTTTGGCATCATGCATATCTCTTCTGGCCTCACATCCGCCAATTTTCATAGATACGGCAACACCGGCCTTAAAAGCAATGGAGGCAATGATTTGCGCCAATTCTCCGGTCAAACCTTCATCTTCAAAAGAAATTTTAATTCCTTTAACATGATGATTTTCTTTCAAATCTTTAAGCAATTCATACATATTCTTTTCATATTTATTCATTTTATTTATCCTCTAATAGTTGTTTGTATTCTATGCTATCTTTATGCTTTTCATAATAATCATACAAATTTTTTACTGACTGGTAGATGGGTGTTAAACGAAGATTAGGAAACTCACTTCTCAATCTGCTATTATCTCCATAATAATCTAAGCCATACCCATCTTTAGAAATTTGAATCTCAACGTCTTTGTGGCTGATTTCTTTTACCATTTCAGCTAATTGCTTAAGCTCAACAAAATTATCTGGACATACATTATAATGCTTATACTTAACTTCATTCTCAGTAAAAAATTCCAAAATTGGAGGTAAATCATTAACATCTAAATAACTAAAACGGCGATTTTGTCTGCAAGTTATAGGTAAATCAAACAAAACCTTACAAATAGCATTTGAAATAAAACGAATGCTATAATCTTCGTATTTACCAAATATTCCAAAAATATTTAAATCTATGAAATTAGGAAGAGAATCTATTCTTTTTCCGACAACATATTTACAAAAACTATGGTCATCTTTGCCCATATTTTTATAAATATCATGTTCAGAAACACCTGAGTTATTTTGCGCTACATCATATATTGCACCACTTCCAGCATTAATAAATTTTCCATAAGATGCACAGTTGCGAGCTAAGTTTTCAAAATTTCGGACATTGGTGTAAAATAAATTATTTAAATCAAGCGCATTTCTGTGCCCAGGTTTTATTGCAAAATGCCAAACAGCATCAAAATATTTGTCTTTAAAATAAGAATCAACCTCCTTAGTATCTGACCAATTAACTTCACTATGATGAGGTGTCTCAATGTCGTACTTTTGGGACAAATAACTCTCTAAAATATTTTTACCAATAAAACCATTAGCCCCTGTTAACAAAATCTTTTTCATTACAAACTCCATTCTAAATTTTGTTTTTTGGCTTCAGATAAAAATTCGTCAATTTGCATTTGACTAAATGCATACATATCTGATTTTGTCGTGTAATGCTGCTTATACCATTCGGTCGTTACTTTAATGGCGGCATCTACATCATAAACAGGACGCACACCCAATACTTTATCTGCTTTTTCAATGTTTAATTGCAATAATGTTGCTTCATGTAAGCCATCAGATGAACCGACTTCAACTTTGCCTTTTCCCCAAACATCAACCACTTTTTGTGCAACTTCACAAACCTTAACAACAGAAGATGCATAAGGACCAAAATTAAATCCATCGGCATATTTAGAACCTTGTTCAAACAACATTTGCCCTAAACGCAAATAGCCAACCAATGGTTCTAAGACAAATTGCCACGGTCTGGTAGCCAATGGATTGCGAATAAAAATGGTTTCACCTTGACGAATAGCGTTAATACAATCTGGAATTAAACGATCTTTTGCCCAATCTCCGCCACCGATAACATTTCCGGCGCGTCCGGTTCCCAGTGCAAAAGGTTTTCCGTCAGTTAAAAATGAGCGGCGATAAGAAGAGCTCAAAATCTCTGAACATCCTTTGGAAGAAGAATACATATCATATCCGCCCATCGGTTCATCTTCTTTATAACCTTCTTTTTTTTCTTTGTTTTCATAACATTTATCTGTGGTCACATTAACAAAAGCTTTAACTGAAGGTGTTTGACGTGCCGCTTCTAAAACATTAAGTGTTCCGATTACATTTGTCTCATAAGTTAAAACAGGCTCGGCATAGGATAAGCGAACCAAAGGCTGTGCAGCCAAATGAAAAACAAAATCAGGTTGGCATTTTTGCATAAATTGAGCCAATTTTTCTCTTTCTCTGATATCAGCAATCATTTCATCTTCAAGCAAGTCATGAATATGCACAATATCATATAAAGATTCACTGCTGTCCGGCTTTAGAGAATAACCATAAACTTTTGCCCCTAATTTTTTTAAGAGCATTACTAACCAACAACCTTTAAAACCGCAATGTCCTGTAACAAAAACCTTTTTATCTCTATAAATATTATTAAAAGACACGGGTTAATCCTCCCACACTTTCCAAGGAGCATGACCTTCGGCCCAAATTTTATTTAACTCTTCTTTGTCTTTCAGCATATCCATCGGACGCCAAAAACCACGATGTTTAAAGGCATTGAGCTGTCCATCATTAGCCAAACTTTTTAAAGGTTTCTGTTCCCAAATAACATCATCTCCATCGGGGATATAATCAAAAATTTGAGGTTCGCAAACAAAGAACCCTCCGTTTATCCAAGCATCTTCATTTTTGGGCTTTTCTTGGAAATTTGAAACCCTCATATCTTCTTCAACTTTTAACACGCCAAAACGACCTTCAGGTTGAATGGCTGTCAATGTGCAATATTTTCCGCTTAGCTTATGAAACTTAATTAACTCATTAATATTAACATCTGAAACACCATCTCCATAAGTTAACATAAATGGTTCATTGCCAATAAAATCTTTTATTTTTTTAATTCGACCACCAGTCATTGTATTACGTCCGGTATAAAAGAGTGTAACTTTCCATGGCTCAGCCTCGGTTTGATGCACCTCAACATTATTTGTAGCCAAATCAACCGTAACATTTGAATTATTCATATAGTAGTTCACAAAATAGTCTTTAATAACTTCTTGTTTATAGCCGGTCAGAACAACAAATTCATTAAAACCATAATGAGAATAAATTTTCATTATATGCCACAAAATCGGATATCCACCAATTCCAACCATCGGCTTGGGTCTAACACCTGTTTCTTCTCCTAAGCGAGTTCCGAGCCCTCCGGCTAAAATTACAACTTTCATTTTCTCTCCATCCTATTAATTGTATAATTTTTTGTATAAAAGTCTTTTGTGGCAACAATGATTTTCTTATTTTGTCTGTTGCCATTTTCATTTTTTGGTTATTTTTTTTAGACTCATTTGTTTCATGATCTCGGTATCTGAATAAAATTTCAGGAACATTATGAAAACTTGTCTTTCCTACCAAACGACACCACAATGCATAATCCTCAGACGGTGAAAATTCGTCTTCATATTTTAGATGATTTTCAATAAGTACTGATTTTCTTATCATGGCGGCAGGATGCAACAACGGACATGAATCTTTCAGAGCTTTGATAATTTGTTTGTTATTTTCAGGTTTTTTCTTGATTGTAAGATTAGGAAAACGTTCATACCAACAACTCACTACCCCACATTCCGGATGAGCATCAAGATAAGCTACTTCTTTTTCAAAACGGTGTGGCAAAGAAATATCATCATGATCCATCACGGCAATATATTCACCAGATGTCAAATCAAGGAGCTTATTTCTTGTTCCAGAAATTCCTAAATTTTTTTCATTTCTAAAATATTTAATACGATTATCGGCATAAGATTGGATGATTCTCTCACAATCTTTATCTTCAGGACAATCATCAACAATTAAAAATTCAAAATCTGTATATGTTTGATTAAGAATAGATTCTATACATTCTTTCAAGTATTCTGACTTAGTTTTATAAACGGCAAGACAAACAGAAACTTTTGGCATCTATTTATCTCCTCGGCTAAAAGAAATTCCGTGTCTTCTGGCAAAAGCGTAGATTGATGCACGGTTAATACCTAATTGTCTGGCTATTTCTGACTTTGAAATACCATCATCAAGCATTTGCAAAATTTTTTCTGAGTTGTTTTCTAATTTTGATTTGACTTTTGCACCGAACGGGCGACCAAGTTTTTTGCCTTCTCTTTTGCGTTGACTTAAAACTTTTCTTGTGGATTGTGAAATTAAATGACTGCGAATATCAATAGCAACATCCATCCCTTTGAAAAAATCTTCCGTCAAGTTGAACTTGTCAAAACTATAACCATCTTCAATCGAAATTAGTTTCAGATTCCTTTCTTGACAAAATTGAAGATTTTCTTTGATATCTTGTAAATAAGGCCCAATATTGCTGATTTTATTAATAAGGATACCTTCACAATCGGCTTGAATAATGCTTTTAACATTTTCAAAATTATTGCCTGTATGAACACACCCCATCACAAAGCCATGTTCTTTTGCAAAAGAGTTAAGGCTTTGATATTGATCAGCGTAATCTGCCTGATCTTGATTATTTGGTATGTATCCAACAAACATTCGGCGCAATCTTCAAAAATCAGCAATTTTGCATATAATTTTGAAGACATAACTGCTTATATCGATGAAAAATCTTGATTTTCTTAAAGTTAACATAAAAAATTTTTTATCTTGCAATTCTAATTTATCACTATATGATAGTTGCAAATAATATATAAAATAAACGCTCATTTTTGAACGTGATTTATTTGAAGCGTTCTTTTCTTATTGTTTTTTCTCTGTTTTTATAAATAACTTTAGAAACAAATTTATAAGGACAGAAAATGATTTATGGATATATCAGGGTCAGCACAGACCATCAAAATGTTGCAAATCAACATCACGAAATTGAAATTTTTTCTCAAAAACAGAATCTGACAATCGATAAATGGGTTGAGGAAGTTATTTCTTCCAGAAAGCCTTTGCAAGAAAGGAAACTAGGAAAACTCCTAAAAAAGCTCAAAAAAGGAGATATTTTAATTGCAACCGAGCTCTCCAGACTCGGAAGGAATCTGCTTGAAGTTATGAGTATTTTACAAAAATGTCTGGAAAAAGATTGTCAAATTTGGACTTTGAAAGAAAATTATCGATTAGGAGCTGATATACAATCAAAAGTTTTAGCTTTTGCCTTTTCTTTAGCCAGTGAAATTGAAAGACAACTAATTTCAGAACGCACAAAAATGTCTTTACAACGATTAAAAAACGAAGGCAAACATTTGGGAAGACCATTAGGAGCATCTTCTCAAAAACTACAAAAACATCATGATAAAATCAAAAAACTTTGGGATAAAAATATTCCAAAATCACAAATAGCTAAAATGTTTGGTTGTACATGGCTTACAATTCATAGATATATAAAAAATAATTTTTAATTAACTCATGAAGACTTTTTCTAATTTTGGAAGAAGTCTTTTTTTGTAAATTGTTTTTCTTATAAAAATTTTAAGAAATAATTATATCAATTGACTTTATGCAATTATTTTTTTGAATTTGATGCTGAAACTCACTTTTGTTCGTTTCATCATAAACTTCACAATCTGAAGATTGCTCGTTTTTTTTCTTTGTTTTTGTTGTTTTTTTGGGGTAAAAAATTAAATAAAAAATTTTAAATAATCAATTTTAGATAATTTTTTATAATTAATTTATTTAATGTATCCAAGTTAGATTTGCTCTTTTTACCCTAAAACAAGGGTAAAAAAATATAGCATCCAAGTTGAGTTTGCTTTCTATTTAGGGTATATCATTTCTGAAATCCGCATACCGCCAATGCGAACCTTCACCCAGCTTTTCCGGTAGGTATACTATGTATCCGAATAGAACCAAATACATAATACTGAGGTTGTTAATGAGCACAAACAGAGCCTCGATTTCTAACTGACATCATCAGCCGTGTCCTATTTGTTTGTCGCCGACCGTCTTTGGAGGAGTTACTTTGCGACACTTACACCAATGGGTAAGAATTTCATAGGTTTTCAGTTGGTTCCCTGCTTGAGGGTGCTTCATTTAAGCCTGTTTCCCCGTTTTAATAATATGATAAGGCTATCATAATTGGTATGTCTATTAATATTTATTAAGATACCATAGTCATTATTCATTTTGCAAAAATAAAAACGTAAAAAGTTTTGTTTTTTTCAAAAAAAATTTAGCAAAACTAGGATAAAAAGGGCCGTATTGTATCAACTCATTGTTTTGGTTTTGAATTTGAGATACAATTTTCAACAATTCTTCTAGCTAGTTTTGTAGCATTCCAGCCTGAACTATTAAATCCAAATGTAGACCTTATCCCCTTTGGTGAGTCTAACATTGTGATTATTGCATATTTTTTGTTGTTATATATGAAGTGCCCCATAAAGGTTGTTATTACCTCTTTAGAATTATCTGTTTTATAGTCAGTGGCTGTCAAACCATAGACTTTAATACCTTTTATGTTAGTTTGACGAGCCGTGCCTTTTGTCACATTTTCTCTTAGTTTTTTTAATTTATTTTTATCAGCGTGTTTTATAAAATGACCATAGTCTTGAATAAATTGTGCCGTTGTCTCAGGTTGTTGCTTGTTAAACAATTTCATTAAGTTATTGGCTTTATAAGCATAATCACGGTTATAATCAAAGTCACCTAAACTACTTATAGATGTAGAGTTTAACACTTCATTATTTTGAAGATTTATCAAGACGAAAGCCCCTCCTTTTGCCTTAAATCTGTCTATTTCTTGTACTAATATATTATAATTACTTTCGCAAACAGATATGGCTGTGTTACAATGGTTTGCAACAGATAATGTATTTGATATGCATCCCGTCAGAAGTAATAAAATTACCAAAAAAGTTGATTTTTTCATATTTAATCCTTTCTTATGAAGTTTTTTTGTAATGTGAGATAGGCAGCCTTACACCAATTTTTATAAAAATAAGTGGGATTTTTACGAGTTCTGTTACCCTTCAATTCTTTTTGAATATCATAAAACAGCTCAGTGCGAACCATTAGCAAGTTTCCAGCACCCATTCCAATTTTTCTCCATTCTTCATGGTATGTCTTAGAAATCCTAGTTTTTTTAGGGTATATATACATAATCGGAGGAAAGATGTTTTTTACAGCTTCAAACATTTTACTATCTGAAAGCTCTACAAAATATAATTTAATTTCCCTATTATCTAAGACAAATAAACGGGCAGTTCCGGCATACCCCATTCCCCCCATAGAGGTTATGCCAACAATCATTATATTATTAGGATTAATTTGCTTTATTGATAATAAGTTGAGTTTTTTGAACGTATATCCAAGTTCATCTATTTGCTCAGGATATGAAAATATATGTAGCTTTTCTGCTTTTTTATTTGCAAAAAATGCCAATTCATACCCCATAACACATAATTTTAACAGAATATTTGGTAGTTTTTTTCTAAAGTTAATATTTAGGTGAAAGCCCAACCATTCTCTTTCATCTAAATCAGTTTGTTTAAAAATAATTTTTAAGGAGTATATCTTACAGAGATTGAACTCAGTTATCCAATCAAATTCCGGGGTTGATAAAACTTCATCTTGTGGGTCATCATTTATTATTTCAACGGCTCCGCTGTCTATATGAAATTGAATATAGTCATCAACAACACAGTAATTTTCATTTACGGAAATTACTTTATGAAATCCTACTCCTAGTTTTATTCCTAAAAAGCATAAGCTCAAACGATTGTGCTGTAAATCAAGTTGAAAAAACTCTCTTATGGAGGGGAACCATTCAAAAAAACATTGAATGTAATAGTTTTTTGCAAGAAAAACTATTATTTCAACATTTAAGCACTTTTTATCTCTACAAAAATAAAGATTAATTACCTTTTTGATAAGGTGGAGCCTAATGGATTCATTATCTTTGTTTATCATTCTCATAAAATTTTATATTAAAAATATAGCCCTAATAAAAAGTCTCCATGGTTTATCGTCACTTAGAATAAAAGTCAAAGGATAATTTCACTTCATTTTCTTTGATAATTTTTCTTGAATGATATGATATAATTTGATTTGAATATCCGGCATAATATTTAGGATTGTTAGTTTATAGAGTAGAAATGACAATACTCTGATGCTTGGCTCTTTATTTAAGTATGTAATCGATGAGAGATAATTTTTGCATTTGTTTAAAAATAGTGAGCTAAATTCTCGATTACTTTTTAATAGCTTCTGTTGTTTCAGTGAATTTGAGATTTGATATAGTAATTTGATGTGCTTATTCATATCATTCCTTAAATGTCTTGCTCAAATATTTATCAGAATCTATCTAAACTAAGAATAAAAAAATAGGCTTTACAAGGTAAACGGATGGATAAAAAAACTAAAATTTGTAGTATTTTTGTAGTATTTTGGCAAAATTAAAAGGCTTTCAAAATCTTTGAAAGCCTTTATTTTCAATGGTAGGCGCGTGGGGGTTCGAACCCCAGACCCACTGATTAAGAGTCAGTTGCTCTACCAACTGAGCTACGCACCCATAAACAATGGCTGAAATATACCCCTATTATTTTTTTTTGCAACTATTTTTTTTGGCTTTTTTATTATATTTATTTTTTAACCCCATTTTAAGAGTATTGACTTATATTTTTTATAGTTCTTGTTACGAAAGGATAAAATGATGAAAATAGCTTCTTGTTCTGCTTTGGCTCTTGTTGCCATAACCTTATTTTCCGCTTCTGCTCAAGCTCAATCTTTGGCTAACACAAATACGACTTATGACCAATGTTTGGAAGCAGCTGAAGGAAATAATATCAAAATGACAACCTGTACCGTTAATGAAACCGCTCGTATTGTAAAGATTTTGGAAGGTAAATATGAGCAAATGGCAAATTCTGAACAATTCAAAGATTGGAATCGCGGTGCTGGAATGTTTAACGGTAACTTCAAAGACTTATATTCTGCATGGTTACAATATCGTGATAAATATTGCTCTTTGTATGGTTACTCCATGTCTTCTGATGCAGATGTTGGCAATATTGCCCAATTGACCGGTGCTGAATGCATCTTGGAATTAACCAAACGTCAAAACAAAGATATGGATGTTATTTTGCAAAACATTTCTAGATATTAGTTTTTATTTCTAAATAAAAATTACTACCTTTACCAACTTTTGATAAAACGCCAACTTCTGCACCCAGAATGTTGGCTGTTTTTTGCGCAATTGCCAAACCTAATCCTGAACCTTTATGGCGATTATCCGGAACATTTGGACTTTGATAATAAGGATTAAAAATCAGAGAAAGTTCTTTTTCATCAATCCCCATACCATTATCTAAAACCATTATTCTGAGTTTGTCTTGTTTTCTTAAACACCCTATCAATATTTTGCTGCGAGCATACTTCAGGGCATTACTGATAAAGTTTCTTAAAATTCTTTCAATCAAAAACTCATCGCTATTGAGTCTTTGATGGCAATTGACGATTTTCAAAGTCGTTTTGTGATCTCTTAATTTGAAGCTTATTTCTTTTTGAATTCTCATTACGACATCATACAAATTAAATTCTTTAGAAACAACACTCACACCTCTGGCATCTAAATTTGAAACATCCAATAAATTGTTCAACAAATGGCGCAAAGCTTGAGCTGAATCATAAATTCGTTCTACCAAAAACTGTTGCTTCCCGGTTAGATTTGCGTTCAATAAATTATTGATAAACAATCCCATAGCAGATACAGGTTGCTGCAAATCGTGGCTTGCTTGAGCCAAAAAGTATGATTTTTCCAGATTCAAACGCTCAGCAGACTCTTTTGCGGCAACCAAGGCATGTTGAATTTCCAAAAGTTCGGTTAAATCTTGGAAGGTGCCGATAATTTTACGATTGTACTTATCATAATTGATATAATCAGCCATATATCGGCAATATATTATATTGCCATTGGGTCTTATAATTCTGACAACGCCTTCTTCCGGTTTTCCCGTCCGCATAATTTTGCGCAGATTGTCTTTATAACGGGGCAAATCTTCTTTATGCATTTGTTCTCGAATAATGTTTTTCTTTAAGGATATTTCATTATCATCTATGCCAAAAATTCTAAACATTTCAGATGACCAAGAAATTTCTTTGGCAACTAAATCAAGCTCCCAATATCCGATTTTAGCTATTTTTGAAGCAAAAGTCAGTCTTTGCATCATTTCCGATAAGGTATGTCGCAAGTTTTGACTTTCGGTAATATCTTGCATGCTGATAGCAACTTCATCCTGCACCGGAAAGATTTTTACACCATAATATTTTGAACGGAAAGCTAATGAAAATTGTTGCTGTTTTTGATTTTTGATGCACTCAGCTATATGAAACATCAGCGCTTTGCTATGTTGCTCCTCAAAAATATCGACAATATTCATACCTTCTTTATCCGGACCAAATGTTTTTTTAGCGCAATCATTTCCATGAGAAACCACTCCGTTATGGTCTGCCATAAAGAGAACATCTGTTGAAATATCACTTAAAATCTTTTCGTATTGCATTGTTAACTTATCTTAAACTCGGTTAAGTATTTTCCTAAATTCTTATCAACCTTGAAAGCCCATCCTTCATACAAGAATAGACTATCTTTCATATAATCACTTGCAAGCTTGGTTGGTAACTTGGTGATAGATAAATCTACTTTTATCCAATATTCTTCTTCTATTTGAAAAACTTCAATGCCGTAAATGAGCCCGGAATAAGGGAAAAGAACTATAATTTTTTGCGGTTTCAGGCTATCTAACGGCGTATTTTGAATTTTTTTTACATCTTTATAGGTGAAAAGCACAAATTTGTCCAGCAAAGGAATCACATTTACCGGCTGTTGTTTTAAATTCAAAAACTGCGATTTTTCTGCCAAACGATATGCCAATTGTTGTCCTGTAGATGATTGAATGAGTAAACTCTCAACATTTTCCGGCAACAAACTGATTAAAGGTTGTTGTAACCAATAATTCATGCTATCAGGCAAGTCAAAGCTACCGGATATAAGGTAAATTTGTTCGGAACCGCTGCGCGAAGCATACCAAAAATTATTTTTCTTTTTGCCGATGATAATTGAATCTAACAATTCACCTTTTTGATTGTATGTTTGAATCTGCGTTCCCGAAGCATTATGTCCCTGCTCTACACCGGCTTCTTTTGCGGTGATATTCATGGGCAAAGCTTCAATTTTGGTTTGATTTATATCTTGAAATAATTTGTTTATGGTTATCAAATCAGCATAATAACCATCGGCTTCCTGAATATGCCAAAATTTATTTTCATAATATAAGCTTACCTGAAGATCAGATTTTTTAACAACGATTTTGGTAATATCCGTTCCTTGTTTGTTGGTTTCTTCAAACAAAAAATTGCCGACCGGATTTTCTTCCATATACACATTTTGGCTTTGCAGCAAAAGATAAGCTGCTGCAACCGAAATACATGTTATTAATAAACTTATGATAAGTATTTTTTTATTCATTTATAATCCTTATATATTTTTGTTTTCGATTGCGGATAAATATTTTTACCCCCAAATATGCCAAAATCAGCAATACCACCGGAATAAATATTGTATTTGCCAAAATTATTTTGTTAACGGTATCTCCGCTCTTTTGTTGTATTTTGTAGTTCAGAGATTTTAGGTCTTCAATGATTTTTTGTTGTCTGCGATTGTATTCGTCCAACTCTTGAATTTTCATTAAAGACATTCCGGTTTCTCTTGTGTGCAATTTTTGCTGAAAAGAAGATAAATCTTTTTTCAGTTGCTCTACTTCTTGTTCTTTAGTCTTATATTCGTCTGCAAAAGAAGCAAAGGCCTGAGCATAAATTTGTTCAGCAATATTCTTATCGTCATTTATCAAATAATTGATTCTTATTTTGGATAACGTATTGTTTCCGCTCATATAATCTATTGCACTCAAAATGAAGTCAGCATTGTTATTTGCCGGTATTTGGTCGTAGACACAAGCTTCTTTTTTATATCCGGTCAAATTCCAACTATCATCAGCAATAAAATCGCTATCGGCAATGACCAAAATTTTAGAAGGTTTTAGACTGCTCGGAAGGTATGGAGGAAACTCTTTATCCAACTTTGTTCCTTCGACTATACTCTTTTCAAACAAAGAGGGAAAACTTCCTTCTATCCAATATGCCAGATTGAATTTTTTGTGCTCATTCGGGACGGCATTATTTATTGCTTCTAAATTGCTGTATTTAACTACATCGGCATTTATCAATCCTGCTTGTTCGCTTGTTGAAAATAAAGGAATATATGAGGTTTCTTTTTGAGGTGTTACCTCCAATGAACCGGCGGAACGGAACAACAAACTTAACCATTTTTCCCCCATAGCAGAAGGCATATTCATTTCTTTTGCTGTCAGCTTCAGATATGTGGGGTTGTTTTCTTCACTTATGGCAGTTTGATAACTGATGCCGCTCAATGTCTTATCAGCAACCACATTTTGCGTATCCATCGTCAATCCCCATTGTTTTAGATGCGGTAACATTGTTATGAGGTTCTTTTTGGTATAAGGATACTTTTGAGCAACATTTTCAGCGTAAGGGTCAATAAACAGAATCAGATTTCCGCCGCGCATTATGAATTGATCAAGCGCGTAAACAAAATTAGCTTCTACTTGTTGCGGATTATAAACCATTAAGGTGTTTATGTTTTGCGGAATGATTGGCATTTTATTATTCAAAAAGACAACTTTATAATCTTCTTCCAATTTTTTAAATATTTGCCAATCAGAAATGTTTCCGGCAAAAGAAATAACACCGATATTCTTTTTTTGTTCGCCGTTTAATTTGGCTAAAATTCGACTAATGTCATATTCGGCATAGTTTTGTCTCTGCAAAGAAAAATAAGGAATTATAAAACGTTTTCCCTCTCCGCTTGAAAAAACTGCGCCGAAATACATGTTTCTGGTATTTTCAGAATCGGGAAAAGGACGAATATTTATGCTTTTTGCCTCATATTCTGCCGGGGTGTATGGCTCAGGATTTTTCAAATTAACCGTAATTTTGCCATTTGATAATGATTGAAATTTATCAAGCATGCGCATTACGTTTTGGCGGTGCAAATCCAACTCCGGATATTCAGTATCTAAATCATTTGAAGCATAAACAGTTATATTTATTGGTTGTTTTATATTTTGAGCAATTTCTTGAGAAACAGAATCTAATCCGTATCTTTGTAAAGAAGTAACATCCATTTTTTTGTTACCAAACAGCAATGCTGCACAGCTCATAATTGCCAAAAAGATAATACCGGACATAAGGATTAATGCCGATAATGATAAAAATTTTATATATTTCTTTTTATCCATCTTATGTCCTTTCTAATTTTTTTTGAACTCAATACTAGCCATATTTAAGCTTAAGCTAATCAGCGTTAACAACACAAAGAACAAAATATTATCCAAACTGATTTGACCACTTATAATATCATAAAAATGACTATTTAGATTAACGATATTACTCAATTTGTTTTCTAATGTGAGCGGCAAATGCAAGGCTTTAACAACACCGGAAAAATTGTGCACGCTTAAAAACAAGGTGATAATCAATCCCCACAAATATGATACTGCAGGAGATGAACAAAATGACGAGATAAAGCAACCTACAGCGCAAAAACTTCCAGAAAGCAAAAGACAAGCCAAATATCCCGAAAAAATGTTTAAATTGTCTGTTTCAAAATATACATTCATGTATATCCACAACGGCGCAGTAAGCAAAAGCATACACAAGCACAAGAACCATGCTGCTAAAAATTTTCCTATAATAATTGAGCTTAAAGGAATCGGTTGTGTTAACAAAAATTCAAGTGTTCCGTTTTTGCGCTCTTCCGCCCATAGACGCATGGTTACGGCCGGAATCAAAAACGCCATGATATAGGGCTGAAAATAAAAAAATGAAAATAAGCCGGTGTTGTTGATGCTAAAAAAACCGCCGACAAAAAAAGTGGTAAACATGGATGCCAGAATATAGACCGACAAAACGACCCATGCTTGCACTCCTTCAAAAAACGATAAAGTTTCTTTTTTGAAAATAACTGCCAATTGTTTTGTCATATTATTCTGCCTCGCTGGTAATTTTGTAGAAAGCCGTTTCAATATTATGTTCGGGAAAGAGCTCTTTTAATTCTTCGGGAGATGTGTCTTTAACCAACTTGCCGTGATTTAGCAGAATGACACGGTCAGACATAGCTTCCACTTCTTCCATAATGTGGGTTGAGATGATGATGATTTTATCTTTACCATAATTTTTCAGATAATTTCTCAAGCTGAATTTTTGATTTGGGTCAAGCCCTTCGGTCGGTTCGTCCAATATTAAGATTTCAGGATTGTGGAGCAAAGCCGCAGCAATACCGGTGCGGCGTTTGAAACCTTTGGACAAAGTTTCTATTTTTTGATTGATAACCGTTTTCAATTCCAGATTTTCAACAATTTGTTTTAAGTTTTTAGAAAATTCTTCTGCTGTCAAACCTCTTATCTGTGCCGTGTAGTGCAAAAATTCGGCAACAGTCATATCATTATATAAGAATCCGCTTTCGGGAACATAGCCTATTTTTTGCAAACAAGCTAAGCGTTCGGCTTTTATGTCTTTATCAAAAATGCGGACTTCACCTGAGGTCGGTTCAATGTAACCGGTTAAAAGACGCATCAAAGTGGTTTTTCCGGCTCCGTTAGGTCCAAGAAGAGATACTATCTCGCCCTTAGAAATGCAAAAATTGACATTATTTACGGCTTTTTTAGTGCCATAATTCTTACATAAGTTTTTTACCACAATCATTTTGTTACTTTCTTTAGGTTTGCTACCAATATATTAATCATTTTTTTTTAAATTTTAACAATTATTTTCATTTTTCAAAATGTTTGATGACAAAATGTTTATTTTACGTTATTTATATTGCTAATAAATATTTTTTTAGGAGCTGATATGAAAGAAGAAGTTTATTCTAAGGAAGAAGCCAAACACTTGAAGGTTGGCATTTATACCGCAATCATTATTGCTCTGATTGCCGGTGTTTATGTTGCCAATAAAGATACAATGGCTCACAAAGAAGACGGAAAATACTATACGGTTGATGCTCGTTTTAACCGCACCGATGGTCTATTGGTCGGCGATCAGGTTCGCTTGGCTGGTGTTGACATTGGACGCGTAGTTAACGCCAAGTTGGATGATCATTTCAAAGCCATTTTGACTTTAGATATTAAAGAAAATGTCAAAATTCCCGATGATAGTAGCGCATCTATTGTCAGTGCCGGACTCATGGGTAAAAAATATATTGAAATTGAACCGGGCGGATCTATGGATTACATCCCGCAAGGCGGCGAATTTTCTTATACACAAGATGCTATGGTTTTGGAAGAACTGATGGATAGAATCATCTCCATCGGCAAAGCAAACCGCAAAAACGATAAAAAATAAAATTTTATATACTTAAGGAGTATTTTTTATGAATAAAAAACCAGTTGAAACAATTATGGGTATTGTGGTCTTATTTGTTGCCGCATCTTTCTTATATTTTGGTTTTAAAGTTTCTGACTTGCAAGTTGTTAAAGGTTATAACGTAACTGCTAACTTTCTTAAAGTCGGCGGTTTGAACGTTGGTTCCGATGTCAGAATTAATGGTATTAAAGTCGGATCAATTGTTGAGCTTTCTTTGGATGAACAAGACTATATCGCTGATGTTAAAATGAGCATTTTGCCAAACATCAAATTGCCGAAAGATAGCGTTGCGACAATCGTCGGAGATGGTTTGATGGGCGATAAATTTATTAAAATCGAACCCGGAAAATCTAAAGAAATGCTGGCCGATGGTGATACTATTTCTAACGTCAAAGATTTCAAATCTTTGGAAGATATGGTCGGTGAAATCATTTTCATGGTAACAGATAATGGTCAAGATAACAAATAAACTTTTGTCCGGTATCGCTTTCGGAGCTTTGTGTATTTCTTCTGCCGTGCAAGCTGCAGAAATAGACACTAATATTGCTCAAATGCAAGCAATGGATAAAATTACGGGCAGAGTCAGTGTTATTGATGTTCCCGTTAACGGAAGTGTAAATTTCGGTAGTTTTTCTATTGTGGTTCGCGCTTGCAAAACCAGACCACCAGAAGACACACCGGAAAATTTTGCTTTTGTTGATGTGGTTGATAATTATAAAACCGAAACCCCCGTTAACATTTTCCGCGGCTGGATGATTTCATCTTCTCCTGCCCTTAATCCGGTTGAACACCCTATTTATGATGTTTGGTTGTTAAAATGTATTAACGGTACGGTTAATCCTAACAAATTGTTATCAAAAGAAGAGTTGGCAAAGAGAGATGCTTTGCCTAAAGCACCGGCATTTACCGAAGAAGCTAAGCTGAAAGCTAATGAAGACTTAGAAGAAAAACCGGCACCGGCAAATGAAGATGTTTCTGAAACTGAAGAAAAAGAGCTTCAGTCAAAAGAAGTTCAACCGGCGCCTCAGGTCTTGCCGATGGAAGAAACACAATTAGAGAATCTAAACATCAGCAATCCGCCTGCTTTTGAACAAAATATTCCGCAACCGGAACCGGTTGTTCAAGAAGACGGTGCTCCAAAGTCATTATTAAACATTGGTAATGATTTTGTTCCGCAAGAGCAAAATGAAGAACCGAAGGCTGATGTAGCACCCTCCTCAGATTCTGTCATTTCTGAAACAAAAACATTGGATGTTGAAGAAAAACAAATTTCGTCGGAACCGGCAAAAGAAACTTCTGAAAAAGAAGATGAAGCTTCCGGATTTTTAGGTAAATTTCTCAGCTTTGGAAATGAAGAAAAGCCTACTGCAGAAGTTTCTGATGTTTCAGAACCGTCACAAGCTCCCAACACTGATAATAATGTGTTGCCAGAAGAAACATCTAATTCTTCAATAGATATGGATGAAATTGATAGAGAATTGATGCAAATGCAATAAAAACATATCAGTTTTATAAAAAAGAACCTTTTTTAAGGTTCTTTTTTTATGTTTTGAGCGAAACACTCCTTGCACAAGCAACGGTTAGTTTTACAAAGCCTTTGAGCCGCTTGAGCGTCGTTTGGAACTTGTAATACCACTCGTGTTTACCGGTGGAAGTTTATGGAAAATTATTTATGCCAGAAGTTTTTAGTGAATACGACTAATATGGTCATAACTTCCAAGCGTCCGAGCAACATAGCAAAAGCGCAAACGTATTTAGCAAAATCTGACAAAGGCGCAAATGTGCTTGCCGGCCCGACAATATTACCTACTCCCGGTCCTGCGTTGGTAATGCTACCGATTATGGCACTAAACGCCGTTGTAAAGTCGACACCGGTTATTGCCACTAAGGTTGTTAACAGGACGATACTAAAAGCAAATGATAGAACAAAAATAAATACGGAATTGATAACCTTATTATCAACATTCATATTTTTAATCTTAACCGGCAATATGCGGCTTGGCTCCGTCATATTGATAATAGACTTTTTGAAAAAAGCAAAAATCACTTGCCAACGAAAGGCTTTGACACCACCGGATGTTGAACCGGAACACCCCCCGGTAACAGCAAAAATAAGGAAAATGGTTTGTGCAAACAATCCCCATTTCATATAATCCGTGGACACAAAACCACAGTCTGTAGTTATTGAAACAACATTAAAAGCAGAAACTCTTAATGCTTGCCAAAAGTTATAATCCGAATTAGAAAAACTTAACCAGCAGGCTGTAAACAATATATAAAAGCATAGTGTTTTTAAGAAAAACGGAACTTGAGCGCTGCGGAAAGAGTTGTTTCTACCGCTTTTTAATATGACCAAATACCATGTCAAAGGTAAAGATCCGGCAATCATACCCAGCATTAAAACAATTTCCACCCAAATATTATTAAAGTAGCCGACAGATGCGTTTTTGGTTGAAAAGCCACCGGTTGAAACAGCAGACATGGCATGGTTGAGGGCATCGAATTTTCCCATTCCGGCAAGAAGCAAGCCGCCAAACGTAAGAGTTAAGAGTATGACGTAAACAATGATGATCCTCTTGGCAATATAGCTGATTTTGGGCATAAGCTTTTCATTTAAGTCTGAGCTTTCGCGTTGGAAAATTTGCATACCGCCAATTCCCAAGAACGGAAGCAAGGCAACAGCAAAAATAACAATACCGACACCACCCAAAGCATTGAGTAGCGAGCGCCAAAGCAAAATTGCCTTAGAAGATTTTTCAATATTTGTCAGAATTGTTGCGCCGGTAGTAGTGATTCCGGATGTTGCCTCAAAAACGGCATCAGCCCAATAAGATGTGGTTTCTGTTAGCATAAAAGGCAAAGCAGAAAGCAAAGACAACGCAAACCAGCTTATTGCCGTGATAAGATAACCTTGGCGGATGGAAATTTTTTCTATTTTGGTGCGGTTTCCTAAAAATAGTGAAACACCAATAAATAAGGATATAATTGCAGAGGTTATAAACGGCGACCAATCTTGTTTGGTATAATACATATCGACAGCGGCAGGAATCAACATTGATAATCCAAGAATACTGACAAAGTATCCGCTAATCATAAAAATTGGTTGCCACATGCTTTTTTCCTTATTTATCTAAGGCTACATTTCTAGAATATCCACGATTGACAAGTAGCCAGTTGATGTTTTCTCCGTTAACATTGCAGATTACGGTGCCGATACCTTGATATGTATAGGCTTTTACTTGGCACTGAATGATGTTTTGTGCCACAACAGATTGCAAAAACTTTTTGGCATCCAAACCTTTTGGTGACTTTGGATCTACATAAATGCCATGCAGGAAATATGTTTTGCCATTCAAACGCAACTCATTGGCATTGACAACTTCTGCCGTGGCATTAATTTGCTCATTGGTATTAACAAAGACTAAAGGCAATTTTTTTGGCGCTTGTTCTGCTTTTGAATAGGACTTTGCTCTTGAAGAAGATGTTTTTTGGCGCTGACGCATCCTTTCTTCTTGCAATTGAGCCGTACGCAGAGCATCTACCGTATTGGGAACTTCTTTTGATTTTTCAAATGTTTGACGTCTAATTTCTTGCATACTCGGGGTTGATGCTTCCACTATTTCGACTTTGGGCTCTTCATTTTCATTAGAGCCAATTGATTTCAATGACGGCATAGATATTTTAAAACTATCGACATCCGGCATCATCTCTTGAGTTTTTTCAGAAATGGTTGAGCCAATGCTTTGAGATTTGGCTTTAATTTTATTCCAATACCACAAATGAACCTCGGTCGGCTTGGCTCCCATAAAGGTAGGAGCCAAATAACCGAGCATTAAAATCGGGACAAAAATCAGCGGTTTGCGGATGGGAAAAGTGACAAACAGAAAAAGTCCGTGAAAAAACTTTCCCCAACCTCTGAGGCGCAAGCCCTCGCTTATTCTCTCCTTTTTTTTCATTATTTTGCACTTCCGTATTTTTGTTTCAACTCTTCAACGCGTTCCGGAGTAATTCTTTCAAACAAGGTATCGCCAACGCTGAATTTATGTCCGGGTTGCAAAGCATTCATTTCTTTTGCTACGTTGAAATCTTTAATTGAGCCAACATCTTTTAAGCTCAAGCCCAATTTGTTCATCATATCTTCGGCAATTTTCGGCATAATCGGTGCGCTCAAAATAGCAAAAATACGAATTAAATTGATGCAGTTTCTTAAAATGGCGGCAGCACGCTCCGGATTTTCTTTTATCACGGTCCAAGGCTCAGCAACGGAAATGTAGTTGTTACCTTCTACCCAAATAGCGCGCAATTCGTTCGTGGCTTTGCGGAACTCTAACTCATTCATATATTTAAAGTAGTCATTTACATGCTCTTGCAAAGTTTTAATCAAATCTGCTTCAAGCTCGGTATTTTCGCCACCGGCAGGAACTTCTTCTCCGATTTTTGATGCTGTCATTTTCAAAACGCGGGAAACAAAGTTACCCAAAACGCCGTTTAAGTCTTTGTTGACAACACCGGCGAACAAGTCAAAACTGAAAGAACTATCCGAACTTTCCGGAGCGTTTGCCATCAACCAATAACGCCAATAGTCAGCCGGATATTCTTTAACGGCGTCTTCAGCAAAAATGCCGCGTTTTTCAGATTTAGAGAACTTGCCGCCCTCATAGGTCAAATAACTGAAACCTTTTAAGGTCTTAACAAGAGTCCAGGGTTCGCCGGTTCCGAGCAAAGTAGCCGGAAAAGAAATTGAGTGGAACGGAACATTGTCTTTGCCCATGAACTGAACATAGTCAACATCTTTGGCACCATACCACCATTCTTTCCAATCTTTACCGTTTCTATCTGCCCAGTTTTTGGTAATACCGATATAACCAATCGGCGCATCAAACCAAACGTAGAATACTTTGTCTTCATAGCCTGGTTTGTTAACAGGGAAACCCCATTTCAAATCACGGGTGATGCAGCGTTCTTGCAAGCCTTCTTTGAGCCATTTTTGGGCGATGGAATAAGCAATATCCGGCCAATAGGGTTCACGCGTTTTTACCCATTCAGCCAATTTTGCTTCAATTTTCGGCAAGTTTAAGAACAAGTGTTTGGTTTCTCTGACCTCCAAATTGGTGGAGCCGGAAATGGTCGAACGCGGGTTAATCAAATCGGTCGGTTCCAAGACTTTGGTGCAGTTTTCACATTGGTCACCCCTCGCCTTGTCATAACCACAATGCGGACAAGTACCTGTTACATATCTATCCGGCAAAAAGCGTTCATCATCAATAGAATAAATTTGTTTGATGGTTCTTTCTTCAATCATGCCGTTTTTATCCAAGGCATCAAAAATATGATAAACCATCTCTTTGTTTTCTTCAAAAGTGGTGCGACCGAAACAATCGAAAGAAAGCTCAAAATCATCATAAGTTTTTTGGTGACGTTGATGATATTTATTGCAATATTCTTCAACCGGCATGCCTTCTTTAGCAGCACCAACTTCAGACGGCGTGCCGTGTTCATCGGTTCCGCCGATGTATAAAACCTCGTTACCCA
This sequence comes from uncultured Alphaproteobacteria bacterium, assembly GCA_944393225.1. Lineage (GTDB taxonomy): Bacteria > Pseudomonadota > Alphaproteobacteria > RF32 > CAG-239 > CAJLXD01. The sequence goes on from CALXZK010000003.1 coordinate 32,533, forward strand.
TCATTCGCATGAAACGCGCATAAACATCTGAAGGTAACAAACAGCCAACCATGTGGCCCAAATGCGGCACGCCGTTTACATACGGTAATGCAGAAGTAACTAAAGTTTTAGACATTATAAAATTCTCCATTAAAAATTTATTTTTGTTATTTTGTTTTTTAACGTTGCGATTTTACAACAATTTGCAAATTTCTCAAGCAAAAATCTCATTTTTTGAGCCTTTTTCATGCAAATTTCTTTGAAATTTATTTTTGTCAAAATTGTCTATTGACGATACTTTATTTTCTGATATATTTTTATGCAGAAAACAAATTATTTATTAACTAAAAAAATATTTTTATGGAACAATTTAATGTTATAGGCGAAAATGCCAAAATTCTCGGAAAAATCGGTAATTTCAACACAATCGGAAATACCGTCAGCATTGATGAAGAAGCTATTGTCGGCAATTGTTGTAATCTTGGCAACGGCGTCGAAATTGCTGAATTTGTGACAATCGGTAATAATGTAACTATTGAAGATGGAGTGCGAATTCCTTCATGTTGCATCATTGGGAACAACGTCACAATCAAAAAAGACGTCCTTATCGGAGAAAACAACATTATCCACGATAATTGCGTGTTGCGCGGCAATACCATTATCGGAAAAAACAATGAGTTTCTGCCCGGTTGCGTTATTGGTTTTTGGCCCAAAGATATTGGTGACCACCACTATGAAGGTCAACTTCTTATCGGAGATAATAATTTTTTTGGTGAGAATACAGTTATTAATATCGGCGAAAAAACTGATAAAGGTGACGCAACAATCATTGGAAGCGATATTTATTCCATGGACAAGGTCACAATTAATCACAATGACGTAATATCTGTTGATGATGATATTCCCGATAGTCCGAGAGAATTTACGACCATTATTTCATCCGGTGTTTCGCTTGCCGGTCATGTTGAGGTAGGCAAAGGTGCAAACCTTGGCATGCAGACTGTTGCACACCAATTCTCAAAAATCGGTGCCGGTGCTATGATTGGTATGAATGCTAACATTACTAAAAACGTACCGCCTTTTGCAAAGGTAATTGAATCAAAAGTGGTTGGTTACAACAAACGCCCTCTTGCTGAAAATTTAGAGTTTGGTACATATGAAGACGAGTATCTCGAACTTGTCGGCTATATGCTTGAAACAGCTTGCAAAGCTGAAAATGCCGAAGATGCAATAGAAAAACTTCAGAAGTACAAAGGTCGCGGTCAGTGGTATGATTCTGCTCTTGAGGTTATTATTAATTTCCTCGAAAGCGACCAAAACGGAAGAAGTCTAATGAAACTTAACAAGAAATAAGCTTAGATGCCCCAAAACGCCACGATTTTTTATAATCGAGGCGTTTTTTTATAAATTTCCTTCCACCCTATTGACGCAATAGACGAAATATGATATATATTATTTTACAAAATAATATTATTTAACTTAAACCATATCATTATGAAAAAATTTTTTAGCTCCCCAGCTTTTTATGTTTTTACAATTGTTTCTGTAGTTGTTATAATTTTTTACTCTGTATTCAAACTAATGAATAGCAGTTTAAAACAAGAAACAAAGTTTATAAAAGATGGTATAACATTAACGGTAAATATCCAAGGATCGACAAGTAGTTCAATTTTTGATTGGACTAATTACAAGGGATATTATGCAACATCAGTCAAGGAGGCCTTTAGAGTCTATTCTTTTGATGCGATCTTAAATGATCAGGCTGCCGTTACAGCCTATGCAGATTCTGTTTTCTATCAGGAAACGGGCGTTAAAGCTTTTGCTTCAATAGAGATTACATTGCCGGAAAACGTAGAAAAAGCTCTGGCTGCAAAAAAAATTGCTGAATTAGAACTTCAGGCAGTGCGTTATCAAATTGCAAAAGATAGCCTAATTTCCATTGCGGCAAAAACTGATGCGCATGGTTATACAGCTGAAGCCGAACGACTGGAAAATCGTCGTGACCAGCGTCTTAACTCTGTCAAAAACAGAGAAAGTAACGAGAGGATTGAAATTCGTAAAGCGAAAACTTTAGAAGAAGCCGCATCTAATGTCGGTTTCTTAAGCGGAGATCTGACTGTCGTTCAAAAGTAAATAAGCTAATTAAAACGCCCCGATTGTTCTTAATCGAGGCGTTTTGCTTATCTTATTTTTGCAACAATTTGCCTTTTTGCAAAAACTCCGGAAGTTGCGGCAGTTTTGAGGCTCCGGCGGCTTTTTTGTGTCCGCCACCACCAAAGCTCATGGCAATTTTTGAAACATCGACATTATTTTTTTCTGTATAAAAAGATAAATTCCACTGATTTTTCTTGTTCATATAAAAATTAACCATCATGTCATAGTCTTTAATATTATCAACAGAATCAAAAAACTCAGAATAACCTTGCGGCATATTCGCGCATATACAACGCAAACCTTTATATTCACTCTCAAAAGCAATGCAACGAACCAAACGATAGTTTCTGACCTTTATCCAAGATAAAATGGCTTTACCTTTTTCTACCGTTTCTTCAATATCAATCTCATTATTTATCAGTTTTTGCCAAATTTCATCTTGCGGTTTGTTAACTCCCATGGATTGAATGGCATATTCAAACGGACGAACTCTCTCATCTTCCAGCATAAATAAGTCATTCAAGCCCAAGAGCTTGATACCTTCCGGCAAAGGTTTATCGGGATAAAAATATTCCCAAGTCAGGCACATGGCTGCCGTCCCTACTCTTCTTAACCCCTTAATCTCCGGTTTGCCATTTTTAACAGCTTCTTCATATTCATTAATGATGGAAACATGGTGATCAATCCATGTGAAATCTTTGGTTTCATTCAGCTCAAACATAAAGTCCAGAGGCAAAGCAATATCGCAGACAATGATTTTATCATGCTTTTTGATTTCATCATAAGGAATATCCATATCATGATTAAGACCAAAGCATTCTATTTCGGGATAAATACTTTTAACAATTCCGGCAGAACCTTTGCCATCATGATCCGCAACGTGATAAATACATAACATATTACTTTTCCTTCTCTTTATTTATTTTTTTATCAACTTACCATTCAATTTTCATTCCGTCAAATGCCGGAGTTACAAAATCGGGTGTTCTTTCATTTATTTCATCATAATCACATTCTGTTGCCATATGATTAATGACGGCTTTTTCGGGATTGATTTTTTCAATAACCTTCATCACCATATCAAAACCGGCATGTCCTCTCTGCTCAAACGGCGTGGTTAAAGGAATGACCAATAATTTTGGACGAACATTTATCTGCTCAAATGCTGATGACGGAAGCGTTTTAAAATCCGATATATGAACATATTCTCCATCATTAAAAGCATAGCCGATGGAGGGAACATTGTGCCCCATTTGTTTTAACGGAGTGATTTTTACATTATTAATATAAAACGGATGATTGCTCTTAATCTCCGTAAACTTAAAACTCGGCGTATAAAAAACATTCTTTTTCTTAGAAAGCAATGTATCCACTAAATAAGAAAATCTTTTACGAATGACTTTAGTGGTTACTTTATCGGCATAGCAACGAATGCTCAAATCGCCGATTTTATCTAAGCTGTTAAAATTATAATTTCCATGGTGATAAGCAATTTCGCCTTGGGCTTGATAAGCTTCGTGCAGACGAATGCGGTTAATTTCGCGCAAATCATCAATACCATGCAAATGGTCGGCATGGGCATGTGTATATAATACGGCATCCAAGTGTTTGATGTCGTTATCCAGCAGATGTTGTCTGATATCAGGCGAAGTATCTATCAAAAATTTGGTATCATCAATCTCAACATAAGTATCCGTGCGGGTGCGAATATTTTTTTTGTTGCTTGCATTACAATCTCCCCATCCGCAACTTAAAGACGGAACTCCGGGGGCTGCCCCTGCACCAAGAATAATTACCTTAGCCATTAGAACTCATATCTCCCTTTATCACTGGCTTTTCTAAACAATCTGAAAAAGTTGTCAGAAGTGATTTCGGCAATTTTATCCAAGCTCAAGCCTCTGATTTGAGCTAATTTTTCTGCCGTATGCAAAACGAAAGCAGGCTCGTTTCTTCTACCTCTTAACGGAACAGGAGCTAAAAACGGCGAATCTGTTTCGACTAACAATCTATCTTCGGGAACTTCGGCAAAAATATCGCGCAAATCACCTGACTTGTTGAAAGTGATGATTCCCGAAGCCGATAAATAAAAACCTATCGACAAAGCATAGTCAGCCAAAGCTTTACCAGATGAAAAACAATGCAGCTCTCCGGTAAAAGGCTTTTGTTTATACATTTCATCTAAAACGGAAATAGTGTCTTCATCGGCATCGCGGGTATGAATAATCAGCGGCAAACCCGTTTCTTGTGCTGCTTTTATCTGCTCTTTGAAAACTTTTATCTGCACATCTTTGGGGGAATAGTCATAGTAATAATCCAAGCCACATTCTCCGATAGCTACGATTTTTTTATGCTCGGCTTGTTTGATAAAGTCTTCAGCGGTAATATTTTCATATTCACTTGCATTGTGCGGATGAACACCAACTGCCGTATAGATAAACGGATATTTTTCCGATAGTTCCAATTGAGCCTCAATTTCTCCGATATTGTTACCGGCATTGAGCATGGTCGTAACACCGTTTTCTTTGGCGCGCTCAATCATTTCGGCAAAATCTTCTGCAAAATCGTCATAAGTCAAATGACAATGGCTATCTACTAACATTCTATATCCTTTTACACAAATTGACGATTATATTCATCAAAGCTTGACGCTTGTCCAAATTAAGACCTGCGGTTTCGCTGAATATTTTTATTGTTTCATCCCAAGATTTGGCAAACTCTTCCAAATTTGCGGTTTGATGAACATTTTCGGCAATAAATTTTAAAATCAATTCTTGTGCCAAATCATAGCTTTCATCATCGGCACTATATGTATTGCAAAAATCTAACACATCACCAAGAACAAATTTATCTCTGGCATACACAATCTTACTCAATTTTTGATAGACATTCAAGGCATCATTATCAGCATACATAATTGCTTTGCCAATGCTTCCTGAAGATAATTCCGCCAGTTCCTTGACATCTTTTTCGTTCAACTCCGGTCGATATCTTCTGAGCAAAGATGCAACGTCATTTTCTGTCAACGGATGCAGATTGAGTTTGGCGCATCTGGACTTGATGGTCGGAAGCAAACGATTTGGGTTATGACTTATCAAAAGCATCAAAGTTTTGTGCGGCGGCTCTTCCAATATTTTTAAAATGGCGTTGGCGCTGGCGGTGTTCATATCATCAATACTATCAATTATCACAACGCGCCAACCATCATTACCGGAGCGCTTAGCCAAAAATTCATTGACAGTACGCACATCATCAATGCGAATAAATGCCGATTTTTTCAAGCCTTTCAACTCGTCATCGCTTAATTGTTCACCGTCTTTAATGGCTTTGAGGACTTTCTTTTTATCGGTATCAGTATAATCTCTCTCAATGATTTTCAAATCAGGATGAGAGTTGTTTGACACCAAATTAAATACGCCGGAATCTTCCGGAATATTCAAAGAAGTATAAGAATCCTTTTTAGCGTAATCGGCATATAAAACAAAACGAGCAAATTTGTAAGCCAATGTGGCTTTGCCGATACCTTCAATTCCCGAAAACAGCCATGAATTGTGCAAAGTTTTGTTCTTCCAAGCATCAAGCAAGAATTGTTCTTCTTTTTCAAAGCCCAAAAGATAACTATTTTTTCGCGGAATTAAATCAGATGTATCGCTTTGCGCCATTAGCTTAAATTAAACCTTTCCGTAACTATTTTAACAATTTCTTGATGCAAATCTTCAATTGATTTGTCGGCATTCAACACGATAAAGCGTTCGGGTTCTTTTTTAGCCATTTCCAAATAACCGTTGCGTAAGTTATTGTGAAATTCCAAGGCACGGCTTTCATGTCTGGTTTCTTTCACAGTCATCTGTCCGGCTTTGGCAAGAGAACGCGCCAAACCGATTTCCGGATTGATGTCTAACAAAATCGTTAAATCGGGTTTAAAATCGCCAACGGTTAGTTTATACAAGTTTTCCAAAGTTTGATAAGGAACTCTTTTGTTGTAGCCATAATATTGGTAAGCAACGGTTGAATCGGCAAATCTGTCACTTAAAACCCATTTACCTTCTTCCAATGCCGGCCAAACTTTTTTGGTCATGTGAATGCGTCTGTCGGCATAATAAAGCAAAGCTTCGGCAACAGCATCCATCTTGTCTTTATCTCCGGTTACTAAAATGCGGCGCAACTCTTGTCCGACTTCAGTGCCTCCCGGTTCTTTGGTGGTTACCACCGGAATATTCAATTGCGACAAAAAATCTGCCAAAAGCTTGAGTTGGGTTGACTTTCCGGTCCCTTCCCCACCTTCAAAGGTGATAAAAAGCCCTTTTTGCGCCATTATTCTGCTCCAAACAATAAATATTTGATGTTTTCCATGATTTTACCAAACCAGCCCAATTTTTTGACATCTTGTGAAGCAATCAACGGTACTTCAACCGTGTTGCGTCCGGGGATTTCAACACGGACGAAGCCCAATTTGTCACCTTGGGCAATCGGGGCTTTTACCGGTTTGTCATAAACGGCTGTCATTCTTACTTTAGAGGCTTTGCTCTTTTTGATGGTTGTGACAACATCTTGATTTACCAACAAATCGACACTCTTTTCTTCGCCGAACCAAACCGGAACTTCTGCCACTTTTTGACCTTGTTTCAAAATCTTATAGTTATCAAACTCTCTAAAGCCCCAGTTCATGATTTTTTCAGCTTCTTCAGAGCGTTCCTTATTGGAAGACAAACCGCTCATAACGCTAATCAAACGTCTATCACCTCTTTTGGCAGAACCGGTTAAGCAAAAGCCTGCTTCTTCGGTATGACCTGTTTTCAAGCCATCAGCTTCCGGCATGCTGTATAATAACGGGTTGCGGTTGCCTTGTCTGATGTTGTTATGTGTAAAGTTTCTTTCTGAAAAGATGTGATAATATTCCGGAAATTCCTTAATGATGATACGAGCCAATTTAGCCAAATCTTCAACAGACATTCTTTGATCCGGATGCGGCCATCCTGTGGCGTTGGCAAATGAAGAATTGTTCATGCCCAAGCGTTTGGCTGTATCATTCATCATGCGGGCAAAATCTTCTTCCGAACCGGCAATATTTTCAGCCGCAACGATGCAAGCATCATTGCCGGATTGAACAATGATACCTTGAATCAAATCACCGACGCGAACTTTTTCTTTCACATTCAAAAACATTGTGGAACTACCGCTGGCTGCTCCGCCTTTACGCCATGCATTTTCACTGACGGTAAAGACATCATCTTCGCTCAAAGAACCGTCTTTGAGTTTGGAGAAAATAATATAAACAGTCATCAATTTGCTCATTGATGCCGGAGGAATCATTTTTTGAGCATCTTTAGTGTACAAATACTCTCCGGTTTCATAATCCATCAAAATCAAGTTTTTAGCTTTGGTTTCAATAGCTTGAGCCATAGAAACGTTACCTAAGATAACGCCTGAAACAATTAAGGTTGAAAGATATAACTTGCTTTTTGATAACATTTTTAAGTTCCTCATTTATTTTATATTATTCGCTAATCAATGTTGCATCGGTTAATCCGGCATTGCGGATTCTTGCCAAAGCCGTATCTGCGGCAGATTGCTCACTGAAGGGACCGACACGAACACGATAGAAGGTGCTGCCGTTTACATCTGCCGGCATAATTTTAATTTGACCATATCTTTGCAATTGATTTTTCAAATTTTCGGCCGTGTTCATATTTGAGAAAGAACCGGCTTGAACATAATATCCGCCACTGGCTGCACTTGCTACATTGGGGGTATAGTTTGTGTAAGCACTAACTTTTTTCTTTGGAATGGTGATGATTTTTCCGGTATTGGACTTTTTGCTTGCAGAAGCATAAGTTGTTGCGCTTTTACCGGTTAAAGCAGCTTTCAAAGCTTTACTTTCCTCTGCCATGATTTCAACTTTTACTTTGGCTGTACCTTGAGTTTGAAAACCAAGCAATTGAGAAGCTCTTTTTGAAACATCAATGATTCGATTTTTAGCAAAAGGACCGCGGTCATTCACGCGCAAAACCAAAGAGCGACCGTTTTCAAGGTTGGTTACACGTACAATAGAAGGCAAAGGTAAGGTTCTGTGTGCTGCCGTCAATGTATTCATATCATAAATTTCGCCATTTGCGGTATATTTGGCGTGAAAATCTTTGCCATACCAAGAAGCAGTTCCGGTTTCAACATAATCATAGTCTTCTTCCGGATAATACCATTTGCCGCTGATTTGGTAAGGTTTTCCCACCTTATATGTGCCACCTTTGCCGCTGATTGCTGCTGATTGTGAATATAAATCGAGCTTATCACTGGCGCATGATGTCAAAAACATTGTTGCACAAGACAAAACGATAAATAATTTGCTTTTTTGTAGTTTCATAATCTTCCTATTCTTTTCTCAAATAAATTTGGGTTTAATCTAAACTGATTTTTAGCTTTCGTAAAGAAGCTTTACTGTTGCTTGTGTAATTTTTTCGGCGGTACGGGAATGGCAAAACCAACTTCCGGATTATATTGTTTGATTCTCTCAATCAATACGGCATCGGGATAACCGTCTTGCGGCATTTGCGCTTTACCCTGCACTTTTTTAATTGCTTCTCGGGTCTGGGTACCCAGCATGCCGTCTTCATCAAGCTTTTTATCAAACCAGCCAAGGCTGTTAATAAAGCTTTGAATTTGCAAAATATCATCCGTTCTTAATCTAACTGCCGGATTTTCTTTGACCGGTTGCCATGTCTTGCCGGTACGAATATAGTCTGCCAACAAACCAATTGCCAATGCATAATTTTCGGAACGATTCCAAATCATTATCTTGTTAAAATTATTCAACACCAGATAGGCATTTCCTTTTTTTCCCTCAGGGACAATAACAGCCGCTTTAATGTCTTCTGCAGGCAATTTTTGTCCTTTTAGCGGTTTTATGCCCATTTTTTTCCATTCTTTGACGGTTTTAATGTTTTTGCGTCCGCTGTTTTTGAAGTCAAAGTTCCAAGGCAGAGTGACTTGTTGTCCCCATTCTTGATTCTTGTTCCAACCTATTTTTGACAAATAGTTAGCGGCTGATGCTGCGGCATCTTCCAAAGAATACCAAATATCAATTGTATTATCGTTGTTATAATCAACGGCATAAGCATTAAATGTTGAAGGCATGAACTGGAAATTACCCATCGCCCCTGCCCATGAGCCTTGCATTTTGGTATGATCAATGTTCCATGTATCAATAATTTTCAAGGCTTGATATAATTCTTCTTTGAAAAACTTTGGTCTTCTTTGGTCATAGCTCAAGGTTGTTAAAGCTTCTATCACATCATAACCACCGAAATTTTGCCCAAAATTGGTTTCAACGCCCCAAAATGCAATAATATAATGTGGTTGAACACCATATTTATCGGAAATCGGCTTTAAAATCGGGTAAAGCTCTTTATATTTTTTCTGTGCAGTTTCTACTCTCTTTTTATTTACAACCCGATTAAGATAAGCCGTTGATGTTAAAGCAAACTCGGCTTGTTTGCGGTCAATTTTTACAACTTCGGGATTGGGTTTGTAATAATTGTCTTCATAAACCTTATCAACGGTTTTTTGAGAGATTCCTCTTTCAACCATCTCTTGTTTTAAGTTATCCAGCCAATCTAAATATTCTTGCGGAGCTTGCGGCGTAGATGATGCACAAGCTGCCGTACTGAACAACAATAAAGCAGACAACCCTATGATATGTCCTGAAAAACGCATATTTTACCCCTGATAAATCTTTTTTGTTTTAGAGATATTAAACGCGATTGTTTTAGAAAACCTTAATTTAAATGTTAAAAAATTGTTTTTCTTAAAAATATAGGTATGTAAAAATTTTTTTTGAAAAATGTAAAAAAAAGTCTTGACCTTTTTAATTCTTTTGAGTAAAAAGTCTTTCAGAAATCGCAAGACATTGGAGAGGTGGCAGAGCGGTTTAATGCAGCGGTCTTGAAAACCGTCGTGGGGGCGACCCCACCCAGAGTTCGAATCTCTGCCTCTCCGCCATTTTAGTAAAAACGACCTTATTTTAAGGTCGTTTTTTTGTTTGAAGGTACGTGCAGAGGTTCGAACTCTGGAGAAAGAGTTTGAGCAAAAGCTTTTAGGCAAACTTGTACCGTCGCCATTTTATAAGAAAATGCGACTTTGTTTCATATAAAAAGATTTAATTTAAATCACCAAAAAAGAGGCTTATTTCTTTTGCGCGCTGTTTGATTAAATCTATATTTGGACTGTTTGCATTTATCCAGTTCCAATTATGAAAAGCTTTGTCCCAATGCTGATATTCGATTGCTCTTTTCAGATGAGATGTTTCAAAATTATCTTGCCCGATACTTGAAATTAAACTATACAGCGCTTCTTTCTGATTTTTTGTAAATTCACCTTTGGGAAGTATAATCGGTTGCACTTTATTTTTAATAAGTTGACCCATGATTTCCTCCTTTTGCATGATGTGAAAATCAACTTTATTTTAATGATAAAATTTTGATTTGTCATCAAAAAAAAGAGAGGACGAAAGTTCGTTCTCTCTTTTTTGCAAAGGTTTTAACTTTATATTATTTTAGAAGCTGTATCTAACACCGGCTGTCAAGTCAACAATGTTATTAATACCTTCTACATCAACATCAGCATAACGAACCATTACGCGGCCAGCCATGTTTTCGGTGAAGTTGTATTGAGCACCGGCACCTAATCTCCAGCCCCAACCGTCATCAGTTACTTTTGCTCTTGCATCTGCTGTTTCGGCTTTAATTTCAGCATCGTAATAGCCCAAGCCTAAAGAGCCCAAAAGTTCAATTTTTTCATCGCAACCTAAAGGCATATAACCAATCATATCAACACCATAGGCGTGGTATTTATCTTTGATTTCACCGCCAACGTGATGTTTTTTGCCTTCTTCGGTTTGTTGGAAGAAAGCTTCAACGCCAAAGTTTTTATGCATTTTCATACCGGCAGTGATGGCATAAGCATTCAAATCTTCTTCAACGGCTGTAATACCGTTAACATCATCTGTATCCATCATAGAATAAACATAATCCAAACCAACATACGGTTTCATTTCCATATCCATAGCGTTGGCATTAAAACTCATAACTGAAGCCACACCGGCCAATAATAAATATTTTTTCATTTTTAAACTCCTGTATGATTATCTCTAATTGAGACAACATGATTTTAACAACCTATATTAGTTTGTCAAGCATTAAATTGTTCTAATATAAGTTGCATAAGATTATATATCAAATCTTCCAAAACATTTTTCATATAATCATAAAAATGAAAAAAACATCCCCTATTCTCAAAAAAAATTAAAAATAGTGATAACCGTCATATGCCAAACCCAAACCAACAGATGTGAGCTTGTCTTTGGCGGAAATTTCGGCATTAGGAAAAACTTGGCATAGTTCATTTTTCACAATCGGAATTTCGGTTGAGCCACCGGTTAAGATAATTAAATCAATTTTTTCAGCTTTTATTTGCGCTTGGCATAAACATTCTTGAACCGAATTTTTAACTTTGGATAAGTCATTTTTAACAGCCTCGCTCAGAACTAAATCCGTTGATTGAATTTGCGGTTTTCCGCCCAGAAAATCTAGAATCGTCATGACTTGAGGCTGATTTGATAATTTTATTTTGGCATTCTCAACCAACCACAAAAGCTTGTGTCCGGCTTCTTGTTCATACAGCTCCAACAAACGTGTATATTTTTCCGGATTATGAGCTTCGGTTAAAACCTCATTGATTATCTTTTTGTTTTGATAAGTGTAAGCCATGTTTATCTTGCTCCACTCCGACATATCAAAATATTGCGATGTCGGCACAAAAAGGTTCTTTTTGCCATAGGTCGTGTGCATACCTAATTCCGGCATGAATGACTTGATTGATAAATCTTTATCAAAGTCATTACCGCCAATTCTGATACCGGAATCTGCCAAAATATCATCATAGCGATTTTTCTTGCTTTTTAATTTTTCGCCCAATTTGATGATGCTAAAATCTGATGTTCCGCCGCCAATATCTATGACGCAAGCCAGTTTTTCGCCTTTGATATTTTCTTCATGAGCATAGGCTGCCGCAATCGGCTCGTATTGAAAATATATTTCCTTAAAGCCGGCTTTTTCGGCAACGTCTTTTAACTGCTTCTCCGCTTCTATATCCCCTTTTTTATCATTATCACGAAAATGAACCGGTCTACCCATAACAACTTTTTCAATATTTTCATGAACAAAATTTTCGGCTTTTTCTTTCATGAATTTTATATATTGAGCCAAAATATTTTCAAATTTGACCGATTTTCCGTGCAAAATCGTGCCATTTTGCATTAAATCCGTACCTAAAACGCGTTTTAAGGAGCGCATTAAACGTCCCTCTTCTCCACTCATATGTTTTTGCAGAGCAAGCCGTCCGAAAACAGGCTGAGATTTGTTGTTTTCATAGAATATGGCGGAGGGAATGGTGATGTGTTCATCTTCAACCGCAATCATCTGCGGCTTTTGCGTTATTGAAGCTACGGCAATAGATGAATTGGACGTGCCAAAATCTATGCCGCAGAAAAAATCTTGCGCCATGATAAATTTTCCTTTTGTTTATTGTTGCAAAAGCGCTTTTAGCATTACCATTTTTTGTTGTCAATAAAGATAATTTTTACTTTTCCGGTTTATTATTTTTTCAAATTTTAATAAGGAGAAATGAGATGCATATTTTAGTTATCGGCGGAGCCGGATACATTGGTTCTCATGTTGTTAAAGCTTTGTTGAACCGCAATATGAAAGTGACTGTTTTTGATAACCTTTCTACCGGTACAAAGCTCAACTTGTTTCCGCAAGCTGATTTTATTGAAGGAGATATTCTTAACTATGACCAAATTCTTGCCGCATTAAAGCAAAATGTGGATGGAATTGTACTTCTTGCCGGCAAAAAAGCCGTCGGAGAATCTATGGAAAATCCGATGAAATATGCCTTGAATAACATTAACGGCGTTATTAATGTCTTGAATGCCATGGTTGAAGCCAATGTTAAAAAAGCCATTTTCTCCTCTTCTGCTGCAGTTTACGGCATGCCGCAATATTTGCCGCTTGATGAAACACATCCCGAAAATCCGATGAGTTTTTACGGCTTCACCAAGCTTGAAACAGAACGCTTCTTAAAATGGTATGACCTGCTCAAAGGAATCAAATTTGTTTCTTTGCGCTATTTTAATGCCGTTGGCTATGATGAAAACGGCGATGTTAAAGGTTTGGAAGAAAACCCGCAAAATCTGTTGCCGATTGTTATGGAAGCTCTTATCGGCAAAAGAGAAAAGCTCAAAATCTTCGGAAATGATTATCCGACACGTGACGGAACCTGCATTCGGGACTATATTCATGTAACCGATTTAGGCTCTGCTCATGCTTTGGCTTTGGAATACTTAGATAAAGGTGGTGAAAGCCAAATTTTGAACTTGGGAACGTCTATCGGCAGCAGCGTTTTAGAAATGGTTAACAAGACTGAAGAAGTTACCGGTAAAAAAGTTCCTTACGAATTTGCACCTCGTCGCGCCGGTGACCCTGCCGAGCTGACAGCAAAATCTGACAAAGCCAAACAGATTTTAGGTTGGGAGCCCACACATTCCGATTTGGAAAATATTATTTCTTCCACCTGGAATATGTATAAAAACTTGTAAAGACAACCTTTTCAAAAAAAATCCTCACTTTTTAGTGAGGATTTTTTTTATAACCTTTATTTTATTTGAGTTTTATAAAGAGCTGCATAAGCACTATTTTCTTTTGCTAAGAGTTCTTCATGCTTACCCTCTTCCACAATCTCACCGTTATTAATCACCACAATTTTATCGGCATTTTTAACGGTTGATAAACGGTGGGCGATAATAAATACGGTTCGGTCTGCCATCAGGTTTTCAATAGCTTGCTGAACAATACCTTCCGATTTGTTATCTAAAGCTGAGGTCGCTTCATCCAAAATAACAATCGGGGCATTTTTCAAAAAGGCTCTGGCAATGGCAATACGTTGTTTTTGTCCGCCTGAGAGCAATACGCCACGTTCGCCGATCTCGGTATCCAAACCATTATCTAACGACTTGATAAAATCGGTTAAACAAGCGGAATGTATTGCTTTATCAATTTCTTCTTGCGTAGCATTTTGGTTTCCCAGCAAAATATTTTCTCTGATTGTGCCGGCAAATAAGAAATTGTCTTGAAAGACGATGGCTATTTTATCGCGCAGAGAATCTAAGTCATAATCACGAATATCCACGCCATCAATCATCAAAGATCCGGATTTTATATCATAAAAACGCGGTAACAAGTTGACTGTGGTGGTTTTTCCGCCGCCTGAGTTGCCGACAAAAGCTATTGTCTGACCAACTTTTACATTCAGATTGATATGTTTTAATACCGGCTTGTTGGCAATATATTCAAAGCAAACATCTTTATATTCAATATTCTTTTTAACGGCAGTCAATTTTTTGGCATTGGGTTTGCTTTTGATGCTGGGTTCCATTTCCAACAAATCAAACACACGCTCAATGGCCATTAAAGACATTTGTACCGAATTGTAGTTGTTACCAATACTTTTAATCGGGTTATAAAGCATAATCAAAGCGGCAATGAAGGAAACAAAGTTACCGCTTGATATGTCGTGATTGACAATCAAATAACTTCCGAGCCAAATGACCAAAGCAATACCCAAAGAGACAATAAAGTGCATTAAAGGAGAAATGAGACCTGTTCTTTGAATCATTTTAATGCCGACGCGGAATAGCATATGCAGGTCGTTTTTGAAACGATTATAGGCATAATCATACAAGTTGTAAGAAGATATGACTCTGTTTCCACTGAAGGTTTCATTATAACTGGTGGCAATATTCCCTCCGGCAAAAACATTTTGATTCATCAAATCTTTTAATTTTTTACGAACCGTTGTTAATGGATATAATGCGCAGCCTAATATAACAATAGCCACGAGAGCTAATTGCCATGAATTGTAAAATAAAACAAAAATCAATGATATTGATGAAAAAATACGTGTTGTAAATAATTTTACATTGGAGAGCAAACCGCTGCAAGCCAATTCCACGTCATTGTTATATCTAAACTGAACATCACCCGATGTTGTGGTATCAAAGAAATGGGTATCATTTCTTAATAGTTTTTTATATAAATCAGCCTTCAAGTCATTGGTGATTTTGCGACCGACCCAAGTATTCATATAGGTAGCCAAATAGTTTAGCAAGCTTTGAAGCAAGCTAAAGAAAATGATCAAAAGAGGTAAATATGTGGTAGAAGAAGTGTTTTTTTCTACCATTACAACATCCATGTATGGTTTTAATGCCCAAGCAATAACAGCATCCATACTTCCGATTGGAATGGTTATCAGGAGAGCTAATAAAGCTCGTTTCCAATAAGGCTGTACATACGGAGAAATTTTTTTATAATTTCTGACCGTGTATAGTGAATTGAATTTTTCTTTCAATTTTTGAAACATCAAAAATTTCCTTTATCTGCGATTGAAAAGTTTTTCTATATCTTTGAGTTTAAGCTCAATATAGGTTGGACGACCATGATTGCATTGTCCTGAGTGGTCGGTCTTTTCCATATCTCTGAGTAGACGATTCATCTCGTCAAAATTTAAGGCGCGCCCTGCTCTGACCGAGCCATGACAAGCAAATGTGGCGCAGATATGGTGTAATTTGTCTGTCAAAGCATATTCTCCGCCCCATTCGGCAATTTCTTCAGCTAAATCGGTGATGAGTTTTTTGACATCGCAATCTTTTATCAATGCCGGAACTTCACGCACAATCACTGCCGTCGTGCCAAATTCTTCAATAACCAAGCCAAGCTGATTTAACTCAGCCGTCAAGCTCAAAATTCTTTCTTTTGCCGAAGCATCCAAATCAACGACTTCGGGAATGAGCAACATTTGTGAAGCCAGACGTCCATTTTTTTGCAAATTGGCTTTCATGCGCTCCATAACAATGCGTTCATGAGAGGCATGTTGGTCAATGATGACAATACTATCTTCGGTTTGTGAAATGATATAAGTATTGTGGAATTGCGCTTTGGGAATACCCAAAGGTCCGCTTTCTGCCGTCGGAATATTTTCATAAGCTGTCGGAGCTTCCACCTTAACCGAAAACTTGTGTTCGAGTTCCGGCAGCTCGACTTGTGAACGACGGCTCGGAGCAATAACGGCGCTTTGAAAGTTAAAACCTTGCGGACGCAAAGATGGTTGCGGATTATGTTCTCGCAGCTCTAATGTTTCGGGAATATCGTGAACAAGGACTTGCTCTTGCGCGTTTTCCGTGCGCGGAACGCCAAATTCGGGAATGGTATCACGCACAAACTCATTGATGTCTAACGTATTGGAAGAACGTCTACTTTCTACCGTTAAAGCGTTTCTTATGGCACTGACAAGCAAGCCTCTGACCAAAGCATTATCATAAAAACGAACCTCTGCTTTTGCCGGATGCACATTCACGTCGACATAAGCCGGATCAATATCAAAAAACAAAGCACACATGGGATAGCGGTTGCTTGCCAAAACATCCATATATGCCCCTTTGATGGCACCCAGCAATAATTTATCACGCACCGGACGATTGTTGACAAACAAATATTGCGACAGAGAATTGGCTTTGTTCAATGTCGGCAAGCTGACATAGCCCGAAATATGCAAATTTTCTCTGAAAGCATCTATCAAAACCGAGTTTTCGCCGAATTCTTTTCCCATGACATCTGACAAGCGCTTTAATCTGGCATCAAAAAGCTCACCCTGCTCGGCATTCAAACTCAGCTTCTTTTTATCGCCATCTTTCAAATAAAAAGAAATATGCGGGTTGGCCATGGCTATGCGGGTTAAAATATCAACACAAGCATTGGTTTCCGAAGTTGAGGCTTTCAAAAATTTTAATCTGGCAGGTGTGGCATAGAACAAATCTCTGACTTCTATTCTGGTGCCAAACGGATGTGATGCCGGAACGGGTTTGCTTTTTTCTCCGCCGTTGACCTCAATTTTCCATGCACTATCGGCATCTTTCGTGCGCGATGTGATGCTCAATCTGGCAACAGAAGAAATGGACGGTAAAGCCTCTCCTCTAAAGCCTAAGAAATTGATATTAAACAAATTGTCATCAGGCAATTTTGAGGTTGCGTGTCTTTCAACCGCTAGTTCCAACTCATCGGGTGTCATGCCCTTGCCGTTATCAGATACAATAATCAGGCTCTTACCGCCGTCAACCAAAGTGACCTCGATTGAGGTTGCGCCGGCATCGATAGAGTTTTCTACCAACTCTTTGATAACCGATGACGGTCGTTCAATTACCTCACCGGCGGCAATTTGGTTGACTAGGTTTGACGGTAAGATTCTGATTCCCATTGACTTACTTTCTCAAGTTTTTGATATATCTGATTAAAGCAGCGGTTGAGCTGTCATGATTGATTGAGGAAGCATTTTCCTGCAACTCGGGTAGAATGTCCAAAGCCATTTTTTTGCCCAATTCAACACCGAATTGGTCAAATGAGTTAATGTTCCAGATAACACCTTGAACAAAGACTTTGTGTTCATACATGGCAACCAACATACCCAAAGTATAAGGATCAATCTTTTTGCAGATGATGGTGTTGCTCGGGTTGTTTCCGGGGAAGCTTTTATACTTTTTCAAGGCATCTACGGCTTCTTTATCTTTTCCGGCTTTGGCTAATTCTTCTGCGGTTTCTTTAACGGTTTTGCCTTTCATCAAAGCTTCTGCCTGAGCCAAAACATTGGCTATCAAAATCTCGTGATGATCACCGATTTCGTTATGAGAAATAGCCGGAATGATGAAATCTACCGGAATTGGAGTTGTACCTTGGTGCAACATTTGGAAGAATGAGTGTTGAACATCGGTACCGGCACCACCAAAAATGACATTTCCGGTATCATATTTAACAAATTCATTATCAGCACTGACAAACTTGCCGTTGCTTTCCATTTCCAGCTGTTGCAAATATGCCGGAAGAAGGCGCAAATATTGGTCATAAGGCACGATGGCTTGACTACGCAAACCTAAGAAGTTGTTGTTCCAAATGCCAATCAAAGCCAACATAACCGGAATGTTGTGAGCTAAATCGGTGTGACGGAAGTGCAAGTCCATGGTGTGTGCACCTTCCAACATTTTTTCAAAATTATCCATGCCGACAGCAATAGCAATTGACAAGCCAATGGCTGACCACATGGAATATCTGCCGCCGACAAAATCCCAGAATTCAAACATATTTTCGGTATCAATACCAAATTCTTTCACTTTTGCGGCATTGGTTGACAAGGCAACAAAGTGTTTGGCTACGGCATGTTCGCCCAAAGCATCTACCAACCATTTGCGGCAAGTTTTGGCATTGGTTAAGGTTTCAATGGTGGTAAAGGTTTTGGAAGCCACAATAAACAAGGTGGTTTCCGGATTGAGCTTGTTCAAAACCTCAGCGCAAGCCGTGCCATCAATATTGGAGATGAAATAGGTATTAATATCTTTGGCTTTATATTTTTTCAAAGCCTCAGTTGCCATAACCGGACCTAAATCAGAACCGCCAATGCCGATATTGACAATATCGGTCAATTTTTTACCGGTATAACCGATAAATTTGCCAAAGCGAACGGCTTCAGAAAACTTGCGCATTTTGGCAAGAACTTCATTAATTTGCGGCATGACATTTTTGCTATCTACATAAACAGGTGTGTTGTCACGATTTCTTAAAGCTGTATGCAAAACGGCACGATTTTCGGTAAAGTTAATTTTTTCACCGCTGAACATGGCTTGGATTTTTTCTTCCACACCGCGAACACGAGCAAGCTCCAACAAATAGACAAGAGTCTTTTCATTGACGCGGTTTTTGGAAAAATCTACCAGCATGGATTCAAGCTGCAAACTGAACTTGGAGGCACGTTTGTTGTCTTGCTCAAACATATCTCTCATTTCAATTTTTTTCATCTTTTTAGCATGACGTTCCAATCTTTTCCATGCTCTTAATTTATTAACAGTACCAGTCATTCTTTTTACTTCTCCTTATTTTGAGTAAAGCTACCGATGTTGACCGAAATATAACCATTCGGTCTAAAGTATTTTTGAACAGCTTTATTTACTTCCTCAGTACTTATTTTTTTGATTTTTTGATTGCGATTTTGCAAAAAGTCTAATCCTAAATTGTCTTTTTGCATGTATAATAAAATCTCTGATAAATTGGCAACAGATGCAAAACGCAAATTGTAAGAAGCCAACAAATATTTCTTTGCATTTTCAACTTCTTCTTTGCTTGCACCAAATTTACCGAACTTGTTCCATTCTTGGCGCAAAATCTCTTCAACTTCCTTATATTTATCTGCAGTGGAAGAAAATCCGCCTTGAAGCAACGGAGATTTGTCTGCCAAGCTCATATAGGTATAAATATTATATGTTAGCCCCTTTTCTTCCCTTGCCGCTTTGGATAAGCGAGAGCTTAAGCCGGAACCGCCAAAGATGTGATTTGCTACATAAAGAGGATAAAAATCTTGACTATCTCGGGCAACACCTTTGGTCGCAAAACGACTGATGTTTTGTCCGCCTGCCGTAAACTCAATGTTTTTATCCGACTTTTTGAAATCAACATCCGGATTACGGACAAAATCGATGGCCGTGCTTTGCGGCAATGAACCAAATATATCATCCAAAACCGTACCCAAGGCATCGGCAGAAATATCACCGGAAACACCGATAATTAAATTGTTTTGCGCCAGATGTGTTTGCATATAGTTGCGCAAATCTTCCGATGTGAGCTTGCTTGCATCTTCCCATTTGCCCAAAGGATTGCGTCCGTATGGGTGATCTCCATATAAATATTCAGCAAATTTTAAGTTCAAAATGCTTTGCGGATGCTCTTTTTGCATCAAAAAAAGCTTTTGCAACTGCAATTTGTTGCGGAGCATATCTTCTTCATCAAAGCGAGGCGATGTTAAAACATCTTTTAACAAAGCATAGGCTTGTTCTTGATGTTCCGAAGTGGTAACCAGAGAGCCGCTAAAGTCGTCTAAAGATGAAGAGAATGAAATACCTATTGCATAATCTTCAAGTTTTTCTTTAAATTCTTGCGAGGTAAGCTCTTTAGTTCCTTCCATCAGCATAGCGGCAGTAAGAGCAGAGATACCTTGTTTATCTTTGTCATCAGATGCGCGTCCTGCACCTTTAAACATAAAACTAAAGCTTATTATCGGCGCTGTTCTTTCCTCTAACAAATATGCTTTAATCTTATATCTTGGAGAAACGACTTCCACCGGTTTGGAGGCAAAAGTTTTTTCTTTTAAGACAGATTCTGCTAAAATTTTATCCGGATTAAAACAAAAATATTGTTTATATACGTAGTTTGCACCAACACCCAACAGAGCCAAGAAAATGCCCCATTGTATGGTTTTGGAGAAAAGTCCCGAACTTCTTGAACGACGACGATACGGCATCAAATTTCTCCTTTCGGGCTTAAAATTCCCGTAACAACTGCAGTTTGAGATAAAAGTTTTTCGGCAGCATCTTTAACATCTTGGTAAGTTACTTCACGGATTTTTTCGGCATGATTTTCAATATCCGTTACACTCATGCCGGTGGCCGTCATTGTGCCTAAGGTATCTGCTGCATCAAACGGATTGTCTTGCAAATAGACCAGACCGGACAACATTTTATCTTTGGTGCTGTTTATTTTATCAATATTCAAGTTTTGGACTGCTTTTTTAACTGCCTCATCAATTAAAACTTCCAACTCTTGCGGTGATGTTCCATCTGCCGGCAAAGCGGAAATTGAAAATGTGCCGTAACTGCGTGAGGTATAATCATATGAAGAGGAAACGGACAAAGCTTTCTTCTGTTTCAAAACCAAATCTTTATAAAGCTCTGAGGTTTCGCCATCGCCAATGTATTTTGAAAATACGGCCAAGTTATAAATATCATTTTTATCGGTATTAAAAGATGGCGCAACATAGGTTTTGACCAAGCGAGATGTGTTAATCTGCGGCAACTTCATACTCATTTGTGCCTGCATGGCAGAGTTTACTTTTGGAAATGCGGCTTTTTTAGAAAAATCGGCGCGTTTTTCAATTTTGCCGTAATATTTTTGAGCCAAATCTTTGGCTGTTTGCAAATCTATATCTCCGGCAAGAACTAAAACGGCATTATCCGGTGTGTAAAAAGCATTGTAAAAATCTTCCACATCGCTCAAAGTCAAAGATTTTATCTCACTTTCGGTGCCACTAACAGAACGACTGTAGGGATGTTCTTGCCACAAAACCTTACGAAAACTCTCAGCAAAAGGCGCTGCCGGATTGTTATCTACAATTTGTTTGCGCTCTTGATAAACAATGTCTCTTTCCAGCGCAAAATGCTCAGGTGATATTTGCAAATTTTCCATACGGTCGGCTTCCAACGCCATAACCAACTCAAGTTTTGAAATATCCAGAGAGTGATAATAAGACGTGAAATCAAAGGTGGTGAAAGCATTGCTCTCAACACCGTTTTGCTTCAAAATATCATCAAACATTTCTCCGCTTACATTGCTTGTGCCGCGAAACATTAAATGTTCCAGCAAATGAGCAGAGCCGCCCTTGCCTTTTTTCTCATCGACGGCACCGGCTTTGTACCACAACATATATTTGACAACCGGCGCTTTATGATTTTCGGCAACAACGACCTGCAAGCCATTATCAAGCGTAAAGCTTTGCGCTCCGAACAATTTTGCATGGACGGAGGAAAAGCTCAGGCATAAGGCAAGCCAAGAAAAGATGATGTATTTTATTTTAGCCATTATGTTTCAATCTTTGGAGTTCTTTGTCAATGGCATTGTCAATTTCATCAATTTTGGTGATGACAGACGGTTCATCAAAGTTAGAAACAAAGTTTGCTTCTTCTTTGCTGACATTTTCTAATGTGATTTTGGGTTGAACCGACGGTGCCGGACGAACCGGATTTAACTCTGCTGACGGCGGCATGGTCAACGGAGCTTTGGTTGATACCATAAACTCGTTCGGGGCTTTTTTAGCCAAGCCCAAGCTTTCTTTATTGATATTGCTGCATGCACTCAATACCAAAACAGCGGCAAAAACTGCCGAAATTTGTTTTTTCATTTTTTTTCCTCTTCTTTTTTGCGAGCAAAGAACAAACCATGAATAATGATGATGGTTGCTCCGATACAAATAAAACTATCTGCAACATTAAATGCGGGCCAATGATGATCCCCAATGTGAAAATCCAAAAAGTCAAATACGGCACCTCTGCTCACTCTGTCTATGACATTTCCGATGGCACCGCCAATGATAAAACCTAATGAAATTTGGATAATTTTTTCTTTCTCTTTATACAACCAATAAATTAAAAAGCAAACAATTGTTAAAGACATGAGCGACAACAAGATAACTCCCGTTTTTCCGCCGTCATTAAACATGGAAAAGCTCACGCCCGTATTCCAAGCTCTGACCAAATTGAAAAATGATGTAAAGCTGATTGCGCCATATTCGTTAAGGACATTCTCCATAATATAATATTTGGAAAACTGATCCAAAATAACAATAACCAAGGCACAAGCCAATCCCAATAACATTATCTTACTCCATGTTTATATACACATTAATCTATGATTACACTACTCTAGTTTTGTTCAGATAAAAAGCTAAAACTCAAAGATATTCATAGTAAAAATTCAGAACAGCAAGAGTTTGGCCAAACCTAAGAAGATGAAGAATCCTCCCGAATCGGTCATAGCTATAAGGAAAACGCCTGAGGATATGGCCGGATCTACTTTTAATTTATTTAAGGTCAGCGGAATTAAAATACCGGCAAGGCTGGCTATCATCAAATTGCAAAGCATGGCAACGGCGATGATGTTGCTTATCATAATTTTATCGGGAAACATGATATGCGTTACGCCCCAAATCATACATGCAAATAATAAACCGTTGCATAAGCCAACGGTAAACTCTTTACCAATCACTTTGATTGTATTGCGTGAAGTGAGCTCCTTAGTTGCCAAGGCTCTGACTACAACCGCCAATGTTTGTTGCCCCGTGGTTCCCCCCATGGAAGCCACAATCGGCATCAAAACCGCTAAAGTTGAAACTTCGGCAATTATATCTTGAAAACCTTTGACAACGGAAGCTGCCATGATGGTGGCAAACAGATTTGTGACCAACCAAATGGCTCGAGAACGAAAAATGTTGAATACGGATTTATAGACATCACCTTCTTCGGTTCCGGACAAGTGCATGATATCTTCACTGGCTTCTTCATGCACAATGTGCACAATGTCATCCACCATAATGGTTCCGACCAAACGACCTTTATTATCAACGACCATAGCAGATTTCCAGCCATATTCACGGAACATATGTGCTACTTCTTCTTGGTCGGTATAAGCATCTATCGGGCACACCTCGCCATCCATAATGTCAGACAAAGCCTCTGACGGCTTGGAGCGGATGAGTTTGTCCAAACTGATTTGTCCGACCGGATGATACAAAGAATCGGTAATGAAAATTTCATAGAACTCATCGGGCAAGTCTTGGTCTTTGAGCAAAAACTGTCTGGTTTCTTTAACCGTCCAGTCATCAGGAACGGCAACAAAATCGCGTGACATGATACGTCCCGCCGAATCTTCCGGATATGCGAATGATGATTTGACCTGATATTTTAATTCCGGATCCAATTGGTTGATGATTTGTGCTTGTTCATCATCATCCATGTGCTCCAAAATTTCAACCGCGTCATCAGAATCCAACTCATTAACAATTTTGACGACTTGATCGGCATCCAAATTGTCAATGATTTGCTCTTGTACGACCTCGTTTAACTCAGGGAAAACATCCGGATTGATTTTATCACCCAAGATATCAACCAACAGCATACGTTGGTCATTATCCAAAGATTCGAGCAAGCGCGCCAATTCATATTCGCTTAAGCCATCGGCAACTTTGCGAATGTATTTTGTATTGTCATTCTCCAGAGCTTTGATAACAGAACTTATCATTCTGGGACCAATACCCAGAATCTGCTCGGCTTTCTTTTTCTTTTTGGAAAATTTTCTGCTCTTAGGAAGCAATACAACCCGCTTATTACGCTTACTCATGCTACCCCCGATTTAACCCAATAAAAAAACCCGCTTAACTCTTTATCAGCGGGTGGTCATCTTTTAATTTTTAATTGGTGCGGCCAAGAAGACTTGAACTTCCACGGGATACCTCCCATAACGACCTCAACGTTACGCGTCTACCAATTCCGCCATGGCCGCAAATCAAAAACTAAAGCTTGTATAAAATACTCTTAAAAAATAATCAAGTCTTTTCTCAAAAAAATAACAAAAAAAGTGCGTTTTTTATTTTTTCTTGAGTTTTTCGGCATCCGGTTCGGCAATTCCGCAAGAAATGACAAACTTTAAGCCCTCTTCTACCGTCATATTCAGCTCGACCGTATCTTTTTTAGGAACAAAGATTAAAAAGCCGGAAGTTGGGTTCGGTGTGGTCGGGATAAAAATGTTGAGCATTTCTTCACCGTTAAAATATTGTTTGACCTCGCCTTTGGTATCAGAGCTGACAAAACCCAAAATCCATATACCTTTTCGCGGATATTCCAACATAACAACCTTATTGAAAGATTGGGTCTTGTTGGAAAGAAAGGTCTCAAACACTTGTTTTAACAAAGAATAAACACTTGAAATGACCGGCAGTTTATAAACAATCCATTCGCCTAAGCGCATGAAAAACTTGCCTAAAAAACCGGCAGCAAACATACCAACCAAAATCAAAGCGGCAATCAAGACAATCAGTCCCAATCCCGGAATCATCGGAATATCATACATGATGAAATATTCTCTGACTTGCGGTGGCATCATCTTACCGACCATACCGTCAATCCAGTAGATAAACTTATATGCCATATAAAAAGTGATGGCAACCGGTGCCGTTACCAAAATACCGGTAAACAGATAGGCTCTTATTTTGGCGCCGACTTGCATAAATACGGCTTTTTCTCTTTCTAATCTGATTTTTTTGATATGTTGTGCGCGTTTTTTAGCATTTTTTTCGTTTTTCATTTAGCACCTCTTGATATCTTCTATCATAAACTGAACAGAATTGCGTCCTTGCCAGCTATCTTTTCTTAAAACACCGACGACATCAAAAACTTCGCCTTTGGCATTGAGCATGGCTTGCCCGATGTCATTATCTGCCACGCGGAAAGCAATTGCCTTGACCGAACCACCGTTGTCGGAGCCCAAAAAGCATTTAACGTGACCGCTGCCGATGATTGAAGCTTTATTAATACGAACGCGATGCAGCAATAATTTCGGCTCACTGTTGCCGGAACCATAAGGCTCTAACATTTCCAAATTATCTGCCAAATCAAGCGTTGCGCCGGATAATTCTAACTCACCGTCAATATCAATGACCGGAACAATAGCTTCACCACCGATTTTTTCACTGACATATTCGCCGACAAACTTTTTGAAATCTTCAATTTTATCTTCGTTTAAAGAGAATCCGGCAGCCATGGTGTGTCCACCGCCTTTGGTTAACAGGCCTTTCTCTTTGGCAGAGATGATTAAAGCGCCTAAATCTACCTGCGGAATGGAACGTGCCGAGCCTTTGACCTCGTCTGCCTCAATGGACATAACAAAAGAAGGCAGATTGTATCTTTCTTTCAATTTTCCGGCAACAATACCAATAACGCCTTGGTGCCAATCGTGTCCGGCCACAAAGGCAATCGGATATGTTTGCGGCGTGCCTTCCAACATTTCAATGGCATTGAGCAAAACATAGTTCTCAATTTCTTTTCGCTGTTGGTTAAACTCGCCTAATTTTTCGGCAAGCATTTCAGCTTGTTTTTCGTCTTTCATACATAAGAGTTTATTACCTAAAGCCGAATCCCCGACACGACCGCAAGCATTGATTCTTGGTCCCAAGACATAGCCTAAATGAAAAGCCGTCGGCGCTTCACTTATGCCTGCCTTATCAACCAAAGCGCGGATTCCTAAATTGGTGCGGCGGGACATTACTTTAAGTCCTTGTCTGACAAACGCACGATTTAAGCCTTTGAGCGGCACAACGTCGCAAACCGTACCCAAAGCCACCAAATCAAGCCATTGGAGTAAATTGGGTTCCGGATTGTCTTTGGTAAAGAAACCGCGACGACGCAATTCGCGGTTGATGGCGACAATCGTTACAAAAACAACGCCAACCGCTGCCATAAATTTCAAATATTCTACCTCGCAGGTTTCATCCAAGCGTTTGGGGTTGACCAAAGCATAAACCGGCGGCAGTAAAACCTCGGCTTCATGGTGGTCTAAAACAATGACGGGAATATTTTTTTCTTTGGCATATTCAAACGTATCAAAAGCCGTGGTGCCGCAATCGGTGGTGATGACTAAATCCACGCCTGAAGCAATAAACTCATCTATTGCCATTTTGCTCGGACCATAGCCCTCTTCTCTATCCGGAATATGCACTTGCGGATTGATGCCCACGCTTTCTAAAAACAAGCGCAAAACAGAAGATGACGTTGCGCCGTCAACATCATAGTCGCCGATGATGGCAACGCGTTCTTTATTGATGATGGCATCGGCGATGCGCGCTGCCGCTTTATCCATATCTTTTAAGCAAGATGGATCCGGCAACAAAGTTTGCAATTTGGGATCAATAAAATTTTTGATATCTTGTTCTTGAACGCCGCGCAAATATAAAAGACGAGCAATCAGGTACGGCAACTGATATTTTTGACTGATGCTTTCAATCAAACGTTCATTAACAGGGACAACCTTCCACAGGTTGCCCCCTAATGATTTTTCATTTTCAAGAGCTTCTTCCACTCAATCACCTGAGCTTAGTAAGCAATATAAACTTCAACACGGCGGTTCAAACGCTCGCCTTCAGGCATAACTTCCTGATAAGCAGGCATTGAATCGGACAAAGCTTCGGTTTGGATTTTGCTTGCAGACAAGCCATATCTCTTCAAAGCATCGGCAACGCTTTGTGCACGTGCGGCAGAAACCTTGAAGTTTGCCAATTTGTGGCTAACCGGATCGGTATTGCGTGTGCGGCTGGAAGCAAAGCCTTTAACCGTTACAATGGCGTTTTTCTTAGATTTTGCCAATTTTACAATATTTCTGATTTGCTTGTTATATTGAGAATCGAGCACAGAACTACCATCGGCAAAATAGAATGTATCTAATCTATAGCTGACGCTTGGAACCGAATTTTCTTCTTCTGCCGGAGCAAAGTCTGCAGCAGTAATAACCGGTTTTTGCGGTATTTCTATTTTTTTAGCTTTTTCGGCTTTTTTGTTTGCATTTTCAGACAAAGCTTTTTCAGCTTCAGCCTTGCTTTCTTTCAGCTCTTCTTTTTTAACGGGTTTGGTCTTGGCTGCAAACGGAATATCCGGTTTTTCATCATCATAAGCGATGTTTTTGGTATCGGCTTGCAAACTTTCACCTTCTTCCGGCATGGTGAGTTCTATTTTTTTGCTTTTGCGACCGACAAAAGAGCTGTCTTCTTCACTGTCTTGGCTGACAACAGCATCTTCTTCATCTTCCGTAATATCCGGAAAAACGGCGGAAGAACAAGAGCATAACAAAGCTGTCAGTCCAAAAATTCCACAATATAATTTGATATCTTGAAGCGCTTTCATGTTTTTGAATCCCAATATTAAACTCTTTTTCGAATTAATTCTTATTATTGATATAATATTACTCAGCATAAAACAAGAGATAAAAAATAATCAACAGGTATATTTTAATAATTTTGTTTTGCAATTAAACGCGTATAATACACAAAAAAAGAACAGATGTGAGGATTGAAAAATGCCTAAAATCGCCGCTCCTTCGGCTTTTGATGTGGCTTATTGGTTTTTGCAATATGCCGACAAAAAACAATTTTTTATTGAAGATGAAAAATTGCACCATTTGTTGTTTTTAGCGCAGATTATTTATATGCAACGCCACGGTAACGAAATTTTATTTCCCTCCATGTTTATTGCCACCGAAAAAGGTTTTTTGGAACCAAATTTGCTCAAGGTTTTTGCGCATGGACACCCTTATATGCCCAATATTAAAATTGATGATAAAACAGCCTCTTTCTTAGAGCAAATTTGGAATAAATATGCTAACCAATCTTTATTGGATTTGCGCTCTACCATCACGCAAAGCCAAGCTTTTCAATCTTGTTATGACAAGAAGAATCTGATGGCGGTAGATATGCAACAAATTGCCGAACTTTTCACACCGGCAAATGAAAAAACATACAGCAACCGTGTCAGAATGTCTCAACACGGACCGGTTATGGTTTCACAATGGCAACCTCGAAAAGTTAATAAAAAGGATTAATTTGATGAAAAAACTGCTTGTTGCTGCTTGTTTTCTGTTTTTGGTTTCGGCTTGTTTTGAAACTGAAAAAAATCCGCAGAGAGAACTTTCAAGTTTGACATTGGGAAGCGGTTCTCAACAAATTGATTTTAAAGTAGAAACTTCTGAAACTCCGCAAGAACTTGCTCTGGGCTTAATGTACAGAAAATCAATGCCCCAAAATCAAGGTATGATTTTTCTTTTTCCATCCCCGCGACAAACCGCTTTTTGGATGAAAAATACTTACCTGCCCTTGGATATGATTTTTGTAAACGACAAGCACCAAATCAGCGGTATTGTTGAAAATGCACAGCCCTTGAGTGAAAAATTGATTTATTCTCCGGCTCATACAATTGCAGTTATTGAACTCAATGCCGGTGTGGCAAAAGCAAAAAATTTGCGTCGCGGAATGATTGTTACCCACTCAGGGTTAGTTTTGCCGCAAAAATAATTGATATTTTTTAACAAAACCAAACGGATTATACTCTTCTTTGGCGCGTCTTAATCCTACCAAGCCTAAGTCTTGCTCACGATTGACGTATTTATAGTCGGTAAAATTTTCTAAAGTGAGCTTGTTCAGTGCCGGATATGCGCCTCTGACATCGTATAACGCTTTTTCAAAATGAATGATGATATGCTCTCCATCTTGTTTTTCTCCGATGGTATAGCCAACTATATTATCATCGACCAACAATGCATAACCAAAAATCTTATCTTTAAATTCCGTCCAATTTGTCAAAACTTCAAGAATTGCTTTATTTTCTTGCTCTAAGCCTATTGAATTTTCTTTATTTTGTTTTAGCCATATTTGCTGAAATTTTTTGACTTTTTCTATATTTTTTTCTTCTATCGGCTCTAGTTTATAATTATTGTTCTGCAAAAATTGGTTGGATAATTTGCGCTGATTGCGATATTTTTCGCCACTCAATGATACCAAATCGGCAATATTATACAAATATTCCCAATTATCTCGGTCTTCCGTGATTTCCAGATTTTTGCCAAAAACTTTTTGCAGTGCTTGCGCCAACCCTTCGGTAACACTCTTAAACATAACTTGCTTTGGCAAATATTGTGCAAATATTTTTTGCCAATCTACCGATTTATGATTTCCTAGCGGCGGACCATAAATATAATCATCATCTTTTCTAAAACGCAGCCAACACAAGTTTTCGGCAAAAGCGATTTCGGTTTGATATTTGTTGTCCCACGCCCACAAATTGATAAATGACGTATCAGAACTTTTTTCTGTACCAGTCTGATAATACTTATCATATTCTTCTTTGTCTTCTAAAGACAAGCGTTTGAAATTTAGCTTTACCATTTGGTCGGAACCACACAATCATCACCGTTGAAATTGTAATTTACCACTTCTCCGTTGGTGATGGTGAAAGATGTTTTGCAATAATAATCATCATTTTGTTGATCCCATAAGTTTTCACCAAAATTTTCCGTGCGTATGCCATTGTAGTCAACACCGACGCCGTTATATGGGTCAGAATTGCCGTTTATGGGTGCATTTTCTTGAGAAATGTAAGTAACGACTTTGGTTTGCTGGTCAATATTCCACACATTGGTCGGAGTGCCCCAAGAATCATACAAACTCAACTCCGGCATACCAACCCATTGTTGCAAGGTTTCTTGATATTCTATGGCACCGTTTTGTATGGCACAGGCAGAAACTAAAAAGGCTAAAGAAAATATTGTTTTTTTCATAAATCTTCTCCTTTCTTGTTGTTTTTAACAATCAATATTTATGCACTGTTGCGGCAAAATCAACTCAACTGATGAGCTTTATTTTCATACGAGCATTTAATTTTGCCATATTCACCTTATCTATTTTGGCATAGACCAGCTGATAATCATCATGATTTTCAATTGTTTGGACTTGTGCGTTTTGGTGTAACCACGCGAGCTCTTTACCGTCTGATGACGGAATTTTGACCATTATCATTTGATGATGCTGACTTAATTTGTCGTCTAAAGTTTGCAAAAATTGTTTGCACCCTTCTCCGCTCAAAGCAGAAGTCGGAATAATATTTGTATTGCGTTTGGCATTTTCTAACACATATTGTTTATCTTCTTCGCTCAATAAATCCGTTTTGTTCCAAAGCTCAATATAATTATCTTTATTTTCAATATGTTCTAAGCCCAAATGATGCAAAACTTCCAACACATCTTGCTTTTGTTGCTGATGATCGGGGTTAGATAAATCGCGCACATGAACCACAATATCGGCAGACAAAACTTCTTCCAATGTGGCGCGGAAAGACATAACCAGCTCGTGCGGCAAATCGGAAATAAAACCAACCGTATCAGACAAGATAATTTCTTTTCCCGAAGGTAAATTGATTTTACGCATGGTCGGATCCAAGGTTGCAAACAATAAATCTTGTGCAAAAACATTGGCTTTGGACAACAAGTTAAACAAGGTAGATTTTCCGGCGTTGGTATAACCAACCAAAGCTACAACCGGATACGGAACTTTTTTGCGGGCGCCGCGTTGCAGTTCTCGCGTGCGTTTGACTTTTTCCAAATCTTTTTTGATGCGGACAATTTTATCATCAATAATACGTCTGTCCAACTCGATTTGCGTTTCACCGGGACCGCCCAAAAATCCGGCACCGCCGCGTTGTCTTTCCAAGTGGGTCCAGCTTCTGACCAAACGGCTGCGCTGATAGGTCAGATGTGCCAGCTCAACTTGCAAATTGCCTTCTTTGGTATTGGCTCTTTCGCCAAAAATTTCAAGAATTAAGGCAGTGCGGTCAATGACCTTGATTTTGAGTTTTTTCTCCAGATTGCGTTGCTGAATTGGTGTCAGAGATGTGTCAACAATGACTAATTCTATATTGTTTTCTGAAATTTTTTGCTGAAGTTGTTCTAAAAAACCATTACCGAAAAAAATGGCAGGTTTTATCTCTCTGACTTTGACTATTTCGCTATAAACAACATCCAGCCAAATGGCCTGCGCCAAACGCACTGCTTCTTCCAATCTGGCTTCAGGGGACAGAGAAACGGCTTTTCCTTGCACGGAAGGAAAAATGACGCAAGCCTTTTGTGAATTTGATTTAGATTGATTTTCTTTCAAGATTATTCTTCTGAGCTGCCTTTTTCATCTTCAATTTCAATATCAACGGCAGCACTCGGCATAATGGTAGAAATGGCGTGCTTATAAATCAATTGGGTGTGACCATCACGGCGCAATAACAATGAAAAGCTATCAAACCAAGTAATCAAACCTTGCAATTTTACGCCATTTACCAAAAATACGGTGACAGAAATTTTATTGTCACGAAGGTTATTTAAAAAATCATCTTGAACATTTTGTGTCATTTTATTTACCTTTATTTTTTTTATTTTTTCTATTCAATGTTTTTAATATTAACCCGATTTTTTTATTAGTAAAGTCTTGATTTGTACTCAAACACAAATTTCGGTTGTATTTAGCCTAAAATTTTCTCCACTTTGCGAATTGATGCCGAATCAACATAAAGGATTAAATCATCACCAATGGTCAAAACCTCGGTTTCTGACGGATATATTGTTTCGTCCTCTCTGACAATGGCGCAAATTTTGCTGCTTGCCGGTAAGTCCAAACTTTTGATTGTTTGTCCGGCAATTTTAGAATCTTCCGTCAACGGAATTTCCCATATTTCAGCAAATCCTCGTCCTAAAGAATATGCGCTTTGAACTTCAGTCTTGCGCAATTCATGCAAAATGTGAGAAATGGTAACGGAAGATCTATCAACCAAAATGTTACTACCAGCAATATCAACCAAGCTGTTATATGCCGGAGAGTTCAACAAAGCGATGGTGTTTTTAACGCCGCATTTTTTAGAAAGCATGGAGGCAAGCAAATTGTCTTCATCTTCAGTTGTCACCGCGACTGCGGCATCGGCGCCATAGATTCCGGCTTCGCTCAAAATTTTGTCACTCATCATCGGACCTTGCATGACAATGGTATCATTCAATTCTCGTGCGGTTTCATCTGCTTTTTCAAAGTCTTCTTCAATGACCTTGCAGCTGATAATGTTATCATCTTTTTCTATCATGCGACCAATGCAGCGCGATACGGCATTACCACCAAAGACTATCAAACGCTCAATTGCTGAGTGTTCGGCACCAAAGGCAGACATTGTCAAACCGATTTTGTCCGTCGCGGTTAAGACATAAATTTCATCTCCGGCTTCCAAAGCATCACTTTTATAAGGAATAAAAATGTTATTTTTGCGGTTGATACAGACAATTTCAATATCAATGTCATCATCTATTTGCTTCAAATTGAGCAACGGAACTTTGACAAACGGGCTGTTTTCGGGAACCTTAAAGGCAATCAAATACATTTTTCCACCGACCAACGGGCGTGCTTCCGACGTTCCGGGAATTTTGAGCATATTGTAAATATATTTACCAATCTCTTCATCGGGAGAAATGACTAAATCGACCGGAATGTTTTTGTCGCTGTATAAAGTTGACCATAACGGATTTTGAAACTCGCGAGAATTGATGCGGGCAATTTTTCGAGGCACACCAAACAGTGCTTGTGCCACGGAACAAGTAACTAAATTGACTTCATCATCATTTGTGGCGGCAATCAGCAATTTAGCTTTTGCTGCGTCAGCTTTTTCCAAAACGGACGGATGCGATGATGAACCCAAAATCGGCAAAATATCAAACTCTTGCGCCAAATCATCCAAGCGTTTTTGATTGTTATCAATGACCGTTACGTCGTTGTTACCTTTTACCAAATAGCTAACGATACTTCTACCGACAGAACCTGCACCGCAAACAATAATCTTCATCTTTCATTCCTTATTGCTCTTCTTGCAAACTGCCGAAATAGCGTTCTATTTCTGCGTAAGCATCTTGAAAATTGTTTATTTTCACATAATTTTCTCTGAACTTACGCGCATCTCGGCAATTTTTACAATACCAACAGACATATTTGCGAGATATGCCTAAAGCTAATCTTTCTCCATAATATTCTATCAATTCTTTAATATGGGTTAACAAGGCTTGCTTTACCACGTCTATGGCGATGGGTTGAGGTTCTATCCCCTCCTCCAAATAATTATGAATTTGCGAAATCAGCCAAGGTGCACCTAACGCCCCTCTTCCCACCATCACGGCATCTACGCCGGTTTCATCAATCATTTTTTTTGCTAACTGCGGACTGGTAATGTCGCCGTTGCCGATAACCGGTATTTTAACGGCATTTTTAACTTCGGCTATGGTTTTCCAATCGGCTTCTCCGGAGTAAAAATCACTACGGGTTCTTCCATGCACGGTGATATATGCGGCACCGCAGTCTTCACACATTTTGGCAAAATCTACCGCATTGACATGATTATTGTCCCAACCTTTGCGAAACTTTACGCTCACCGGCAGCTTGGTTGATTTGACGGTTGTTTCGATGATTTTTTGTGCCAAAGGCATATCTTTCATCAAATAGGAGCCGGAATTATTATTGACTATTTTTTTAACCGGACACCCCATATTAATGTCGATTGAGCAAGCACCCAACTCTTCCACCAACGGACAAACATCGGCAAAAAGCTCTGGTTCTCCGCCCACGAGTTGCACTACAACCGGATAATTTTCTTCCCTAACATCTGCGATTTTATAGCTTTTGGGATTTTTTCGTTGAATGGCATTGATGGCAACCATTTCTGAAACCATTTGTCCTTGTCCGAAACTTTTTACAAGACGGCGCATCGGACGATCGGTAATTCCTGCCATCGGCGCCAAAAATACGCGGCTGTCAAAATTTAATATTTTCATTATACCCTATAATCAAAAGATTTATCATATTTATACATATATTCTATGCGGCTATCCGGCTCTT
This sequence comes from uncultured Alphaproteobacteria bacterium, assembly GCA_944393225.1. Lineage (GTDB taxonomy): Bacteria > Pseudomonadota > Alphaproteobacteria > RF32 > CAG-239 > CAJLXD01. Next base: position 66,859 of record CALXZK010000003.1, read on the forward strand.
TATTAATATTGAAGGTAAAAGCATAGGCTTGTGCCGCATAGCCCAAATCATAAACCGTGAACTTTCCGCCTTCTAAAAAGAGCGGCATTTCGGAATATCCGCCCAACTCATTTTTTTGATACAAGCGACTGACATTTTTGGCATCTACCGAAATGTGATTTTGCAATTCTTCCCAAAAAGATGTTTCTTCAATCTCAGCTTCAAGAACCGGTGCGGAATCATCTGTATTATCATCAATTTGGTGTTGCGGTGTTTGCTCTTTTTTTAAGTTGTTGGTATCGGATATTTGCGCAGAAACAACATGAATATTATAAGCCGTTGACGGTTCCAGATAGCTAAAAGCAAAACTCCCGATATTGTTTGTTTGCGTTTCAGATGTTTTGCTTTCTTTAACCTCAGTAGAAAACGCCGATTTGTTTTTTATAACATCTACAGAATGTTTTATTTGCGATGTTAAATCGGCGTATAGACCACCAAGTTTATCTGTTGCCGTCATAACGACCATTATTCATTCCTACTAGTTCAATTTATCCAAGGCTTTGGCTAAAATATAATATACTTTACCAATATCTGCTCCGGAAATGACGGACAACAATACGCCGGCATGTTCATTCATGCGAGCTCTGGCAACCAAAGTTTCAAAATCGCTCAAATATTTGGTAACCATATTGCGGAAATCCATATTCTTTTCATAAAGTTTGCGAATTTCCAATATTTGTTGTTTGGTCATGTTCTTTGCCAAATAGCGCACGAAGGCAGATGTATCGCCATTATAATACTTCTTCCAAATTTCCTCTTCGGCATTGGGGTTGAAAATGCGGTTAATATCAACGGAAGAAGTTTCCAGTTTTTCAATAATATAAGCCGCATCTTTCAAGAATGTATCAATTTGTGCGTTTTCGTAGCGTTTTTCCATATCGGTCAAGTTTTTCTCAGCTTTTTGTGCAGTTTCGGTTAATACCTTCAACTGTTTTTCAATAATATCGCTGAAAGCAACTGATTTTTTAATCAATTCATCACCGCTGGCAGAGAAATCTGAGCTACTGTTGTTCAAAACATTCATAACATCGGTTACTTTTTTCAAAGTATCATCTCCGGCAGCAACCAAAACTCCGGATTGCTTCAAGAAAACTTCACCTGATGAACGAATTTCGTTTGATATACGCTCAGCATTGCTTGCAATTTCCGTAATTGTGGCGCGCAACTTATTACCGGTGTTTTCAAAGTTGGTTGTTGTCATCTTAGAAGCTTCATCCATTTGCAGGCTTAAAGTTTTTAAGTTTTCACCCAAACCTTTGACTTTTTCATAGGCAAAATTGGCTCGATTTGACAATTGTACCGATGTGTCATTCAATACCGTATTAAAGCATTCTACCAACTGTTTGGTATCTTCGGAAATTTTTATCATCTTATCGCTTTGTGATGAAATAAGATTATTAATTTCAAAAACGCCACTGCTGGCTTCTGCCGTAACCGTATTAAAGTTGGCAATATATTTTTCATAATCATTCATGGCTGTTGCAATTTTGGCGCTTGATTTATTGACATTTGCACCAAAATCATCAACCAACTGACTTAAAGCCATATTCATTTGTTCTACATTTTTGATGGAATCTTTGGATGATTTATTAATATCTTCATTTACTTTCAGCAATCTGTCGCCTAAGACATTGAACTCATAAGCAATTTTTGCCGAATTTTCCAAAATATTATCCGTGCCGTCTTTCATGTTCTTATTGATTTCATTGATTCTCTCGGCAACTTCGGTTGAAGCATCGGACAAATATTTGTATTGTTGAGCCAAAGAAGCTTCACCCAAGCGCGTTTGAGCGGCAACGGTATTGGCAATATCTGCCAAAGTTTCGCCCTGACGTTCAAAACTATCTTTTATCAAATCTGACTGAGTAATGGTTTTGCTCAAAAAAGAATCAATGTTTTGAGCATGAGAATCCAACATTGTAATTGTGTTTTTGCTCTCTTGAACCAGATTTTGATTAGCTTGATTGATTTTATCGCAATTACCCATGATTGATGCGGTAAAGCCGTCTGAGCTTAAGGTTAAATCTTTCACAGTGTCGTTAAAGATTTGGAAATTATCTCTAAATGTGGCAGAGATTAATGCCATTTTATCGGTAATTTCTTGAATAAACTTGCTGACATCGTTGTTTTGAACCGTAATGGATTGATTTACTTCTGCCAACTTATCAATTGATTTGACCGTATTGGCAACAACGGCATCAACTCGTTTGTTTACATCTTCTTCCAGCAAGGTCATTCTAGAAAAGACCTTATCTGCACTTTGTTCAATAACCGAAACTTGTTTTTTCAATGTATTGCCCATATTGTCGGTATTTTCGGTCAAACGATCGCAAATATTGAAAAACTCATTTTCTTGTTGCTTAAACAACAAGCTAATGTTTTCTGCTTTTTCATCCATTGCTTGAACAACATCGGCAACATATTTGACCGTTGCTTCTGCAATTTTGCCGATATTTTCATTTTGAACAGCAAAAGAATTGTTCAATTTTTGAAGTGTGGTTTCTGAGTTTGCTGTTGCAATATTGACATTAGCAGCGTGTCTTTCCATGGTTTCAGCCACGGTTACGGAACGCTCAGCAACGGATTTAACCAATTTTTCCATCTCTTGTGATTGGTTATTCAAAATGCTTTCCATACGCGCAACTTTGCCAAGAGCCATATCGGCTTTTTCATTAAATTGTGCAGCTTGGTCATTCAAACTGCTGTTTGCCAATTGGGTTTTAGAAACAATGTTATTGCAAACGTCATAGGTTTCTGACAATTGTTTTTTCAAAGTTTCTACCGTATTTCCGGCTTCGTGACCCAAGAATGAAGATGTGCGCATCAATTCATCGATTTGATATTTTAATTCTGCTTTGATTGCTTCAATCTTCTTGACCATTTCTTCTATGCTGTTTTGTTGTTGCGCAATTGCATTTTCTCCGACTTTGCTTTGAGCAACAACGAGTGAAGAAGCTTCATTCAAATTATCAATATTTTTCTTAACAATACCGGAAACATCGTCAAGTTTCACTCTGGCAACATCTGTTTGTTCTTGCAATGCATTGATATTATTCTTAAATTCTTGCATCAAGAGTTTGAAGTTAAGTATGATACCATCACTTATTTTTTGCAGATTTTCATTCTGACTATTAATATCTGCCTTGATAGAATTGGCATTAGCTTGATTTTGCTCTGATAAAGCACTCAAGCGCTCTGTACTAACTTCGCTTTTAGCAACAATTTCTTCCAAATTGTGAATAATATTTTCTGACATGGCTGCTACATTGTTTTTACCATTCAAAACATTATTCTCAACAGATTTAATGTTCTCAGAAATTTTATCGGCAATGTTTTCCAATGATTGAACTTGCATGCCAACCGTTTCGGCAATGATGTTTGCACGGGATGCCACTTTCTCAACTTCAGAAGACAAGAATTTGCTTTGAGAAGAAAATCTTTCACTTAAACTATCTGCAACATTGTCAATTTTATCCAAATATTCTTCTACCGTTGAAGTCTGATTGCTTAATACATTTTCAATTTTATTAACGCTTCCGTCAATTTTTTGAGTGATAACATCACATACATCTACGGCACCTTTGGCGGTTTCTTGCAATTTTGCGGTTTGCGCATCCAAAAGCTGAGCTACGTTTTCAACACTCTTAACGGTTAAATCACCAAAGTCTGCCAAGGTTTGATTAGCTTTGCTGATTTTAGCTGCGTTTCCTTCCATCAAGCTTTGGAACATTTGTGAGGATTGTTTTAATTCCAAAACATTTGGCGTTATTTTTTCAAATAATCTTTGGCAATTTTGCTCAATTACTTGTGCTGAAGATGAGAAATCGCCAATATAACCTTTGAATGTTTCAGAAGAAGCTTGCGCTCTGGCTGTGACATAATCAAAATTTTCAACCAAAGTTTTAACACCATCGGTCAACTCTACAATGGTGTGGGAAGAATAGTTATCTAAGGTACTGACTAATTTGGAAAAATCATTAACTCTTTCGCTCAACTCTTTTTTAATGATTTCGGTTTGTTGCATGGCATGTTTGGTCACGGCTTGCAACTCTCCGACTTGAGAGCGAATGGCATCGGCCATGGCTTTTGCCGTTTGGGCACCGCCTTCTTCCGGATATACAAGTTGGTTCATATAAGCACGCAAAAACTTAGCTTCATTTTTAAAACTTGCGCCACGGTCTATATAAGCCATAACCACCCAAATAATGGCTAAAGGCAAGGTTACGCCGGCTAAGAATCCACCAAACTCATCCGGCATCATCAAAAACAAGTTTGACCAACCGAAAAACTGAGTAATGTAAATTAAAACGATAATAAACCAAAGTACGGAAATACCTATCATTAAGCGCGTGAGATTGTTGGCCAACCATGTTACGGCTTGAGGTTCATCATTATAATCGATTTTGCTGTTTTCTGACATAAAGCCCGGAAGAGCGACATTCTTTTTTTGCTGATCAGTCTTATCAACTTGTTGATTTGACATAAATATATTCCCTAATTTTTTTTTGATTTTCCCTTTTTTGACAAATGTTATTATCCCCATAGCAACATTTGTCGGAATGAGTTTATATTATTTTTTTTGATTTTTAAATATTAAAGTGGCAGATTAAAAGTTATCCACAACGGCTTTTTAGATTTAGAATAAACCGGTGATTTTTCCGTTTTCATCTACATCTATATCTTCTGCGGCAGGATGCTCCGGCAACCCCGGCATATCCAAAATATTACCAGCATAAGCAACCACAAACCCTGCTCCAGCCGACAAAGAAACATCTCTTATCGGCAAAGCATAATCTTTGGGTGCATTACGCAGAGCTTTATCGTGAGAAATGGAGTTTTGCGTCTTGGCTATGCAAACACATAAATCGCCATAGCCTCGCTCCGAATAGGCTCTGAGTTTTTCCATAGCTAAATCTGAAAAATCGGCATATTTAGCGCGATAGATTTCTTTGGCGACCTGACTGATTTTATCTTCCAACGGTTCTTCCGTTTGATACAAATAATGAAACTCATTAGCTTCATCACACAATTTTAAGACAACTTCGGCTAACTTTTCTACGCCCGAGCCGCCTTTTTCCCAGCCTTCGCACGAAACAGCTTCAACGCCCATTTCTTTGGTCTTGTACTGCAACAAAGATAATTCTTCTTCAGTATCACTGACAAATTTGTTGATTGCGACAACAACCGGAACGCCAAACTTTTGCATATTTTCAATATGCGTTTTCAAGTTATCGAATCCATCACTCAAAGCGACCAGATTTTCTTGATTGAGATTATCTTTTTCAACGCCGCCGTGCATTTTTAAGGCGCGGACGGTTGCCACAATTACAACGGCTGAAGGCGCAATATGTCCTTGTCGGCACTTAATATCCATGAATTTTTCTGCACCTAAGTCAGCTCCAAAACCGGCTTCGGTAACCACATAATCCGCCAATTTTAATGCTGTTTTTGTTGCAATCAAACTATTGCAGCCATGCGCAATGTTAGCAAATGGTCCGCCGTGCACTAATGCCGGCGTATGTTCCAAGGTTTGTACCAAATTTGGCTTGATTGCATCTTTCAAAACAGCAGCCAAAGCACCAACAGCATTCAAATCTGCCGCAGTGACAAATTCTCCTTTGGTGTTTTTACCAATCACAATTCGAGCCAAACGTGCTTTCAAATCTTTGATATTTTCTGCCAAGCATAAAACAGCCATAATTTCACTGGCAACACTGATGCAAAATTTTGCTTTGCGCTCTACACCATTGATTTTTGAACCTTGAGCGATAGTAATATCTCTTAGAGTTCTATCGTTTAAGTCCACGCATCTTTTCCATGTAATTGTTTTTTCATCAATACTTAGTTTATTGCCTTGATAAATGTGATTATCAATTATGGTAGCAAGCAAATTGGCAGCCGTGGTCACGGCATGAATATCACCGGTAAAATGCAAGTTTATTTCTTCCATCGGCGCAATTTGAGAATAACCACCACCTGTTGCTCCGCCTTTGGCACCGAAGCATGGTCCTAAAGAAGGTTCTCTTAATGCGATGATTGCATTTTTATGCAAACGATGAAGCGCATCGCCCAAGCCGATTGATACGGTTGACTTTCCCTCTCCTGCCGCTGTCGGCGTAATTGCCGTTACCAAAATCAACTTTCCGTCATCAAGAGGAGAATTTTGAATCTCTTGCAGCTTTTTATAGCTGATTTTGGCTTTATATCGGCCATAAAGCTCAATATCATCTGCGGTTAAGCCTATTGATTCCGCAATTTTTTCAATCGGTTCCAATTCTGTTTGCTGAGAAATTTCAATATCGCTTAACATCTTTATTCTTCCTCTTTTTTCTTCAAAACATATTGCAGTTTTTTCAATGCCTGAATTTGCATTTCTTTTTCACTCAAACCAACCGGGACAACAACACAAACTTCGGTTTTGGTTTCCGGTTCGATGGCACTTACTTTTATATATTGTCCCTGACGGACATATTCAAACAATATCTCAGACATTTTTTATAAAAAAAGCTAAAGCAGGCTTTGAGCCTGCCCTGCTTACTCCTTGTTTTCTTTCAAAAATTTATTGTTTTTGGGGAAGCCGAACGGGGCAAGCTTACCAACTTGCGCACGGTGTCCCAACCAGGTCAACAACTCGGTTTCGGTCTTGGTTCCGCCGGCACGATTATAGGTAAAGCCTTCACTCTCGTTAAAGATTTGAATATCGCTCAAGCCGCCGTCTTTGTATTTTTGCAAAGAAACGCCCCTGCCTCGCGCCATGCTCGGAACTTCTTCTGCCTTAAAGACCAGCAATTTGCGGTTATCACCGATAACGGCAACCATATCTCCGTCCATGCGTTTGCAGAACTTGGTATATTCACCGTCTTCCAAATTCATAATCTTACGACCGTTACGGGTTTGTGCCAAAATATGATTTTCATCGACGACAAAACCTCGTCCCGTATTAGAAGCAATCAAGTATTTTGCTTTTGAATCAAAGACAAACATTTCAGTAATATTGTCATTGATACCCAAGTCTATCATCAATCTTAACGGCTGACCAAATCCACGTCCGCAAGGAATTTCATTGGCGGGAATGGTAAAGAACTTACCAGATGTATCAAACAAAATGATTTTATCGGTTGTTTGAGCATGAATTGCCGTCAACAAGGCATCATCATCTTTGAACTTGAAGTCTTCGTTCAAATTGCTATAGCCTTTCAAAGCTCTAATCCAGCCTTTTTGTGATAAAATCACGGTAATCGGCTCTTTTTCAATAAAGGCTTCAACCGGAACATCAATTTCTTCAGAAACTTCGGCAAATTCGGTGCGACGTTTGCCTAATGCCGTTTTCTTGCCGAATTTTTCTTTTGTAAGCTTAATTTCGTTGGCAATAGCTTCCCAGCGTTTGTGTTCATCAGAGAGCAAAGCTTCCAACTCACCTTTTTCTGCCGACAAATCATCATATTCTTTGCGGATTTCCATTTCTTCCAATTTACGCAAAGAACGCAATTTCATATTCAAAATGGCTTCAGCTTGATTATCGGTCAGCTCAAATTTTTTCATCAATTCAGCTTTGGGATCTTCTTCCTCACGGATAATTCTAATCACTTCATCCAAGTTGAGATAAGCAATCAAATAGCCGCTCAAAAGTTCCATACGAGCCAAAATTTTGTTTAAGCGGAAGTTGACGCGACGCTTTAAGACATTGTGTCTATGATTTAGAAATTCGGACAAAACTTCTTTAATGCTCATCACTCTTGGAACAGTGTCGGAATCAAGCACGTTCATATTCATCGTGAAGCGAACTTCCAAGTCAGTTTGCTTGAAGAGATGTTCCATTAACAAAGCGGCATCAACAGTTCTGTTTTTGGGTTCTAACACGATACGAACATCATGAGATGATTCATCTCTGACATCGTTTAACATCGGAAGCTTCTTCTCCATCAGCAAAGAAGCAATTTTTTCAATCAATTTAGATTTAATGACCTGATACGGAATTTCAGTCACCACGATTTGATATTGTCCGTGACCTAAGTCTTCTTTCTCCCATTTGGCACGAATACGGAATGTACCTCTTCCTTGGGTGTAAGCATCCAAAATGGTAGAAAACTTATCAATAATCACGCCACCGGTCGGAAAATCAGGACCTTTGATTCTTTTTACCAAAGGTTCCATGCCGCAATCGGGATTTTCAATCAAATAAAGCAAGGCATCGCAGACTTCGCTCAAGTTGTGCGGCGGAATGTTCGTGGCCATACCTACAGCAATACCAACCGAACCATTACACAACAAGTTTGGAACCATGGAAGGCATAACTACAGGTTCACTCTCCTCGCCGTCATAAGTATCACGAAAATCAACGGCATCTTCGTTCAAGCCTTCCATCATAGCGATGGCAAACTCGGTTAATCTGGCTTCGGTATAACGCATGGCGGCTGCTCCGTCACCATCAATATTACCAAAGTTTCCCTGACCATCGACCAGCGGATAGCGAACTGAAAAATCTTGTGCCAAACGCACCATTGCACCATATACAGCAGTATCACCATGCGGGTGATATTTACCGATAACATCACCGACCACGCGTGCACATTTCTTAAAACCAGACTTTGGATCAAGATGCAACTGACGCATTGCATAAAGCAAACGTCTGTGTACCGGTTTCAAGCCATCCCTGACATCCGGCAAAGCACGATCAACAATGGTTGACATGGCATAAGACAAATAGCGGCTACTTAACTCTTCCGCCAAGTGAACATCTTTGATTTTTTCTTCAACTGCTTCCATAATTTTTTCCGTCATATCTCTAAATTTGCAAGCAAATTAGCACGATTTGGCGGTAATTTCAAGCCGTGAGTTTGAAAAAAGTTCTTTTGCAAGAAAAACTCCGTCATTTTGAGCAAATCCCTTATTTCTTGCGGGGTTGGCGTATAATTCTGTTCCACAATGAACTGTGGAAAACTAAACAATCTGTCCTTATAAGGCTCTCCTGATTCGGCACAAACCGCCTTGCCGGTTTTGGGTGAAACATATTTCAAATTTTCGGTCGTACCGGTTGCCGAACATTCACTTAAATCTAATGAAATGCCTAAAAAGTCCAGCAAATAGAACTCAAAAAAAGCATAATTAGCTAACCAATTTTTTTGATTTATCAGCCCGAAAAAGCTTTCGATATAGTAATATAATCTATCCAAAGCTAATTGTTCGGGCATACAGACATTACACAGACCGCATAATGCTGCCAAAGCCTCTAACTTTGGCATTTCGGAAATGAAATTAACGGCATCGGGACTTATCAACTCGACTTTCAAGCTTAGCATATTTTCATCAACGCGGGCATAAGCTTCAAAAGAGACCTTATTGCCCAGCTGATATACACCTAGGTTCTTTTTACTAAGAGCATTTTTGACGTAGCCGACAACCTTGCCGTGCTCTTTGCTGACAATGCTTAAAATTGCCGAGCTTTCGCCGTGCTTTTTGACATTGATGATATAGCCCTCGTCGTTAAATTTCATTTTATACTCTTAAAAATTCAGCCCCAATTTGGGGCTGTTATTTTCTTTACATATTTGCAACCTTGACAATGTAAGGCTCTTCATACGGACAAACAACTTCTTTAGTTATTTTATCATATGCTTTTAATTCAGATAATACTTTTTTCATATCTCTTAAAGCAATGGTGTTCGGTCCATCGGACAAAGCCTTATCCGGATTATCGTGGGTTTCCATAAACACGGCAGCCACACCGACAGAAACTGCGGCACGAGCTAATACCGGAGCAAATTCTCTTTGACCACCCGTACTACCACCCAAACCTCCTGGTTGTTGTACGGCGTGTGTTGCATCCATGATAACAGGACAACCGGTATCTTTAACCATTTGCGGGAAACTTCTCATATCTGTTACCAATGTATTGTAACCAAAAGAAGCTCCTCTTTCGGTCAAACAAACATTGTGGTTGCCGGAATCATCACATTTTTTGACAATGTTCTTCATATCCCAAGGAGCTAAGAACTGACCTTTTTTAATATTGATGACTTTTCCTGTTTTAGCTGCTGCAACAACCAAATCTGTTTGACGGCAGAGAAATGCCGGAATTTGCAACATATCAACATATGGAGCAATCAATGCGCATTGTTCTTTTTCATGAACATCGGTTACAATCGGTAAGTTCGGATATTTACTTTTAATATCAGCAAAAGTACGCATTCCTTCTTCAATACCAACACCTCTGGCTCCATTGATTGATGTACGATTTGCTTTATCAAAAGAAGCTTTGAAAATGTAGTTAATGCCCAACTCTTTAGTGATTTTTACCATTTCATCGGCAATCATCATGGCATGGTCATGACTTTCAATTTGACACGGTCCTGCCAATACTGCCATCGGGTTATTATTAGAAATTTCAAAATTTCCGATTTTTATTATTCTTTGTTGCATTATCAACCTTTCGTGATTTGTATATAATTTTTCTCTATAGCATAAAAAAATTTTTTAGCAATATTTTTTATCTTATTGTCAAAACGAGTCTGATTTTAAAAACAACACTCACTGAATCATTATTCAGAGCAAGAAAACATTATTTATGTTCACATAAAATTTATAATTTTTTCTTAACAAAATATTTTCCGTTTTATAACACTCTTTTTTCAGATTGCAACCGTTTTTATCATCTTATATATTTTAAAATTAAAAAAACGCCTAAAAACAAAATGTTTCCAGGCGTTTTTTTAATAACTAAATTTTGAACAAATGTTTCAGATAAGCTTGATGTTTTTCAATCAATTCTTCTACCAAAGCAGCTCCGCCATCATGTGCTTGTCTACTTTGCGGCAAGCTCAATGCATTGATACTTTCTTGCAAGCTCTGACGTAAAGCCAAAACTTCTTCGTCTTGTTCTGCAACATCTAAATTGCCGCAAATGTCTTTGAGTATTGTAACCTTAAAACATTCTGCTGAATTCAGATAATCCGGCTGGCTAAGCAGTTCATCAAGATTTTCTTTTACCACATAGAAACGTGGAGAAAATTTTACTTCCTTGCGCATTTCTTCCACATCGTGATGTGTTTTCAAAGAACATCTTTGCGGTGTTACAAACAACACTCTGCGTGAAGGAACAATTTCAGCCAAAGTCTTGGTATCTGCTTTGTTGATAAAATTGATATCTTCCACACAAAGTCCGGCAAGCAGTTTTACGGCAAGTTCTTTTTCTGAATTGATATCTTCTGAGCACTGCACAAACACTTTAGGCGAAATGTTATGACGCAACTTAATTTCTTGGTAGATATAAGCTGCACTCACCAAACTACGCAGGCTTTCTACCGAAGGCAACACCATTACATCAAACGGCATAATGTTTTTGTAATAGTTGCTCACGCCAATTTTTGCTGCATTTTTCTCCTTCAAAACGCGAACTCGAGAAGCATAATGACGCCCGATTGTAAAATCCACCATCAATTGAATGTAATCCTTATCATAATCCGGTCGTATTAACGCCAAAGAATTTATGGTCGAAGGATAATCCTCAATCAATTTTGAATAATACAATTTATGGGCAATCAGCATACCGCTTCCCGTCAAATTCAATTCTCGAATTGTGTTTTCAAATGCACGAACTTGTTCTTCAGTCGGTTCTGCGCACAAATCATTCTTGATTTCGTAAGTGCTGTAAAATGAATGTTTAGCCCTGATTTCCGTTGCAATCTTGTGACTTAACTCATCATTTCCTTTTACAAGGAAAATCATCTTATCCAATCTTGCATCTGTTCTGAAGTCAAAACAATCAGAAGAATAATGATACTTGTCGTAAGCTTTACGAACATTGTCCATAGCTGTTACTGTACACATAATCTTAAAAATTTTAAGTTAATAATAAAAAAGCGTTCAATTGTTATAGCACGCTTTTTTTATATTGCAACACTTATAAGCAAAACCCCTCAAAATTTATGAGGGGTTTTGTTTTGGTATTTTTATTTTTTATTTTGTTTGTCAATTGCTGCTTTAACAAAAGATACAAACAACGGGTGCGGATCAAACGGTTTTGACTTCAATTCGGGGTGGAATTGAACACCGATGAACCATGGATGATTCGGAATTTCAACGATTTCAGGTAATCTGCCATCCGGAGATTTACCGGTGATGAACATGCCGGCATCGTTTAATTGTTTTTCATATTTCATATTAACTTCATAACGATGACGGTGACGCTCAGAAATTTTGTCCGTACCATAAATTTTGCGAGCCAAAGAATCTTTAGCCAAAACGCAAGGATAAGCACCCAAACGCATGGTGCCGCCCAAATCGCCGTCTTGTGTACGTTTTTCTTTATCGCCGTCTTTTTCCCATTCAGTCATCAAGCCGACAACAGGTTCGCAGTTGGGGTTCAACTCTGTGGTATAAGCATTGGCAACCCCTGCTACATCGCGCATGGTTTCAATAACGGCCATTTGCATACCATAGCAAATACCCAAGAACGGAATGTTGTTTTCACGAGCATATTTAACGGCTTCAATCTTACCATTGGTACCGCGTTGACCAAAACCACCCGGAACCAAAATGGCTGATACATCAGACAAATAAATATCCGGTTCGCTCTTTTCCAACAATTCAGAATCTACCCATTTGATTTTGACTTTATATTTGTTGGCAATGCCGCCATGAACCAAAGCCTCGTGGATGGACTTGTAGGCTTCCAAAAGTTGCATATATTTACCGACAACGGCAATTTTAACCTCACCTTCCGGATGACGGATGATATCAACAATTTTTTCCCATTTGCTCAAATCCGGCTCGCCTTCACACTCAATACCAAAGTGTTTGCAAACTTGTCTGTCCATACCTTCGTGAGAATATGCAATTGGAACTTGATAAATGTTTTCAACATCCAAAGCGGCAATAACATTTTCTTCTCTGATGTTGCAGAACAAAGCAATTTTTTTCTTTTCATTCTGCGGAATCGGGCATTGAGAACGGCAGAGCAACATATCCGGCTGAATACCATATTCTTGCAATTTTTTAACAGAGTGTTGGGTCGGTTTAGTTTTCAACTCGCCGGCTGCCGGAATGTATGGCAACAAGGTAACGTGAATGAACATGGCTCTTTCACGACCTAAGTCATAGGCAACTTGACGAATGGCTTCCAAGTAAGGTTGACCTTCAATATCACCAACCGTACCACCGATTTCGCACAAAACAAAGTCTTCATCACTGATATCTGACAAAATGAAATCTTTAATTTCATTGGTTACGTGAGGAATAACTTGAATGGTAGCCCCCAAGTAATCGCCATGACGTTCTTTATCGATAACGCGTTGATAAATTTTACCTGTGGTAATGCTATCGGTTTTATGGCAAGCAACACCGGAAAAACGTTCATAGTGTCCTAAATCCAAGTCGGTTTCGGCACCATCATCGGTTACATAAACTTCACCATGTTGATACGGGCTCATTGTTCCGGGGTCAACGTTCAAATACGGATCCAACTTTCTCATACGAACTTTGAAGCCGCGAGATTGCAAAATAGATGCCAAAGAAGCAGATGCTAATCCCTTACCCAAAGAAGAAACAACACCACCGGTGATAAAGATAAACTTTGTTTTTTCTGACATATCTTTTCCTTAAAATTTAAAGTGAGAGAGGCACCTTCCTTAAAAAAGGTGCCTCTATGTTAATTAAGTTGTTCATTAATCTGCCGCTACCGGAGCTTGAGGCTCTGTATTTTGTGTGGCAGGTGCGGAAGTTTCTACATCCAAAATGGAGTTGGAAGGACGTTCACTTCCTTTATGATATATAGACAGTGAGATACTGGTAATAATAAAAATTGTTGCCAAAATAGCTGTCAATCTGGTTAAGAAGTTACCTTTGCCGCGAGCTGTCAAAAAGTTGCTGGCGCCGCTTCCACCGCCTAAGCCATCTAAGGCACCGCCTGTGGAACGTTGCAACAGAATAACCGTTACCAAAAAGATTGCTACAATCAAATGGACAACCAATAAAACTGTTCCCATAACTTATATCCTTATTCTTAAATTAAAAACCGGCATTTTTGGCAATAGCGATGAAGTCTTCAACTTTCAAGCTTGCACCGCCGATTAAAGCACCGTCGACATCCGGCAAAGATAAAAATTCTTTAGCATTTGAGGGTTTTACGGAACCGCCGTACAAAATGCGCATTTTGTTGGCATTGCCTTTGCCCAATTTCTTAGCCAAAACTTTTCTAACCGCAGCGTGAACTTCTTCAACATCTTGTGCTGTCGGGGTTTTACCGGTACCGATAGCCCAAACAGGTTCATAAGCAATTACGGTGTTGGCAGCGGTTGCTGTTTCCGGAACAGAACCAAGAATTTGTTTTGAGCAAACATCAATGGTTTTACCGGCATCACGTTCAGCTAAGGTTTCACCAATGCAGATGATAACTTTCAAGCCGGCATTGTAAGCAGCTTGAGATTTTTTGCAAATGAGCTCGTTGCTCTCACCATGGTCGGCTCTTCTTTCAGAGTGACCGGTGATAACATATTGGCAACCGGCATCTTTCAACATAACCGGACTAATATCACCGGTGTGAGCACCTTTTTCATTAAAATGGCAATCTTGCGCACCCAAAGCAACTTTTGCTCCGCGCAATGCTTTTTTAACCGAAGTTAACAATGTGAACGGAGGGCAAACCAAAAATTCGCATTCCGGTTTTCCCATTTTTTTGACTTCAGCGGCAACACCTTTTGCCAAAGCTACACCGTCTTCCAAAAGACCATTCATCTTCCAGTTGCCGGCAATCATAATTTTTCTAGCCATTTTTTTATCCTTTTTCTTAATAAAAACACGTTTGCCTTCTATTTAGCATAACAAATTTTAATTTTCCAGATAAAAAAACTTTTTAACCCCATTATTTTATAAAGATTTTCGTGTATTACTTTAAATATTATAAAGACATCTGCCAAAAATGTTTTATAATTGCCTCAATTTTAAATGTTTGTTTTAAGGTGGATGAAAATGATTACCAAATTATCCAAATTTAAAGATTCTTGGATTATCAAGATTTTATTGACTTTAACCGCTTTGAGCTTTGTTTCTTTGTTCGGTATTACCAGCTATATCGGCAGTGCCGGCAAAAATAATCCCGTGATTGAAGTTGATGACATCAAAGTTACCAAAGCCGAAGTCAATGCCGAATATGCTCATGAACTGCAGATGGCTCAAAGCCTCTTTGGCGAAAACCTTGATATTAATGAAGCTATGAAAGTGGCTATTTTGCAAAACATTATGCAAAAAGAGCTCATTAACTCCATTATGCAAGCTACCGCTCAAGACTTGGGGGTTAGCATCAGTGATGATTATATTCGCAAAATTATCTTCTCTCAAGCCGAGTTCTTAGATGCCAACGGACAATTCAGCCATGAAAAATTTTCTCGCTTGCTCGCCCTCTCCGGCTGGACTGAAGATAAATATATTCAAACCTTAAAATTGGATATTGTTAAGCAACACCTCGTTCAAGGATTGGTTACAGGCTTTAATGTTCCTGCATTTATGACTCCTTACTTGGAAAAAATTGCCAACCAACAAAAAGTGTTCAAATATATCTCTATTGATACGGACAAACTCCCGATTGACCGCAAAATCTCTCAAGAGGAATTGGAACAATATTATCAAGACTTCTCCGTTCAATTTACCGAACCGGAAAAACGCGATGCTTCTTTCATTGTTTTGGACCTCAATGATATGGCTGCTCAATATACTCCTTCCAAAGACGAAATTCAGGCTTATTACGATGAGCACATCGACCAATTTGTTACTCCTGAAAAGCGCAATATTTTGCAAATGGTCTTTGATAAAGAAGATGATGCTTTTGCCGCTATGCAAAAACTTAATGCAGGTCAAGACTTCTACGCCGTTGCCAAAGAAATGGCTAACCAAGACAAAGAAGCTACCGAACTCGGCTGGGTTGCCAAAGACCAACTTATTGCCGATATGGGCGATAGAATGTTTGAGGCAAAGAAAAATGAAGTTGCCGGTCCGGTTAAATCAGAAATGGGATGGCATATTATGAAACTTATCGGTATTCAGGCAAAATCTGAAATGCCGCGTGCCGCCGCAGATAAAAAAATCATCAGCGAACTTCGTAAAGAACAAGCATACGATATTGCTTATGAAAAAATGGCAAAAATTGAAGACGAAATCGGTGCAGGAAAAGCTTTTGCCGATATTGCCAAAGAAAACAATGCCACCATTTATTCCGTTAAAGGAATCGATGATCAAGGTAAGGCAAAATCTATCAGCAAAGGACAAGAAAAACTCTTGAAATCAACCGATTTTGTTGATGCCGTTTTCTCTTACAATGTTGATGAAATCAGCCAAGTTATTGAAGAAGAAGATGGTTTCGTTATCGTTAATGTTGATAAAATTGTTGATGCTCACCCAATGGACATCAACGATGTTAAACCCGAAATTGAAAAAATGTGGGCTGAAAATGAACGCTCCGCTATTGCTCAAGAAATTGTCAATGATGTAACTCACGACTTGGAAAACGGCGATAGCATTAATGAAGTGGCTGCTCGCTTCAAGCTCAAACTTAACACAACCAAACCTTTGAAGAGAAATGAAAACTTTGCTAACCTCAATGGTATTCAAATGAAAGAAATGTTCCAAGAACCATTGCATAATGCCAAAGTTTATAATTTGGACAACATTACCATTATTGCCGTTGCCGACAAAGTGGTTGATGCTCACAAAAAACTCTCCAAAGATGAAGCCAATGCTTTGTTGATGAAGGCTTCTGCCGAAATTTCGCAAGAAGCTGCCAACAAACTGGTTGATGCTTATGGTGCAAATTATGATGTTAAGGTAGATTATAAAGAAGCCGGTTTAGGCGATATATAATCCCCTTTTTAAAACAACCAAAAGCGCTTCAATTGAATATTGAGGCGCTTTTTTATTAAAATAAATTCTTGCTTCTTATTGCTCTATATGCTATATATCTTTTGCTTAACAATTAAATAGATATAATTATGAGAAATAGAGCATTGGCTGTGATGGCGGCCGTTACAGGAAAAAAATTAATTTCAAAGAAAATTTTTAATCAAGAAAAAATTAGGGTGTTTCTCGAACTTCGACATGAAAAAGAAATTTGGGTCAGAGGTCAATTTCAAGATTGGCATTGGTTTGACGGACCGGAATTTCAGATAACAACACTTTCAGAAGATGTAAAAAACATTCTCATAAATGAGAACCATTTTTCTGCGTCTAAAAGTAATTATCTTCGACAAGCCATAAAATTAGCATGGCATGAAGCTGCAAAACAAGATGCCTTTTTTAAACGTGCCGATGTTTGTCAAGAAGACCATCTCCTAGCAAAGCGCGTTTATAACTGCGGAAGCAACGAAATGTTTCTTGAAATTCGCGGAGGCTCTGAACTCTGGGTCTATGGAAAATTTTATGATAACAAATGGTTCCGTGGTCCCGAGGTCAAAGTTGAGTTAAATCTTTCATCTGAAGTGAAAGAAGAGCTATTGCTTCGAGAAGGTTGGACAGAACCCATGTCAAAAACGATTAAAGATGTTGTTGATCAGGCTTGGAAACAAGCGGCAGAAAAGCATCCCTTCTTTGAAAAATTAATTGCTTAAAAAAACAAAAGGCGTTTTCCTCTTTTAGGAAATCGCCTTTCTTTTTTGTTCATAACGGATAGTATCCGACTTGTAAAAAATCCATTGAACCGGCATCAAGATATTCCAACAAAGACTTGGTATATTTTTTCCAATCTTCTATTTTGTGGAACTGAGCCGTGTAATCCAGATTTTCTAACTTTTTAGGATCTAAAAAAGCCATAAAATATGAAATTTCATCGCTTCTTTTCATTAGACATACAGAAAAATCCGTATTATTCATGTAGCCAAGCGTCAAAGCCATCAATGCATTTATCGGCATTGTCAAAACGGCAAAACAACAATGAATGCCTTGTCCGCAGAATTTGATGCTGGCAAAAGCAATTTTACCGAGATTTTGCGTCGTAATTTGTTGCAACTTTTCAATAATATCTTGTTGGTTGTCTCCCTCAATATTAAAGCAAAAGCCATAACGCTCCGTATGCTTGTCTAAAAACATAGCTTCATAAGGCTCAATGAAGGTTAAATTGCGCTGTTGCAACTGTTCTTTGAACTGAGCCAAACTCATCTTTGTTTGGGTTTCTAAAAAAATAGGAACTTCTGTGATCATAACGATATTTTTTTAAGATTACTAATAAGCATAATTATATTTAATTGCGGACTTGTATAGCATTAAAATTTTCTAAGTGCAATAAAAAAGCCCGTATAAACGGGCTTTTTTTAGTTTAATGCTTTTATTCTATGCAGCAATCAACGGCTTTTCTGACAAAAGCTTTCATCTTTGCCAAAGCACCTTGAGGTTCTTTTTCTTCTGCTATAGGGGCTGCAGCTGCCAAATTTTCATTGACTTTTGAAGTGAGCTTTTTCACATCTTCAACGCTGTCTTCAACCCATTTAACATCAGCCACATTCAGCATATTCATATTCAAGCCCCAGAACAAGCAATAAAGCTCATATGCTTGGTTGAACAAGTCATAGGCTTGTTCTTTGTGTCCTAAGCTTTGTTGCTTGGTACCGACTTCCATTAAGCGCATGGAAGAAGCCAACAAGTGTTTGGAAATGCACCATACCTCCCCTTCATAAGAAGGAATGATTTTTTGCATCAAATTTTTTCTTTTTTCTCTGACTTCTTCAATCAAATCATAAAACGCGGTTTTACCGGTTTTGGCACCGGAAAAGACCAAATGTTCTTCAATGGAAATCAAATTCATAATAGCAATAGTCAAATCTTGGTCAGAAGACAAATCTTTGGGATTGACCTTTTTTGAACTGTCTATTCTTTCAACAAATTCTTTAACACTTTTGGCTTTGTTCATTTATTTTACTCCATAAAACTCAGCAAATCTTCGGCATTGGCAGCGGGTGTCGGTGTGCACAAAGGATTGTAATAAAACCATGTGCTGACCAGAGCCAAAGCCAAAACCGGAACAACTACTTTTTCAAACGGGAAATGAGCATGTCCGCCGTTTCTTGCTTTCATCCATTGATAAAAATCGGAAGCCCAGATAAAGACCAGAGCGCCTAAAACGGCACTAAACAAGAACGGGTCGAGATAAAAGATGAGAATCGGTTTCGGGGTATAGGTTAATTGTCCCATATACATAAAACCAATCATGGCGACACTCAAGCTAACCAACCAGAAATCGCGACCTTTGAAATTCCAGCCTTTTTTATCAAACCATTTAATCATCCAAAAGCCCAAGAGAGCCATAAAAGCACCGCCCCAGACACCAACGACACTGTCATCAACACCAAAATGGCGGGCAATTTCCAAAGATGCACCGACCGCAACGGTACAAACGGCACAAGCCGGATTGGCTAATGCAGGTAAACTAAAGGCGGTAACGAACAATAAAACTAATGCAAAAATCATTTTTTTATCCTTTTTATTCAAATTTCAACACATATTATATATGTAATGTATTAAAATTGTCAAATATTTAAAATCGAATTAAATCCGAAGTTAATGCACTATTTTTTGTTCATTATCGCCTTTTAGTTCAAAAAAGCAACAGCTATATTGTTTTATTCAGCGGTTTCCTTTTTGGCTTCTGGTTCTTCTTGCAATTTGAGATAACGTCTGGTCATCTTCAAAGCATTTTCAAAAGTTGAAGCCACGGAAATACCGTGAATATCAATTCCTTCTTTTGTGAAAGCATCGTGCAGAACACGGCGCGGTTGTTTTTTCACATTGGAGAAAATGATTTTGGTATCGGTTTGTTGCAACTTTTTCACAAATTCAACAATGATATTTGCACCGGTTGCATCAACCACAGGCACATAACCCATACGTAAGATTACGACTTTCGGATGTTGATGCGGCAAGTTCATTTTTTTGAAAAAGCTTGAAATTTGCGATGCAACACCAAAGAACAACGGACCGGAGAAACGGAAAGACACAACGCCTTGCTCGTGCAAAACTTCTGTCAAATCACGACCACCTCCTACATATTCCAAAGAGGTTTCATCGGTTTCGATTTCCATTTCACGGCTCATACGGTGCATGAAGATAACGCTCGACATAATGAAGCCGACACTGATTGCCGTATTCAAATCTACCAACAAGGTCAACAAAACGGTAATAATCAATGTATATCTGTCACCTTTCGGTCCCAAAATCAATTTATACATTTTATCCAAGCCAAGCATGTTCCAACCAATCAAAATCAAGATGGAAGACAAGCAAGCCAACGGAATGTATTTTGCCAAAGGAGATAACAACAACATGAACAAAACCAAAAATACGGATTGCATCATTCCCGCAATCGGAGAATAGGCATTGGCTTTGAAGTTGGTTGCTGTACGAGCGATAGCACCGGTTGCAGGAACACCCATAAAGAAAGAACAGATGATGTTGGCAATACCCTCACCTATCAGCTCTGCATTAGAGTTGTGATTATCACCACTCATACCATCAACCACGGTTGCACTCAACAATGATTCAACACCGGCCAAAAAGGCGATGGTTAAACCACTCGGAATAACTTTTAAGAACAAGTCTAAATCAAAGCTCGGAATATGCGGTGCCGGCAAGAAATGCGGAATACCGCCAAACTGACTGCCGATTGTCACTACATCTACGCCAAAAATGCTTACAACTCCGACGAACACGGTACTTCCGACCACGCTCAACAAATATGCCGGCAATTTTGGGTGTTTGGCTTTGCAATAAAAGATAATTCCAAAAGACAAAACGGCAATCAGCAAAGAACTCCAGCTAAATGTGCCGAGGTTGCTTAAATATGCACGCCATTTAGGCAAAAATGCAGATGGTAAATTTTCAATTTGCAGACCCAACAAATCTTTAATTTGGGTGGTAATCAACAATAAACCGATACCTGCCGTAAAACCAATTACAACCGGATACGGAATATATTTAATATAAGTACCGAATCTTAACAAACCGGCAATTATCAATGCCAAACCTGCCACCAACATGGTCATAGCCAAACCGGCATAACCAAATTGTTGCATAACACCAAAAATGACCACAACAAAGGCACCGGTCGGGCCACCGATTTGATAACGGCTTCCGCCTAAGAAGGCAATAAAGAAGCCGGCAACGATTGCCGTGTATAAACCTTGAGCCGGTGTTACACCAGAGGCAATTGCCAAAGCCAAGGCCAACGGAATGGAAATAACGGCTACGGTCAAGCCGGCGACGGCATCTCTTCTAAACTCATTTTTACCATAGCCTTTTTTCAAAACTTCTACCAATTTGGGCGCAAAATTTTTGCCATAGAAATTGGTAAAGCGATTTAACAACGCTAACATTTCTTTTCTTCTTTCTTCTGTAAATTTTTTGATTTTTTATCCGCGGCTATCAATACTACTTTTCTTTTGTATGTCAAGTGACTACGGGGATTTTTTTACAAATATTTTTTTAATCTTGAACGTATCTTTCATTTGCACTATTTCTTTTATATTAAGAGAGGTAAATCTAATGCAAAATTTAATTGAAAAAGCCATTCATACACACCAACTTAACAAAGAAGAATTGCTTCTTTTATTGGAAGATGAAACAAACCTTGACGCATTGTTAGCTGCTGCAAATCAGGTACGCAAAAAATACGTCGGCGATGAAATTCATCTACGCGGCTTAATCGAATTTTCCAATTTTTGCAAAAACAATTGCCTCTACTGCGGTTTGCGCCGCGATAACAAAAATCTTACGCGCTATCGTATGGATGAAGAAAACATAATCTCGCTTGCCGCACATGCCAAAGAAATGGGACTAAAAACGATTGTGTTGCAATCAGGTGAAGATTTGCATTTTAACACCGAGCGAATGTGCCGTATTATTAAAGGAATAAAAGCGCTTGACTTGGCTTTAACTTTAAGTATCGGCGAAAAAACAAGAGAGGAATATGCCGCCTACAAAGAAGCCGGTGCCGACCGTTATCTCATCCGGATTGAAACAACCGACAAAAAGCTCTATGCCGACAACAATCCTGACATGAGCTGGGAAGAACGCGCAGAGTGTATTCGTAACCTCAAATCTCTGGGCTATGAACTCGGCTCAGGTTGTTTGGTCGGCTTGCCTAACCAAACTCTTTCTTCCTTAGCCGATGACATTCTCTTTTTCAAAGAAACCGATTGCGATATGATAGGAATCGGTCCGTTTATCCCTCACCCCGATACGCCCTTAAAAAATGCTAAAGGAAAAGAGCTTAATCTTTCACTTAAAGTTATGGCGCTTACACGTCTGTTGTTGCCTGATATTAATATTCCGGCCACAACCGCTATGGAAACCCTTGCGCCCGACGGTCAAGCCAAAGCCTTAAACGGCGGTGCCAATGTGATTATGCCTAATGTTACCCTTACGGATTTTCGTAAATTGTATCAGCTTTATCCGGGAAAGACCACTACCGGCTATACTCCCGATGACTCGCTCAAAAAAGTAATTGATAAAATTCATGCTCTCGGACGAACAGTCGGAAGCGGATACGGTCAAAGTCCGCATTGGCTTAAAGAACAAAAATAACTATTGCCTAGAATCTCAAAAACTGCTATATTCTTTTCAGAACAAAAATTATTAAGATATGAAAAGAATAAAAAATTTAACAAAAGTTCAATTGTCTAGATTTCAAATTTTAACAATTGTATTAATAATTGTTTTGACAATTATTAGTTTTTTTCTCGGTAGAGAACAAGGTATTAAAGAAACACAGAAAATTTATGAATACAGCTATTCATGGAGCACCCCAGTTCCTGCTGAAAAAGCTGTAACGTTTTCTGATAGTGCTGTTCATAAAAATCTATCTTGGCTCTTTTGTGAGCAGATGGTGAATGGCAATCTGGAAGCGACAAAAATTTTCTTAAGTGCAGCTCCTACCGATACAAGAATTGCAAAAGCGAGAATGAATGTTGCTAAAATGCGTATGGAGATGATTAAAACTTCACGTCATCGCTATATTCGTCCGCAACATGCTTGGGGAAAACGCTTAACTGACAGCTATGGGGCAAAACCCAACACCGTCATTCTTTATGAAAACGGACTGGCGATTTATCGTAAAAATCGCTACTCTTTCTTCCATAAAGCCACTTTGGAAATTGAGCCTTCTTCTTTAAAAGAAAAGGTTGAAATTGCCAAAGGAATTGATGGTTTTTATTATCCTGCCGTGCTTCGCGACAGTAACCTTATCCCCCTAACCTATTGGGGAGAAATTAAAAAAAGCAGTGAGAACTAAAACTCACTGCTTTTTTTTGGTTTTGTGCTTTTTTCTAAAATTAAGCAATCATTTCTTTAACGCGCTCTTTGATTTTTTCTACAACATCTGATTTCGGTGTGTATTTTTCTTCAAACGGAGCAACTGTTTCCCAACCCAAAGCCTCAAATACGGCTTGAATGTTGTTGACGACACCCGGTTTCCAACCATAAGAACCAAAAGCAAAACCTTTCTTGTTTTTAGGTTGCAAACCTTTCATATAAGTAACAAAAGCGGCTACTCTCGGGAACATTTCGTTGTTCAAAGTCGGGGTGCCGATACAGATGTATTTAGCATCCAAAAAGTCCACCATAACTTCAGAAATGTCATGATGGGTCAGGCAATATTTAACAACCGGAATACCGGCATCTTGGAAAACAGACATAACGGCATTGGCCAAAGTTGCGGTTGCACCCCACATGGTATCATAAACGATAACGGCTTTGCCTTCATCTTTACCGCTTGCCCATTTATCATAAGCACTCAAAATGGCTTTAACTTCTTTTTCTCCGCTCCAAATGCAACCGTGTGACGGAGCAATCATATCAATTTCCAAACCTAAGTCGGTTGCGGTGTTCAAAGCTTTTTCAGCTTGTGCGCCGTAAGGATATAAAATATTAGCATAGTAGCTTTGAGCTTCACGCATAATTACATCAAACGGAGCTTCTTTGACAAACAAAGCATCGGTGCAATAGTGTTGACCAAAACCATCGTTAGACAACAACAATTTGTCTTCTTTATCGTATGTCATCATAGAATCGGGCCAGTGCAACATCGGTGTGGTTACAAAAGACAAATTGCGTTTACCAATATTCAAGGTATCGCCGGTTTTAACAATAACATATTCCCAACCTGAGGTATCATAGTGGTCTTCCAAAGCTTTTTTACCCATTGCGTTGGTAACGATTTTAGCTTGAGGAGCCAATTTCATAATTGCAGGAATGCTGCCGGAGTGGTCTTGTTCAATATGATTGGCGATAACATAATCAATTTTTGAAAAATCTACCAAACTTCTGATACGAGCCAACTGCTCATCTGTCAGATAGTGCTTAACACCATCAACCAAAGTGATTTTTTCATCCATTATCAAATATGAGTTATAAGTTGAGCCATGCGGTGTGGTATAGCCGTGAAATTCTTTCAAGTTCCAGTCTTTAACACCTACCCAGTAGACATCTTTTTTGATTTCTATGCCATTCATATTTTTTCTCCCATTTAAAAATTTGAACTATTGCCTATATAAATAATATCTAAAATTGTGATTGACAAGATATATTTATTGCTATAAATAATAATGATAATGATTATCATTTTATGGAAGAAATATGAAATATTCAAAACAACGAGAACTGATTTTAAAAACTTTGCAGGAACATATGGTTCACCCTACGGCGGACTATATCTATGAGGTTTTGAAAAAAGAACTTCCTTCCATAAGTCTGGCTACGGTTTATCGCAACTTAAACCAATTGGCAGAAAACGGAATGATTAAAAAGATTGAAGGATTGGACGGTTCTGTGCATTTTGACCACAATCTTTCAAAACATTATCATTTCATTTGCACAAAATGTAATAAGGTATATGATGTACCTTATGATGTTGCTCCGGATTTGGCTGACAAAGTCTTATCCCAAACCGGATTAATCATTGAAAGTTATGATATTTCCTTCAAAGGTATTTGTCCGGAATGTCATAAAAAAGAGTTTCATTAACCTATTTATTGGAGAGATTACATGCAATTAAAAGGCTCTAAAACCGAAAAAAACCTTATGGATGCATTTGCCGGCGAATCTATGGCTCGCAACAAATACACCTACTATGCTTCTAAAGCTAAAAAAGAAGGTTACAACATCATCGCTGAAAAATTTGAACAAACCGCTAACAACGAAAAAGAACACGCTAAATTGTGGTTCAAACTCTTGCATGACGGTGAAATTGCCGACACAATGACCAACCTCAAAGATGCTGCTGCCGGTGAAAACTATGAATGGACCGATATGTATGCTCGCATGGCTAAAGAAGCTGAAGAAGAAGGCTTCACCAAAATTGCTTACCTCTTCAAAGCTGTTGGTCAAATTGAAAAAGGTCACGAAGAAAGATACCAAGCTCTCTTGGATTCTTTGTGCGAAGGCAAAATTTTTGAACGCCCGACAAAAGTTATTTGGGAATGTGGCAACTGTGGTCACCGTGTAGAATCTCCGAAAGCTCCGGAAAAATGCCCGGTTTGCGATCACCCGCAAGCTTACTTCTTCCAATTGCAAGAAACTGAGTTTTAATTTGTAATTGAACCCAACAAAAAAGCCTCTCAATTGAGAGGCTTTTTTTTATTTCTTTTGTCCGTTGAGCCATTCTTTCCAAGGTTGTCCATTAATCAACATTCTTTTTAAATATGGATTTTTATTCTCGGGATAAGCAAAAACCAAATCCACTTTTACATTTTTCTTGCGAACAGCTTTATCCAATTGCGGCGCAACATCTTCCGGAATATAATATTTATACACGCTTTCAAAACGGTTCGGATGGCATAAATCATCATCAAATTGTGTGCAATCCGTGTCTTGCCAATTTAATCTCAAATATAGGTAATGTCCTGATATTAAACTTCTTGGATCATAGCCTTCGGCGCGAATTGTCATCTCCGGAGCGTTTTTTATCCCCTCGTCCACATACCATGTCCATGAGCTCAATGTAATTATCGGAAAAGCTAAGGCTAAACCCAACCATACCTTTTTAGACATTATTTTGACTCCTTAATTACCAACATTGTATTCAATTGCAATTTTTTCCAGCCATATATCAAGCTCAAGAATAGCACGCCGGAAACAATCAGACCGATACCGGTTGTGACCATGCTGCCAAACACTTGCAAATAGACAAAGAAAAGCCTTATTGCCATGCATGCCGTGGCTATGTTCAGCAATTTTACGCGATTTTTGATTAAAGCATAGGCAACAACCGTGCTCAAAATTGACATTGTGAGCAAGAAACCCCACAAATCTAAAATGGTGTTATTGTCCGGCAAGGCCATATAGATGATGGAAAAACCTAACAAAATAGCTAAAACACAAGTCAATAAGCGAGAATAGTTATATTTATAGCTAAAATAACCAAATCCGACGTTTGCCAAGACCAAACAGCTGATGACCAAAATTGATTGATAATTATCGCCATTCAAAATATCATCATAAAAAATGCCGCTGAACATATTGCTAGCGCCAAAATCCATCAAAACAACCAAGGATACAATATCAAAACCGAGCCAAAACTTCATGGCTTTGATTTGCGGGGCCAAACGGGTGCGAAAATAGTATGAAACAAAGCGATACATATAAGCAAAAACCAAAATACCGCAAACAGAAATGGCAAACGGGAATGTATGCTCAATTATCTCCAACAAGTCGCGGAAAAATGTGATGTTGGTTAATGTATCAACTGATGATGCCGTAAATATGGGCAGCCAAATCAAGGGTAAAACAATGCGGCGGCTTATGATGACCAATGGAAAGACCAAAACACACCACAAGAAATAAGCTCCCAATCCTTGTGTTTGGAGCTGATATATTTGGGCTATCAAACCGATGCTGACCAGAACCATTAAACTGAACAATAGCATCAAGCCTTCAAACAAAAGTTCTTTTTCTTTGCAAAAGCAAAAAAATATGCCGCCGGCTAAACCCAACATAATTGCTAAATCAACACCTAATTTTACAGAATCGGGAATGATTTGCCAATTGGCAGATACCAGAGAAGCCACACCTAAAGCAATGCAAAAAAAGCCCAAAGCTAACAACGGCAGTGTTAAAATCGGCTTACGATTTTCTTTTTCATAAGCAGTGATTTTTTTGGCTTGCTCTGCCGAAATTAAATTTTGTGCCTGCCATATTTCCAATTTTTTTGCAATACTCATTACTTTTCTCTCTTATATCTTGATACAAGAAAAGGCAGAAATTCTGCCTTTTAAAATATTATCCGCCGTAACCTGCTAAAGTGGTTTTGTGTTCCTCATATAATTCACGCGCTTCAACAACAGCTTTTTTAGCTTCATCAGGTCCCATAAACGCTTCAATTTTAACTTCTTTGTTTTCCAAAACTTTATAGTCTTCAAAAAAGCGTTTGATGGTCTTTAAAATATGCTGAGGCAGTTCTTCGATTGAATTATACTGAGCATATTCCGGATCATCAACGTGTACGGCAATAACCTTATCGTCCGCCTCGCCTTGGTCTATCATCTTCATCAAACCAATCGGTTTAGCACGAACAATTGATAACGGAGCTACAGGTTCTTGTCCCAAGACTAAAATATCCAACGGGTCATTATCGGCACAATAAGTTTTAGGAATAAAACCATAGTTGGCAGGATAATAAACTGCGCTGTACAAAATGCGGTCTACTTTTAACAAACCGCTTAATTTATCTAATTCATATTTGGTTTTAGAGCCTTTGGGCACCTCAATAATTGCCGTGATAATTTCCGGCATATTTTTACCAATTTCAACTCCATGCCAAGGATGTAACATTTTCTTCCTCTTTAATTATAAAGTTTGTTCTTTTGCGCTAGATGATAGGGCATTTTGAAAAATAGTCAAAGATTTATTTATAAAATGTGCGTTTTCTAGTATTTTAAAATGAAAAAAGACAGATATTTCAGCTAAATATCTGTCTTTTTTTAACTTCATCTTGTTTCCAAAAAACGAACCAATCCATCCTTAAATTGTTTGAATGTGCCGTTAACCTGTAAAAATTTATAATAGGCAACGTTTAACAATTCCTCCACAGAAATGGTCTCACTTTCTATTTCTCTTTTCCGTTTAATATAAGCATTGATTTGCTTATCCGAACGAAAAATGATTTTCCAGAAACTCACATCATTAATTTTTTCGCCCATTTCTTTCAGTTCTTTATATTCCTGATTGAACTGGCTAATGCGAGCTGCAGCTTTTTCCGCATCGGGATGAAAATTTTCTAAAGCAGTGTTGATGCTGCTGATAACTAGCTCCCGTGCATCCGTAAGTGCGGCTACACCATAATCATCTGTGTTCTGCATGTTTATAGACGTAAGGTTATAATACGCATACACAGCATTATAAAAGAGATTAAAAATCCCTCTTAAGTCATGCCCGGTTTCTTTAAACAGGCTTGACGCAGCAGAAACTTTTATTTCCATAGGCTGTATTTTTGGGTTAATAATTATCTAAAAAATTTTTACTTAAAGGTCGAAATAACATATTTTTAGACAAAAAGCAAGCTTTATTTGTCAGATTGATAAACAATCAGCGGTACAATCATTTCTTTTTCCGTTAATCCGGCATGATGCGCCTTAAAGTCAAATTTTTCTGAACTTATTCCGTCTTCGGTTTGGTATTGCAAAATTCTGTTTCCAGTTGCCAATGCCATATAATCACCCAAAAATTCTCTAAATTTTGGGTGCATTTCTCCTTCTCCGGCATAACCCTGACGCAAATATTCTTCTGAAGTCATAAGAATAAAATCATTGCCAAACCTTTTGTTGAACTCTTTTTCAAACTGCTCCTTTTTTTCTTCTTTTATGTAAAAAGCCACAGCTCTTGGTTCAATAGCCGGAGGAAGACGTAAACAATCATTAATCTCTTTTATTTTTTCTAGCCTAACATCTTCTTCAACGTCAATCAAACCATGGTCGGCAGTTATAATCAAAAGTGCATTCTTCAATTTTTTTGCTAATGCTTCCACATGTCTATCTATAGATTTTATTTGTGTATTTGTTTTTTCACTATAACATCCGGTTCGATGCATGGTTGTATCCGGCTCTTTATAATATGCCAAAATAAACTTTTTATCTTTTCCTTTGGAAAGTTCTACAATCTTATTGCAGATATCGTTTAGATCGTTGATATTATGTCCGCCCCAAAATTGCGATACACCGTAAGCCTTATATTTGCCTTGCTCATTGATTTGTTGAAAAAGCTTTTTATTTTCTAAAAACTCTTGACCGACATCGGCATCAAGGCTTTTCCCACTATAAAAATCGCGATTTAAAAACAATTCTATATTTTTTTCATATTCTTTAAAATAGCACTGCCACCCTGCCCAACCATGCTCTTGCGGTGTGAGCCCAGTGTATACACTTGTCGTTGCTGCCGTTGTGGTCGGCGGAAAGACCGAAGAAATCTCTTCTACCATATGCTTTCTTAAAAAACTTTTGTCAGAAAGATTATGTTTTAACATATCTACGCCCATACCATCCATTACCCAAAGCACTACGGTTTGGTAATCTTGTTGCAAAAAAGCATCTAGCTCATGCAAGGTTGAATGGTGTGTCGGACATTCAAAATATTGCAAAATTGAGTTTGATAAATTAACCAAGCTCTTTCTATAATCCGGCTTACAAACTTTGTTCATATTCTCTTCTCAATTTGGAAAAAGTATTAATATCTCTGAATTTTTGCTCTTTTTTGTTCCAAAGGGCTTGTCTTTGGATACCTTCTAAGACATAGCCTAACTTTTGCGGAACATTTGCTGATTTTTTATTCAAGACATCCGTGTGAATAACTATGCGATTGATGCCTAAGTCAAAAAACTCCTTTTCAATCAATTTTACGGCTTCTTGCATATAGCCTTTGCCGGCATAGCTAGTCGAAATCCAATAGCCAATTTCTAAACATTTGTCCTTTTCTCTCACATTAAGAGCAGAAATCATTCCCATGAAGTTTTTGTTTTCATCTAAAATCATATAATTGAATTCTGTGCCTTTGTCCCATTCATGAACACAGCCCTGCAAATATTCATAGCTGTCTTCAACTTTATATGTAGGGCAAGCCCAACCAAGCCACGGAGATAATTCTGCCAAACTTTTTTTGACTTCATGATTGTGAGCTTGCGCCATTTCAAAACTTTTAATGGCTTTTTGCAGGGTTATTCTTTTTCCCTTTAATGTTTCGGATGCGATTATCATTTTACTCTCCACATTTTCAATTTAAAGTAGATTTTTTATTTTTATCTGGCAATATATTTTTACATTAAGGAGAAAATTTATGCTAAAACTTGTGTTACCATTACCTCAATATTTAGCTTCTGTCAGAACTGCTATTGCCGAATATCAAGCTCATCCCTCGCCTTTTGATATTCATTGTGTTAACCAAATGATAGAAGCCGCAAAGGACAATTTTGCAACGTACTTTCAAGATATTGAATGCAAAAGACAAGGTATTGGTTTACTTGAAGGACATGTTCCGAATACCACACTTTGGTTGATTGATGATGAAAAATACGTTGGCTCTTTTGACCTTCGTCATGAGTTGAATGCTTATCTTTTGCAAAACGGCGGACATATTGCTTATCAAATTATTCCATCTGCTCGTCGCAAGGGTTATGTCAAAGCTGGTCTGAAACTTACTTTGGAATATGCTCGAAAAAAACTTGGCATTGAAAAAGCTTTACTCACCTGTAATTTTGACAATATTGGCTCATATAAGGCTATGAGCTCGGTTATGCATGAATGGGGCGGTGAAGAAATATCTCCTTCTTTAGTAGATGGACATCAAGAACATCGAGTGTGGATTAATACGCAACCAAAATAAAAAAATGCTTGCTTTTATTTTTGAAGCGTTCTATATAATAGTTCGTTGTGTGAAACACATAATCGGGACGTAGTTCAGCCTGACGGAGACGTCCGCGGCGCGTAGGCGCTTGCATAGGCTGGGTGCTGTAAGAATAATTTAAATTCGGGACGTAGTTCAGCCTGGTAGAGCGCTTGCATGGGGTGCAAGATGTCGGAGGTTCGAATCCTCTCGTCCCGACCAGATAGAAAAAGACCTGCTGAAAAGCAGGTTTTTTTTGTATCTGTTTGGCGGGCGCAGGATTTGAAGCTCCGAAAAGGAGG
>CALXZK010000004.1 GCA_944393225.1 uncultured Alphaproteobacteria bacterium
TGCTTTGTTGGATCATATAGCAAAAGAAATACGCTAAAAATGCTAAAAATGCAGTAAACGGGAAGCTAGAGCAATTTGGCGTCGTCAAGAAAAATTCATGTACCTCAGTGTACACTCAAATTTTTCTTGCTCCTAAAATCACTCTATCTTCCACGTTTCTTGCATTTTTATGAAAGGAATGTGACGCTAAAGCAGTGTAAAAGGTTTGCTTTGGTTTGTTGCAGAAAAAATAAAAGGAAAAAAATGGCTGTTTTGAAATTATATGAATATCCGCATCCGATTTTGAAGAAAAAAGCGCAAAAGATCGAAAAAGTTGATGATGATATGCGCAAGTTTTTGGATGATATGTTGGAAACCATGTATGCCGATGCCGGTGTGGGTTTGGCTGCGCCGCAAGTTGGGGTATCTCAGCGCGTGGTTGTGATTGATATTGCCCATGATGATGAAGAACCTAATCCATACTATATGGTTAATCCCGAGATTATTTGGAAATCGGAAGAAAAAGTTTGTGGAGAAGAGGGATGCTTATCTGTCCCCGACCAACGTGCGGAAGTGGAGCGCTTTGCTGCCGTTAAGGTGAAATATCTGGACTATAACGGCCAAGAGCAAGAACTCTTGGCGGAAGGCTTTTTAGCCATCGCCGTTCAACATGAGTTGGATCATTTGGACGGGATTCTCTATATTGACCGAATCAGTCGATTGAAGCGGCAAATGCTTTTGAAAAAACTTGACAAAATGCGTAAAGAAAAGGCTCATCAATAAGATGGGCTTTTTTTATATATAAAAAAGCCCAAAATAGACAAAAATATTCTTCTTGCGAGAGAGGCAAATTTATGGTATTATCTTTTCTTGTAAATATAAATCTTTGTTAATTATTGTGTTCTGAATCATATGTAAGAAAATGATTCGTATTGAAAAGATGATTTGAAAAAATTTGAGTGTTGCAAAGCTAGCAACCGCCCAACGAGCGAAGTATAGTACCTCAGGGACCTGAAAACAAATTTGTCAAACATTTTGAGTAGAACGAAAGCCATTTTCCCAGGGATGATGCAGGTTTTTAACATAAACTCCGACTGAGATTCGAAAGAAGGTAAAGTTAGGAGTTGCACTATGGCAAATCTAACCATAGCTTTTGTACAGGATATTGAAACAGTAAGAGATTTAGTGAAGCAAGGGTTCTGTCCCGTTGAATGCTCCTTCGGGGGTATTTCCGTTTGTGACGAGCTTGAGCTCGATCACCACGGGTCAAAGTCTCATTTGGAGTCCGTTGCAATACGGGCATACCGTGATTTCTTTGGCAAACGAGCATCAGATCCACGCTTTGTCGTAAACCATATTGATGCAGACAGCATCTTTGCGGTTGCGTCTCTTGCAGGGCTTTTGCCATACCCCAATCAAGAAAACTTCAAAAAAGAGTTTAAAACTCCGGCTTGGGGACAGGATTTATTACCACTGGCTCAGACCATTGCGATAATGGATACTGATCCAATCGGTCGCGATATCATTGCGATGCCAATGGGTTCAGTTCTTGCAGCATGGAATTCTCTCTTTGGAGTGAATGCCAGTGATGAAATTTCTGCGTATGCTGGAATCGAAGGCTTTCGCAGATTGTTAACACTGCCATCAGCTAAGGTTTTTGTAGCCGCCGCTGAAAATGCAGAAAATCAGCGTCGTGATGCTGCTCTTACTGACCTTCGCGAACGAGGCGAAAAAGTTGGTGCGGTGATGACCATTAAGCAAAGCCGCGTGTTTGGCTTCGATGTATGGTATCAGCGCAATGTTGAAGCCGGTGCTCCGAACGAAGTCACAGGTTGGGATAACCCAATCGTGATATCTTGGCTTGAAGGTCCCGAGAATATCACAATGGCGACACCTAACAAGGCCGTGGCAGAAGAGCTTCTCGGAGAGGGAGGCTTAATGAACGTCTTTAAGGCGCTCAACGAAGCCTACGGACTTGCTGAAGGTAGCGGCTTCGGTGGTCGTGAGACCATCGGTGGATCGCCTCGCGGTCAAAAAATGACCGAAGCTGACCTTGCCAAAGCGGTTTCTGTTCTTAATCAACTGATGAAGAAATAATCTTTACTCATCAGTTGGAAAGAGAGGTGTTTTTACACCTCTCTTTTTTTGTTTATTTTTCGTAATTATTTCCATTAATCAGATTGGTGATGAGCTCTTTGTTGGTATCTTTGTTTGCTTTTATCTTCTTTATCAGCGGTAAAACATTTTTTGTTTCATAGGCTTGTTTATCCGGATTATAAATTGCAAAAGTGAACATGTTTTTTAAGCATTTCAAATATGTTTCATTGCTTGTATCAATATTCAAAACAGGGGTTTGTTTGGCATGCGTGAGTGTTAATCTTTCCAGATGGTTTTGGCCATTTATTTTTTCCTTTTAACATCTTTATATTAGCAGATTTTAGAGTGAAAAGAAAGTTTAATTTTGCTTGCTTATTTATTGAAAATTTCTAAAATAAAGCAAATTGAAATAGGAGATTGAAGATTATGAAAGTTGTTTTTATGGGAACACCGGATTTTTCCGTTCCGGTTTTGGAAAACTTGGTTAAAGAACACGAGGTTGTATGTGTTTATACTCGCGCCCCCAAAGAAGCCGGTCGCGGTCAAAAAGAAACTAAAACACCGGTACATCTGAAAGCCGAAGAGCTCGGAATTGAAGTGCGTACACCTAAAACTTTGCGTAATGCTGAAGAACAACAAAAATTTAAAAATCTTCAAGCAGATATTGCAGTTGTTGTTGCTTATGGATTGATTTTGCCTAAAGAAGTGTTAAGCGCTTGCCCTAACGGATGTTTGAATATTCATGCTTCTTTGTTACCGCGTTGGCGCGGTGCAGCTCCAATTCAACGCGCAATTGAAATGGGAGATGAAAAGTCCGGCGTAACCATTATGCAGATGGACGAGGGGCTTGATACCGGTGATATGCTTCTCAAAAAAGAAGTGGAAATTACCGATACCACCACAGGCGGCGAACTTCATGACGCCCTCTCTCAAATGGGGGCAGATTTGATTATGGAAGCTCTGCGCAACTATTCTTCACTCAAACATGAAAAACAAGATGAAGCTCTTACTTGCTATGCTTCTAAATTGGAAAAAGAAGAAACTCACCTAGACTTTTCGCAATCAGCAGAAGTTTTAGAGCGCAAAATCAGAGCTTTTAATCCGTTTCCGTCAACCTATTTCGAATATAAAAGTGAGCGTTTCAAAGTGCATGAAGCCGAAGCCCTTATGGCAGATTCCGGTTATGCTGCCGGAACAATTATTCCAAACGACAGCGGTTTGTTGATTGCTTGCGGAGAAGGTATGCTTTTTGTTACCAAAATTCAACGTCAGGGCAAAAAAGCCATGTCGATTGAAGAGCTTTTACGCGGCTTTCAATTTACACCCGATGAAATGGTGGCTTAATTGCAATAATCTGCAAAAATATGTGTGTCGTGAAGTGAAAAAAATTCTTGTCCTTCACGACATTTTTTTTATACTAAATCCATTGTTAAAATTTTTGGAGAAAGATTATGGGAAATAAATTGTTTGGAACCGATGGCGTTCGCGGTGTGGCAAATGTTTATCCGATGACGGCAGATTTTGCCATGAAGTTGGCTTTGGCTTGCGCCGAAACAGTTTGCAAAAACAAAAAACGTGTTGCCATCGGTAAAGATACACGCATTTCCGGAGATATGCTTGAGGCAGCTCTTTCTGCCGGTTTTACCGCCAAAGGAATTGATGTTATTCGCTTAGGCGTTCTCCCGACACCGGCCGTTACCACCGTGACCCCGATGCTCGACGTTGATATGTCGGTGATGATTACGGCTTCTCATAATCCTTACAAAGACAACGGCATAAAATTGATTGCTGCCGATGGCGAAAAGTTTGCCGACACTGTTACTGCCGAACTTGAAGCTAAAATTGAAGCAAATAATTTTTCTTATGATGAAGATGCTTTGGGCAAAATTAAAGACGACCACAAGGCTATTGATGAATATGTTAAAATTGCCAAATCTACCATGAAAGCCGGTACAAATCTAAAAGGTTTGAAAATTGTTTTAGATTGTGCCAATGGTGTATTTTCGCAAATTATGCCCGAAGTTTACAAAGAACTCAGCGCAGAAATCGTCACTTTAGCTTGTTCTCCTAACGGTTTGAATATTAATAAAGATTGTGGCTCAATGCATCCGCAAAGTATGATGGAGAAAGTTAAAGAAGTTAAAGCTGATTTAGGTATTGCCGTTGACGGTGACGGCGACAGAATCATTGTTTGCAACAATAATGGTGAAAAGGTTGCTTCCGAACAAATTATTGCTTTTCTGGCTCAAAATATGCAACTTAACGGTCGCGCGGTTGTTTCCACCGTACTCTCCAATACTGGTCTGGAACGCTTTGTTAAAGAAGGGCTGAAACTTCCTTATTACAGCACACCGGTCGGTGAACGTCATGTGGTTGCCAAGATGAAAGAAATTAACGGTGCTGTCGGCGGTGAAGAGTCCGGTCACGTGGTGGCTTATGATTATTGTAAATCAGGTGATGCACTCATCGTTTCTTTGCTCATTTGCCAATATCTCTTAAAAGCAAACAAAAAAATGAGCGAAATTTTTCCGATTTTTGCTATGGATCCGTTTGAGTTTGTGAGCTTGCGTTTTGGCTCTCGCGAACAAGTTAAAGAAGTGGTGAAATTGCCTGAGATTTTGAAGTTGATAGAAGAACAAAAAAGCTTGCTCGGAGATGAGGGCAGAGTGGTTATTCACCCCTCCGGAACAGAACCTCTCGTTCGCGTTTGGGTGAGCGGCAAAAACGCTGAAAAAGTTAAAGCTATTCATACAACTTTGGTTAATGCTTTCAGCAAACTTCAACAACAAAATGTTGCTTAAACTTTTGTTTACTTTCTGAGCGTATAATAAATTTTGTAATGTGAATTTTAGGGAGCTTTTCTCTTATGGTTTATGATAAAGATAATGCTAATTTGGATTGGCAAAGAAATTTGAAACCGGCTACTCAACCTCAAGCACGCGGTAATCAAATTTTGGTTAGTTATACGCTCAGAAAAAATGAAAATCCGGTGTTTAAAACCGCTACAACACGTTGTGTTTGGCCAACATCTATTATGGCCAGCGATAGCCGTGTGTTTAGCCGTCGTCTTACCGTTAAGGCATAGAAAATATGATTAAAGGCATTTTAGCCCTTTTTAGAACCGGTATTATTTTTGATCCGTTCGTTTTGTTCGGAATTGTGATGGGTTTTATTACCGCTCTGTCGCCTAATCAAGAAACTATGGAGATTCTTTATAAGCAAAACAGTTTTTATTTGCTGATTTTGCTGCTTGCTTTTTTATATAACTATTTTGTGAAAAAAGTTTTTAAAGACGATGGCTATACGCCTGA
Organism: uncultured Alphaproteobacteria bacterium; assembly: GCA_944393225.1. Taxonomy (GTDB): domain Bacteria; phylum Pseudomonadota; class Alphaproteobacteria; order RF32; family CAG-239; genus CAJLXD01. The sequence goes on from CALXZK010000004.1 coordinate 5,388, forward strand.
CTATGCGCGCATGGCTTTTAATATTGTTTTATCTGTGGTGAAATTTATTATTTCTTGTGCGCTCAGTATTGTTTTTGTACTGATGCTGTTTTCTTTTTAGATTAAGCCTTAAACTAAAATATCTAATGCATGCTCGGAAGAAGCCATGGTTGCAGCCATTTGTTCCGTAGCTTCGGTAAGTAGGTCGGTGACTTGTTGTTGCATTTCGATATTGGTTTTAATCAGAGACATTTGCATCTGCTGAACAGAAAGCATATAATTGCTTATAGCGCCTAATGATGACATCTTTATATCTCCTTTTTACTTAACTACATCTACTAATATATCATAAAAATTAAAGAATGTTAAACAAAAAAAAGAGGCTCTCGAAAGAACCTCTTTTTTATTGTATTTAGGCTGATTACATGAAGTATTGAATTTCCAAAAATACGGAAGCAATAAACACGCTAACCAGCATGGTCGGAATAGACCAGAGCAAGAAACCAATAAAGCTAATCGGGTGACCTTCGCGTTGAGCCATACCGGCAACAATCACGTTGGCAGAAGCACCGATCAAGGTACCGTTGCCGCCGAAGCAAGCACCCAAGGACAAAGCCCACCAAACCGGCATCATTGCTTCTCGTCCGCCCATTGATTCTTCCATGGATTTAATCATCGGAATCATCGTGGCCACAAACGGAATGTTGTCAATGACACTGGATATAATGGCCGATGTCCACAAGATTAAAAATGTGGCTTTTTCAATGCTGCCTTCGGTCATTTCAACAAATTTTTCGCCCATGAGAGCTAAAACTCCCGTTACTTCCAAGCCATAAACAATGACAAACAAACCGGAGAAGAAAAAGATGGTCGTCCAGTCAACCGAACCCAAAATATTTTCTACCTTTTGTTCTCTTTCCTCATGGCTCTCGCCAATGGTATATAGCAACAACAAAACAGCGGCGCCGGCAATGGCGATTGTACCATTGGCAATATGCAAATGCTCAGCACTCATAAAACCGGCAATAACAATGAACAAAACACTCAAAGCTTTTTTAAGCAAAGATTTATCTGTAATGCAGTCTTTTTCATTGATGCTCATTACGGTTTCTTTGTTGGCTTCAGTGGTGACCAAACGCTTGCCCCATATCAAGTCAAAGCCAAAGGCCAATACCAACATCGTGACGATGACAATCGGAGTTAGCTCAAACAAAAAGTCTGAAAAAGACAGACCCAAAGATGAGCCGATTAAGATGTTTGGTGGGTCACCAATCAGGGTGGCGGTACCACCGATGTTGGCAGCAAAAATTTCCAACACCAGATAAGGATAGGGGTTGATGTTGAGTTTTCTCGTGATTTGGAAGGTGACCGGTGCAATGAGCAAAACGGTGGTCACATTATCCAAAAACGCGGAGAAAAAGGCTGTTACCAAAGCCAAAACAACAAGCAAACCTCTGGGGTTGGCATGAACTTTTTTGGCAGCCCATACGGCAACATATTGGAACATTCCGGATTTTTCGGAAATGCTGACAATGGACATCATGCCGATAAGCAAAGCCAAAGTGTTGAAATCAATTCCTTTTAATGCAGTTTGTTGGGTCAAGATACCAGCAAAAATCATGATGCTGGCGCCAAGCAAGGCTACAATGGCTCGGTTTACTTTTTCGGTAAACAAAATCACGTAGGAAATAATTACGATAGCGACGGCAACGACCTTTGCATCTAACCCAAAAACCAATTCAGGTATTGCGGATACATCAGACATTTTTCTTTCCTTCTTATATGAATCTTTCTAAACACTTATTTTATATGATTATAATGCTAATATAATCTTAATTTTTAAGAATAAAAAACTTGACAAAAACAACAATAAGTTATACAAAAAAAACACTTTTATTAATTCTATGTTTAATTATTTAATTTTTTATCTTATGGAACAAACATTTAATCCAGACGTAATAACCTATTTGGTTATTGCATGTGCTATTCTTTTTGTATTTGCAATTTCTGCAGTGTTTTTCTACGTAAAAAAAGACAAAGAAAACAAAGCTTTGGCTTCTGAGTTCAAGAAAAAACAAACTGAACTTGAAGATGTGGTAAAAACTGTTGAAAAGACCCTCAAAGAACAAGGTGTTGCTCTTGATGAGCAAAGTGCCGAACTCGGGAAAAACAACCAGTACAACAAGGCAATGAGCCAGTTGGTTTTGGAAGAGCAGAAAACTTATCTCTACAATGTTGCATGTACTCTTGATTCTTATATCAAGAAGAACAATCTAATGATTGAGAATGGTTTTATCTCCGCAGAGGCAGGGCAAATCAGAAATGCTCAATTACTTGTTTTAAAAGGAAGCCTGTTGCAGTATGCTGACACTTTGGCTGCTGCATTAGCAAAAGAGCAAACAAAAATAGAAGAAGCATAAACCTTTAAATCTTTAAAATTATGAACAAAAAAATGTTTTATTCAGTAATAGCAATACTGATAATCGTTTTGCTATTGGTGTGTTCTTGGAAATTCGTTTTGGGCATTGTTGTAGCTTTGGCTGTGGTTTACTTTTTTGGTGAAGAAAAGGTCAAAACTTTTTTACTTAACCTTTTCAACCAGACAAAAGAAACGGTTCAGGAAGTTCACGATGAGTTCAAGAAAGAAGAAACAAATGTTGTTATTGATGGTGTTTCTATGGCTGCGACTAAACAACATGGTTGGTATCAAGTTGTTATTGTGGCCGGTGGAAAAAGCTGGTTGCTCAAACCTTCTGAAAATTCGATGATTCCAGAGGTTTTGAAAGTAGGTGCGGAAATTACCATCCGTACAACCAGAACATTGACAACTCAAGGTCTTGAATGCAAGACGATTGTTATTGCAAATGGCAAAACCTTTGAAGTAGCTGAGTAAAAATGAAGCCGAGAGGAACTTTTTTTATAAAATAGTTCTCTCGGCTTTTGTTATCTTAATTTAATGTGGCAAAAGTATAAAATGTTAAAATAAATTTATTATGGTGTTTAATATAATATGTCTTCTGATTGCTGTTGGTGCAGTTGTCTATGCAAGAAAAAAATGCAATACTCGGGATGAAAAAGCCGTTAGTGAAAAGGCTTTGTTGCAAGAATGTTCTAAAATTGCAAAAACACAAGTTGGCTATGACAACAGAGATAATGTCAGAATATTGTCTGAAACGATTAGCAACAGGCTTCATGATATTCATCAATTGGCAAAACAGAAAGAAGAATTGGACTTAGTGTATTACAAGTCAGTAAAATCAATTGAGTTGTTTAATTTATTGTGTCAGATGATTCAACAAAATCCGATTTTGGCGGAAAGATTAAGAGCTGCGCAAGAAGAACAAGCAACGATAATTTTGCAGGGAATGGCGAGCCTTTCAGATGAACAATATACAAATTACAAAGGTATGTTGGTGCAGATTGTTGATATGGTCCGCAGTGATAAATTCCTAACTAAACAATAAAAAAAAGAGGTTTTTATGAACCTCTTTTTTTTTTGCTTTTTATGATATGTTTTACATGAAGTGTCTGATATGTAAGTACATAGCGGCAATACCTGTGGAAATGAGCATGGTCGGAATGGACCATATCAAAAACTTCAAGAAGCTAATCGGATGGCCTTCGCGCTGAGCCATACCGGCAACAATGACGTTGGCAGATGCTGCAATCAGAGAGCCGTTACCGCCAAAGCATGCACCTAATGACAAAGCCCACCAAACCGGCATCATAGCCTCTCTGCCACCCATTGATTCTTCCATAGATTTAATCATCGGAATCATGGTTGCAACAAACGGGATGTTATCGATGGCGGTGGATACAAAAGCAGAAACCCAGATAACCAACATAGCGGCTTTTTCAATGCTGCCTTCGGTCATCTCAACAAACTTTTGTCCCATCAGTTCGAGCACACCAGCTTCTTCCAAACCAAAAACAATGGCAAACAAGCCGGCAAAGAAAAAGATGGTTGTCCAGTCGACCAAGCCTAATGCTTCCTCAACTTTTCTTTCTCTTTCGCTATGTTCTTCACCCAAGGTGTAGAGCAGGAGCAAAACAGCGGCACCAAACATGGCAATTGTTCCGTTGGCGATGTGGAAGTGCTCGGCGCAAACAAAGCCTAAAATGACGGCAGCCAAAACAAACAAAGATTTTTTGAGCAAGGTCCAGTCGGTGATGCTATCAACTTCATTAATGCTCATAACCAGTTTTTTGTGCTCGTCGGTTGTGACAATTCTTTTGCCCCAAATAAAGTCAAAAATGAGCACTTGTACCAACATGGTGAAGGCTACAACCGGTGTGAGTTCAAACAAAAAGTCGGTAAAAGATAAATTGATGGCAGAGCCAATCAAAATGTTCGGAGGATCACCAATCAAGGTTGCCGTACCACCGATATTAGATGCAAAAATTTCGGCAATTAAATAAGGGTAGGGATTGATTTGTAATTTTCTGGTGATTTGAAATGTGACCGGAACAATTAATAAAACTGTGGTCACATTGTCTAAAAATGCAGAAAAAACGGCGGTAACCAAACTTAAAACAACCAAAATTCCTCGCGGGTTGGCTTTTACCTTTTTGGCAGACCAGATAGCAACATATTGGAACATACCGGATTTTTCTGAGATGCCGACAATCGTCATCATACCAATCAACAAAGCCAAAGTGTTGAAGTCTATACCTTTGAGAGCTGTTTCTTGGGTTAAAATTCCGGCAAAAATCATGACGCTGGCGCCAATTAAAGCAACCACGGCACGGTTAAGTTTTTCGGTGAACAAAATGATGTAACTTACAACCAAAATGGCGGTCGATAACACCATCGGATTCATGCCGAAAATCACGTTTGAAACGTGGGGTAAGTTTTCTACAGGCATGTTTATCTCCTGAACCAGATTATTGTTCCAGTGCAGTCTAACAAACAATCCTAAACTTTGTCTTAATTTTGACGGCTGATGTAGTTGATGGCACCGTATAAGGTATTTAATTCTTGTTCAGTCAACTGATTGCGTGTAAAGATGTTTTGCAAGTTGATGAACATTTTTTCTCTTTTTTCGCCGGCGCGATAATTACCGCAATTTTCTAACAATTCTTCAAAATGTTGTACAAATTTGATGACCTTGTCTTTAGGCGCCAAAGTAGTGCCGTTCATTTCCAAATGAACTTCCGGCTTTTCAATTTGTGTTTTATAAAATTCGTAACCGATAACCAAAACTGCTTGTGACAGATTTAATGAACTGTGTTTGGGATTTAAGGGGATATTGATAATGGCATTGGCTAAACTGACATCTACGTTGTTTAAACCGGTTCTTTCACAACCAAACATAATGCCGCAAGAATTTCCTTCTGCCATTATTTTATTCATTTCAATAGCTGCTGTATCGGCGTTATAAACAGATTTTATTTGGTCTCGATGACGAGCAGTTGCAGCATAAACAAAATTCAAATCGGCAATAGCTTCTTCGGTAGAAGAATAAACTTTGGCATTATATAAAATTTCTTCAGCATTGGAAGAGGCGGATATTGCTTTTTCTGACAGGTGATCTTCTCTGGGGGTGACTAAGCGCAGTTCATATAAACCGCAGTTCATCATGGCACGAGCTGACATACCGACATTTTCCGCTAATTGCGGACCTACTAATATGATAACCGGTTGTTTTGACATATATGTTTATTACCTTCCGTCTACTTTAATAAATCTGCTGTACTTGGACGAGCTTTCTTTTCTTTTTCTTCGGGAAGTTTTACTTGAATTATTTCTTTTTGTAAACCGATATCGTCTTGAATATATTCGCTTAAAGCTTTTTTATCGTTAATATCCACTTCTTTGGTGGGGGTATCCATAATTTTTTTCATAGCATTACTGTTACGAACATATTCTCTCATAAGCGAATCGTTAGACTTGTTATAAATTTGTTTGTTTATATCGTTTAAAATTTTACCTTTGGTTTCAATCATGATTTGTTTTGTTTTCATCTCACTTGAGATAACTTCATCTGTGGTATCAGATGCTTCTTGAGCAAAACAAACAGAAGTTGTTGCAAGCAATATGGAAAGGCTTAAAGTCGTCAATTGTTTTAACATGGCTTGTCCTCCAAAAGGTTAATCTGTACCCAAAACATCTAAAGAGTTGAACATCAGGTTTTCTAAGTCAAGACCGGTACCGCGCTCAAACACTTCAATCAGACCATTGGTCATACCGCGCAAGGGGTCATTTTTGACATCGGCTTGCATAACTTCATCGTATGCCGTGCGCAATTTTTTTGAATAATCTTGCGGCATGCTCTTGATTTTGGCATCATAGCTATCCGGAATTTTGTAGCCCATTTTGCGCAAGTGTTCCAAAGCAGTAATCATGTTATGGCGGTTAACTTCAGGTGCAATCATTTCTTGACCTTTGGCATCGGTATAAGTTGTAGCTTCACCAATGTAGTTTAATTTTCCATGTTGACCACTACCGCGCCATGTTTTGATGCCGCTTTTATCTCTGGCTCTTGCCCAAGGGTCAACAGGCAAAATTTCGCCACCGTTTTCTGTGTTGTCATAAACAGGAGCATGTGTGACATCTGTGTCAGCAACATTATCACCAAAATATCCATTATTGGGATTGGGCGCCCAAGGGTTGGTCGGAAGTTGCGCAAATGCACTTCCTGACATTAACAAGACGCCTAAAAAGGCTGATATACCGATAGAATTTTTCATTGGTCTTCTCCTGCCATATACTTTTACTATACATCATTTTTTAGCAGATGAATAGTTACAATTTGATTAAATATCATCTTCTTTGCAGATAAAACCGCCACCCATAACCTGTGTATCGGCATAAATGCAACATCCTTGTCCGGGGGCAACACCGTAAAAATCATTCAACAAATTGACTTCAGCCATATTGTTTTCTAAAAATTTAATACGCGCCGGAACTTCTTTTTGACGAGAACGAAGTTTGACCATATATTCTCCATCTATAGGTGTGTTTCCAGCCAACCAGTTGACATCTTTTATCAAAACTTTCTTTTGTTTCAGCTCTTCTTCATGACCAACTATCAAACGGTTGTTTTTTACATCCAGTTTTAAGACATATAAAATGCCAATGTCACCACCGATACCTAAGCCGCGTCGTTGTCCGACCGTGTAGTTTATCAAGCCTTTATGCTTGCCGATGATTTTACCATCGGTCATAACAATGTCGCCGGCTTCATTCTTAAAATCAGGATTAAGACTTTTAATTAAATCAACATATTTACCATTGCTGACAAAACAAATGTCTTGGCTGTCTGATTTTTTATAAATTTCCAAACCAGCTGATTGAACCAAAGCACGTGTTTGATCTTTGGTATAATCAGCCAAAGGACAACGCAACATTTCTAAATTGCGTTTTTCAATATCAAACAAAAAATAGCTTTGGTCTTTTTTTAAATCAGCACCTTTGTGCAATTCAACACCATTTTGAGTTACGCGAATGTCAGCATAATGTCCGGTAACTAAAATATCAGCCCCAAGCTCTCGAGCCTTGTCTGCCAGTAAACCAAGTTTGATATGGCGATTGCACATAATGCAAGGCGAGGGGGTCAGACCTTCTTTATAGGCATTGGTAAAATAGTATACTACCTTATCGGCAAACTCTTTTTTATAATCTATAAAATGATGTTCTATGCCTAAATGTTCAGCAACTTTTTGTGCATCTTTGATTGAAGAAACTTCAGGTGCATAAGGAGGTTGCAGTAAATCCATCGTCAGTCCGAAAACTTCGTAACCTTGTTGCTTTAATAACACAGCTGCAGCAGAGCTATCAACTCCACCAGACATGGCAACACAAACTTTGGTTTGAGAAGTGTGCTTATTGATTCCAAGTGAATTTTCAGGCATCTTTATTTTCCTGCTTTGAGTTCGTTAATTTCTTTTTGTAATTTGATGATTTCTTCGCTTAATTTTTCAATTTTTTCAGCAATAGGGTCTTTGATTTGAGCCGTAACGCCGTAAGCTTCAAAACGTTTTTTCTCGTCTTTGTTTTGTTGGCTATGATGTGCCGGAACACCAACAACAGTCATGTTGGCAGCAACATCTTTCAATACAACGGCATTGGAACCAACCTTTACATTATTGCCGATTGTAATCGGACCTAAAATTTGTGCGCCGGAACCGATAATCACATTGTTGCCGATTGTCGGATGACGTTTGGTCATAACTTTGCCTTTTTCATTGAATACGGTTGTTCCACCTAAAGTCACATCATGATACATGGTGACGTTGTTGCCGATTTCTGCCGTCTCTCCAATAACAACTCCCATGCCGTGATCAATGAAAAATCCTTCACCGATTTTGGCACCCGGATGGATCTCGATTCCAGTTAAAAAACGAGCCATTTGTGAGAATATGCGTGCCGTAAGTTTAAAATTTTTCTTCCAAAGGTAATGATTAAAACGATAAAACAAAATAGCATGTAAGCCTGAAGAGCAGAGAATCGCTGCTGTTCGGCTTCCTGTGGCGGGATCTCTTTGAATGACGGCATCGACGTCTTTTAAAATTAACTTGTATTTTTCAATCATTTTGTGGTACATTCCTCAAAAAAATTAATAATTTATATATCTTTATTGTTATATATATGGTAAAGATGTTAAATTTTAAGTTAAGAAGAGAATTTATATGACTGAAGTACTTTTTAACGGTTTGGCCGGCAGATTGGAAGGACGTTATCATCAAAGTGATAATCCGGCTGCTCCGATTGCTTTAATTTTACACCCACACCCGCAATATGGCGGTACTATGAATAACAAAGTGGTTTATACTTTGTTTAGTTGCTTTGAACGTTTGGGATTTTCCGTACTGCGTTTCAATTTCAGAAGTGTTGGTCGCTCTCAAGGTGAGTTTGAAGATGGTCCGGGCGAACTTTCCGATGCTACTGTTGCTCTTGATTGGTTGCAATCAGTTAATCCGGAAGCGCGTCAATGCTGGATTGCCGGTTATTCTTTCGGTGCATGGATTGGCTTGCAACTCTTAATGCGCCGTCCTGATATTAATAACTTTATTGCAGTTTCTCCTCCGGCTAATGAAAAAGACTTTTCTTTCTTGGCTCCGTGTCCGACTTCCGGTTTGATTGTGCAGGGTGGGGCTGATGAAATTGTTAATCCGCAAAGTGTGGCTACTCTTGCCAAGCGCTTGAATACTCAACGTAATGTTCAAGTCGATTTTGCTCTCTTGGAAGAAGCTGACCATATGTATAATAATCACTTGGTTGATTTATATAAAATTGCCGGTAACTATATCATTGAAGCCGTTAAGAAAAAAGCTCCGCAGAAAAAACGTCGCGGTCGTCGTAAAAAGATTGAAATGCAAGATGAAGAGCCATTGATGCTTTCTGATGAAACTTCTGATGCAAATAAAAATGACGATTTTGATAACGATTTTAATGACGAAGAATAAATCTTTATAGCAAAATCTTACAAAAAAGGCTTTCTTTAGAAAGCCTTTTTTTTATGCTTGCAGGTTTATTTTTTTTGTGCTACATACTCCCTACATTTGTATTTTTAAGCAATTATTAATTTTAAACTTTTTTAGTTATGGAAAAGAACATTATTATTAGCAAGATCGTTGAAAAAGAAGTTTATCGGATTGAAAAATGCGTCCAAACAAGCGAACAATCATGCAACTTGTTTTTGGTTAATCAGAATGGAAATTTTGTACGAAAAGATTTGCCGTTTGACAAAGTGTCTGCTTTGCTCCGAAAACATAGTTGGATTTGGACACTGATATTTGGAAATAAATATCGTTCAGAATATACTGCGGATGTCCTACCTTATTATGATAATGGTTGGAAGTCTTTCATTTGGCGTGATTCTTTGGATGGAAAAGAATTTTCTTGTAACAGTAATTTTCCTGAATCTTTATCTGATTTTTTCAGAGGGTTTGATAATTTGTATTCTCGTTTTGTCTGCACTTTGAAAGATTGTTTCGAACAACGCAAAAAACAATTGTCGGATAAAATGAGATTATCTCCGGTGTTGGATATTTACTGGGCAGAAATCCTTTTACGCTATCCAAAAAAACGCAATGTTCTGAAGAATTTGCATTCTCTTCTGATATTGATCTCTTATGATCGTCGAACAACAGAGAAAGATGAAACCACTAAGCCGATGAGTATTGAAAAGTATCTGTGTATGATGCAGCATATCAATGATATTGATTTTGATTATGAGAAGCTTGCAAATGCTTATTTGGACAATATCTATGAGTTCTTGCATTTCTGTTATCGTACGGATATCGGAATTTTGCTGGATATCTATGGTAAAGAAGAAAGTATTGGAAAAGATATCAGTATTTTGGATTACGAAAGCTATCTGTGTTTGTTTGATGCCGTCGATCTTGTAATAAAATGTCTTGATGTAAGATGATTAAAAAAAAGAAAAACAGGTCTGAATTTTCAGTCCTGTTTTTCGTTTTTTAAATGTTTTAGAATATAAACACGAATAGCGCTTGATAAATTTTCATGTTCACGTATAGAATCAATTTCTGTAACTATTTGATTGATTGTTAGTGATTTTTCTTTGGCTATTGATTGAAGCTCAAGCCAAAACTCATCTTCTAACGAGATGCTGGTTTGATGTCTGCCGGCTATAATTACAGAAATTTTTTTCATTTATTTTTTTTACGAAAAGCATCAATAGAAACAACAGTTGCCGAGCCGGAAACTTTTTTCTCTTTTTCTTCTTCTACAGGAGCAGAAATTTCATTTGCTGAGCTATTTTCTTCACCTGTTGCAAAGCTCAATCCGAACTTAGCGTAAGGGTCAGCAAAGTAGGTGATAGCTTCAAAAGGGATTTCCAGATTTTGTTGGATGCCGCCAAAGCTTAAATCAACCGAGAAATAATTGTTTTCAACGCGCAGATTGGCAAATTGGTGTTGCAGAACAATGGTCATTTCTTCAGGATATTGACTCTTAAGATAATCGGAAATTTGGGTGCGCGGATGGTTGGTTTTGAAGGTAATGTAAAAATGATTTTCTCCGGGCAAACCTTGTCTTTCGGCAATTTTAAGTGCTTCAATTACAACATTTTTCAGAGATTTTTCAATCAATTTATCATAGTTTATTTCTGTTAAAAATTCTTCCATTTTTGCACCTTGCTTTGGGTTATAGAAAAGGGCCGTTCTGTTGCTGGGTGGCCCATACCCCACTTTCAACTATCCAGAGTTAAAAGAATTTGAATTTGTTGCGACTACAAATTAAGCAGCCATTGCAACAGGAGCTACGTTATTATCGTTAGCATTCATTTAAGTTGAACCGATAACGGTGGTATCTCACCGGGTACGACATACATATCTTTACTGTTCCCAATCAAGCCTGTTTCACCCCCAAAGTTTGTAAGCTTAATTTGGTGGAGGTGCCGGGTACCGCCCCCGGGTCTTGAAAACCTATTTCATACAGCCTCTAGTACCATAGCTGATTGCTCAGCAAGTCTTAATATAGGGAATATCGGCGCATTTTGCAAGCCTTATCTTGCTTGACAAAAAAATATTTAATGTTATCTTTTGTCTAATCAGTTTAATTATTTTAAAATTTATTACTATGGACAGAAAAGAAATGATTGAGAGTCTTGATCAGAGAGAGCAGATTCTCTTTGCCATGTTAATGCATGCGAACGAGGAAACTCTTTTGCAGATGTTTGCCGATGGTTATACGTTGAGCGTAACCGCTCTGGAGATATTATATCTCCGTGGTTTTCCCTCTTGTTTTATTAGGGAATGTATCCAAAAAACCAAATATTATACCGGCGGGGAAAAAATTTATCGCTGGTTGTGCGCTTATCTTGGTTGGCAGGCGGCTGAAGATTTTATTTTAAGCCAATGTGATTTTGATGATGAGTTTTTGGGGCTTCTTTCCGATGCCAGTTTGGAACGCTATAAGCGGCAGGAAATATTGAAACTGAAAAAAGCTCGTGCCATTGAGTGATCTTTTTTCTAAAAAATTTTGAGGCTGGGGAATCTTTCTTCAGCCTTTTTTTATATTTATTTGCTATTCTTCTCTTAAAGGAGAAAAAATATGACTAAAGTTGCCATTTGGTGCCGCCATGCACAAGATAATTTGATTGCCGTCGGCAAAAATATCCCATGGCAAATAAAATCAGATTCTGAGTTTTTTGTTCATGTTGTGGAAGGATGTAATGTGGTTATGGGACGCTTGACTTATGAAGCGTTGCCGAATCGGACGATTCCAAATTGCAAAATATATGTTTTGACTTCGGATTACACTTATAAAGTTTCTGACAAAACGAATCATTTTGTTGTTGATGATGTGCGCGATTTTAAAGAATTTCCCGAAGATTTGTATGTTGCCGGAGGAGCTAAAGTTTATGAAGCTTTTCTAGCCGGAGGAGCAAAACTTTTACCTGATATTGTGGTTGATTGTGTTTATGACGGGGATATTTTGCCAAACCTCAAAGGGGAAAAAATTGACATATCTTCATGTATGCCGATTTTAGATAAAAAATATATAAAAGTTGCAGAAAATCAAGTGGATGGAGTGGCGCGACGTATGCTTATAAAGCGTGGAGATTTTGTTGATCAGACGGTTATGAAAAAAATTTTAACACTGATGCAAAATTAGGTATTGACTTTATCTCAAATGTGAATATTATGCCGACTTCGTTCAGAAATTAAATCATGTAATTATAGTATTTTTAAGAGAGCATTATGAAAGTGCAATATCATAAATTTTGCCTGAACGCGCAGGTGGAACAGGCGGTGTTGTGCGCTGAGGACAGCAAAAGACTCAGCTCTCTTTCTATACAAGATTTGGTGCAGTTAAAAGCTGAATTATATGGCATGTATAATTTAAGTAATGAAGAATTTATCGAGTTTTTGAATGCTCCAAATCGCAAAAAATTACGTGATATTTCAGAAATGAGTGAAGATGAAAAACGTGTGGCAAGAGCATTGGTACGTTTGAATGCTCATGCTCGCAGACGCATGCTTCATATTGCGCATGATTATCGGCAAAAAAAGCCTTCCGTAGGCAAACAAGATATTCATGATTTGTCTTTTATTTTTCGGAATAACGGTCGAGATTTTCAACCTTATCCGGAAGTGCAGCAGATGAATGCAGAGGTGGCATGGTATCATCATCAAAAGCTCATCGCACTGAAAAAGTCTGTTTGGAAAAAGTTTTTGATAAAGAAATTCGATAAGGTCCTTAATTCTGCCAAGACAGTGATTGATAACTGTTTTTCAGGGCTCGAATACTGGCTGGATGATAGCAGTTCTCAGTCTTCCGGTTCAGTTGCTCCGCAAAAGATGGAGAGTATTAAGCATCGCTTACAGAGAACACACTAATTTTCTAATATAAAGTTATAAACTCCAAGAATAAAACCCCTGAGAAGAAATTCTCAGGGGTTTTATTTATCTTGTTTAGGCTGCTTTATTTTCTATTTCGCCATACGGAATATCATCAAACAAAACCGGAATTTTTTTACGAAATTCGTTTAACAACATTGTCATAATATGTTGAACACTCGGGTGTGCTGCCGGAGCACAACGGAGTTTGAATATGTGTCTCCATTCTCTGATGTTGGCTGTCATGATGACATCTGCTTTGGTAGAGTGGGGAAGCAACATTCTTAATTGGTCTGCTTTGGCGCCTTTTTCTGCCATTTCCAGATATGATTTTTCAATCATCTCCATGGTTTTGTACCAAATGTTGTAAAGTTCTGTTCCTTCAGTCATGTTGCTCGGTTTCATGAATGTTAATTCATTGCCGTATTTGCCTTTGGAATAGTTGCAGAAACGTGTGCTTTCAATGGCAAAGCTGGCCATACGGTGACGTGTTAAATCTTTGTATGCACCAACATCCGTGGTCAATTTAACCGTGATGGAAAAATGCTCGATCATGGCTTCGTGACCCAATTCAAGAAGCTTTTTAATCATGGATTTGGCAGAATCAGAGGTGATTTTATCCTCACTTTTATAGCAATTGCGGGCGCATAATTCCAAATGTTTTAAAATATAGTCACCATCTATCGGGGTGATGATTTCTACACTCGGTTCTACAATTTTTACCATTTTGTTCTTTCCTTATTTTTTACAACTTGAAAAAAAGATTATTTCTTTTACATTACAAGAAAAAAAGGAGATTTGTATGATTAATTATATTTATACCCCGATAAAATTTACAAAGATGCCACATTATGTGGAAAATAAAAATAATTTGACCTATTCAACCGAAGGTGCGGCTTGTTTCGATATTTGCGCAGCTCTTGCCGAACCTTATGTGTTAAAAGCCGGTGAACGCTTCGGCTTTCCAACCGCCATTAAAACCGCGCCGGAATATCCCTTATGGTTTAGAGTAAATTCTCGTAGCGGCTTGGCTCTGAAACAAGGAATTTTTGCCATCGGTGGTATTATTGATACGGATTATCGCGGAGAATGGAAAATTATTCTCGTTAATAGCGGAAAAGAAGATTATATAGTTAATCCCGGAGATAAAATAGCTCAAGTTGAACTGCCTTTTCCTTATAGAGCTCAATTTGAAGAAGTAACGGAGGCTGAATTTGCTTCTTTACAAACAAATCGCGGTGAGGGCGGTTTCGGTTCCAGCGGAAGATAAGCTATATTTAAAAAGCAAAAAGCCCGAGTTATCACAACTGGGGCCTTTTTATATTTATGGAATTGGAAATAACTTTACATTAGAATGATACACTCACATCGATTGACTGTGTGATAAATCGATGTGCTCTAGGTATGTATCTAGTTATATCTTTAGGGCGCTCCAAAACATAATCAGGCTTAAAGTGGCTGATTGTATCAGAATTGAGCGCTACGATGATAACGGTCTTATTTCCGAGCTTTCCGCGGGTATTGTTACTGCTGAACATTTTGCCGTCGGGAAAATTTTGACTTGGATATTTCAACATACTGTAGGTTTGATAAGGTTCACCACTTAGTGAAATACCATTGTCCTTAGCATAATCTTTAATTGCTTGTGCAATTTCAATTGAAATGTTGTTCATTTTTTTTATATGTTTAGTAATAATAATTATTGTGCAAGGCATTCTATTAGCACAGTAATTTTGATAAATCAAGCTTTATTTTATCCAAGAAGGCTTAAAATGATACCGACCGAAAACGGAATGGATAAATTGTCGTCAATTTCGGTTTTGTCTTCATAGACTTCCGCCATGGTTGCTAAAAGACATGCCAACACCGAGGCATAGCTAAAATGGAACATGGGTTCAAATAACATACAGATAAATAAGCCGCTCATAAAAAAGGCAACGGTTCCTTCCATGGACTTATTTTTATATATTCGTCTGGTTCCGTAAGCCTTGCCAATGAGGGCGGCAAATGTATCGGAAATGAGCATAACCGTCATTGAAATAACGGCAATTTCTTTGGAGAAAAGAAGCGTGCAGGCAATTGCTGCCAACAAAACATAGAGCGAGCCGCTGCTTTGAAAATAAATGCGCTTGGTTTCTTTTTGTCTTAGAGTTTTGAAAAACAGACGCCCGAAAATTTTACGAGCCCAGTTCCAGCGTTGATAGTTGCCATATTCCAAAATGGCATCGGCAACAAATAGAGCCGAAAAAATGATAATGGAAATGCCAGGGTGTACAAAATATATCAAAGCAGGAATCCAAAGCGAGCTTAAATGGATGCTTTTGCGGAATATTTCTTTTTTATATGATTTATCAACGGCATCAATTCTTCTTCGGACGTATTCAATTCTTTCAAGCGAAGCAGCTTTAAAACGTGAGCGCAGGCGAATGACTTTTTCGATGTTGAAGCGTTGTAAAGCGCCTTTGAAGCGGTTAATTGTCATGAATATTATGTTCCTGAAAATGACTGTTCTTAATACGATTGCGAAGTAGCATTAGACGTGAGTTCTTTTTGATAAAGCTATTGAAAAGACTATAGGTTTTATCTTCTGCTATACGACTGTTATAAGAGTTAGTCCGGTTATTTAATTTTTCAATATCAATATTCATAAAAGCCAAAAAACAAACGGCAATGTATAATATAAAGTGAAAAATTCGGCGTCCAAAAGATGGGGTTTCTATTTTGGTAAAAAGGAATCTTCTCAAAAGCAGGCAGAGCAGGAGGCTGCATATTAAAATAATGCTTAAAAGTTGAGCTAGAGGATATTCATCATAAATCTCCAACAAAATTTGTCTTGCTTGCTCAAAATATTTTTCCGGAGCCGTGTTTTTTAAGATATTAAATTCTCCCCAGAAAATGGTGGAAGAAACGTTTTCTAATATATTTAAAAACGTCAAAATCGTGAAGACGGCGTAGGTGATAAATTTATCATATTTATTGTTTTGATATTTCTTGGGTAGAAGGGTCAAATATACAACGTAGGGAAATATCATAACCAAAAAAGAAACAAATGAAGTGAGTTGCAAAACGCCAAGGTCTTGGATAATGGTTTTGAATGTCCAATCCACACTATCAAAATTATCAATTGCGAGATAAAGTGCAGCCAGAAGCTCAATGCTTATGAAGCAAATAAAAAATACGGCTAATCTTCTGACTAAAAATGAGTTCATTAGAACCTCTTATTTACAACTATTTGTTTTATTTTTTCATTATTCTATAAGATATTCGCCGTATAGGCAATCATAAAAGCAAAATTATACATACCTGTTTTGCAAAAAAAATATCTCCGAAAATTTTCGGAGATATTTTTTAGTGTTATTAAAGGCTTAAATTGCTTTCTTGATGGCATCAATTGCCGCAGCGGTTTTGCTACCATCCGGACCACCGGCTTGAGCCATATCCGGACGTCCACCGCCGCCTTGTCCGCCAACTTGCGCAGAACCCAAGCGAACTAAATCAACAGCAGAATATTTAGCTGTTAAATCGTTGGTAACACCAACAACAATAGAGGCTTTACCCTCATTGTTGGTAGCCAAAACAATCACACCGGAACCGATTTTGCCTTTGATTTCATCAACAAAAGCTTTCAATTCTTTGGCTTGAACGTCTTGCAAGTCTTTACCAACAAACTTGATGCCGTTGATTTCTTCAAACTCGTTATTATTACCACTGGCTTTATTGCTTACCAAAGCTTTTTTCAAGTTGAAGATTTCAGCTTCTTGTTTTTTCTTTTCTTCTTGCAATTGAGCGATTTTGCCTTCGATATTTGCCATATCGGATTTCAACATAGAAGCGATATGATGCAAGCGTTGCTCATTTTCCAAAGCGTATTGTTCGGCACCGCGACCGGTCAAGCATTCAACACGGCGCAATCCGGCACCGATTGCTGATTCGGCAATAATTTTGAAGTAGCCGATGTCGCCGGTGGATTTAACATGTGTGCCACCGCAGAGCTCTGTTGAAAGGAAATGTTCATTATCATTATCGCAAACAGAAACAACGCGAACTTCATCGCCGTATTTTTCACCAAACAAAGCCATTGCACCTTCTTTGATGGCATCTTCTTGGCGCATGATGCGGGTGATGACAGGGTGGTTTTCTCTGATGATTTCATTTACTCTTTCTTCAGCCAAACGGAGCTCAGCATCAGAAATTTGTTTGTGGTGAGAAATATCAAAACGCATTCTGTCGGCAGCCACATAAGAACCTTTTTGTGTAACGTGTGTACCCAAAATGTCACGCAACACTTTGTGCAAAATGTGGGTAACAGTGTGGTTAGCGGCAATAGCGGCGCGATTTTTTGTATCAACTTCAAATGTCAAATCATCACCGACTTTAACGGAACCTTTAACCAATTTGCAAACGTGAACGGTGAGTTCGTGAAGTTTTTTCTTGGTATCCAAAACTTCGATTTCGCAATTTGGTCCATAGATTTTACCAATATCACCAACTTGACCGCCCATTTCGCCATAGAACGGAGTTTGGTTGGCAACGAGATAAAATTCGCCGTTATTAACGGTTTCAACTTCTTTGCCGTCAACAACCAAGTTGTTTACCAAGCATTCTGATTTTAAGGTGTTGTAACCCAAAAACTCGGTACCGCCGTTTTTATCAAAAATTTCGAACCAAACTTTTTCGGTTCCGGCATCACCAGAACCAGCCCAGTTTTTACGAGCTTCGGCTTTTTGTTTGGCCATAGCTTCATCAAAACCTTTGACATCAACTTTCATGTCTTTGTTTCTTAAAGCATCTTGAGTCAAATCAAGAGGGAAACCATAAGTATCATAAAGTTTGAATGCGGTTGTTCCGGACAATTCATCACCGGCTTTCAAATCTTTGGTTTCATCTTCCAACAAACGCATACCTTTATCCAAGGTTTTCAAGAAGCGTAATTCTTCGGCCTTGATGGTTTCGGTAATGAGTTCTTGAGCGCGATACAATTCAGGATAAGCTTCGCCCATTTCTTTTTGCAAAGCAGGCAAGAGTTTATACATCATCGGTTCTTTCATACCGAGCAAATATTGATGACGCATAGCTCTTCTCATAATACGGCGCAAAACATAACCGCGACCTTCGTTTGAGGGCATAACGCCATCGGCAATCAAGAAGCAGGTTGAACGCAAGTGGTCAGCAATTACGTTATGAGATGCTTTCAAAGGACCGTTCGGATCAGAGTTTGCCATATCGGCAATAGCTTTGATTAAGTTTTGGAACAAGTCAATTTCGTAGTTAGAGTGAACACCTTGCAAAATGGCAGAGATACGTTCCAAACCCATACCTGTATCAATTGAAGGGTGCTTCAACGGAATGCGGGAGCCATCCGGCAAGTCTTCAAATTGGTCAAACACCAAGTTCCAAATTTCAATCCATCTATCACCGTCTTCTTCAGGTGTTCCCGGCAGACCACCCCATACTTCCGGACCATGGTCGTAGAAAATTTCAGAGCAGGGACCGCAAGGACCGGTATCGCCCATTTGCCAGAAGTTGTCTTTGGTGGCTATACGGATGATTCTGTCTTCAGGTAAACCGGAAACTTTTTTCCAAATATCATGAGCTTCATCATCGGTATGGTAAACGGTAACGGCCAATCTGTCTTTAGGTAAGCAGAATTCTTTGGTTACCAACTCCCAAGCCCAAGCAATAGCTTCATCTTTAAAATAGTCGCCGAAAGAGAAGTTGCCGAGCATTTCAAAAAATGTGTGGTGACGAACGGTATAGCCAACGTTATCCAAGTCATTGTGTTTACCGCCGGCACGAACTGATTTTTGGGAAGTGGTCGCTCGCTTGTAATCTCTGACTTCATTACCGGTAAAGATGTTCTTGAACTGAACCATACCGGAGTTGGTGAACATTAAGGTCGGGTCGTTATCCGGCACCAAAGACGATGACGGAATAATCTTGTGACCATTCTTAGCGAAGAAATTTAAATATGTACTTCTAATATCTTTTAATGTTGTTGTCATTTTTACTTCCCAAAAGTCAAAAATTCAAAATTTTACTAACCTGCTATTTTTATAGCAAAGTTCTTTGAGAGTCTAGTAAAATTTTATATTTTCTTATGAAATTTGAACGATAAGACCATTATTGACAATGTAGTTCAAATTCAAAATTGTGGCATAGCAAATCCAGATTAAATAAGGGTAGAGCATATATGCGGCATATTTGTCTGATTTTGCAAAACTTTTTATGGTTTGGAAAGCCATGAAGTCCATAACGATGATGACGGCAAAGCCCATGCCGAGCCAACCTAAATAAAAGAAGGTGAAGCACCATGGAATATGCAAAAATAATTGTGTCCAGAATAAAGTTTTAGATTTTTTGGTTTCTTCGGTCTTCGGACACAAAGAAATGCGCCATGCGGCAATTGCCATTAAAATGTACAAAGTGGTCCAAACATAACGAAACCAAATATTGGGCGGGGTGATGCTGCTCGGTACGGCAGTCTGATACCAGCCGTTGACGCCGAATCTGGTGAAATATCCGGCAATAGCGGCTATCATACCAACACCGATAATGTGAAAAAATAAGCTTTTATATTTATTCATTTTCTTTCTCCTTATTGTTTTATTGTAATTTTAGTTAATCACAATGTGTGTTTTTTTCAAGCTTATTTAGGTTTTGTTGACGAATTTGTGCTTCAATCTTACAATAAGTTTAACGGAGGCTGTCTTGGAATTTAAAGATGAGTTTTTGAAAGCAAAAGTTATTAATCGTTATCAGCGTTTGATTATGGATATTCGGCTGGATGATAATACGGTTACGCAAGCTTTTTGCTCTGATGATAATGTTTTTCCAAATCTTTACACAAGCGGGGCTGATTTATGGGTTAGCCGCGTGAAAGAAAACACACGCCGCTTGCGTTATGAAGTGCAAGCCGTGAACAAGGGGGATGGTTGGGTTATGGTTAATCAACGCTATTTTCCCAAGCTCTTTGCCGAGGCTTTGCGTAACCGAATAATGCCCGACTTTTCTCAATATACCAAAGTCAGAAGAGTGACTTTGGCTGATAATTTGCCTCATTTGGATTTTGAACTCAGCAACTTGGATGAAAAATGTTTTGTCAGCCTGCGTCCCATTTATAACAAACAAGACGGGAAGGCCGTTTTTCCGACAAAAGTAAATTTGCTTGATGTCGAAATGTTTGAAGAAATGAAAAAAGTTCGCGCCAAAGGGGCTAGAACGGTGGTCGTGCTCATTGTGCCGCGTTTTGATTGCGTGGAAACACTTTTTTCTTGGACTATTGATCCGGTTTCGGCAGCAAGAATTTACGATGAAGCCAAAAATGGTTTAGAGTTTGTTTCTTATGGTTGCAATTTAGATAAAAAAGGTATTAATATAACAAACAAATTAGATATTTGTATGAAATGATTTTTTTTGAGAAAAGAGGTTTATTGTGGCTACAAAAAGAAGAGATGGTATCACCATCTATGAAAAAGAAGATTTTGAAGGTATGCGTAAAGCCGGAAAATTGGCAGCGGAATGTTTGGATTATATTACAGATTATGTTCAAGTCGGTGTTTCTACCGGCGAGTTGGATGATCTGTGCCGTGAATTCTTTGTTAGTCGCGGTGCTATTCCGGCATGCTTGGGATACAGAGGCTATCCAAAGTCAACCTGCATTTCAATCAACCATGTAATTTGTCACGGTATTCCCGATTATGAACGTAAACTTGAAAACGGCGATATTTTGAATATCGACGTTACTTGTATTCTTGATGGTTGGTATGGCGATACAAGTCGTATGTATTATGCCGGTGAGCCAAAAATCAAAGCCAAACGCTTATGTGATGTGACTTATGAATGTATGATGCGTGGCATTGATGTGGTTAAACCGGGGGCTCATTTCGGTGATATCGGTGCCGTTATTGAAGAATATGCTCATAAATACGGCTATGGTGTAGTTGATATGTTTTGCGGACATGGCTTGGGTAAAGTCTTCCATGATGAACCCAATGTTTTGCACGTTGGTCGCAAAGGCACAGGTCCGGTGATGGAAGAGGGTATGTTCTTCACCATTGAGCCAATGATTAATATCGGTAAACCGGATGCCATTATCTTGAAAGATGGTTGGACTTCCGTCACCAGAGATAAAACTTTGTCCGCTCAGTTTGAGCATTCTCTCGGTGTGACTAAAGATGGTGCTGAAGTCTTTACATATTCTCTCAAAGGTTTGGACAGACCTCCATATAAAAAATAATTAACCTTATTTACTGCAGAAAATATGACAGAAAAATCTAAACCGAATCTTTCAAACGAAGGGCATCGTCAAAGAATCAGAGAAAAGTTTTTGAATAACGGTGGTTCTGCTTTGGCAGACTATGAGTTATTGGAAGCTTATTTGACAATCGCTATTCCCAGACGTGATGTAAAACCTTTGGCAAAGCAACTTATTGCCAAATTTGGAAGCTTTGCCGAAGTAATTAATGCCAAAAATGAGGATTTGCTTTCCGTAAGCGGCGTGGGTGAAAATACTCTTTTTGCTTTGAAAATCGTGAGCGAAGCTGCACGCCGCATGTCTTGGGAGATGCTTAAAGATAAAGATGCGCCCGTAATTGCCGACATGGATGCCTTGATTGATTATTGTCGTATGGCGATGGCTTATCAAGATGTGGAAGAATTTCGTTTGATTTATCTTAACGGTAAAAATCGTGTTATTGCGGAAGTAACGCAACAGAAAGGAACAATTAACCATGTTGCTATTCATCCGAGGGAGGTTGTAAAATCTGCTTTGGATAATCATGCTTCTGCCGTTATTATGGTTCATAATCATCCAACCGGTGATACAACACCATCGCGAGCCGATATTGATATGACAAAGAAGGTCAATGAAGCTTTATCTGCCGTGAATATTCAACTTCATGACCATGTAATTGTCAGTAAATATGGGTGTTATAGTTTTAGAAGCGCCGGTTTGATATAATTTTTTATTCTATGCAAAAAAAGGCTTGCAAAATAAATTTTTTTGAGTAGATTATGTTTTGTTGTACGGGGCATAGCTCAGCCTGGTAGAGCGCTTGCTTTGGGAGCAAGATGTCGTAGGTTCGAATCCCGCTGCCCCGACCAACATTTTTCCGGCACGATTTAGCGTCGGGTTCGAACCGTTAGGGTTCGGTGAGAGTTGCAAGTAAGGCGAAGCCGAGCGAAGCAAACAGAGCGTGGGTTTAATGCTCTTATGACAAGAAAGGTCGGAAACAAAAAATATCTATCCATGGTCTCGTAGCTCAGCTGGATAGAGCAACAGCCTTCTAAGCTGTGGGTCAGAGGTTCGAATCCTCTCGAGATCGCCATTTCTAAAAGCCTCGGAGTTAGCTCTGAGGCTTTTTTATATATTGACTTTCAACTTCCTTTTCCCTAAAGTCCTTATATGTTTTAAGGAGTTTTAATGATGGCTGATGCAACACAACCGATGGAAGATTTTTCTCCCATTTTGATTCAAAATTATATTCGTTTTGAAACGGCTTATAATTTGGTTTCAAATGAAGATGCGGGTAATACGGATTTTGAAAAAGCCGTAAAGTTTAAAATTGCAAAAAATTTTTATCAGCAAATGATAGATTTTGAAGTGCAGGCGCCTCTCATCGGCTTGGATTTATCTTATGACGAATCTTCAGAGATTTTGACGGCAACGCCCTTAGAGTTATTTGAAACTGCTTATCAAAACAAAATCATGCGTGACGTGGCAGGAAAACAACACAATGAAAGTTCGATACGCTATTCTAAATTTATTCAGAAGATTGATTAAGCAATAAAAAAAGCTCCTTTTCAGGAGCTTTTTTTATTGGAGTTTATTAACTTATATTTTATTTGATTTCATCTTGGGGTAAAACGTCCCAATTTTCATCAGATGAAGTTGTTGTGGTGGTAGTTGTTACCGTTTCAACATTTTGAGCAACCGGTTGAGTCTTGGTTACAACTTCTCTTGTGGTTGTTGTCGTTGTTTTAACAACTTCTTCTTTAGCTTCTTGTTTATAAGGTTCTTTTTCAAAAGTTACCGTAGTGGTTGTTCTCGGTTCATATACGGTTTTGTAAGTGGTTTTCTTATAAACAACTTCTACAGGCTCTCTAACTTCTTTAATTTCGGGAGCGCAGTGAGAACCATCGTTCAATTCATATTCTTTAGTGGTCGATTTGATA
This sequence comes from uncultured Alphaproteobacteria bacterium, assembly GCA_944393225.1. Classification (GTDB taxonomy): domain Bacteria; phylum Pseudomonadota; class Alphaproteobacteria; order RF32; family CAG-239; genus CAJLXD01. Next base: position 28,851 of record CALXZK010000004.1, read on the forward strand.
TCACCGCAAGAAGCAAAAGTTTTGGTCTTTTGAACGGTTGTTGTCGGTTCAACTCTCTTTTCAACAATAACCGGTTTGGGAGCTTCTTTATGTTTGATGATAACCGGAGTCGGTTTTTCAACTTCTTTTACATAAATAATCGGTTGTTCTTGACGATAAACAATCGGACGAGGTTGAATGCGTTGCGGTTGAACATTGTAGTAGTTTACGCGAATCGGACGATTGTCTTGGCAGTTTTCACCGGTGGCATAATTGCAACCTTGATTGTCATAGCCTTTGTAGGCATTTTGGGGAACGGGGGTTTCTTCAAATTCATCATCACCGCACATACCATCGAAGCAAGCACATCCGGTCATCAGAAACATTAATGACATTGCTAAAGTTTTTTTCATGATTCCTCACAAATTTTCATAAATTGGTCTAAATTTTCTCTATCTTTATTATATTTCTTTAAATTTGTCAAATTTTTGTTTAATTAAAAATTGGTCAAATAAAAAAATAACACAATATCAATAGATTAAATTTTACATACGTTCTATTTGGCTTAAATATATCCATTTAAGATGAATATAAGATTAATTTTTTTGGATTCTTTTTTGAAAAAACACAAAAAAAGCACCTCAAAAGAGGTGCTTTTTTATATTGTCGTTAATTATTCGGCGATTTCTTCTTCAATCGGGTCATCATCACCAATCATTTCTGTTGTAATGTGACCTGCATCGGCGCGAATCTTATTTTCAATTTCTTGAGCAACATCTGGATGTTCTTTCAAGAACAATTTAGCATTTTCGCGACCTTGACCAAGTTTTTCTCCTTTGTAAGAGAACCACGCACCGGCTTTTTCAACAATACCTGATTTGATACCCAAATCAATCAATTCACCGGTTTTGGAAATACCTTCGCCATACATAATATCAAAGTCAACAACCTTAAACGGAGGAGCAACTTTGTTTTTGACGATTTTAACTCTGGTTTGCGTACCGATAATATCTTCTTTATCTTTGATTTTACCAATGCTTCTGATATCAATACGGACAGATGCATAGAACTTCAAAGCGTTACCGCCGGTTGTTGTTTCCGGACTACCAAACATAACACCCAATTTCATACGAATCTGGTTGATGAAGATAACCAGAGTGTTTGAACGAGAAACAGTAGCGGTTAATTTTCTCAAAGCTTGGCTCATCAAACGAGCTTGCAAGCCCATGTGTTGGTCGCCCATTTCACCTTCCAATTCGGCCTTAGGAACCAAAGCGGCAACAGAGTCGACAACCAAAACATCAATAGCACCGGAGCGAACCAAGGTATCGGTAATTTCAAGAGCTTGTTCACCGGCATCAGGTTGAGAGATGAGCAAGTTTTCAATATCTACACCGATTTTCTTAGCATAAGAGGGGTCAAGAGCGTGTTCGGCATCAATAAAAGCACAGGTTCCGCCTTTCTTTTGAGCTTGTGCAATAACACTCAAAGCCAAAGTGGTTTTACCGGAACTTTCCGGACCATAAATTTCTACAATTCTTCCTTTGGGCATGCCGCCGATACCCAAGGCAATGTCTATGCCGATAGAGCCGGTAGAAATGGCTTCAATATCAACGCTGGCGTCATTTTGACCCAAACGCATGATGGAGCCTTTTCCAAAAGCCTTTTCAATTTGGCTGACTGCGGCATCCAGTGCTTTTTGTTTATCCATTTTCTTTTTTACCTCATTAAAATGTTGTATAATGATATTGTTATAAACAGCTTTACAAAAAATACAATTTTGCTTTGTTATTTATCCCTATGAAAAATAAAATGTACTACTTTTGTTCTTTTTGCAAGAGTTTTTTTATGTTTTTTACTTTTTTGATTTTGGCTAAAGGTGTTTTTTCTTCTAAGTGTTTGTTTTCCTCTGCTTTTTCATCTTCTATTGCTTGATATTCTTCCAAGGCAGCCGTAACAACCGCACCAAAAATAACCACGCTCCATGCCAAATACATCCAGATTAAGAAAACGGGCAGGGCAGCCAAAGCGCCGTACAGGGTTTTGTAGGTGGCATTTTCAATAACCAAAATACCAAAACTTTTTCTTAAAACACCAAATAGCAAAACGGCAATAAAGGCTCCGACAAAGGCATTGGAGATTTTAACCTTTTTGTTGGGAACCAAAACGTAAACCATAACCAATACCAGCATTGTTATCAGCGATGGAATCATCTGACTGAAATACATGGATTTACCTATTCCTTCAGGCATTAAATTTTGCAGCGTAAACAGATAACTACGCAAAGAAAAAGCAGCACCAAGCAAAATTGGTCCCAAGGTGATGACGGTCCAATATAAAGTGATTTTGGTTTTGATGTTTCTCGGTTTATATACTTTAAATATAAAGTTAAAGCTGTTTTCAATGGTGGAAAGCAGCATAATCGAGGTTACTGCCAAACCGACAACGCCAATGGTGGTGACTTGTGCCGAGGCATTTAAAAAACTAACAAAGTATTGGCTGATTTCTTGCCCGATGTCGGGAACAAAATTCTTTAATATAAAGTCTTGAAATTGTCCCTTGATGGTTGTGAATCCGGGAAAGGCAGAAAAAATTGCCAAGCCGATGACAAATAACGGAACAATGGCAATTAAAGAAGTGTAACTCAAAGATGATGATACTCTGAAAATGGTGTCATTCTTGGCTCTGCGGACTAAAAATATCAAAAAGTTTTTAGCGGTTTCTGCCGCATTCTTAAATTTAGTTTTCCAATACATACGCAACTCGATAAAAAAAGTTATTTACAAAAACTCATAAATTTTATAATAGTGTCATAGACTATATAACAATATATTTAATTTTTTTAAGATTGCAAAGGAAAATATTATGGCTACACCCGCACCTTTAATGGCAGGAAAAAAAGGTCTGATTATGGGCCTTGCTAATGATAAGTCTATTGCTTGGGGCATTGCTCAAGCTTTGAATGCTCATGGCGCTCAACTGGCTATTTCTTATCAAAATGAAACTTTGGAAAAAAGAGTTCAGCCTTTGGCTGCTCAACTCGACAAAGAACCTTTGTTGATTAAATGCGACGTTTCCGACTCCGAAAGCGTTGAAGCTTGCTTCAAAGAGCTCGGTGAAAAATGGGGCAAAATTGACTTTGTTGTTCACGCTATTGCTTTTTCTGATAAAAATGAACTCAAAGGTCGCACCATTGATACAACTCGCGCTAACTTTGCCAATACAATGCAAATTTCTTGCTATTCATTCTTGGAAGCTTGCCGTTGCGCTTCTCCGATTATGAACGAAGGCGGTTCTATCGTTACTTTGACATACCTCGGCGGTGAAAGAATCTTGCCGAACTACAATATCATGGGTGTTGCAAAAGCTGCTTTGGAAGCTTCTGTTCGTTATGCAGCAAGTGATATGGGTGTTCAAGGTGTTCGCGTTAATGCTATTTCTGCCGGCCCGATTAAAACTTTGGCTGCTTCCGGAATTGGCGATTTCCGCAAAATTTTGCACTGGAATGAACTCAATGCTCCTTTGCGTCGTAACGTTACTCAAGAAGAAGTCGGTATGGCTGCTTTGGGCTTGCTTTCTCCTTTGGGCTCTGGTATTACCGGCGAAGTTTTGCACGTTGACTGCGGTTACCACATTCAAGGTATGATTAATTTGGACAAAGCTGCTGAAACTGCTGCTTCTTTGGCTGAATAATTCAAATATAATCAATAGCAAAAGGGCGGTAGTGATACCGTCCTTTTTTGTTTGGCTTGTGTAGAAGTGGTGTGCAAAACTTGTGAAAAAAGAGCTATTTGTTTAATATAAAATCAATTTTTGGTTTTATGAGGTTTGATATGAATGAATTTGATATGCCTTTCCCCGAGGAAAGCAAACAGGATAAAAAGAAGATTGAAATGGCAAAATTGCTGTCAAAATCTTTGATTTATGCTTTTGCTATTTTCGGATTGATATTTGTTTTGATTTTGTTTTTGATTTTGGGAATGTTACGACCACAAGGAAAGACTGTGGCATCAATTCCGCCATCAGCTGTTTTGGCAATTGATTTTGATGAGAACTTTTCCGAAACCAAAGATACTGACATTATGGCTGAATTGTCCGGAGTGCAGAATCAAAACTTTTTTGATATGATAAAGGCTATCAACGTGGCTGCTTTTGATGATAGAGTAAAAGCAATTGTCGGAAAAGTCAGCGTTTCTTCCCTGGGATTGGCTCAAATTCAAGATTTGCGTCAAACAATTATAAATTTTAAGAAAAAAGGTAAAAAAGCTTATCTTTATGCTCCGAGTTTCGGATCTTTCGGAAGAGGAACCAAAGAATATTATCTGGCATCTGCTTTTGATGAGATTGTTATTGCACCAAACTCTGAAGTCGGTATTACCGGTATTGGTTTTGAAATTCCGTTTTTCCGTGAAGTGTTAGATAAAATCGGCGTCCAACCTGAATTTTACAGTCGCTATGAATATAAAACGGCGATGGATTCAATGACGCAAAAAGAGATGTCTGCTCCTTTCAAAGCAGAGATGGCAAAACTCGGAACGGGGATTTTTAATCGTATGGTAGTTGAGATTGCTGCAGCACGTAAGCTTCCGGAAAAGGATGTCGTATCCTTAATCAATCAAGCACCGTTATCTTCCGATGATGCCTTAAAAGCTAAATTGGTTGATAGAATTGCTTTCAAGCAAGACTATTTAGATAATGTTGAAAAAGCGCATAAAGCAAAGTTGATTGATTTGGCAGATTATCAAACCAATATTCAAGACCATAAAAAGGGCACAACTTCTATTGCATTGTTGGTAATTGACGGAGTGATTGCCGAAGGAGAAAGTTCTGCAGAATCTTTGCAAGAAGAAATGGTGACAGGAGCCGATACCGTATTAGCTCAACTTAAAGAAATAGATGAAGATAAGAATGTAAAAGCTTTAGTTGTCAGGGTAAATTCTCCGGGTGGCGGCTATAATGCAGCCAATGATATCTGGCATGGAATTGAACAGCTCAAAGCCAAAAAGAAGATCCCTGTAATTGTTTCTATGGGAGATTATGCTGCATCCGGCGGATATTTTGTGGCTATTGCCGGAGATAAAATTGTGGCTGAACCTTCTACCATTACCGGTTCAATCGGTGTGCTGGGTGGTAAAATGGTTTTGCAAAACTTGTGGAAGAAATTGGGCGTTCATTGGCAAAGAATTACTTTTGGGCAAAATGCCGGAATTTTAAGTGCTAATACGCCATTTTCAAAACAGGAAAAAGAGATATTTAACAAATCGTTAGATGATGTATATTCAGATTTTACTTCAAAAGTTGCTAAAGCAAGAAATTTATCTGAAAAAGAAATGGATAAGCTCGCTCGCGGTCGTGTTTGGCTCGGAGAACAAGCTTTAAAAGTCAAACTCGTCGATGAACTCGGCGGCATTGAAACCGCACTTGCGTTGGCTCAAAAAGCAGCTCAAATCAAAGATGATGAAAAGGTAAGAATTGAGTTCTATCCCAAAGAGAAAACTCTGCAAGAAAAATTGCAACAACTTATCGGTGGCGGAAAGGGGTTGGTTATGTCGCAGCAAATTAAGAATTTTAGCGAAGAAATTAAAACCCTCAAAATGCTCAATCGTTTGAAATATAACGCTATTTTACCACCGATGCAAATTGAAATGTAAATACAAGTTTTTTATTGCAAAATTAGAGAATTGTTCTATTTTTGTATAAGTTTAAAGTAAAGGATAAAAATATGGCCATAGATAGAGAAACAGTCAGACGAATTGCATTCCTTTCTCGTCTGAAAATTGATGATGATAAAATTAAAGATACAGAAGACGAATTTAATAAAATTCTCAACTGGGTGGAACAATTAAGCGAAGTTAATACCGACGGTGTTGAACCTTTGGTTTCCGTTAATGATACAAATTTGACCTTGCGTCATGATGAGGTTACCGAAGGAAACCAATCTGCTGCCGTTTTGAAAAACGCACCGCAAGCTCAATACGGCTATTTCACCGTTCCGAAAGTTGTTGAATAAAATTTTATTAAAGGTTCAAAAATATGACAAAATTAACCGAACTGACAATCGCTCAGGCAAGAGAAGCCCTGAAGAAAAAAGAGTTTAGCGCTGTTGAACTCACAAAAGCTTACATTGATGAGATGAACGATAAGCGCAAATATAATGCCTATGTGTTGGAAACTCCGGATGTTGCTTTAGCTCAAGCGCAAAAATCTGATGAAAAATATGCCAACGGTACAGATGGTGCTTTAGAAGGTATTCCTTTGGGAATCAAAGATTTATACTGCACCAAAGATATTCGCACTACCGCTTGTTCTCATATTTTGGACGGCTTTGAGCCGCAATATGAATCTACCGTAACAGCAAAACTTTTGAATGCTGGTGCCAGCTTTTTAGGTAAGCTGAATATGGATGAATTTGCTATGGGTGGTAGTAACGAAACCAGTTACTACGGTCCGGCTGTTAACCCATGGAGCAAAGATGTTCCGCTTGTTGCCGGTGGTTCTTCCGGTGGTTCGGCTGCAGCCGTTGCTGCTAATATGTGCGCCGCTGCCACAGGTACAGATACCGGTGGTTCTATCCGTCAACCGTCTGCTTTTTGCGGTATCACAGGTATTAAACCGACATACGGTCGTTGCTCTCGTTATGGTATTATTGCTTTTGCATCTTCTTTAGACCAAGCCGGTCCGATGTGTAAAGATGTGCGTGACTGCGCTATTATGTTGAACGTAATGTCAGGTTATGATGCCAAAGATTCAACTTCTGCCAAAGTGGAAGTTCCAAACTTTGAAGCTTTCTTAAACCAAGATATTAAAGGTTTGAAAATCGGTATTCCGGCAGAATATCGCTCTGAAGGTTTGAATGCCGAAATTTCTGCACTTTGGGATAAAGGTATTGAAATGCTTAAAGCCAGAGGTGCTGAAATCGTAAACATTTCTTTGCCGCACACCAAATATGCTTTGCCGACATATTACATTATTGCTCCGGCTGAAGCATCTTCAAACTTGGCTCGCTATGACGGCTTGCGCTATGGTTTGCGTGTGAACGGTGAGCATCTCGATAATATGTACATCAACAGCCGTACCGAAGGTTTTGGTAAAGAAGTTAAACGTCGTATCATGATTGGTACATACGTTCTTTCAGCCGGTTATTATGATGCTTATTATCTCAAAGCACAAAAAGTTCGTCGTTTGATTCGTCAAGACTTTATCAATGCTTTTGAAAAATGCGACATTATTTTAACGCCGACATCTCCGGTTACCGCATTTCCGATTGGTGATAAATCTATGCAAGAAAACCCGATTAATATGTGGCTCAATGACGTATTTACCGTTTCTGTCAACTTGGCTGGTTTGCCGGCCATGAGCTTGCCGATGGGACTTTCTCATGATGGTTTGCCTTTAGGTTTGCAGCTCATCGGTAAAGCTTTTGATGAGGGAACAATTTTCAAAACCGCCAGCGCTTTGGAACAAGATGCCGCTTTTAGAAAAGGAATGAAATAATGACAGGTTTGATTATTGAAGGAAAAACCGCTTCTTGGGAAGTAATCTGCGGATTGGAAATTCACTGTCAGATTATTTCAAAATCTAAAATGTTTTCAGGTGCTTCAACCCATTACGGTTCAGACGCTAACGAAAACGTTTCTTTTGTTGATGCCGGTATGCCCGGAATGTTGCCGACCTTGAATGAACGCTGTGTTTATCAGGCTGTTAAAACCGGTTTGGGCTTGAATGCCAAAATCAACAAATATTCTGAATTTGCACGTAAAAACTATTTCTATGCCGATTTGCCGCAGGGTTACCAAATCAGCCAGTTCAAATATCCGATTGTGGGTGAGGGACATGTAACCGTTGATTTGAGCGATGGTACGACCAAAGATATTGGTATTGAGCGTTTGCATATTGAGCAAGATGCCGGAAAATCCATTCACGATATGGCTCCCGATAAAAGTTTTATCGATTTGAACCGCGCCGGTGTCGGCTTGATGGAAATTGTAACTAAACCAGATTTTCGTTCTCCGGAAGAAGCAGGTGCATTTTTGCGTAAATTGCGTTCTATTGTTCGCTACCTTGGTACTTGCGATGGCAACATGGATGAAGGTTCAATGCGTTGCGACGTTAACGTATCTGTTCGCAAAGTTGGGGAAGAGGGATATCGTACCCGTTGCGAGATGAAGAACGTTAACTCAGTTAAGTTTGTGATGCAAGCTATTGAAAATGAAGCCAAACGTCACGTTGAAGTTTATGAAAACGGTGGCAATATCGAGCAAGAAACGCGTCAGTTCGATCCATCTACCGGTTTGACCAAAGTTATGCGTAAAAAAGAATTTGCTCATGACTATCGTTATTTTCCGGAGCCGGATTTGTTGCCTTTGGTTTTGGATGATGACTACATCGCCAAAGTTAAGGCAGATATGGTTGAACTTCCTGATGCCAAACGTGCTCGTTTTGTAAAAGAGCTTGGCTTAACGGCTTATGATGCTTCTGTTATTTGCGAGAACAAAGAAACTGCTGATTTCTTTGAAAAAGCAGCTCAAGGTCATGATGCTAAAAAGGTTGCTAACTGGTTGATGGGTGATTTCTTTGCTATGCTTAATGAAAAGAAAGTAGAACTTAAAGATTCCCCTGTAAGTGCCGAAAATCTCGGAAAACTTGTTGAGCTTATTACTTCTAATGTAATTAACGGAAAAACCGCTAAAGATGTTTTTGCAATCATGGCAGAAACCGGTGGTGATCCTGAAAAAATCGTCGAGGAAAAAGGCTTGAAGCAAGTTACCGATATGGGTGCTATTGAAGCAATTGTTGATGAAGTGATTGCCTCTGCTCCCGATAATGTGGCTGCTTACAAAGCCGGAAAGAATAATCTTTTAGGTTGGTTTGTCGGTCAAGTGATGAAAAAATCTCAAGGCAAAGCAAACCCCGCAATCGTTAATAAAATGATTGCTGAAAAGCTGAAATAATTGATTGTTACCAATAAAAAGGCTGGCATTTAGCCAGCCTTGATTTTTCGGAATAAATAGATGACTAATGTTTTTGTAGAAGGGCTTCTGGCATCACTTATTGCCGGTTTTGTGACCGGTATCGGTGGGTTTATGATTTTTTTGAAAAAGAAATATAGCCAAAATGATATTAATTTTATGCTTAATTTGGCTGCCGGTGTTATGCTTGCGGCGTCTTTCTTTGCACTTCTTGTTCCTTCCATGGGAAAAATTTTGCAATTTGATCCCGATATTCATATTGCAGCATTATGGTATAGTTTAGCTGTTTTTACCGGTGTGGCTTTAGTATGGATACTGAATGCTTTATTGCCGCATGAACATAATCATATGGGAACTCATGGTCCGCACATCAGCCTTAAAAAAGCTTGGCTCTTCATCATAGCCATTACACTTCACAAGCTTCCCGAAGGTTTGGCTGTGGGAGTGGCTTTTAGTGCCGAAGATTTTATTAATCCGTTGAGCTTGGTTATCGGTATTGCTCTTCATAATATTCCCGAAGGTTTGACAATTGCCATTTCTTTGGTCGGAGCTAACGTGTCCCGAATCAAAGCGGCATCAACGGCTTTGCTTATTGGTATGGTTCAACCGATTGGTGCGATTATCGGACTTCTTACCATGGATATCAGTGATAAAATTGTTCCTCTCGGTATGGCTATGGCCGGTGGTACACTCTTGTTTGTGGTTATTAATGAAATTTTGCCGGAAACTTATGGCTTTAAGCACACAACAAAGTCTGCTTTTGCCGTCTTTTTCGGCTTTATTTTCATGACTTATTTATCAATGGTTTTAGATTGATAAAAATATGTGTTTATTTTTGAAATTTTGTGTTGACGTAAGATAAAACATAATATAAATATATCTGCGTATCACGATGGAGAGTTGGCAGAGTGGTAATGCAGCGGATTGCTAATCCGTCATCGGGAATACCGATGCACAGGTTCGAGTCCTGTACTCTCCGCCACTAAAAAGCACCCTTCAGGGTGCTTTTTTTATGTTGTTCGTATAAGGAGCTTTAATATGAAAAAATTAGTCCAATGCGGCTGTTGTTTGTCTTTGATTGTTTCTTTGTGTGCCTTTAGTTATTGGCATATTGCAAAATCTGAAACCAAGCCGGAATTTTCTTTTGCCGATGTTGTCGCTAAAGCCAAACAGCTTTCATTATCTCCTTATATTGATAATAAAGCAGATTTACCGGCATCTTTAGCGCAGATGCGCTATGAACAATATAGCGATATTCGTTTTCGTCCCGAACAATCTTTGTGGCATGATAAAGATTTGTCTTATGAAGCACAATTTTATCATCTTGGTGGTTTATTTAATCATCCGGTGCAGCTTCATGAGGTTAAAAAAGGTAAAGTTATAGATATTAATTATGATTTTCATAATTTTGATTTTGGCAAAAATAATATTACACCGGAATCTTTTGATAAAAATTTAGGCTATGCCGGTTTTCGTCTGCAATATCCGCTGAATACCGATTTTTATGATGAGCTTATTTCTTTCTTGGGGGCAAGCTATTTTCGTTCCATGGCTCAAGGTCAACGCTATGGTCTTTCGGCTCGCGGCTTAGGTATTAATACGGCAGAAAAAATGCCTGAAGAATTTCCGATTTTTAAAGAATTTTGGCTTAATCGTCCCGATGGTGAAAACATTAAAATTTATGCTTTACTTGACAGCCAAAGTATTGCCGGTGCTTATAGCTTTGACATTACTCCGGGAGAAGAAACCATTATTGATGTTGAAGCCGTACTTTATCCGCGTATGAATATCGCCAAGCTTGAAATTGCACCTTTAACTTCAATGTTTCTTTACGGCGAAAATACAAAAATTCGTTTTGATGATTATCGTCCGGAAGTTCATGACAGTGATGGTTTGCTCGTTGTTAACGGTAATGGTGAAAAAATCTGGCGTCCTTTGGATAACTCTGAACATTTGCGTTTGAGCTCATTTGTTGATAATAACCCCAAAGGTTTTGGCTTGATGCAGCGTGACCGTAATCCGCGTCACTATCTTGACCCTGAAGCAACTTATGATTTGCGTCCGAGCTTGTGGATTGAACCTCTTGAAAATTGGGGCAGGGGTAAAGTACAACTGGCTGAGCTTCCCTCCATTGACGAAACAAATGATAATGTTGTGGCTTATTGGGTGCCAGATATGCCGATTGAAGCACAAAAAGAATATCGTTTCAAATATCGTATGCATTGGGTAAACGAAGCGCCCGTAATGACTGATTTGGCAAAAGTTTTTGCTACCTATAACGGTATGGGCGGAGATGGATTGGCAGGAGAATATTTGCGCCATAAACGTAAATATGTAATTGATTTTGTTGACTTTGATGTTGAAAATCTGAAACAAGAGATTGAAAACGGCAATATTTGGGCAGACATTTCTAACCAAGCCGGAACCATCACCAATATCAAATTGATGTACACTCCAAGCATTAACGGAGCTACTTTGTATTTTGATTTTGAGCCGAATAAAGAAATCATCGAATTGCGCGTGTTGCTTAGAGATAAGGCTCATGATAATCGTCCGATTTCCGAAATTTGGAGTTATCAATGGTGGAAGTAATTTTTTAGGGCTTGATTATAAAAAATATAGGTGTATAGTGACTGAACTAAAAACCTATTATTAATCAAAAATATATATTATGAAAAAGCTTAAAAAAATTGCCAAGGCATGGGGTGTTATTGCTCTTTTTATGTTGGTTTCTTCATTCGTTGTTGAGAATATTTCTCATGGTTTTTATACAGCGTTTGCTTCGTTTTTTGCAATTAGTGCAATTTTTATTCTGTTTGGTTGGGATAAATATATTACGTATGGAGATAGCGGACAGACTTACGGCAGCTCAAAACCCTATGAAGAAGATGCCGATGATTGGCAAGAATAATTTTTTTATAGCGCATCATTTGCTTGATGCGCTTTTTTTGTTGGTAACTATTTATATAATTTGTTTTTGTTGGTATTAAGTATATCTTTTTATTGTGGAGTAAGGGAGATTTATAATGAGTTTTCAAACAGCAATTGATATTCTGCGCGGTAAAAAGAAATTGGTTTTTAAGCCAAGTATGAAAATTTTAAGAAACGAACAACCGTTAATTTATAATAAATTCGGGCAACTTTTTGAGACAATCTATTTAAAAGATACTTACATGTCACCTTACATTTGGCAAGGTGATTATCTCTTTTTTGATCGTTATAATTATGCTTTGGAAAAGCATTTATATACACATACAGAAATGTTACGTACAGAAAAAACGGCAGTAAGAAAATTTGGAGCTTTGATAGAAGCAGAATCAATTTTACCTGAAGATTATAAAATTTTTGACAAGCATAAAGGTTTGGAAAAAGAGTTTGAAAAAATCTTTACTCATTCTGCCAGATTACTTGATAATTTGCCTAATGCTGTTTTCTTTCCTGCGTCCGGAGCTTGGGTCAAAAATAGTGATGAATTGCTATATGAGAAAAAATCTAAGCTTGTTTCAATGATTTGTTCTAAAAAGAATGATACAAAATTTCATCAATTGCGTATTAAAATTGCCAGAACATTGAGAGATAATGCCTTGGCTGATGTTTTTGGAAATTTAGACGGAGGTCCCAGATTTGATAAAAAAGAAACAACCTTGGCTCCGTATTACTTTCAAGTTGTGGTTGAAAATAGCGTTGAACCTTATTATTTTACCGAAAAAGTTTTGGATTGTTTTCTTGAATTTACAATTCCGGTTTATATCGGAGCTTCGAAAATCGGAGAATTTTTTAATAAAGACGGTATTGTTGAAATTAAGCCTGAAGACTATGATAAAATTGATTCCATTGTTAAAAAATTAACACCCGAATTTTATAAAGAACACTTAGAAGCGGTTAAAGAAAACTATTATAAAGCATTAGAGTATAATGATTTTAATAAGTATATTTATGAGAAGATGAAATAGAAATTTTTATATATTCTTTTTTAAGAATTGTTTTAAGTTTTCTTCATCTTCCCATTGAATTGTGATTTCTAATACTTTGAAATTATTTCTTAAATCAGCTGGAATTTTTACAAAGTCTTTTGAAGTGGTATACAGTACACATTTATTTTGTTTAGCTTTTTCTATTAAAGATAAAAGCTCATCTTTGGTGTATTGGTGATGGTCCGGAAAATCGATGGTTTGATAAACCTTAAATCCACACAAACGTAAAGATGTATAGAATTTTTCGGGACGACCGATACCGGCAAAGGCGATGATTGGTTCTTTTTCCTGTGTTGAAATTTGAGGTACAATCCGTCCTTTAAATACCGGAAAATCTTTGAATTTATTTGCTAAATTGTGCTTGTCTTCTCCAATAATGATGATAGCTTGTGCTCTTTTTAATCCCGAGGACAAACTTTCTCTTAATGGACCTGCCGGAATGCACAAGCCGTTGCCATAGCCGAATTCTCCGTCAAAAACCAAAAAAGAGAGGTCTTTTTTTAAGGTGGGGTTTTGGAAGCCATCGTCCATTACAATAACATCAGCACCATTTTTGATGGCTAATTGGGCGCCTTCAAAGCGGTTGGGGTTGACGACAACGGGAGCTTGTCTTGCTAAAAGCAACGGCTCATCACCGACTTCTTGCGGAGAGTGTTTATTCTCATCCACAACAACATTATGCAATTTTCCACCATAGCCTCGTGATACAAAGAAAGGATTTTTTCCTAATTCTTTTAATAGGTTGGCAAAAGAAATAGAAACAGGTGTTTTACCGGTTCCGCCGGCAGTTAAATTACCAATACAAATTACCGGTTTATCTACTTTTTGCGGTTGTTTCAGTGTCATGTTTAACAAAGTTGCACACTGATAAAGCCAACCGAACGGCGAAAGCAGATAAGAATATATGTTTTTATCTTTCCAGTAATTTGGTGTTTTCATTACAAATATTCCTTAATTACATCAGAAATACCGTCTAAAACTTTGGCTTCTCCGGTTGCCCAATTGTAAGCCTTTTCTTGTCTTGTTTGCAGATATTCTTTGTCTTGCAAAAGTTTTAAAACTTCTTTTGACAATTGTTCGGTATTTTTTATCTGAATAATGGCATCGGCTTTTTTGGCGCGATTCATGGCATCTGTAAAGTTGTGCATGAACGGACCGACCAGAACAGCATCATGAAAACGGCAAGGCTCAATAAAGTTTTGTCCGCCATGAGGAATTAAGGACCCGCCAATAAAAATGACCGGCGCAATATCATACCAAATGCCAACTTCGCCTATGGTGTCTGCAATATAGACATCTGTTTCAGGCGTGATTTTTTCTTGCTTGGTGCGGAGTGCGGTTTTTAAGCCTAAAGCATTAAGTTGTTGTTGAATGTCAGCACCTCGTTGCGGATGTCTCGGTGCAACAATTGTCAATAAGTCAGGAATTTGAGCTTTTAATTCGGCTATTCTTTTACCGATTTGTGCTTCTTCATCATTGTGGGTAGATATAACGCCCCAAGTGGTACGAGAACCGATTTGAGCTAAAATATCGGCTTTTTTATCGGCATCTACCGGTGGGTTGAAACCGGCATATTTAAGATTGCCGAGGCACAAGGCTTTTTTTGCACCGATTTCTTTTAAGCGTCTGGCATCTTCATCAGATTGTCCCAAGCAAAGGTTGAAACAAGATAAAAGTTCTTTACTGGCAAATTTGAATAAACGCCAGCGCTTGAATGTTTTATCAGAAATACGACCGTTTACCAAAATCAACGGAATGTTGTGTTTTTTGATTTCTCCGAGCATTGCCGGCCAAAATTCGGATTCAAACCATAAAGCAATATCGGGTTTCCAATATTGAATAAAACTTTGAGCAAATTTTGGGTTATCAATCGGAATATATTGATGAAAAGCTCTTGGAGGTAATCTTTTGCTCATAATTTCGGCAGAAGTGATTGTTCCGGTTGTAACCATGATGTTGAAATCGGGATTTTCTTTTAAGAGCTTATCAATCAATGGCAGCATGGATATAGATTCACCAACCGATGCTCCGTGCAACCAAATTAATTTTCCTGCCGGACGCGGCAAAAGTGGTTTGCCGAGGCGTTCGTTATGACGAGCCGGATCTTCTTTGCCTTTTTTTAGTCTTTTGTTGATGTAGGGTTGAATGGCATAAGGATATAATGTTTGAACTAACTTATCATAAATTTCGATAAACATATTATTTTTCCTTTTTTACATCGTTTTTCTTTTTACATTCGGTTCCGGGAAGAACAGGGGTTAAGCCCATGGCTTTGTCTGCCTCAAAACTAAGTTCATTGAGCATGTTTTCAATTTGCAAACGATATTTGTTCAACTCTTCTTCCGAAGCATCTTGCGGAATATAAACCGGATCGCTGAAGCGGCAAGTTCCTTCATTGAAGGGGTATGGCACCATCATCTTATCCCAAGCTTTTTCCATGATTTTGCATTTTCTGACACTATATGTAATACCAATAATCGGAATACCGATTTTATGTGCAAAATATATCGGACTTTCCGTCATGTGCATGCGAGGTCCGCGTGGTCCGTCCGGAATGATGCAAATAGCCGTATTATCTTTTAGAGAGTTCATTAAATTTAAGGCGGCTGCCTTGGCATTTTTGTTACTTGAACCACCGATTGTTCCTAAGCCATATCTTTGTAAAACACCGGCTATGATGCGTCCGTCTTTGTGTAAAGATACCAATGCATTAAGAGGAAAACGGTAGTCTCTGAAGGCAGAATACATCAAAGCACGACCATGCCATCCAACCAGAATAAATGCTTGGTTATGTTCCCACAAGTCAATGAGTTTTTCACGATTGATGATTTGCCATTTTGTGGTTTTATAGACAAGGCGCGTATATATATAGATTAACCAACTGATTATGTCTCTGACGGTATCGTTTTGGTATAATTTTTTTATATAAGTTTTTATGTTAATTCTCATTTTGTTTGTGTATCACTAATTGAAATTCCGATTTTATCATTTTCAGTGATGACGACTTCTCCATGTCCGATAAGAATATCATTAGCATAAATATCAACAAGGTCGTTTACATCTCTATCCAGCTCTACGACGGCACCGCGTCCTAATTTAAGAAGTTGGTTTACTCTTAAATCTGCAGTTCCGAGTGTGACGGATACATCAACCATGATTTCTTCGCCAATTTCGGCATTTTTAATAAGGTGTGACATACAAAAACTCTCCGTATACTATAATCTTTTAGCATGATACAAGATTTTTTCTTTTTAGCAAATTTTATTTACTAAGTTATCAGACATATTTTCAACATTTGTGGATTAAAAAATGTTAGTGTTGCTCAATCTTAATATTTGTGCCAAAAATGTTTTCATACTGTTGCAGTCAGATAAAACTGTGCCTATATAATTTACAGATTAAATTTATTTGAGGAAATCATGATGGTCAAAAAGAAAATTAAATGTCCGGTCTTGCCTTTGCGCGATATTGTGGTTTATCCGAAGATGATTGTTCCTTTGTTTGTGGGAAGGGAAAAATCCATTAAAGCATTGCAAAGCGTTGCCGATGAGGACGGAAATGTTATTTTGCTTACACAAAAAGATGCGACCGTTGATGAACCTCAAGCCGATGATGTGTATCATATCGGAACAATCAGTACAGTCGTGCAAATGTTGCGTTTGCCTGACGGCACCGTAAAAGTGCTGATTGAGGGTATGGAACGCGTTAAAATTTCTAAATTTTGCCGCAATAAAGATTTTATGTTGGCTGAAGCCGAAATTTTGCCTGAAGAAGAATCCTCCAATAGCTTGGAATTGGAAGCTTTGGTACGCGCAGTTTTATCTCAGTTTGAAGAATATGTTAAGCTATCTCGCAAAACTCCGCCTGAGGTATTGGTTTCTGTTAACCAGCTTAAAGATTATGCCAAAATGGCAGATACAATTGCAGCTCATTTGTCTTTAAAAATTGAAGATAAACAAGCTCTTTTAGAGGGCAAAACTCTTGCTGACAGATTTGAAAAAATCTTAGAATTCATGAATTCGGAATTGACGGTTTTGGAAGTGGAAAGCCGTATTAAGAATCGTGTCAAAAAACAAATGGAAAAGAGCCAGAAGGAATATTATCTGAATGAGCAAATGAAAGCTATTCAGAAAGAGCTCGGTGATGGCGAGGAAGATGGCGAAATCAGTGAATATCTGAAGAAAATTGAGAAAGTAAAACTCTCCAAAGAAGCCAAAGATAAAGCTCTTTCCGAAGTTAAAAAGCTCAAAACCATGAGCCCGATGTCCAGTGAAGCCACAGTTGTGCGCAACTATCTGGACTGGCTTTTGGATATTCCTTGGAAAAAACGCTCTAAAATTAATAAAGATTTGAAAAAAGCCATGGATATTCTTGAGAAAGATCACTATGGCTTGGAAAAAGTCAAAGAAAGAATTATCGAATATTTGGCAGTGTTGGCTCGTGCCGAAAAGGTCAAAGGTCCGATTTTGTGCTTAGTTGGTCCTCCGGGTGTTGGTAAAACTTCTCTCGGAAAATCAATTGCTCGTGCAACAGGAAGAAGCTTTGTTCGTGCTTCTTTGGGTGGTATGCGTGATGAAGCTGAAATCAGAGGTCACAGACGTACATATATAGGTTCTATGCCGGGTAAAATTATCAAAGGTATGAAAAAAGCTGCAACCTCTAATCCGTTGTTCTTGCTTGATGAAATTGACAAGCTCGGCAATGATTATCGCGGCGATCCGGCATCTGCTTTGCTTGAAGTTTTGGATCCGGAACAAAATTCATCTTTCAACGACCACTATTTGGAAGTTGATTATGATTTGTCTGATGTGATGTTTGTGACAACTGCAAACTCTTTGGACATGCCCAGACCTTTGTTGGACAGAATGGAAATTATCCGCTTGTCCGGTTATACCGAAGATGAAAAGGTTGAAATTGCTAAACGTCACTTGTTGCCGAAGATTTTTGAAGAAAATGCAATTAAAGCTTCTGAACTCAGTATTTCCGAAGATGCAATCCGTAACATCATTCGCTATTATACTCGTGAAGCCGGTGTACGTAATTTGGAAAGAGAGATTTCTAATATTGCTCGTAAAGCGGTAAAAGAAATTTTGCTTTCTTCCGGCAAAACCAAAAAAGTGACCGTTACGGAAAAGAATTTGGAAAAATATCTCGGCGTTATCAAATATCGTTTCGGCGAAGCTGAAAATACTGACCATGTCGGCGTGACAACCGGTTTGGCATGGACCGAAGTGGGCGGCGATATTCTCTTTATTGAAGCTGTGGATATGCCCGGTAAAGGCAAAGTTACCGAAACAGGTAAGCTCGGTGATGTGATGAAGGAATCTATTGAAACTGCATATTCTGTTGTTCGTTCTCATTCCAAAGAATTGGGAATCGATCCGGAAATCTTTGAAAAGACAGATTTGCATATTCACGTTCCTGAAGGCGCAACACCTAAAGATGGTCCGTCTGCTGGTATTGCCATGTATACAACCATGGTTTCAGTCTTTACCAAAATTCCGGTAAAAAAAGACGTCGCCATGACCGGTGAAATTACTTTGCAGGGTAGGGTTCTTCCTATTGGCGGATTGAAAGAAAAGCTCCTTGCTGCCTTGCGCGGCGGAATCAAAACCGTTCTCATTCCGAAAGATAATGAGAAAGATTTGGCCGAAATACCGGATAATGTGAAGAAAGAAATGAAAATTATTCCGGTTTCCGAAGTTTCAGAAGTTTTGAAAGAAGCTTTGGTAAAACAGCCGAAAAAGAAGAAATAATTATTTACAAAATAAAAGCTCGTTAAAAAAAACGAGCTTTTATTTTATCTGACATTTTGTTGAAGCAAAAGAGTGGTATCTATTTTATTATTTTGTTTTTGATATTCTTTTGCCATGTCATTAATTTGTTTAATGGAAAAGTTTTCTAAGCCTTGCTTATCAATTTTATGCAAGAAAGGTCTTATCTCTTGGTTAAATTTCTGGGAACTTTTTTCCTTATAATCCTGATAAGCTTGTAGAGTGCGTTGTTGAATGTTAATAGAACTATTGGCATAAGTCTCTTTTATTTCTTTGATTTGGTCGTTGTTCATATCCAAAAATGATAAGTCAAGTTTTTGCAAGTATTGCTCGGCTATTTGTATTTCTTCTGCGGAAAGGTTTTGATTTTGTACTATCATATAAAATAGTTGTTTATAGTTCTTTTCTGCTTCAGGATAGCAATAACCTTGAGCTTTTTTATCAAAGTTAGGAATCAAATAGCTTAATTCTTTGTAGCCGTTGTCACTGATTTTTTGAATTGGAAAATCAGCTCCGTTGCTGTTTTTCATTATATTACCATTTTTATCCAACAACTTATTTATCGGAAGTTTGCTGTCATTTATTATATCCGGTGCATTGACTTGATTATCTTTGGCATCGGTTAACGTTATGATTTGATATTTTTCATCGGCAGAATAGTAATAATTGGCAAAATAGGGAGTGTCCTTTAAGTCTAATCTTTTGCCTCTTTTATATGTGAAACTTTGCACAATTTGCTCGGGAATTTTGTCTTTTGCTGAAAGAGCATATTGAATGGAACCAAAGTTATTCTTGTAATGTGCTTTATAATATGTTTCCAAATTGCCGATGTTCGTATGTGTTTGGTTAAAATCATTAACGGCATCAGAAATTGAAGAAAACTGCTTTTCTTGCTTGTTGCAGCAAAGTTCGGCTAAAATATTTAAGCGAACACGATCAGAAGGACTTATTACCATTGCTCCATTTAAGGACTTTTCGATAATATGCCATAATTGCGCATGATTTTTTTCATGATTTTGAATGTTATTAGCGCAGTTGCGGATATTTTGAATTTTGATTTGGCTTTTATCTTGTTTACTGAAATTATTTCCTCCAAGATAATAGTTATATATGATGCAATTTCCTTCCGGTGCAAAATATGCTGCTTCATTTGCAAAAACTAGACGCCCGCTATTATCCCTGTTGGGAATGCTGAAATAAATGTATTCTTCAATGTCTTCTTGTGGTTGAAAATCTTGAGGAGAGGTAACGTAGGTTGCTTTAGATGTTTGAGTGCTTTGAGAAGAAATCGTTATTTCTGTTTTATCCTCACTCTTATTTATAGTTGGAATGGATGACGCATTTGCTTTTATACTGTTTCCGGTCATAATCCCGCCAATAAGAGCAGACTGAATGATTTTACTAAAGCTTGTCATTATTAGTTCTCGCAAGTTAACATTTAACTTAATAATAGCTTTTTTTGATTATTTTGTCTATTCGTTTTTTAAGAATCGCATTATTCAGAATCGCTTCCTTTTTTGTGTATACAATGTTCTCAAAAGCGCAGAAATCTGGGGATAAGTCGATTTTTTATGTCTGAAGTTGCTTTTTTGTAAAAAAAAATCACTTTTTTGCGCGCAAAGTGTTTATTTTGTTTGACTTCATAAAAAAAGAACGCTTAAATTTTCTGTGTAAAGCCGAAGAGGCTTTGACATTGGTTTATAACTTATATTAGTGGGAGTTCTCACCGTGAATAAAAATGAACTTATTTCTAGCATTGCTAACGAAACCGGTTTGACAAAAACTGATTGCTCTAAAGCTGTTGATGCTTTCATCGCTTCTGTTACCAGCGCTTTGAAAGCTGGCGACGAAGTTCGCTTGGTTGGTTTTGGTACATTTGCTGTTAGCAAACGTTCTGCTACTACCGGTCGCAACCCGCGCACTGGCGCCGAAATCAAAATTCCGGCTCGCAAACAAGCTAAATTTAAAGCTGGTAAAGCTTTGCAAGATTCTGTTAACTAATTAACAGCTTGTTTTGTTTCTTAATAAGCCTTCGTATTTACGGAGGCTTATTTTTTTTAATAATATCTTGATAATTTATTTGTATAATTACTTATATTTATTTTTTTTGTTTATTTTGTCAAAAATATGTGATATATTAAATATTAAAGAAACAACTCAAGGAGTTTGCGCTATGGCTGATAAAAAAATATTTAAAAAGACAGTTTCCGATAGATTAAAAAAGGCTTTGATTGTTGGGGCTGCGTTGTTTGCATTGGGTGGCGTTCAAGAAGCACAAGCTCAAGGAATCTTATACAAAATTGGTAAAACAATTAAAGAAGTGAACCATGTCATAAATCAAGAGCTTCTGATTCCAACAGACATCATTCAACATGAGGCTGGAAGATTAGGGCGAAATATTGAACGATTGGATATCAATACCGGCGGAGTGATTAGTGGAACAGCGCAAGCTATTGCAGTACAACGAGCTCAAAAAGCCGTTAGAGAACAAGTTGAACAAAACGGAACTTACCAAGTTTCTGTTCAAGAGTTGTCACAATCTGCTCAAACATCTAGAACTTCAAATTCAGAATATTTGAACAATGTAAAAAATAAGTTACATAAAAATTCAACAGAATCTAGTAGAAATGTTCAAGTACGTACGAATCAGCAGACGCAAAAAAGAACGACTCAAACAACACAAAGACGCGCTTCTAGCCAAGATGTTCAAAATGTATTGGATATTCTTGAAGGAGGAAGACCTTACTAACACAGATATCTATTTGAAAAAAAGTCATTTCTAAAAAAAATGACTTTTTTTTGAAAAAAGTACTTGATTTATTTTTTTTCTAAGTATATATATCTTTCCTGTAAGCAAGATGGGCGCTTAGCTCAGCTGGAAGAGCATCTCGTTTACACCGAGAGGGTCGGGAGTTCGAACCTCTCAGCGCCCACCAATTCAGAGCCTTAGGTTTTAGACCTGAGGCTTTTTTTTATTTACATAGGTTCGAACTCCCTCGGGAGTTCTTCTGGCTTGTAAGAGTTTTTTCTCAAACTCTAACTGCGCTGCGGTCACTCCATTTGTAACGTTTCTCGCCTGCGCTGTCGCTTGTCTCCAAACTAACAAATGTTCGCCTGTCGTCAGAAAATTCTTCTCTGAAGAATTTTCTTTTCTCCAGCCTCTCAGCGCCCACCAATTCAGAGCCTTAGGTTTTTGTGCCTATGCGATAGCGGCAAATGTTTTTTTCGGCTCGTATTATAAACTTTTGGTTATGTTATGAAGATTTATTGGTTGTTCGTTTGTTTTCTAGTATAATAAATTGGTAAAAAATATTTAGCTATAAAAGTTTTGTTAAGATTTTTGTCTTAGCTTAAATTTAAATGTTTACAGTTTGTTATATGTGGGATGAAAACAATGGATTTTTTTAGTGGTGGTAAAATATTTGGTGGATCAGATAACAAAACACAAAATGCATCTGCATCCGGACAAAATCCGACTCAAGTAAGACAACCGATGCCAATGGGACAGAGACCAATGCCTCGTCCAAATTTAGGCGGTGGTATTGCCCAAAATTCGAATCCTCAACCAATGATGAATAGACCGGCAGCTCCTGTATCTCCAGCTGTTAATCCGACTGCACCTTCCGTTGCGCCTTCAGCTCAACAACCGCATCAGCAACAAAGCATGACACCTGCGTCAACTCCGGCTCCAGCTCAAGTTAAACCTGAAACAACTGTTAAAGATGAGGCTGCAGTTTCTCCCGTCAAAGAAGCTTATGTACAGCCTAAACAGCAAAATGTGGAGCATTTGAAATCATCTGTTTCTGTTCCGGAAAGCTTGGGCTTGATTAATGAAGTTAAATTTTCAGATGTCTATGTTACTCCTGATAAAAAATGCTATATCTGGAGCGGAAAAACAGATTGTGGATTGAAATATGTCAGCTTTCAAGATTTTTCAGAATTTTTTGCTAAAATGGAAAGCCTATTTGATGGAAACCGTAGTTACTTGTTGAACTATCAAGGACGAAATTATCGTGTGGAAAGAACAATCGCTCTTGAAGGCCCTCAATATTGTGCTCGTAAAATGCCGATTGAAGTACCTGATTTAAAATTGCTTGGCTTTCCAAGCGGTGTCTTAAGCCACTTGATTTCTATTGCCGGCTGCAGCGGTCTTATCCTTTTGGCTGGTGCAACGGGTTCTGGTAAAAGTACAACAGTGTCGGCTCTTTTGAAAGAATATTTGGAAAGAAAAGGCGGATATGCTTTTACAATTGAAGACCCGATTGAAATGCCTCTTGATGGTGTTTATGTAACAAAAGACGGTGAACTTGGGTTGTGTAAACAAACTACACCGCCAGATGGTTCTTGGGAAGAAGGTATTAAGTCAGCTTTGCGTTCTAAACCGCGTTATATTTATTTGGGTGAGATTCGTTCTCCCGATGTAGCCAGTGAAGCATTGCGTGCGGCAACTTCCGGACACTTGGTATTATCTACCATTCACGCTAACAATGTTAGTGATGCTATCAATGCTTTGGTAAAATATGCTGCATCAAGTGGTATTTCTGAGGAAATGGCATATGAATTGGTTGCGAACGGCTTCTTGGGATGTATTCACCAAGTGTTGGTCGGTGCTCCTAAGCGCGCTATTTTGACTTATCTGTTTGCAAACCCCGATGTGAATGCCGGTTGTCAGGTTCGAGGCATGCTTCGAAGCGGTAAGCTGAATATGGCAACATTGATTGATCAGCAACGTGTTAAATTAGAGAAAAACTTGCCGATTTTCAGCCGTTTTTAATTTTATATTTTGTAAGGAGTGTTCATTATGGAAAACAGAGTTGCCATTATCGGTATCATTGTTGAAGATAGAAATTCGGTTGAAGCTTTGAATAAACTTCTGCATGAATATGCCGAATATATAATCGGCCGTATGGGCATTCCTTATAAACAAAAAAACATCAGCATTATTTCCGTGGTTCTTGATGCACCGCAAGATGTTATCAGCGCATTATCCGGCAAAATCGGCAATTTAAAGGGCATATCCTCTAAAACACTCTTTGCAAATGCCTGATTTTATTTATTATTAGCTTGTCGTTTTAACCTGACGGGGAAGTCTTGTTCTGACCCGAAAGAAAGTGAGTGAAAATGTATAATCCAAAATCCTTAAAGGCTGAGGAATTCATCAGCAATGAAGAAATTTTAGCTACATTAGCTTATGCCGATGCGCACAAAAACAATGTGGCTTTAATTGATGAAATCATTGAAAAAGCTAAAAAATGCAAAGGCTTGACTCATCGCGAAGCCATGATTTTGCTTGATTGTGAAATTCCTGAAAAAAATGCTGAGATTTTTGCTCTGGCTGAGCAAATCAAAAAAGACTTTTATGGCAACCGCATTGTGATGTTTGCGCCTTTGTATCTGTCTAACTATTGTGTCAACGGCTGTGTTTATTGTCCGTATCATGCCATTAACAAACATATTCCTCGCAAAAAATTGACCCAGGAAGAAATTGCCAAAGAGGTGATTGCGCTGCAGGATATGGGGCACAAGCGTTTGGCTATCGAATCGGGTGAAGATCCGGTAAACAACCCGATTGAATATATTTTGGAATCAATTAAGACCATATATTCAATCAAGCACAAAAACGGGGCCATTCGCCGCGTGAATGTGAATATTGCCGCAACCACGGTGGAAAATTATCGCAAACTTAAAGAAGCCGGAATCGGTACTTATATTCTTTTTCAAGAAACATATCACAAAGAAAGCTATGAAAAGCTGCACCCAAAAGGGCCGAAGCATAACTACGCTTATCATACAGAGGCAATGGACCGCGCTATGGAAGGCGGCATTGATGATGTGGGGTTGGGGGTGTTGTTTGGCTTGGAGAGATATCGCTACGAGTTTGCCGGACTTTTGATGCATGCCGAGCATTTGGAGGCCGTGCACGGGGTTGGCCCGCATACGATTTCGGTGCCGCGAATCCGCCGTGCCGATGATATTGATCCAAGTGTTTTTGACAACGGCATTAATGATGACACTTTTGCCAAGATTGTGGCCTGTATTCGCATTGCCGTGCCTTATACCGGCATGATTATGTCTACCCGCGAGAGCAAAGAATGTCGTGAGAAAGTCATCCATTACGGCATATCTCAAATCAGCGGCGGTTCCAAAACCAGTGTCGGCGGCTATGATACGCCGGAAGCCAAAGATGAAGATTCATCTCAATTTGAAGTGAGTGACAACCGCACGTTGGATGAGGTTGTGCGTTGGTTGATGCAAATGGGGTATATCCCTAGCTTCTGCACGGCTTGTTATCGCGAAGGACGCACCGGCGACCGTTTTATGGCTTTGTGCAAAAATATGCAAATTCATAACTGTTGTTTGCCCAATGCCTTGATGACATTGAAGGAATATTTGATTGATTATGCCAGCCCGGAAACACGTAAAATCGGTGAAGAGCTCATCAAAAAAGAACTCAACAATATTCCCAAAGACAAGGTTCGTGAAATTTGCAATGATAATCTGCACAAAATTGAGCAAGGCTCACGCGATTTTCGCTTCTAAAATAAAAAAAAGCTCCGTTAATTCGGGGCTTTTTCTTTGCTTGACAAGCAAGGCTGCCTGCAATAGCTTATAAAACAAGTTAACTTGTAAGGAAAACCTGAATGTATAAAGAACTTTTGGCGCCGGCCGGTGATATTGAGGCTGGTTATGCCGCGCTTTATTATGGCGCAGACGCGGTTTATCTCGGCTTGAAAAACTTTTCGGCACGGGCTACGGCGGCTAATTTTGATGAACAACAGCTCAATGAGTTTGTGGCTTTTGCGCATCATCTTAATCGCAAGGTTTATGTGGCGATTAATACATTGGTGCAAGAGCATGAAATGCCGCAGCTATTGCAAACCTTGGATTTGTGCTCAAAATATCATGTTGATGCCATCATTATTCAAGATTTGGGTGTGGCACGCATTATTCACGAGCAATATCCCGAACTTGAAATGCATGCCAGTACACAAATGGCAGTTCATAATAAAGAAGGAGCTTTAGCCTTACAAAAAATAGGCTTTACACGTGTGGTTTTGGCGCGCGAACTGCATTTGTCGGAAATTAAAGAAATTGCTTCTATTCCCAACTTGGAAACCGAAGCCTTTATTCATGGTGCTTTGTGCTATTCTTACAGCGGGCTTTGTCTGTTTTCTTCTTTTGAAACCGGAAAAAGTGCCAATCGCGGTAAATGCTTGTATCCGTGTCGTGCGTCTTTTGAAGGTGAAGCCGGTAAAAAGCACTATTTTTCAATGAAAGATATGGCTCTGCAAGAAAAAATCTTGGATATGCCAGTGACTTCTCTCAAAATTGAAGGACGCAAAAAGACAGCTCTTTATGTGGCTGCCGTTACCGATTATTATCGTCGGATTTTGGACGGAAAGGGCGCTGATAGCATCAGAGAAGAGCATATTAAGCAGATTTTCTCTCGTCCATGGACGGATTTTCATTTCAAAGGCAAAAACAAAAACGTGATTGACCGAGATTTTGTCGGACATCGAGGTCTTCTTATCGGTAAAGTTGAAAAAATAGCCAAGAATAAGCTCTTTTTCAAAACGAATCATAAAATTGCACGCTATGACGGAATCCAGATTGATGTAAGCGGTGATGAAAAGCCATTTGGTTTTTCTTTGCAATTTTTGAAAGTCAACGGCAAACATGTTTTTGAAGCTGAGAAAAACACGCTCGTTGAGATTTCTTTGCCGCCGAAAACACCGGAACTTTCTTTGGGTGAGAATATTTATTTGGCATCTTCAAGCGAAGTGAAGGGGGCTTATCCTTACACCAAACCCAAACCGAAAGAATTTATGCGTCGTGATGAGGTTAAGGTTGAGGTTAAAGTCAGTCCGATGGAAATTACAGCTTCAGCTAACGGAATGATTGCCAAAGTCAGCGGCGAATTTACACCGGCGCAGAATCCAGATAAAGTTAAGTCTGCGATTGAAACTGCTTTTGGCAAAACCGGCGATACTAATTTTACGCTTGGTGGCATTTCTATTGATAATCCGAACAATCTGTTTGCGCCGGCATCACTCTTAAATGAATTGCGTCGCGATTTGTATGCGCAAATCAAAATTGAAGATAAGCATGGATCAATGCCCGAAATTTCTGCGCCCAGAGCGCAACAAGCATCACAATGGGTGATTAAGACAGATAACCTTGCCTGTCTCTCAGGAATCAATTTAGACAAGGTTGCCGAGGTTGTATGGCTGATTTCTCCAAGTTTAAAAGCAGAAGAGTTAAAAGCTTTGCCTAAAAACAAAGTTCGTATTGCTTTGCCTGCTGTTTGCCGCAAGCCTCAACTTTATGCCAAGCTAATTGCCGAGCTTTTATCTCAAGGCTACAAGAAATGGGAAATTGGGCATTATTGGGGCTTATCGGTTTTGCCGGAAAAAGGTATAGACATTTCTTTTGATGCCTCTATCTATACGCTCAACACACAAGCAATAGAACAAGCCAAAGAAATGAATGCCTCACGCATAACATTAGCTTTGGAAGATGATTTATCTAACATGCAAGAGCTTGCCGATAAATCGCAGCTGCCGCTTTCTATGGTTGTTTATCAAGACAGTCCGTTGTTTACCAGTGCCGATTGCATTCGTTCCAACGATTGTAAGAATTGTCCGCAGGGTGAAAAATGGCTGAACTTAAAACGCGACGGAAAATCTTATCAGGCACTTTCCAAAGATTGTCAGATTATGTTGTTCTCCGAAAATCCGTATTGTGTGGCATCTGAAGCCAAAAATATCAAAGCAGATTTTTATCGTGCAGACTTTTGCTACAAGAAATATGCTTCCGATAAAGCTTTGAAAATTTTTGAAAAATTAACCAAATTTGAAGATGTTTCGCCTTGTAATAAAGCTAATGTGGCAAGAAACGGATTAATGTAAAAAATTTTTGAACCATATTGAAACTCTCGTCGTTATAAATATATGTAAGGGAGGTAAACAATGGAAGATATTTCAAAATTACTCAAAGAAGCAAAACCATTGTATTTTGCACGCAAGCGTCGCAATAACATTATAAAATCTGTTTGTGCCATGTTTGTCGGTGTGTTTATGCTTAGTTCTTTGTGGCCGCAACCTCAAAGCGAGTTTGATATCTACGGATATTATTTTATGTTGGATGATAGCACTTTAACTTCATCTAACCTCGCAGAATATGGTTTGCCCACAGATGATTACGGACTTTTGATGGTTGGCTAAATGAAAGAGATAATTGCGGAATATGGCGGACTTATCAGATCCGTTATCAAAAAAATTACCGGTTCTTATAATGAAGATATTGAACAGGAAGTTTATATTAAAACCTGGAAAAATATGGAAAATTATCAAGAACAGGGAAAATTCTCAAGCTGGCTCAGTACGTTAACAGCCAATGTTTGCAGAGATTATTTCAAATCTAAGCAACATATTATGGAAACAAAGCAAGTCAGCGGCGAGGAGATTTTGGATAAGGTGAAAGTCGGCGGTAGGCAAGAAGAAGTGATTGATGCCAAAAAACGTCAAAAAATTATTCTTAAAGCCGTTGATGATTTACCGAGAAAAATGCGCCAAGTGGTGATTTTGTTTGAGTTTGAAGAAAAATCTTACGAAGAAATTTCTAAAAAGCTCGGACTGCCGGTTGGTACGATTAAATCCAGATTGTTTAACGCCCGTAAAATTTTGAGCGAAAAACTTAAATTCTTGAAGGAGAACTAATATGAAAAAAACTTTTTTAACTATGTGCTGTACTGCAGCTCTTTTGATGGGCACTTCTACCTCTTGGGCTCAGGAAGCAGATATGCCGCCGCCACCTCCACCACACCACCCGGAACACGTGATCGACGCGCCGAGACCGCATATTCCTCCTCATGAATTGAGAAGACATAAAGGTCCAAAATTTGACAAAGAATTCAGAAAAGAAATGTCTGAGAGATTTGCCGATAAATTGGGCTTGACCGATGAACAAAAAGAACAGGCTGAAAAATTGCGCGAAGCTAACCGCAAAAAGATGGAGCCTTTGATGAAGCAAGCTGACGAACTCCGCCAACAAATGGATGAAATCCGCGCACAAAATATGGATGATTTTGAAAAAATCTTGACTTCGGAGCAAAAAGAAAAGCTTGATGAAATGAAAGCTAAACGTGAAGCAAAAATGAAGAAAAAAATGGAAAAACGTGCCGAAAAATGGAAAAAAGAGGCAAAAAGAGATGAAAAAAGATAAAAAAGACAAAGATTAGTTTTTTATCATCGACACCTAAGCCCCGTAAAAATTGCGGGGCTTTTTTTTATTGAAAAGACAATTTATGGTGCTAAACTTGTAAAAAAATAAGGAGATAAAAAGATGCATTTGGTTGTCTTTGCTTTGGCTTTGTATGCCGTGATTGCAGAGTGGCGTAACTATAATTTACGTTCTCAACTCATTAAAAAATCACAAGTTATTCAAAAATATGTGCATGATAATACTTATTGGTATGCCAATGTTTTGCCGCAAGCAGATAAGCTTTGTTTGATTGAAACTAAAAAAGGCGAATATTTGGTTTCTAAACTTAGCGATAAACATTGGCAGAAAGAAAATGGCGATGTTGACTTTTCTGCCATTAAACGCTGGATATATATTGAAGATTTGGAAAAACTATAATGACGTTACTCATTTTTTTGCACGGAAAAGGCGGAAACAAAGATTCTCAAACGGACTTTGTCTCCGATTTAGCTCAAAAATACAATGCAGAATTGATTTCACTCAATGCTCCGTATAAATCGACAATCAGCAAAGATGGTTTTTATTGGTTTGAAAAAGATGAAATCGGCGGCAAACGTGTTGTTAGAATGATGGAGTGGTATTGCTCTCTGGTGATGGCTTTGTCTGCTGTTGTGACTATGATGCGTGAGAAGGGCGTCGGGGCTAAAGATATGATTTTGTGCGGACATTCTCAAGGAGGCTTGATTGCACTTTATTGCGGGCTTAAACTTGGCGTCAAAGAAGTGATTACGCTTAATTCTGATGTGCCGGACGAGGTTTTGGAAGATATTGCCGATAATCCAAAAGTGAAAATAAAATGGGTTCAAGGCGCAAAAGACGACTTTTTAGATGAAAAGCGCAAAGAATCTTATAAAAATCTGCCTAAAGGCTTGGATTTTGAATATATCATCAGCCCAAACTCAACCCATAGCCGCCTTGATAAAGAAATTTTGGATTTGTTATGATTTTCAGAAAATTTGAAGAAAAAGACATTCCGCAAGTGTTAGAAATTTGCCGAGAGATGCGCGAGCATCATCGTAAGGTTTTGCATGGATATTTTAAGCCGATTGATGAAGCCTATGAACTAAAATCTTTGCAAGAAACGCTAACAGATGATGATGCTTTTGCTTTGGTGGCAGAAGAGGGGGATACAATATGTGGCTGGCTTTGTGCCGAGTTTACTTCTCGTCCATATTTGGAAAATGAAAGATTTTGCCATGTTTGCGAACTTGGGGTACTGCCGGATTTTCGCCGTCAGGGAATTGCCGAAAGTTTGATGAGAAAACTCTTTGAAGAAACAAAAAAGCGTGGAATTTCAGAAATTAATTTGGGCGTGTTTAATGATAATGCAGGAGCCTATAAATTTTATCAAAAGTTAGGCTTTAAGCCTCTTGAACAAAAAATGAAAATCAATGTTTGACAAAAACAGATTTTGTTATATGTTTGTTTTGCCTAAAATATTAAAGATGAATCATTATGGAAAAGAAAACTTTTATTTTATTTCGTCATGGTGAAACAGATTTGAATGCTCTCAAGATGTTTCAGGGTTGCGGGGTTGATGCCGACTTAAATGAAACCGGTCGCAAACAAGCCCTCGAGCTCAAAGAAAAGCTCAAACCTTACGGGATTCAGATTGTTTACACGAGTCCGCTCAAGCGTGCTATGACAACTGCCATGCTGGCTTTTGATAAAGATATGCCCGTTAGCGTGGAACCGGATTTGCGGGAGGCTCATCTCGGCAAGGCCGAAGGTATGTTCAAAGCCGATGTGGAAAAAAACTTTCCCGAAATCTGGAAACATTGGTACACCGCTAATGCTTATATGGATACGCGTTTTCCAGAGGGTGAAAGCAAACAGGAGATTGGCAACCGCATTAAAAATGCCTTGCTGAAAATTGCCAGCCGCGAGCCGGCCGAAGTGATTGGCATTTCCATCCACAGTGCGGCCATTCGTTGTTTCTTGATGCCTTTGGGACGCAAGGATGAACCGATGCAAAATTGTGCCATTTTCCAAGTGGAATTTGACGGTAAAGACTTTAAGCTTGTTAAATGATTTTTCAAATGTAAAATTTGATAAAAACATAGAGAAATATATGTTTATTTCAACAAAAATATTTTTATGTTAACTTAAAAAAATTATATTTATGTACATTAAATCAATCTTGTGGCTTAGTGGAGCTTCCGTTTTAGTCGGAGTGTTCATTGCAAAAGCGTTGAAAAAAAAGTGTTCAGAAAGAAAAATTGTCAGAAAAAAAGATGTTAAAAGACGAAATTTGGCAAAAGTTACTGCATCTGCTTATCAGAAAGATGGTCAGATGATGGTATCTACCTGGGGGCTTTATAAGACGTATCTGCAAAATGGATATTGTACGTATGAAGAAGCGCAAAGTCTCATCGGAGAATGTCATTCCGACTATCTTTACGCAGACAGCACACTTTCTATCGGGCGTTTTGAATTTAGAAAAGGAGATCGTATTAATGTGTGGCTGCAAGATAATGGAAATCGCGCAGTACTAGCGACAAACTTTTCATTGACTTAGTAAACGAATCCCGCTGATCTTAAAGATCAACGGGATTTGTTTTTGTTAGTTCAGCTCTTCTTTTAAGATATCTTCCGTCAGAAGCTGCGGTAGAATTTTATAATCATTTCCATGTCCGTCATAATAGATATACAACGGGATGCTGTTTCTGCCGTAAGCTTGCAAAGCCTTTGATATTTCTTCATCATGGTTGGTCCAATCGGCCATGAACAAATGAATGTTCTTTTCTGTAACAATCTTACCAAAAGTTTCTGATTGCAGAGCCAATTTTTTGTTAACCAGACATGTGATGCACCATTTGGCGGTAAAGTCAATAAAGACTTTTTGATTGTCTTGAACCAAGGTTTCTACCTTTGCCGTATCATACTTTTGCCAATTCATGCGTCGAGGCATTTCTTGCGGTGTGCCTTGAAGCTGATTGAACAATACCCAAACCAACCAAACAACGGTTAAAAAGACCGGAATGGCAAAGATTTTTTTGAAAATCTCCATCCATTTTCCGGGTTTGGGTAAAATTTTGTGTACGGCTTTGGGGTAAAATCCGACCAGAGTGAAAGGCAAGGCATAGCCGATACTTAAAGATAAAAAGATTGGGTAAAAGATATATAACGGTTGTGAAAGCGTGTAACCGATGGCAATTCCCATAAACGGTGCCGTGCAGGGACTTGCGACCAAAACCGCAAAAAAGCCGGTAACGAAAGCATTAATTCGGCGTTTGGCAAAAGAAATGCGTCCGACCTTGTTGGCAAACGGATTATTGACGTTAACCACGTCTAACAACATCAAAAAGATGATGCTGAAAACCACAATCATGATTGCAACAAAAATCGGTGATTGAAGCTGAAAGCCCCAGCCGATTTCTTCTCCGGTATGACGGAACCATAATAACAGCGTTGCCATCAGCATAAAAGAAGAAACCACGCCGGCAAAGTAGATTAAAGCCTCAATCCGGCACTTGATTTTATTATAAGTTCCTTGTGCCAAAGAAACGGCTTTTAAGGTTAGAATCGGGAATACACAAGGCATAAAGTTCAAAATTAAGCCACCCAAAAAGGCCATGAGCATTACACCTAAGAAGCTTTGGTCTTCAATATCGGTTTTGTGCTCTTGGAACATTTTTTGTGAAGACATTGACATTTCGGCAAAATCTTGAGAAACGAGCATATCCTTTTTAGTGACCGGAAGCGTGAAGCTAAAGTCAAATTTTTCGGGAATGCATTCGTCTTTGCAAGCGAGCCAACTGACTTGTCCTCTAAAGTTTATGCGACCGATGGCAGCGTGATAGGGCTTGATTGAAGTGCGATAGTAAGCTGTTTTATCGTAGCCATATTGAACAATGCCTTCGGTTTCAAAGCGTTGAAAACGGCTCCATTCAACGGGACCTAACTCAAACCATGTGGGAAGCTGCCATGTTACCGTGGTCGGAAGCCCAATATCTCCGGGATTTTGAGCAAAAATGTGCCAACCGTTTTTCATTTCAAACTTAACGATAACGTCTAAATTTTGGCGTGGGTTAATTTCATCAAAACCGGTCAACAGAGTGGCTTTTACCTTATCTGTTTCATAGTGTTGCATGAAAGCTTTACTTTCTCCGGCATAAGACAAAGTAAAGAACAGAAGCGCTAAAAACAGGTAATTTTTGAACTTCATCGGCATTATTCTTTCGGTGCGCGTTGTGCAATTACAAAGTTATAATAAGCGGTAATGACAACACTGCAGGCTTTGATAAAGCATAAAATACCCAAGATGATGGCGATGGGCAAAAATGCTGACGGAAGCACACATAAGATAATCATACCGACCAAGGTTTCAAAACCTTGAGCAAAACCGCCAAGATAGAACGGAGATTTGGTAATCTCTAACTTTTGGCGAGAGTTGTTTTTATAAGCCACAATGGCATATGCCAACATTGCGCAGGCAGAAGAGGTGAAAGCAAACAACAAAAAGCATGCGGCAACGGCATTTTCATACGGATTTGCCAAGGCAAAACCAAAAATCAGACCGGCATAGAAAACATAATCCAAGGTGGCATCTAAGAAAATGCCGAACTCGGTTACTTTGGTGTGACGAGCCAGAGCGCCATCCAAAGCATCAAACAAGCGGTTTAACAAAATGCAGATTAATGCGGCAACAAAATCGGACATAGCCAAAAAGTTGATTGCCAATAGACCGATAATAAAGCCTAAAATACTAATCATATTGGCTGAAATGCCTAATTTATGAAGATATTTGGCAGCAACGGAGATTAAAGAACAGCTCTTATCAACTGTTGTTTGGCAAAGTTTAACACAACTTTGACCAAACTTTTGCAATTTGGGATTGTCTAATTTTGCTTTGGCTTGTTTTGCCATTGATTTTAGTTTGTTTAACATTATACTAACCTTTCTAACAATGTTTTAGTTGCGCTTATCATAAAATAAATTTAAATTAATTGAAATATTTAATTCTGACGGGTGTAAATAAGTATGAAGCTTTTTACCTTTTTTGTTTTTTTGATTGCTCTTATTTCCGGTGTTTTGTTTGTTAAGCAAGACAGAGCCGAATATCAGACTTTACGTGGTTACATCTTTGGAACCTATTATGTGGTGAAGGTTCGGACATCTGAGCCAATCAAAGATTTTGCCGCTACGGTTGATGCCGAGTTTGACAAAGTTAATGCTCATCTTTCGGTTTTTGAAAAAAATTCGGAACTTAATCAACTCAATTTAGCTAAAGCCTATCAAAAACAAAAGGTTTCTGCCGAGTTGTATTTGTTGCTGGAGGCATCGCAAAAAGTTTATCAGAAAAGTAACGGAATGTTTGATCCAACCGTCGGATCTTTAATTGAACTTTGGGGCTTTGGTGTGAATAAAGAACATAAAGTGCCTGATGATGCACAAATTAAAAAGACATTGGCTTCCGTCGGCTTAAATAAAATTAAGCTTCTTCCTAACCGAGAGGTGATGAAAACGCAGCCGAATTTGACGCTTAATTTATCGGCCATTGCCAAAGGTTATGCCGTTGATATGGTGGCTAAAGCTTTATTTGATAAAGGTTATAAAGACTTTTTAGTGGATATTGGCGGAGAAATATACGCTGCCGGCGCGCGTAATGAAAAAGAGCTGGGGTGGAATGTCGGCATTGCCGTTCCGGCAGAGAAAGAATATGAAAATTCTTTTGCTGTCACTATTAGTAATATGGCAGTGGCAACTTCGGGGAATTATCGCAACTTTTATTATATTAACGGCAAAAAATATGCGCATACAATCAACCCCAAAACAGGATATCCTGCCAGCCACAATTTGCTTTCGGTCAGCGTTTTTGCATCAGATTGCATGATGGCTGATGCTTATGCCACGGCTTTGATGTCTATGGGTGAAAAAGATGGTTTGGCTTTTGCTGAAAAATATGACATTCCGGTTATTATGTTTGTGGGAGATAATCCCGAAACGGCTGAAATAGTTTATTCAACAGCGGCAAAAGCTTTGGTGGAGAATTAAAAAACAATGCAGGAAATCAGACATAAAGCAAAAATTGTTCAAGTTAATGCCCATTCGGTTGAAGCTGAAATAGAAGTCAAATCAGCTTGCGCTCAATGCGCTTTACAAAAAGCTTGTCAAATGCATGAAGTATCACAACACAAAATCATTATCCCTCTCGAACAAAGTAAAACTTATCATGAAGGAGAGGTGGTTGAAGTTGCCATATCTTTAGATGAGGGAATGCTTGCGGCTTTTTATGCTTATGTTTTACCTTTGATTTTGGTTTTGTTGACGCTCTTTATAAGTCTTATAAGCGGTGCAAACGAAATTATAAGTGGAATATGTAGTATAATTGTCTTGATTCCATATTATTTTGGAGTATTTTTGAAAAAGAATTTTTTTGCAAGAAGGCTTAACTTTAAAATTGTCGACAAAGAATAAATCTGCCAAAAAATAGAGTTTTTTACTATGGATATAATCGTTTCTGATGTTATAGCTTTGGGCGTAATAGCTTTTTTATCTGCTATGGTTTTGTATTTTGTTTCACAAAAGTTCAAAGTGGAAGAAAACCCCAAAATTGATGAAATTGAACAGATTTTGCCGGGAGCAAATTGCGGTGCCTGCGGAAAAGCCGGATGTCGTAATTTTGCCGAAGCTTGTGTTAAAGCCGATGCCGAAGGTTTTAAAAATTTGTATTGTCCGGTCGGCGGTGCTTCAACCATGAAAAAAGTGGCAGATTCTCTGGGCTTTGTTGCAACAGAAAAAGAAGAAACGGTTGCCGTGTTGAAATGTAACGGAACTTGCCAAAATGCACCGGCAAAGTTGGCTTATGATGCACCGGTTTCTTGTCGTTTGGCAAACTTGATTTCAGTTGGTCAGAGCGGTTGCCCGAATGGTTGTTTGCGTCAAGGTGATTGCGTTAAAGCTTGTCCGTTCGGTGCGCTTTCAATCAATCCAGAAACCGGAATTCCGCAAGTGGATGAAAATAAATGCACGTCTTGCGGTGCTTGCGTTAAAATGTGTCCGCGAGGTTTGTTTGAAATTCGTCCTAAAGGCAAAAACGGTCAGCGTGTTTATGTGGCTTGCAGCAATAAACAAAAAGGTGCCGTTGCGCGCAAAAACTGCAGCGCAGCTTGCATCGGTTGCATGAAATGCACTAAAATTTGCGATAAAATTAAAGTTGAAAATAATCTTTCTTATATTCCGACTTCTGTTTCGGCTCAAGAATTTGGGGCAGAATTGGTCAAAACTTGCCCGACCGGCGCTATTGTTATGACAGGTGTTGAAAAGGAGAATGCTCATGACTAAAACTTTTGCTATCGGCGGTATTCATCCGAACAAACATAAAATCACTTCGCAAAGCCCGATTATTGATGCCGGTTTACCGGAATATGTTTATATTCCGTTGAAGCAACATTCAGGTGCTCCCGCTAAAATTTTGGTTAATAAAGGAGATAAGGTTAAAGTCGGAACTTTGCTGGCTGATGCCGACGGAATTATTTCTTCCGATATTCATTCTTCCGTTTCCGGTGAAGTGGTTAAGATTGATGATGTGAAAGATGCCCTTGGCTATGATGAAAAAATGATTGTCATTAAAGTTGAAGGCGATGAATTTGAGCCTTCAATCAACCAAAATCCTGATATCATCAAGGATATTCCGTATTCTTCAGAAGAAATTATTCAAAAAATCAGAGAGGCCGGTATTGTCGGTATGGGCGGAGCCGGTTTCCCAACACCCGTAAAAACGACCATTCCCGAAGGTAAAAAGGTTGATTATCTGATTGTGAACGGTATTGAATGTGAACCTTGGCTTACTGCTGATGACAGATTGATGATTGAACATGCCGAAGAAATTGTCATCGGAGCAAAAATCTTAAATAAAATTTTCGGCATTCAAAATGCTATTATCGCTATTGATGAAAATAAGCCCGAAGCAATTGAAATCGTGCAAAATATTACCAGACGTTATGTTGGGGTTAATGTTCGTGTTTGCAAAACAAAATATCCGCAAGGCGGTGAAAAACAACTCGTCGCGGCTATTACGGGACGCGAGGTTCCGTCCGGAAAATTGCCGATTGATGCCGGTTGTATTGTTCAAAACGTGGGAACGGTTTTTGCTGTTTATGAAGCGGTTATGAAAAACAAACCTTTGTTTGAGCGTATTGTTACCGTTAGCGGTGATGAATGTGCCGAGCCGAAAAATTTCAAAGTCAGAGTAGGGACACCGGCATCTTTCTTGATTGAAAAATGCGGCGGCGTTCCCGATGAAACGGCTGAGATTATATTCGGCGGTCCGATGATGGGGCAAACCATTATCAACCTTGATGCTCCGGTTATAAAATTGACTTCCGGTATTTTATTGTTGTCTGAAAAAGAAACTCACCGTCCCGATATGATGGATTGTATTCGTTGCGGCAAGTGTGTTGATGCTTGTCCGATGGGACTTCGTCCGTTTCTCATCGGCATTTGCGTACGCAACAATATGATAGATGAGCTCAAAAATATTCATGCCATGGATTGTATCGAATGTGGTTGCTGTGCTTATATTTGTCCGGCACGCATTCCTTTGCTCGATTTTTGCAAATTGGGTAAAATTGAAATAAGAAAAAAACAAAAAGGAAAATAAAATGTTGAAAGTTGCAACTGCACCTCATATGTTTTCTCCGGTTGACACGCAACGCTTGATGCTTGATGTGGTTATAGCCATGTTGCCGGCAGCATTTGTTGCTGTGGCTTTTTTTGGCTTGAACGCATTGATTGTTATTCTTAGCTCGATTGCGGCTTGTGTGATGTGGGAATATTTATTTGTACGCTATTTGCTCAAGCAAAAATCGACCATAAATAACTATTCAGCCATTATTACCGGTATGTTGTTGGCTTTCAATCTTCCGGCAACAATGCCGATTTGGATGGTGCTTATCGGTGCATTTATGGCGATTGTGGTTGCTAAAATGGCTTTTGGCGGCTTAGGTAAGAATATTTTTAATCCGGCATTGGTCGGACGTGTCTTTTTGTTCATTTCTTTTCCGGTGCAAATGACCATGTGGATGAAACCGAATTGGCATGATTTTTTCAACGCTGATGTTCAAACAGCAGCAACAACTTTGGGTATTCTCAAACACTTAGATGCTTCTTCTTCAGCCACTTCTTTAACTCATGACGTTGAAGCCGTTCACGATATTCCCGATTATTGGCAAATGTTTGTCGGATATACCGGTGGCTCTTTAGGTGAGGTTTCTGCTTTGGCTTTGCTCTTGGGCGGAGCTTATCTCTTGTATCGCCGCGTTATCACATGGCATGTGCCTTTTTACTATCTGGCAACCATGTTTATTTTAACCTCAATTATGTGGCTTATTACTGATGATGTGCGCTATGAACCTTTGACACACTTGTTGTCCGGCGGTTTGATGCTTGGTGCTATTTTTATGGCAACTGATTACACCACATCTCCGATGTCTATTAAAGGAAAAATAATCTTTGCTATCGGTTGTGGGCTACTCACCTTTATTATTCGTTTTTACAGTGCTTATCCCGAAGGGATATCTTTTGCTATTTTGATTATGAACGCATTTGTACCTTTGATTGATAAGTTCTTTTATCCGCGTGTTTACGGAACGGGGAGAAAGTAAGATGACAAAACAGATTAAATCTACCGCTTTTACCATGGCGTTGGTGCTGGTTTCCGTTGCCGTCTTTTCAGCTTTGGTTTTGGGAAGTGTGTATCAGTTGACGTTGGAGCCCATTAAACAAGCTAAAAGTAATCGTGAATTGGAAGCTATTCGTGAAGTGGTTTATGGCGATTTTACCAATAATCCTTATGAAGAACGTCACCAAATTTCAGTCTCCAGAGGCAAAGGCAAAGTCGATTTGTTTCCGGCTCGTGACGAAAACGGAAAAATAACCTCTGTTGCCATTAAAACATACAGCAAAAACGGTTTCGGCGGTAGAATCGAGATGATGCTCGGACTTTTGGTGGACGGGACTATCAATAAATATAAAATTATTGAACAAAAAGAAACTCCGGGATTGGGTACTAAAATTACCGAAAGCCGCTTTAGTGATCAATTTCATGGTATGAACCCCGGAAAAATGGTCTTCAAAGTAAAACAAGACGGAGGTGAGGTTGATGCCATTACGGCTGCAACCATCAGTTCTCGCGCTGTTGTTGACGCCATTCAACGCGGTTATGATGCCTTAAATAAACTTAGTACGGGAAACTAACATGGATAAAACAAGTTATGAAAATTTAACACGCGGTATTATCAGAGAAAACCCGACTTTTGTTATGCTCCTCGGAATGTGTCCGACTTTGGGCGTGACAACTTCTGCCTTAAAT
Source organism: uncultured Alphaproteobacteria bacterium (assembly GCA_944393225.1). Lineage (GTDB taxonomy): Bacteria > Pseudomonadota > Alphaproteobacteria > RF32 > CAG-239 > CAJLXD01. Next base: position 68,125 of record CALXZK010000004.1, read on the forward strand.
GGCTTAGGTATGGGAATTGCTACACTTTTTGTGTTGTTGCTTTCCAATTGCGCCATTTCTTTGGTGAAAAATGTGATTCCAAATAAGGTACGCATTCCTTGCTTTATTGTGATTGCGGCTACTTTCGTTACGGTTGTCGATTTGCTTATGGCAGCTTATTTTCCAAATTTGCATGCAACTTTAGGTATCTTTATTCCGCTTATCGTGGTTAACTGCTTGATTCTTGGTCGTGCTGAAGCTTTTGCTTCCAAAAATTCGGTCTTTCAATCTGCTCTTGATGCCTTGGGAATGGGAATTGGTTTTACATTTGCTTTGACTTTGTTAGGTTTAGTCAGAGAAGTGCTGGGTTCCGGTTCAGCCTTTGGCTATAGCTTTGTGGAAGAGGGTGCCGAAACCATGCTGATGTTTATTATGCCGCCGGGAGCCTTCTTGGCTTTGGCTGGTTTGATAGTGTTGGTTAATCAATTGAGAGGAGCCAATAAATGAGTTATTTAATGATTTTTATTACGGCAATTTTCGTTAACAATATTGTCTTGTCGCAGTTTTTGGGAATTTGTCCGTTCTTGGGCGTTTCTAAAAAAATATCAACCGCAGCCGGTATGGGCGGTGCCGTGATGTTTGTTATGGTTCTTTCAACTATTGTTACCTATTTAGTATATCACGGGATTTTGGTCCCTTGCAATTTGACCTTTATGATCACGGTTGTTTTCATTTTGGTTATTGCAGCTTTAGTGCAAATGGTTGAAATCATTTTGAAAAAAATGTCACCTTCTTTATATCAAGCCTTGGGTATCTTTTTGCCTTTAATTACAACAAACTGCACGGTTTTGGGTGTGTCTTTGTTGGTAGTTCAAAAAGATTTTGATTTAGCTCACGGTGTTTGTTTTGCTTTAGCAAACTCAATGGGCTTTACTTTGGCAATTATCTTATTTGCCGGTTTGCGTGAGAGATTGGCTTTTGTTGCCTTACCCAAAGCGGTGCAAGGAGCACCGATTGCTTTGATTACGGCCGGATTGCTTTCTATGGCATTTATGGGATTTTCCGGTATCGGAAATTAAGATTAAAAAAAAGGTTTGAGATAATTTCTCAAACCTTTTCTTTTTACACTTATCAGAATTTCCATTTGTTCAAAATGGTGTTTCTGGGAACAAAAATGGCATTGAATCCACTGGCAATTAAGTTTTTTTCAGGATTATATGCAAAGTATTGTTCCCCGCGTTTGACTGCCGCTATAATACGAGCGGAGTTTTTGCTTTTTTGCAAAGCTTCTTGAGCGGAAATTTTATCTTCTTCCGTATAAATACTCATGTGTTGGAGCGATGTGGTTGTTGCATCCAAATTAAATCTGATGGTATTTATACTGATTCCGATAAATTTTGGTGGCTCTTGCTGTATTTTATCTAGGGCTGTTTGAAAATCCCTGTTTTTTGATACAGTTGAGAACCAAATTCCATCTCCAAGACAACATTCTATATCTACTTGAACAGGAAGAGCTTTATTCAAAAATTGCCCTTCTTCATTTAGCTGAATTGCTTGTTTTTCATGAATAGCTTGGAGATATTTGTCTTCTAACGAAATGTATTCGTATTGAGGTATTTCAGCAATCTCACGGGCTCTTTTTGAAAACAAAAACATTTGATATTGATATTTCTTATCATACATAAAGTCTTCCGGAACTATCAGCCATTTATCATTAGCAGCACGATACCAAAGCTCTTTATAAGGCTTTGCCTCTGCAAAATAAATGCGTCTTGGTTCGGATTTTGAGACTTTTTTACAGCCATCAATATAAAAATTCATGTCAGCATAATGTTCAATATATAACAATTTTTCATCAATAACAGCTTGGAGTGCTTGGTGAAAATTGTTGAACTTGAATGTCTTTTTGTTTTTTTTGCTGCGAAACAGCGGGATTGAGAATAATAGTTTTTTTTCCATAACTTATATAATAATTTAAAGAACTTTTTATATATAATACTATTTTGTCTAAAAAAGCAAGATCATTTTAGCAAATTTAAAATATTTCTGATGACATCGCGGAACATGTCAGGCGTTAAAACCCCTGTATTTATATTGTATCGGGAGGTATGATAAGAGTTGACCATGAGTAAATTATGTTTGTCTAATTTATGAACGGCATTGTGCGCAAATTTGAAGGCTGCTTTTTTATACCCCAAGACCCCTAAAACCGCATTATGAGCCACGCCACCTAGAGTAAGTATGATTTTTAGGTTCTTCATATCTCCGATTTCATCAATCAGAAACTTGCCACAAGTTTTGACTTCATCTCCGGTAACAAGGTTTTTGGGTGGAGCGCAGCGGACAGAGTTGGTAATGCGCACATTAATCAGTTCAAAACCATCATCTTTTCTTTTTTGATAGTTTCCTTGAGCCAAGCCAAATTCTTTCAAAATGGGATAAAGAACATCGCCGGCATAATCATTGGTAAAGGGACGGGCGGTTTGATTGGCTCCGTTTAAGCCGGGAGCAAGCCCAACGATTAAAATTTCGGCATCTAAATTACCAAAAGGAGGAACGGGACCGTTATAATATGTCGGAAACTTCAGTCTATTTGCCATGCGATATTCAACTAATCGCGGGCAGAGGTTGCAGTCACGGTTTGGGCATACAAATGTCATGTTCTTTCTCCTTTAATTTTACTTGCGTATTATATAGAAAAAAGTTCAAAGTTAAACGTTTTTTTATTAATATTAAGTATTATATTTTGCAAATAAACATTAACTGGAAGAGGGTGCTATGCGCAAAAAATCAACCTATTTGGTTTTATTGGCCATTATTGCAATTGTGGTGGCTTTTGCTTATATCTTGAATATTGTTATGATTAAAAATATTGTTTCCGGCGTGGTTACAAATATTCAAAGTCCGTGGATTTTGGCTTTGGGTGCCGCAGCTGCATTTATCTTAACCGACAACAAGTATTATTGGTTTATGAATATTGCTTGCGGTGTTTTGGCTGCCGTCATTTTGCAGATTTTTGTTTACGGCGGAATGGTTACGTTTTGGATAGTTTTATATAAAACTTTGGCTTTCTTGGCGGTCGTTTATATCCTCAACTTAGCTAAGATTTTGATTACACGATAGAATATAAAAATTTGAGAAAATACGCTTTTAGTTCTTGTAAAATTGGAATTGAAAGCGTATTTTTTATACCTGATTATCAATTATTATTCATATTAGTAACCTTAAAAAAATATATTTATGAAGAAAAAAACATTTTTAACTATTTGTATTTTGGTGTTTTTGTTGTTGTGTGGAGGCTCTTTTACATCTTGCGCAACCTTAAAACACCGAGATGCAAAAGAAGATATGATTATGTATATGATGCTCAAAGATGCTTCTGCTATGAATGATGTGTCAACTGAGAATTATTTTATGCATAATCAATAACTTCGCTATAAGAGATGTGAACAGATTTTTCTGTTTGCATCTTTTTTTGTACAAATGGACAAAAAAAGACTTGTCTGAAGGTCTATTTTGTGATATAAATGTTTTTCAGAAAACAATTATTATAAATTTAAGAATATGAAAAATTTTATCTTTTCCGCTTTTTGCGGTATTATGCTGTTTGTTTTATTGCTGGCAACAGCTTGTACAAACAGAGTCAATAACAATGTTTATGAGGATGAGTGTATTACTTATGCAGTAGATCCTCTTGACTCTATACTCACCAAAATAGAGCTAAAGGATTCAGACCTTATCACTATAAAAGGTGAGGAGAATGTTATCGAGACTGACAGTAGTATCATTCGCTTTTGTCCGGTTAAAATTTTGAATTCTAGAACTACGGAGGTTAAAAATGTAGTTCTCAAAATTGAAGAACCCAAAGAATGATGATGAAAAGCGCATTTGAACACAGAGAAGTTCACTTGCGCTTTTTTATTTTTAAATTGTATTGTTGTAGAGCTAAAATAAATTCTCATTTCTTTATTAATATTTGACAAAACACTTAGTTCTTTGATTTTGCATATTTATATAGAGGAGAGTTCTTTTATCTTTCACATAATTTGTCGCATAATATATATTATGTTAAATTAGAGAATATTATAAAAAGGAGAAAGAAGAAAAGCCACTATTTATTCACGCAGCAAATTCTCATTTATTTGAACGCTCAGAACGAGCTGAATGATTTTCTTCGTATAAATATCAATCTTAGTATTTTTGACGGCGCATATTTTATATCGCGGCGGCAATCAGATTTTGCGTATATTCTTGTTTGGGATGATTGAATATTTCTTCGCGGTTTCCTAGTTCGACAATCTTACCATCTTTCATAACGGCAATTTTATCAGACATGGTTTTGATGGCGTTCATATCATGTGAGATAAAAATGTATGTCAAATGTCTTTCTTGCTGTATCTTTTGTAAAAGTTTTAAGACTTGCGCTTGAATGGTCACATCTAATGCTGATGTCGGCTCGTCTAAAATCAACAACTGCGGTTTTAGTATCAATGCTCTGGCGATAGCTATCCTTTGTCTTTGACCGCCGGAAAATTCATGCGGATATTTGTTCAGGTCAGTTTCTTTTAAGCCTACTTCTTTCAAGACCTCAATAACTCTAGTGCGCTTTTCTTTGGCACTTAGTTCGGAATGGTGAATATCAAGCCCTTCTCTCACGATTTCTTCAATATTCATTCGTGGATTCAAAGAATTATAAGGATCTTGAAAGACAATTTGCACAAAAGCCCTTTGTTGTGAAGATATATCGCTAATATTCTGATTATTAATAAAAATACTGCCTGTAAATTTGTTTAATCCGACTATTGCTTGTCCAAGAGTTGATTTTCCGGAGCCTGATTCTCCAACAATACCTAAGGTTTGCCCAGCTTTTAGCTTTAATGATATGTCATTTACAGCCTTAACATACTCTGTACATTTGCCCCAAAAGTTTTTCTTTAATGGATACCAAACCTTAAGATGTTCTATTTCCAGAATATTATTGCTTGATTCTTTGTTATTAATATTCAATAGATTGTGTGATTCTATTAAAGTTTTAGTATAACTGTTTTGAGGCGTATTAAATACATCATCAACCGTACCTGTTTCGACAATTTTTCCGTCTTTCATCACGCAAACGCGGTCGGCAATCTTCTTTATCACTTGTAAATCGTGACTGATGAAGATGATGGACATGTTGAGTTTTTGTTTTAAATTTATCAGTAATTCAATGATTTGCTTTTGAATTGTGACGTCTAAAGCAGTTGTGGGTTCATCTGCAATCAAAATATCAGGATGATTGGCAATGGCCATGGCTATCATTACGCGTTGGCGTTGCCCGCCGGACAACTCATGCGGAAATACTTTTAATCTTTGTCTGGCGTTTTTAATGCCTACGGTTATGAGAAGCTTTAATGCTTTTTGCATCGCAATTTTTTTGCTAACACCTTGATGTATCATAATTGTTTCGGCAATTTGTTTGCCGATTTTGTGTAACGGATTGAGAGAAGACATCGGCTCTTGAAAAATAAAGCCTATTTTTCCGCCGCGAATTTGTCTTAGTTCAACATCTTTAGTATTTAAGAGTTCTTGCCCATTGAATTTTATAGAAGATTCTTTAGCGTGGAAAGCCTTTGGATATGGTAGTAACCCTAAAATAGATAGAGCTGTTACTGATTTTCCGGAGCCAGATTCACCAACTATGCCCAACACCTCGCCTGCGTTCAGCTTAAAAGAAATATCTCTAACAGCCTGAAAAATATCACCATTTTTCTTATGAAAGCCTATAGATAAATGTTCAACACTCAATATCGACATTAGTTGTTCTTTCTGGTATCGAAGGCATCACGCACGCCCTCTCCTATAAAAATGAGCAAACTCAAAAGCATAGATAAAACAATGAAGATGGTTACACCAATCCACGGAGCTTGCAAGTTATCTTTTCCTTGTCTGACCAAATCGCCCAAAGAAGGATATTCCGCCGGCAAGCCTAAGCCCAAAAAATCCAGTGCTGTCAAAGCTGTAATGCCTTCTGCTAATAAAAACGGCACAAAAGTTATGGTCGCTATAACGGCATTGGGCAGAATGTGCTTGAACATAATGCGAAAGTTGCTCGCGCCCATGGCTTTGGCTGCTTTCACATATTCCATATTGCGCGTGCGCAAAAATTCAGCTCTCACCAACCCAGTCAGGCTCAGCCAAGAAAAGGCAATTAAAATTATCAGCAAAGACCAAAAACTCGGCGTAAAAATGCTGGCAATAATAATGATGATAAAGAGTTGCGGCAAGGTTTCCCATATTTCCATAACTCTTTGAAAAATCAAATCTATTTTACCTCCAAAATAGCCTTGGATAGCGCCGGTTATGATACCGATGATAGAAGATATCAGTGTGAGTAAAAAAGAAAAAATGACCGATAATCGGAAGCCATACAAAATTCGGGCAACAATATCCCTTCCCTCATCATCGGTTCCAAGCCAGTGTTTAGTATCGGGAGCAGATGGTGTCGGAACATTAATATCATAGTCTACCGTATTGAAAGAAAATGGAATTATTGGCATGAGCATCCAGCCATTTTGCTCTATATTTTTGATTATAAACGGGTCTTTATAATCTGCCGGTGTTGGAAAATCGCCACCAAAATCTTTATCTAGATATGTATTAAAAATAGGAAAATAAAAACTATTTTGATATTTTAAAATGAGCGGTTTGTCATTGGCAATGAACTCTGATAATAAAGAAATAACGAACAAAATCAAAAACATATAAAACGAAATTAAAGCTCTTTTATTCTTTTTAAAAGCTTTGATTTGTTCTATGTGTGCTTTGGACAGTTTTAAGCTCACTTATTCTCTTCCTTTTTTATAGGTTCTTTTTTATCAGCTTCTTTAGGCAAGTTTTCTTTATTTTCCGAAGCTTCTGCCTTTTCAGTTTTCTTTTCCTCTTTATTTATTTTTACGGTTAGCGGCTTGGTTTCTACCTCTTTCCCTTCTTTGATGGGTAAGGTTACCGAAGGAGCCTTTTTTACCTCTTTATTTTCTACCGGTGTTTTCTTTTCCGGTGTTTTTACTTCTTTGCTTTTTGCCTCTTTATTTTCGACTTTGCCCTTATTATCTTTTTTGACAATTGTTTTTTGATTTTTAACAACATTCTGTTTTTTCTGCCATTCTTTATACCAATCATCAAATGTTTTCTGAGCTTCTGAAATTTTCTCCGGAGCAATTGAAAATGCATGCAATTGGTTCAATATCTTTTCCTTCAAATTATCTTCAAGATTCAAGTCGAACTCTTGGCATTGTTTTTTGCGATACAGATACTGAGCTAAGATATCTGAAGTTGAACAACTTTCTGTTTTGATTTGAAACTCTTTTTTCAAAGGATCTTTTACTGCAGAATCTACAAAATTTCTGTTCATATATTCATCTAAGAAATTTGGAGTTTCCAACGGAGCCTCAAGACCATTTAATCCGCTCAAACCTTGGATGAAAACGACAGTGTCTTGCGGAGAGTTCTTTTTATAAATCTTTTCTACAAAATTCTGAAGTTTACCATATACGCAGCGTACTTGTTGGACATAGGCTTTTCTTTTATCATTAGCTGATATGGTCTTTGTCCACGGTAAATCATTTTTATTCATCCATTGATCTAAGGGTTTTACCTGACAAAATTCATCATAAATATATGTGTTTTGAGGTAAATCGATATTGATAAAATATGCTGAATTTCCGTTGGTTTTATCCAGATCTTGGACAACAACATCTAAAACATCTGCCGAATTTTTGATTCCGATATTTTGATAAGAAATTCCGATCATCGGAAGAGTATCGGCACTGGTAAATGGACGGAACATGGTGTATAATGGTGAAAAATCGGTAAATATTCCCATGCTTTCTAACCATTGAGCCAAGATAACACTGACCTTTTGTGATGTCGATATTTTCATATTATCAAAATCAATCGGAGCGGAGTTTCTTTCAACACAACGATGAACCGCCATTTCATTATTTATTTTGCAGAGCTCGATACCGGAGGATTGATATGCATTCACGCTGAATTTAGATTTTTTGAAGATATCATAAAGACGACTTTCTTTGAGATAGGTGTCTTTTTTATTCAATCTATTAAATATCCAAAAGCTATCGGGATAAACATTTTTTAAAATATATTCATCTTCGGATTTTTTGCTGTTGGTATTTAGAATCTGAGCAAAGTTTCTGCCGGCATCTTCATATTTGTTATATGACTGAGGATAGAAAATGAATCCATTTTTAGCATAGAAGCCAAGCATAATATCTTGTGTCTTTTTAATATCCGATAATTCAGGCGATTTTTCAGGCAGCGTTTTTTCCAACTCATCTAAATAGGCATATGAGCTCAATCCTTGCAGACCAATGTAGATGAATTTTTTGCCTGATTTTGCCTGTGCATTGATAACATCTTCTTTAATTACATCAAATTTTTGATGTTCGTTATTATCCATCAACTGCGTAAAGACAACCAACATATTGCACAAGATTAAGAAAGAGAGCAGCCAGAAGACATTTAACTTGGACGCAAAACTAACAAAAAGGAAGACTAAACCGGCTATGACCAATGCAGCAACGATGTGAGAAACATAGGTTAACAATAACCCTAAATCTTGCGAAATGTAGGTCGCTGCCAAACTTGCCAACATGGTGTTTTTATCAAATGCGGCAAATTGGTTAAGCATGGCTATCACAAAATAAAAGGCAACTGCGGCCACAGCAAGATTCTGTAACAATTTAAAAAAGGACAGACAATATATTAAGACGACAGAAAGAATGAAAATGGCAGTCAGAATGTACCAAACTTCAGGTGTGAGAATTGTGAAGGTTGAAAACATATCATAACTTCCTGAGCCGACGAATATCAAGAAGTTAAGACTGATTAATGAGGCAATAATCAGTGCTTTTTCCAACCAATCAATCAAATATTGAGAGAGCTTTTCCGCGCGTTTCTTTTTCGGTTGAGCTTCTTTTTTTAGCTTTTCTTGTCTTTGTTCCATCTGAGTGGTTGCAACGAAGCTATTTTGCGTATCATCAATAATTACGTCGTGCATTTTATTGCTGCCTTTTCTTTCTCTTTATTTAAAAACATCTGATATATAAAAGCACATGTTTTTGTTCTTTTAAAGAAAAAGCCTTGAGATATATACAATCTCAAGGCTTTTAAATTTACTTCGATAATGTTTATTATCTTGAGTAGTATTCGATAACCAAGTTCGGTTCCATTTGAGCAGCATACGGAATATCAGCGAACTTAGGTACGAAAGAGTATTTTGCAGTCATTTTCTTAGAATCAACTTCCAAGTAACCCGGGAAATCTCTGTTGCCAGCTTCCATAGCTGCAGCAACGATAGCCAAAGATTTTGATTTTTCGCGGATTTCGATAACATCACCAGCTTTTACCATGTAAGAAGGAATGTTAACTTTTTTGCCGTTTACCAAAATGTGACCATGGTTTACAAATTGACGAGCTGCAAAAATTGTAGAAACAAATTTTGCTTTCCATACCAAGTTGTCCAAACGAGATTCCAAAATACCAACAAAGTTTTCAGCAGCATCGCCTGATCTTCTGATGGCTTCTACATAATATTTGTGGAATTGTTTTTCAGAAACGTTACCATAGTAGAATTTCATCTTTTGTTTAGCGATTAATTGCTCACCATAGTCGGTAGGTTTTTTTCTTCTTTGTCCGTGTTGACCCGGAGCATATTCTCTTTTATCTAACGGAGATTTTGTATTTCCCCACAAATTAACACCGAAACGACGGTCTAATTTCTTTTTTGCTATAACAATACTTTTCATAAAATTTTTCCTTGTATTTTGTGTTATTTATTATTGTCCCGGTAGTTTTGGTTATGTTTCCAAACGGGGTATTTTACCCTCATTCCCGGAAGTATGTTGATAACTACACCAAAAATATAATAATTTCAAGTGATATTTTAAAAATGACTGGATTTTCTTGTCAATTTTGCTAAGATAGCGCAGAAAATACAGTTTATCAGGAGTTTCAATGTCTTACGATTTATTATTTCAACAAGCCCTCGCCGCTCATGAACAAGGTCGTTTTGACGAGGCAGAACAAATTTATCGACAAATTTTGGAAACAGCACCCGAAAACCCAGATGTATTAAATCTTCTCGGTTTGGTGGCACAAGCTAAAGGCGTGCATAATCAAGCAATTGAGCTTTTTTATAAAGCCATAAAACAAGCTCCGAAACATGCTCCGTTCTATTTTAACCTGGCGGTTTCTTTAGCTGCCTCAGGACATGATGTTGAAGCGTTGGATAACATACAAAAAGCTTGTGACTTGGCTCCCGATGAAAAAGAAATTTACAACCAACAAGGGTTGCTCCTGCATAAACTAAAACACACAACGGAAGCACAACAAGCTTTCTTAAAAGCTTTGCAATTAGATGAAAACTATGCCGAGGCCAAAACCAATTTGGCACTGACTTATATTGAAACCGATCCTGAAAAAACAATTCATTTTTTGCAAGAAATTGCCGAGCAATTTCCGCAAGATGTGACCAGCAGATATTATCTCTGCACCCTGTTTTTTGATAAAAAAGACTATGAAAACTCTAAAAAATATGCCGAAGAAGCACATAATCTTAATCCGGCATCCGATGAGGTCTTGTTCATGCTCGGTATTCTTGCTTTGCAACAAAATAATATTTCTGATGCAAAAATGTATTTTCAATCGGCAGCAGAGCAAAATGCCTATAATGTCGGGGCGTGGCTTAATCTTGCAAATTTGGACACAAATGAAAAAGATTTTGATAACGCCGAAAAAATTTATAAAAAACTGCTTGATATTGCTCCGCAAAACTTTGATGTCCATCTAAATTACGGTAATATGCTTTATCAGCAAAATCGTCTGAGCGAGGCTTTGGAAGAATATCGCGCAGCGGTTATCATTAATCCGGAATCAGCTCCCGTCAGCAATAATATCGGTGTTATTTTAAAAGATTTGCAACAATATGAAGATGCTCTCGGACTTTTCTTTAATGCTATGGCTCGTGACCCGTCTAAAGAAGAATATTCCGTAAATATTGCTGAAACTTTGGTCCTTCTCTACCGACAAGATAAAGATATTGCAACCAAAGTTGCTGAAAATTGGTTGAAAAATGCACCTAAAAATATATTTGCTCAACGAACCTGTGCCTCTTTCAAAGGAGAAAAAATTGAGAATAATCAAATTTTTGCTGAAAAGCTTTTTGACAACTTCGCTGATAATTATGAGCTGGTGCTTGAGAAGATTAATTACGGCCTTCCAAGACGCATACGAGACCTTGCAGGAAATGTTAAAGGTACCATTGTGGATTTGGGGTGTGGTTCGGGGCTTATCGGTCAAGCTCTTAAAAATGCTGAAAATCAAATAATCGGCGTTGATGTTTCTCGCAATATGTTGCATTTGGCAGCTCAAAAAGGCGTTTATAAACAACTGATTAAAGGTGATGTTACAGCATTTTGTCAGAAAAAACTTGCAGATATAAATCCCGACTTAATTGTTGCTGCCGATGTTTTTGGTTATATCGGAAATTTGGCACCGCTTTTTGCCGCTCTTAAAGGCAGAAAAATTTGCTTTTCTATAGAAGTATTATCCGAAGACGGTGATTATAAACTCAACGATGCAGGTAGATATCTGTATAATGAAATATATATAACCAACTTGTTGCAGCAAAATGGTTTTACTCAAATCAATAAATATGATGTCGTGTTGCGACAAGAGGACGGCAAAGATGTCAACGGCTTGCTCTTCTTTGCTCAATAATCCGCAAATAGAGCTCCTTTCTTCTGATGATTTTGCCGAAATTGTAGAAGTTTGGGAAGCTTCTGTTCGGGCAACGCATCATTTTTTAAACGAAAAAGAAATTGCATTCTATAAACCTTTGGTTCTGAAATATGCTTTACCTTCGATGAAGGTTTGGGGAATTCGAATAGGAGAAAAACTTGCCGGATATATGGCCGTATCTTCTTATAAAGTGGAAATGCTTTTTATTGCACCGGAATTTATTGGTAAAGGTTTGGGAAAACATTTTCTTAACTTTGCTCTTAACAAACTTCATATTTACTTAATTGATGTGAACGAAGAAAATCCTGCCGCACTCGGCTTTTATCAGCACATGGGATATAAAATTATCTCTCGCGATGACGTAGATGGTAACGGCCGCCCTCACCCAATTTTGCACCTTGAATATCAACCTCTTGAAAAATAACAATTTCTAATTATCTATTTATTAACACTTTAGACTTACTATCTTATTATGTTATTAAATAAATCTGACGGAGGTGCTTGCCATGGCTGATGATTATATGATTGATATTTATGATGAAAATATGAACCCCTTGGGCTCGGCCATGCGTTCGCAGGCGCACAAAGAAGGTTTGTGGCACAAATCTTTTCACTGTTGGATTGTTAAACACGCCGCAGATGGACATCACCATGTGTTATTACAACTCCGCAGCAAAAATAAAGATACACACCCAAGCTTGCTTGATATTTCTGCTGCAGGACACCTCAAAGTCGGTGAAACACCCCATGACGGTATTAAAAATATTGAAGAAGAACTTGGAATTAAGATCGATTTTGAAAGCTTGAACAAACTTTTTACCATTAATCATGTTTATGAAAAAGACGGATATATCAATCATGAATTTAATCCGACTTATCTTTTGGAAACAGAAAAGAATTTATCCGAGCTTGAGCTTAATCCTTTGGAAGTTGACGGTGTGTTGGAAGCCTCGGTCGATGATTTGAAAAACTTGTTTAACCACAAAGTTAATTCCGTTTATGTTTCCGGCTTGCTCCTTGATGAGTTTGACAACTACATTCCTTATACCGGTGCTGTTGCCATCAAAGACTTTGTGCCGCATGAAGACAGCTATTATGTCAAAGTGATGGATACGATTAAACGCTATTTTGAAAATAAGCACTAGAGTTTACATAAAGCATTAAATAGTTGCTTGGTAATTTGCTCCTCTTTATTTGTGTGCGTATTTGCGTAATTGTAAAACTCATTAAAGATTTTTTCTTGGGTTTTATTGCCGTTGTCATAATATTTGGCTTCTAAAACAGCATCTAATCTATCCATATCTTTGATAAAGCAGGCTTCTTTAGTTTTGTTTTCTTCATATTCGGCAAATAAATCTTCCAATTCGGCAAAATGGAATTTTTGCGAAATTTCTTTAACGGCTGCTTTTTCTCTTTGTGCTTTTTCTTCTTCAGATACGCCATCAAAAGGAGTTATATCGCCCACCAAAGCTTCTTGTATATCATGGATAAGAGCCAATTTTAGGCATTTTTCTTTATCTAAATGTTGAGGGGCAAATAGCAAAGCAAGCAATGCCACACCATGACTATGAGCGGCAACGGTTTCGGCATTTTCAATTCCTTTATTTATCCAGCCCGTGCGTTGCAATTCTTTTAATTTTCCCAGAATGTTTATCAGGTAGCTTAAATTATCATTCATGATATGTTCTTTCTTTGATGATTGTATCCAACAAATTTAATGTATCTTTGGTGCTTTGAACTTTTATGCCTTGAAGCTTGTGCTTTTGGCACATTTCAGTATTAAGACAATTATCATCAATTAAAAGGCTTTCCGGAGCAAAAATATTGTTTTTTTCTAAATATCCGGCAAAGAAAGGTATGTTGTCTTTTTGCTCATCTCTCTTAAGATATCCGATTTCATTTGATGATAAAATGCTATCAAAATGTTTATTCAATTGCAAACTTGGAACAGTATAGTCGGTGAAAACGTCCCAATTATCCGTCGCCAAAACGACCTTAACGCCGGTTTGGCGCAGTTTATCTATTTTTTCAAATGTGTTTGGATAATCTAATGTTTGATGAGAGCAACAATCGGCAAAGGTTTGTAAAACTTTTTCATAAGGCATAATTCCGGCTTGAGAAATTTTTTTAGCAACGTCTTCTTTACTGAGTTTTCCGCGAGCCCAATCATATTGCCAGCCTTCGGGATTGTTTTCAAAAATGACATTGATAAACTTTTTGAACAGAGCATGATTTTCAACCTTTAACTTGTTCAAAAAGGTTACGGAAGTTAAAGTTAAGTACCAATCTATAAATATGACTTTCAGTTTGTCAAAATTCACATCGGTCACAACAAGCCTCTATCATCATTAGGTTTTGCAGCATATTTTCAGGAGATGATATAACCCTGCCCTGCATGCCGAATTTTTTGCAAAAGCGAATTAACTCTTCATCATCATCAAGCAAAATTGCTTCCTCATATTTAATGTTATTATTTCTTAAAAAATCGTCAAAAAACAGCAATTTCTTATCTTTGGCATCGTGTTTTAAGCATTTGAGCGTGGAAGAACACAAAATTGCATCAAAATACTTATGCAATTTGAGCGCCGGTACTGTATAATCTTCAAAAACATCTACATTGTCGGTAGCTATAACAACTTTTTTGCCCTTTTCTCTAAGGCGCTTAATCCATTTTTTATAATCAGGGCGGTCAAATTTCATTTTCTCGCAACTTGCTTGAAGAAGTCTAGAAATTTCTTGTATATTCAAGTCGTCTTGACAGATTTCCTTTAAGATATCATCTTTTGTCAAAGCGCCTTTCATCCAATCAATAAATTTGGCAAGAGGCATTTCCTCAAACAAGCGGTGTTCAAGCTTGTCAAAGAGCTTTTTGTTGCGACGTTTGATAAATTGGAAGAAAACGCGCGAGCACAAAGTCTTATGCCAATCGACAAAGACGACTTTGATACGGCATAATCTTTTGAGTTCGCGCATATTGTTCTCCTAGTTGCAAGAAATTTGCATCGGTTTAACGGCTATTGTCGGAGAGCCGCAGCCATTTGGCATGAGTTTTAAGTCATTACCGATGAGCTCAATATCTTGCCAAAGCTCGTAAACATTTCCTGAAATAGTTAGAGGATTCAAAGCGTTGTCGATTTTTCCGTTTTTAATCAAAAATCCTTCGGCACCGTAAGAAAAATCTCCGGAAGCGGCTGAATATCCGGCATTTGTGCCAATTAAATTGGTAATATAAATGCCATCTTTTGTTTGTTGCAAAATTTCATCTTTACTTAAATTGCCGTTTTCTATGTAAAAGTTGGAAAAAGACACGCCCCTTGAACCATTACCGATACCGTTTCCGGTTGGAGTAGCGCCAAACTTATGTGCCGTACGCAAATTGTGGAGCAAGGTTTGCAACACACCATTTTGGATGATAACATTGTTTTGGCTCGGATAGCCTTCACCATCAAAAGGACGAGTACGGTATCCATTGTCTAATAAAGGATTATCAACCAAGGTTATACTGTCAGCAGCAATTTTTTGCTTGAGCTTATCTCCGAGCTTAGAATATTTTTCTTCCATTGAAGCGGCTGAAAATATGCTTTTCGTCAAGTTTAAGAAATCTGCAAAGCACTCGTTTTCAAAAACAATTTTATATTTTCCGCTTGGAATTGCAATCGGATTAAGTTTCTTCAAAGCTTTTTCTACAGCTTTTTGTGCTATAAATTCGGGATTAAAGTCTTCTTCTTTATCAAATGTAACAAATTCGGAAGCGGTTTTGATAATACCGTTTTCTTCTACCGATAAATAAATTCCGCCATAAGCCCACGTTATTCCTTCATTCACATCCAAGCCTAAAGAATTGCGAATTGCGCTTTGGTATTTTCCTTCGTCCATAAAACAAAAAATAACCTTTTTCACCCGCTTATCATGGGTGTAAGCAGCTTTTTCCAAATCGAGCAAGAATTGCTCTTTATCTAGAGTTTCAAACTCTTTTATTGGTCTGCTTCTTTTAACTAAAGGATATTCTCTCTTTTCACCAAAGAAGAAATTTTCTTCTTCGTTATTCATCAGCAATGCATTTTCTTTAGCTTCTTTAATAATGAGAGGAATATTTTTTTCTTCCAGCTCGCCGCAACTAAAAGAGCCGATATTTTTGCCCTCTTTTATAGAAAAATCCAAATGCTGCGTATTATTGAAGCTACGTTTTTCAATTTTGCCATCCATCGCTTTTAATGAGAATTTTTCATTTTGACTATAATCAATTTGAAATTGATTGATGTCCTGAGCTTGACTTGCTTGATACAATTTTTCAATAAATTCTTGTGCTTGCATTATTTTTGTCCTCCGACAGTGATGTTTCTGACACGGATGGTGGGTTGCCCATGAGATGCAGGGATTCTTCCAGAAGTTGATCCACATATGCTGCAAGATAAAGTCATATTGTTTGCAACCATATCTATATTTTGCAAAACTTCTTGTCCTGAACCTATCAGTTTGGCACCTTTGACTTGCTTAGTTATTTTGCCATTTTCTATCAGATAAGCTTTATCAACCGAAAAGTTAAATTCTCCGTTCATCGGATTTGCTGAACCGCCGCCCATTTTCTCGGCATAAATACCTTTTTCGGTGTTAGCAATAATCTCATCGTGTGTGGATTTGCCATTAGCAATAAAGGTGTTGCTCATACGTGATGTCGGCGCAAAAGTATAATTCTGACGGCGCGAACAACCGTTTGGCTCCATCCCCATACGACGCCCGTTTAATCTATCGACCATATAGTTTTTTAAAATACCGTTTTCTATCAAAATCTTTCTTTGAGTTTTAACGCCTTCGTCATCGACATTAATTGAGCCCCAAGCGTGGTCAATAGTAGCATCATCATAAGCGGTAACCAATGGAGATGCAATTTGCTGTCCAAGTTTTCCGCACATGACAGATGCATCTTTAGCGACGTAGGTTGCTTCAAGACTATGACCGCAAGCTTCATGAAAAATTACGCCTCCGAAATCATTGCCAATCACCACATCCATTCTGCCGGATGGGCAAAGATTAGCCGAAAGTCGAGATACGGAATCTGCAGCCACATCCTCCGCAAATTCTTGCAAGTTTCTGCCTTCAAACAACTCCAAACCGTATAAACCACCAAAATTTTTTCTGGCGGCTTCCGTTATATTGTCTTTTTCAGAAATGGTGTTCAAATGCATGAGACTACGTGCAATAGAATCTTCTGCCCAAACACCCAAGGAATTAGCGAGCAAAGTATGGCGCGTTGTCTCTTTATATTTGGCATCGGCCTTGCAAACAAGCGGACTGGCATTTAATGCATATTCGCTGATTTTGAGCATTAAGTCGGCTTTTTCTTTTTTGCTTTTGTTTTCAAACGGTTTTTGAATTTGGTGTTTTCTCTCGAGCTCTAAATCTCTTAAATCAAAAGAAATGTCTTTTTTGCTTGATTTTATGCCTAAGGCGGCTTTTTTTGCGGTTTTGAGCAAATTTTCTCTATCCATCAAATTGGTATAAGCATAAACAAAATTAACACCGTCAAAAATGCGAATACCGGCGCCATAACTCAAACCGGATGTCGAACTTTTGATTTTTCTTTCTGACGTATGTAAATTATTTGTCAAAGTGTTTTCAACAAAAATCTCGGCATAGTCTCCACCTGTGGACAAAGCTTCATTCAAAATTTCTGCTACCAAATTTTTATCAAGCAAATTTCTTCTCCTAGATATTGTTCAATAAATTTTTCAATACGGCAAAAGATTTATTAGCCATTTCGCCCCAAAAATCGGCATATTGCTGATGATTATCATTACTTCTCAGCGGATTGTCACTGATTATGCGCAAGCTAATAAATGGTGTCTTTTTTATATAGCAAACTTGAGCTACAGCACAAGATTCCATATCTACTGCCAAAGCATCATCAAACAATTTGCGAATGTTTTTAGCTTCTTCAATTCCGGCAACAAATTTATCGCCGCTTGTAATCAAACCTTTGTGAATGGTGATACCATTATGCTCACCCTCGTCTATTTTAGCAACCAAATTTTTATCGGCTTCAAAATAAAGCGGGAAGTCTTGCACTTGGCCATAAGCATTGGGCTCTAAACACCAAACATCATTATAAACGGTTTTTAAGCTCACCACAATATCCATTTGTTTGACATCATCACCGACACCACCGGCAACACCTGAGTTAATCACGCAATCGGGTTGAAATTTATCAATCAGCTCTGTTGTTTTAACGGCTGCGCAAACCTTACCGATACCGCTTTGGATTAAGGTGATTTCTTTATCACCGATAACCCCTGTGATATATCCGTCTTTTTCTTCTCTATTGGACAATAAGGCTTTGATTGAGTTAATTTCGCTGCTCATAGCGGCAATAATGGCAATTTTTTTCATTTTTATGCTCTTTCTGGTATAAATTAATCTAATTTTTGCAAAAATTCTTTCATTTCGGCGCGCATTGCTTCATCTAACAATTTGCTCGAATGTCCTTTAGCCGGAACAAATATCAGCTTTGACATCGGCAGTGCCTTATGCAAACGATAGGCATTTATCGGTGGGCAGATAAAGTCTAGTCGATTATGCAAAATAAGGGTCGGAATATTGCCAATTTTATGTGCATTATCAATTATTTCATCATCTTCCAACATGAAGTTTTGCGCAGCATAATTGATATATATTTTTTGCATATTAATCTCTTTTTCATCGGGAATATAGTCGCCAAACTTTGGATCTAAACTTCCTAAAACACGCTCCCAACAGCCATATTTGGTTGCCGCTTCAGTTTGTTGTTCCAAATTTTCAGAATTAATTTGTTTGGCATAATATTCCGGAATCAAATAGTTATCAGAGATATTTCCTTTTAAGCCATCCAACATATCGGGATAAAACAAACCACTCTGTTTTAATTCCCATTTTTGAGAATCTTTGTTGGCTAAAAAGATTTTGGATAAAATCATGGCTTTCACTACCTTTGGATAGGTAATGGCAAACATCAAAGCCATGGTTGAGCCCCAAGAGCCACCAAAGAGAATGACTTTATCGTTTATTTCCAAGAGTTCCAGCAAACGTACAACATCGTCAACATTGTCTTGCGTTGTGTTATGTTCCATACAACCGGCAGGCTCTGATTTTCCGCAGCCCCTTTGATCAAACATCACCACGCGATATTTTTTTAAGTCAAATTTCTTTGCCGTTTCTGCGCGCGACCAAAACCCCGGACCACCGTGAAAGCAAATGATTGCCTCACCTTTGGGGTTGCCAAACTCACGATAATACACTCTATGCCCGTCTAACTCCGGCAAATAGCCTTCATTAAAAGGTTTGGGAATGAACCAATTATTCCAAAATGCCATGCTTTTCTCCTTATTTTTTGTTAATTTAGCCTATTTAAAGCCTATAACAAAACAAAAAAGTTGTTTTTTTAACATATATCATCTTTAATACAATCAGGAGAATAAACATGACAAGAATTTATAAAAATATTCTGATTTTGACCGGTGCCGGTATTTCTGCCGAATCCGGTTTGGCTACCTTTAGAAGCTCTAACGGCTTATGGAATAATCACAAGGTTGAAGATGTGGCAACAATTGAAGGATTTGAACGTAATCCGGCTCTGGTGCACGATTTTTATAACGAACTCAAAGTAGAAGTACAAAAAGCAGAACCCAACCCTGCTCATATTGCTTTAACCAAGCTGCAACAAGAATATCCGGCAGAGATTAATATTGTTACGCAAAATGTGGATACACTTCATGAAAAAGCCGGAAACAAAAATGTGTATCACATTCACGGGCAAATAAACCAAGCCGTTTGTCTTAATTGCGGTCATGTGCTTGAAACCTGGGGTGATGTCGATACGGAAACGGTTTGCCCGCATTGTGAAGTTGCCGGAATGATGAAACCCAATATTGTCTTTTTTGGGGAGAATCTCTTATGTATGAATGAGGTAGAAACTTTTTTAAGAAAATGTGACTTGTTTATTTCTATCGGTACCTCAGGCGTGGTGTATCCTGCTGCCGGATTTGTGCAAACCGCAAAATATTATGGCGCCGACACAATCGAATTTACGCTCGATTTGACCGCCAATAATTATCTTTTTGATAAACATGTTTTAGGCAAGGCCGGAGAAACTTTGCCCAAATATGTTGATGAATTGATTGCTTCAATAAAGAAAAACCCCGCTGAGTAGCGGGGCTTTTTTTTGTTCTTTTTAGGAATTATTTACCAAAAATTCCCAATTCTTTTACTCTGTCTTTAACACCACCGACAACTTTGTTCAAGTTCTCATCAGCAACAGATCTTAAATCGCCGAGTTGGCTTTCGACAACAGTTTTGGAAGCTGTTTTCAAAATGTTGTTCAAAATCTTGGTGATAGAAGAAGCGATACTTTCGCCTTTCTTTTCATCGCCAATATTTCTCATTACGATTTGCGGTAATTTAACTTTCAAATCGTTAGCTTTGCCATTGATGTTAGCAATAGCTTGGATTTCACCATTGGCAACAACCAATTCTTTAATAACTACTTTTTTAGAAGAGGCTTCATCTTTCGGGGCTTCTTCTTTAGCTTGAGATGCTTGAGCATCTTTGGAAGCTGTGTTAGCGGCAATATTCTTTTGAATTTGGCTGATGTTGTTTTGAGTTAAAGACAACATTTCATAAGTGATAACAGGTTTGTTAATGGCAATTTTTTCAATAACGATTGTATCAGAAGCCAAGCTTTTCAAATCAACTTTTACAAAAATATCGCCTAAGCTAAAAATGTAAGGAGCTGAGTAGTTTTTGGGGTTGGCAACGGTAATTTCGCTGATTTCACCCTCGCCTTTGGTCAAACTTAATTTGAAACCTTGCAAGTTGACTTCGGTACCGGTGATTTCGCTACCATATTTATTAACAACTTTTTTAACGATTGTTTCTAATGATGGTGAGAAATACCAAGCTGCGGCAATCACCAAAACTAAAAATCCGAAAATATATTTTTTCATTTTTATTCCTTCCTCGTTGTTTCAGATATTAAAAATGTAATACGATATTTTTCTTTTTACAATCAATAATCTTAAGATAACACTAACTTTTTAAAACAAAAAAGCTGTCTTATTCCCTAAGACAGCTTTTCTTTAATGGTAGGCGCGTGGGGCTTGAGGAAAGAAAATTCTCCTGAGGAGGATTTTCTAACGAAAGGCGAACATTTGTTAGTTTTAAGGCAAACGACAGTGCCGCCGAAAAACTTTACAAATGAAGTGACCGCAGCGCAGTTAGTGAGCTTGCGAACTTACAAGCAAGAGTGAACCCTTTAGGGTGAGAACCCCTTTCCTTTTCTAAAAGGACAAAAAAAGCTGTCTTATTCTCTAAGACAGCTTTTCTTTAATGGTAGGCGCGTGGGGGTTCGAACCCCAGACCCACTGATTAAGAGTTATTCGTTCTTAAATTTGCATATATGATAATATATTGAAAATTAACAATAAAAATATATTAAAAACTTGACAAACTCACCCTTGCATAGTAATTTTTATTAAAATTTGTAGTATTTTTGTAGTATTTTCTAGAGAGATTTTTAATGAAATTTAATTTTACAGATAGCAAAATTCGTGCGTTAGAGGTTAAAGCTAAACGTTACTCGGTGATGGATTGTAAAGAAGATGGTTTGGAATTGTTTGTACATCCCAAAGGAACTAAAACATTCTGTTTATACAAAAGAGTTAATGGCACCCCTACTCATAAAAAACTTGGAAATTTTGAAGATATAACTGTTGCTCAAGCCAGAGAAATTGCCAACAATCTTAAAAACGCAATGTATGAAAATGTTTATATTAACAACAAAGATAAACTTTCTAAAATTACATTAAATGATGCTTTTGCTACATATATGAATTCTAAAATCAGTCTAGGTCAAAAAACAATAGATGAATATAATCGCTTGTGGAATTCCAAAATTAAAAATCAACTTGGAAATATGAGAATCTTAAATGTAAATGTTGAGGTATTAGAAGAATATAGAAATAAAAATGCAAATACTCCTTATCAAACTAATCGATGTCTTGGTTTGATTAAAGCTATATATAATTATTTAATAAATAAAAAATCGTATAATATATCTAATCCAGCCAATGGTGTTGAAGCATTTAAAGAAACACCTTGTATCAGAGCTTTAGATAGTGAAGAAATTGGACGTGTCATTAATACAATCAGTAGATTATTGCTTGTTAAATTCAACCTCTCTTACTATGCCATCTTGTGTCTTTTATTAATTCCTGTTAGAAAATCTGCATTATTAAGTATGAGATGGCAGGATATTCAGGTTGCAAAAAAGACTTGGATTGTTCCTCAAACAAAAAATAAAAAGAATTTACTTGTAAACCTTCCTAATGCTGTTATACCGATTTTACAAAAACTAAAGGAAGAAGCCAAAGCCCAACAAATTGACAGCGAATATGTTTTTTATTCAAAAGAAAGTCAAAGCGGTCATTTAATTGATGTAAAAAAGTCTTGGGCTACAATAAAACGAGAGGCAAACCTTGAAGGACGAGTAAGGTTACACGATTTTCGCCATACATTTGCAACAATGATGGCAGAATTAACCGGAAATTCTTATAAAATTAAAATTGCCTTAGGTCACAATTCATTGAAATCAAGTGAAATTTATGTAAACCTTGTTAAAGAACATATCAGTGATAATGTAAATGATACTGTTGATAAAATGTTAGAAAAAGTTTCTGCTAAAAACATCGAAAAAGGAAATATTATTAAACAAGATGTAAAGGATATGCTCATTACAGGAGCAAAACATCGTGTAAAACTAGAATTACCTACTCTTGAAGACGGCAAGAAAGAAATTTCCAAATTGTGGTTACAAAAAAATAATAATTAGTCATATTAAGGCATACTTTAATGAAACCATTAATTTAATCTGTTTTATGGTAATATTAAGGTCATATTATCATTGACTTGAGAAAAGTAATGCGATATTTAGACTTTAATGTTACTTTTTAAACGGAGAATAAAATGAAGTTTTTATATGCCAGAGTTTCCTCCAACGACGGAACTCAACATATCGACAGGCAAACGACCGAAGCATCTCAATATGATGAAGTGTTTATCGATTATGCTTCAGGTGGGTCAACAGATCGACCAAAATTACAAGAAATGTTAAAATGGATAAGAACTGGTGATATAGTAGAAGTCCATTCTATTGATCGTTTGGCTCGAAACATAAATGATTTGCTCAGAATTGTTAAAATAATTACAGAAGAACGAAAATCAGATCTCTTCTTTATTAAAGAGAATCTTAAGTTTTCGGCTGATGCCTCTAACCCATTTAATAATCTTATGCTTCATCTTTTAGGCAGTATTGCTGAATTTGAAAGAAATATGATAAAAATGCGCCAAAAAGAAGGAATTGCAATTGCTAAAGCTAAGGGTGTATATTCAAAAGAAAGATGCAAGAAGCTATCCTTATCCAAGATTGAAGAATTAAAAAAAGATGTAGCCGATAAAGTAAAAGTTAGTGAAATATGTAGAAAATATGGTATTGCCAAGCCGACTTTTTATCGATATCGAGAAAAGTTTGATCTTTAATTAAAAAAAGCAACTCTTTTTTTATAAAGGAGTTGCTTTTAATTTATTAATGCCTTACAGAAAAACCTGAGTTTACTCGGGGTTATCTATTTTAGTTATTTCATTTAAGATGTTCTCCATAACAGTGAATGCAGTTTTTTCAACATCATCCATTATCTTACCCTTGACAGATTCATATGTTTTTATGAGCTCTTTATGCAAGTCTTTCATTGTATTAAGTTCAGTTTCAGGAAAGAAAGGACTCTTGTTATCTAGGGTTACAGAAGATATTATTTTACCTTTAGCTATTTTAACTTTTGTTATTTTATCTAGGTTTTCTCCATCAGGTATAGAAATAAGAATCCTTAGATTATAGGCCATTTTAGAAAAACTTGTAATACTTCCAATTGCAAGCCAAGGTACACCCATACAATAAATACTGTTTTCTTTGGCTTTGTAAAAATTATAAATACCTAATTCCAGACCTTCAAAATCTATTAATTTAGAGTTGCCTTTAGCATCACAAATATGCGTTTCATAGCCGAATAAGCGATTATACATATAGGTTGCCATAGTCTTTATAACCCTTATCAATCCTTTTTGTTGTACTTTAGGGCCAAAACATTCGATTTTTATAGGAACTAATTTATCCATTAAAAGTCTCCTTTTTATTCAACACAAGCACCATTGCTTGATAACTTAAAATTAATTAAGTTCTAGGAGATTTGCGAGGAACCAAAAAAATGAGATTTTTAATGTTATTGAATGTTATTTGCTTTTGGGTGGTGTTAATTTAAGAAAATCATAGACTGATGATTTATAATAAAAAACTCGGTTAGCTCTTTTAAGAAATTTAATTTTATCCGGATATTGAGATCTCATTGTTCTGAGGGAGGCTTCAGAATATCCTAATATTGCAGCTGTTTTTCGAGCAGATAATAACTCCTCTTTTTCATCATCAACAATAGTTTGTGTTTTTAATTCTGTTGCTCTTTGTTCCCACATTAATAATTCATCATTTGCAGCGTGACAATAACATTCTTCTAATGCAGCTCTTAATATTCTGATGGATATCTCAAAATCGGAAATATTTTGAGGAAAAAACTTCAATCCTTTAACTTCGGTTTTTAATGGAAATTGGCAATTGGTGAAATAGAATGTGTTATAGAATGAAACATAAGAAAAATCAGCTCTAACAGGAAATATTCTTCTAAAAAATGCTACTTTGCTATAGAATTTAGCACCTTTAAAGCTCCATATATATTTAAATATATCATTATTTCCTGAATTATCTAATTTGTATTGGTTAAATAAAAAAGCATTCCCATACGATTCTATATGTTCAAAATTTGCATTTTTTAAAAAATTTGTATCTTCAAAATGTGTTGTTCCATTAAAACAAGAATGTTGAAAAGAAACATCCTCCTCAAAAACTGAATCTCTAAAATCAGTATTTCCATTAAATTGGCAATTTATAAAATTAAGGTTTGATTTGAAACGAATTTTAGATAAATTTAAATTAAAAAAAGTACAATGAAAAAACTTTATATTTTTGTGACTATATATATAAGTGCCTGTGTCAGTCAACTTTCCTAAACTATCAAATAACATCTTGATGTTGCTTAAATAGATATCGCTAAAATCTTTATTGTAAAACTCTATTGAATTTTTTGCCTTATTTTGAGCAATGTCTATAATTTCAGTGTTTGTAATTTTTTCTACATTATTAATACTTTTTTTCTTACAAGGGAACAAATCTTCTTGTACAACTAACTGTTTTTCAAAATAATCTTTGGGGGATATAGATGTACGTATATGCTGTAAATGTTGTTTAATATTGGGTAAGTCTATTTTTTCTATATCTTTTAAATGCTCAAATGCTTTAGATATTTTTTGTTTTTCAATCTGATCATAATAATATTCTAGACCAAAACGTACTAGATTTTGAGCCGTTATATATATTTTTTCGATATCCTCATTAGGGTCTAAAGCGGCAAGCTTTATTAATGTACTTTGTAAAATAAACAATTCTCGTCGATATGCCATGTTTTGTAACATTAGTTATTTCCCCTTATTTGTTTTTTTAATGATAAAAAATAAAATAATAAAAATCAAGGACCAGTATGAACATGTCAAACTATTGAATCGAAATATCTGTGTATGCTTTTGATAATGTGTTTTTTTATAAATGAATAACATTCAATAACATTAAAAATCCCATTTTATTGGTTCCTCGCAAATCTCCTAAAACTCAATTAATTTGGAGCTATCAAGCAATGGTGCTTGAACTTAAGGTATAAGGAGATAATTCATGAGCGATTTTTACATGCAAAAAATTACAGTTAATGGCTCCCAAAAAGTTGTTAAAAAGTTTAAACAATATTTTAGAAATTATTGTCAAGATAATCATCAGAGTATTCTGAAGCCGAAGAAAGATTTGTTGCAAAATGATACTGCTGATAAAAAACAAGAAGTACTTTCAGATTATTCTCTACAACTAAAATGTTGTGAAAATTTAAA
>CALXZK010000005.1 GCA_944393225.1 uncultured Alphaproteobacteria bacterium
AGGGCATAGCCCGAGCGACGACGAAGCGGCGGAGCTTTTGCGACGTCAATCCTGTGTCGGCACCATCATAAAAAAGGACTCCAATCGCGGAGGCTTTTTTTATGATAAAATCATATATATAAAATCAATACTAGAGATACTGTAATTGTTTATTTTCTTTTCTGCTCAAAAAAGAAAATAAGAAAAATAAATATAACTCAGGATAAACAATAAAAAGAACAGAGTAAAAAGAAACTGCATTTTAAGTTTGAAGTTTATTTCTATGATTTTGGGAGTAGAAAAAAGTGCATTTCCTAACCCAATAAGAGCGGTATTAAAATATAAAGAAAATGATGTCATCATACAGATAAACGCTAACTTTCTGCCTATCCCATAAACATTACTTTCAATATTATATTGCAAAAACCAACAAATGCTTGGTATTAAAAAAAACATAAGTGTATAAAATAATGTACTGCAGCATAATTTTACAATATAATCTTTTAGAAATTTGTGAGATATGTACCAATATGAGGCCAAAACTATAAAGAATGATATTACCAAAAAGTAGGTGAATCTTGTAAATTGTACTGAGTATTTTTCCCAGTTTGGCGTATTATTTGCTAAAACATATAAAATTAAAAAATTTATTATACTGATAAGAAGAAAAAAGATGATATTTCCAATATTACGATTACTGAGAGTATTCTGTATACTTTTCCACCAAGAAAATTCACCTTTTTTATAAAAGAAATATTGTTTAATCTTATTCATAAGCACCTCCAAAGGAAGAAATTTAAATTAGCACTTTGGAAAGCGTAACTTAAAAGCAGATAATAAAACGTGAAAATTGAATAAAAGAACAAAGAGAGAGGAAAATTTATTTTAGGCGAGAACAAGGAAACATCTAAAAGTAGGCAAGATGGTGAGAATCTCAAAAAATTGAGATAGGTTTGTGGCGGTTCCGTATAATGGTCTCTCATAAACCTCTCCTTAGTTACGTGAACTTAGTTATTATTTTCCATCAATAATTTTAAACTTATCTCCTATCTTATTAAAATTTCATTTATAAAAACACTTGACAATTTTAATATATTACATATATAATATATATTATGAAATATATCGGAGACTTGCCATGAAAAAAATTGAAAATGTCAAAGAGTTTGTGGAGAAGATAGACAGTGCCAAAAAGGTCAACCCCAAAGACCTGTCTTCTGACCAAGATTTAACCATCGCCATCATGAACCTTATCAGCATTGAAGAACACCTTGTTTTCTCTGGAGCCAAAACCGGAAAAAATTCTTTTTACGATTTGGTACAAAACATTCGTGAAATGCGCAAAACCTTAATGCAAAAAGTTATTCCGGCTTATGAAGGCGAAGTCTGGTGCATATCCAAACATTTGCTGGCTTCTTCCATGCGTTTGATGGAGGTCGGCACCAAGCAACAATCTTTAGGTCACAAAGAAGAAGCCTACAAACTTTTCAACCAAGCCTATGAGCTTTATTGTCTGTTCTGGGGCTTGAATATGAATATGTTAAACGTCGCAGATATTAAATGGATTGAAGATAAAACCGAAGACATGAAAAAACTTTCAGAAAAAATTGATTCCAACATCTCGAGCACACCTGAGGTTTCAGAAGAAAAAACCGGCACGTTGTCCAAGATGAAAGCTTTTGTCAGAAAAGCGGTTGACTGCTGCATAGAATAAGGAGAAAACACATGAATAAAATCATCTTTGCTTTTGTATTAGGGCTGTTTGTACTCACCGGTTGCGATAATCAGACCCAAACGGAAAGCACGGCTCAAACCGCAAGTGAAAAATCAGCTTTTTCTGAAAACAAAATATATTTTTTCTATTCCAACTATTGCCCGCACTGCCACGCTGCTCTGACTTATATCAAAGCCAAGCACCCAAGCTTAGAGTTATCCATGGTCAATGTTGAAAATGCCGGTGGTTATAAACTCCTTTTGCAAGCGGTAAAAGAATATAAAATTGGCGGCAGTTCTGTCGGCACCCCGTTTCTGCTCATGGGCAAAAATTATCTGATGGGCTGGGCTCCGGAATATGAAACCCAATTTGAAAATTATGTTCAGCCTTTTGTAAAATAAAACTTTCCCCGATGTTTTAAGTCGGGGATTTTTTTATAATTGCAAATTGCCGCAGTTTGATATAGGCTGAAAGAAAAAATATCGGAGAAAAGTTTATGGAGCAGCAACTGCCGCCGGAAATCATGAAAAAAGCCGTCAAAGGCATCAGCTATATCGCCCACCCTTTGCGCTTGCGTTTGTTGGAATATATGGATGTCAACGGTGCCTCATCCGTATCCACCCTGACCAAAGCCGTGGAGGAAGAGCAGATGATTGTGTCCCAAAGCTTGAAAAAACTCCGCGATGCCAATCTGGTTGAAACCGAGCGTAAAGGAATTTTTATTTATTATAATATTTATGAAGAATATCCGGCAAGCATTTTTGAGTGCATTCGCAAGCTTTTTGCTTATATGACCGACAGCTTTTTCTATCTGACCGAAAAAGCACTTCTGCCCAAAGATTATACCACCATGGTTGCCAACCGCATCAAGCTTTTTGCCAACTATGATAAAATGCGCATTTTGGAATATCTCACTTTGTATGGCGAAAGCAATGTTACGGACATCATCAACGGCATAGAAAGCGAACAAATGAAAGTTTCGCAATACCTAAAACGCCTGAAAGACGATGGCTTTGTCACCGCCCGCCGCGACGGACGTTTCATTTATTATGACATCACTCAAGGTGTGCACAAAACCGCCATTCAGTGCATTCATAAACGCTATGACAATCTGAAAAATAAGGCTGAGTTTTAAGCTTTTCTCTGCCTACGAATACCGAGATAATATCCCAGCGCAGCAAAAATCAGCATATAGAGCAAACTACCATAAAGAATGTTTACACCGATTTGTCCGGCAGCCTGAAAAATGCCGTTTGCAAACAGCTCTTTGAGCTCGGCATAAGAAAAAGCCGTTTCATCTTGCCTAAGATAAGCACCGATTAGGTAGTATAGATAAAAAAGCGGCAGATTGGTAAACACGTTGGAAATAAACGTCCAAGCAACAGATATAGCCAAACTGAAACGATATTTTGTGCGTCGCAACAACACCCACAAAGCAAGCACCACCGGCACCTGCCCCGGAAAAGGCGCAAAAGCCAACCCCATACCAATGGCATTAGATCGTGCCAGATAGGAAGGATTTTTATAACTCCGGCTCATCGGTACAATCACTTTCCGCTGCATATAAGCAAACCAATTTTTCAGTTGTCTAAACATAAACTTAAAACTCAATACATTAATATTTTCTAACATTTCATCATCTATTCAATACTAATAAATTAAAAATTTAGCAAGAAAAGTATTTCACTATTACTTTGGGACAAGTGATATATAAAAAAGAAATTGCACCTCGTTTCAACAACTATCCGCTCCGAACCAAATCTTGGTTCTCGTCGGGCTGTGCTTTAGCCATAAAAAAACTCCCCTAAAAAGGAGAGTTTTTTTATGGCTGCTTCGCCTGGACTCGAACCAAGATTGACGGAGTCAGAATCCGCTGTCCTACCATTAGACGACGAAGCAATAGAACTAATAACGCATTATATCTATGCCTTTTTGTTGCTCTTGTCAAATGGTTTGTTACATACCTTCGCAAAAAAAAATCCCTCTTGCCAAATGTTTTTTTTCGTAGTCTAATAATTATAGAGGAAGAACAATTCTTTCTCAAAAACAAAGGATATCTATTATGAAAAAACGTTCAAAACATATTTCAAAGAAAGGAACTCAGGCAGATTCCGCCGAGCCTCCGAAACGTAATTTTTGCTTTAACTTTTCTTTCAATGAGGACTGCGTTGCTCTGAAGGAGGTGTAAGATGCTTACCTTCCGATATACAATTACGTCTGATGACATTGAAAAAGTCAGAGAAATTTCCGCCTCTGCCCCCAACTTTGATGAAGATTGCGTAGACATCACCGCACAACTTGCCGATGATGCTTTGTATCAAGTCGAGCATCCCGAAGATGGAGATTATCCGCACGATACCAACTTTATCTTTGCTGAGCTGGATGGTGTGACCTGCGCTTATGCTTGCTATGGCGAGATTGCAGATTCTGATGGAACCTACGAGCTCTATTGGCTGGCAACTCACGCCGCTTACCAAGGACGCGGTATTGGTAAACAAATCATCACCAAATTGATTGAACACCTCAAAGCCTTAGGCGGACGCAAACTTTACTTAAAAACCGACAGCAAGCCTGAATATAAAGCCACCCGAAAATTCTATAATTCATGCGGCTTTACATTAGAGGCAACCTTAAAACAATATTACGACCGTCATGATGACTGCTGTATTTATAGTATGTGTCTTGATGATTGTGATTTAGAAAATTTGTGTTATAACGCTGCCGAATAACCAAAAGAACAAAGCCACACCTTGCATAAGAAGTGTGGCTTTGTTTTATTTTTACTGAGCTTCAATTAATCTTTGTGGATTAATGATAACACCGATATTTTCTCTAAAATCACCGGTTGCAAGAGCTTTTTGCCAAAAATCTTGCCCTGTTAAATGCGACTGAACACTTTTTGCCAACAGATACAACCCACATTTATAAGCCTCTAAATTAGTTGGATATGGGCTAAAAATATAAGACTTCAAAGTATCATTTCCGGCAACCGTATGTCTTCCGGCGGGAAAACACAAAGTTTGACGCAGGCGTCTTTCATCCGGTATACGGCGCGGATTTTTGGAATGAAACAACTCAAAATCTTCAAAATTTTCAACATCTCCACCGATTTTACACCCAACACCTATAGCCCCATAATTTTGATAATCAAACGACAAGCAAATTCCAAGCTTTTGTGCTCGTTCTGCCGCTTGTCTGAATTCTGCCGCACCTTCATCATCTTGAAAACAAGGCAACAACAAGCTGCGCAAAAGACAAACGGCATCAATTCCGTTTTTGCCGTTTTTGATTAATTCTTCATGCAAATCACAAATTTGATTAAGTGCAAGGGCATAATATGTTTGCGCGCGGCCGATAGTCCCGACGGAATAGTAATAAATATCTGCATCCGGAGCTACACCGCAAGTTTTGCCAACCAGCGCCGAAACCAACTGTCCCCCGCTCCAATCTCCGCCTTCAGGAAGCACATCTAGTTCTTCATAACCTTTGATATTTTGATAATATTCCAAATGATTGGCAAGCTTGCGCCAATCAATCACCGCTACGGCTCGATTTTGTCCGGTTATACCTTGTTTATGCAAATTTTTAATTCCGAGACCGAAATTTTTACGTTCTTCCAAAAATTCTTTCGGCTGAAAATGAGATGGAAGTTTGGAGGTATCATTCGTCCAAACCGTCAAATCGGAATAAGTCACAAAAGAAACATCCATCTTGGATAAGTCATAAGCCGATAAATCCATATAAGACAAATCCAGCCAAGGCGAAAAATCACCAAACGGAGTTTGCATTTGAAAATTATCAAAATCTATATGAGAATTTACCGTCATCAACTTTTGTTTGCGTGTTTCAAACATCGCCACACCTTTATCATCGGCATAAAAGCGCAACGGCTTTTGCATGGAGAGATTTTTACGTTCAATAAGCGCAGTTGCCAGCTGAGCATCATTGGCGCTTTGCAGCTCATTCCAATTGTCAAAACCATATTCTTTGGCAATCACATGCTGCATGTTCATTAAGGATAAATCTTCTTTTTTACCAAAAACTTTTTGACAACGAAGCTTTGCCTCATTGTTTTGTGCGCGATATTCTTTTAACAGAGATTTTGCTTGAGATTTAAAAATATCAATATATTCAATCATGACAATTCCTTTCCGCAACTTATCATTAACCTGTCCGATTGGCTGCAATAAGTTGTTTAGAGAAATTATAAAAAAACAAATAAAAAAGCGGCAATGAAAAACTTTGGCGAACATTCCGAGCGCTTGCCCAGCTCATAGAAATAAGGATAGCATTATTTCTTTAACTGTCAAGAAAGGTCACAAAAAAAATCCTTCCTAAAGTTACCCCTAGGAAGGATTTTCTTTTTTATCTACTATTTCTTTTCTTCAACCGGAACAACATTAATATGCAGTTCTTTGAGTTGTTGCTCGGTTACATAGTTTGGAGCTTGCATCATCAAGTCTTGTGCCTTACCATTCAACGGGAACAAAATCACGTCACGAATAATCGGCTCATCCAAGAGCAACATAACCAAACGGTCAACACCATAAGCAGAACCGGCGTGCGGAGGAGCGCCAAACTTAAAGGCACTAATCATACCGCCGAACTTGTTATCAACCACGCTGTTGTCATAACCGGCAATTTCAAAAGCTTTGTACATAATTTGCGGTTCATGGTTACGAACTGCACCGGACAAAAGCTCAACACCGTTGCAAACAAAGTCATATTGATAAGCCAAAATATCCAACGGATTTTTGTTTAACAAAGCATCCATTCCGCCTTGCGGCATAGAGAACGGGTTGTGAGAAAATTCAACCGCACCGGTTTCTTCATTTTCTTCATAGAACGGGAAGTCAACAATCCAGCACATTTTGAAAGAGTTTTCATCAACCAAGCCTAACTCTTCGCCAACCTTGTTACGCAAACGACCGCTAAACTTATCAAACTTCATGCCTTTACCAACCATAAAGATAACGGCATCACCGTCTTTAACACCATAGTTTGCTTTGAGTTCGTTCAATTTTTCTTCACTCAAAAGTTTGGCAATACCTTTGGCTCCGGCGGCAGCAAAAGCCACATAAGCAATACCGCCCATACCTTCTTCTTTGGCATAAGCATCGAGCTTATCAAAGAAAGAACGCGGTTTTTCGGCAATACCTTCAACCACCATGGCTTTAACGGTTTTACCTTCTTTAACCAAACCGTCATAAACACCAAAGCCGCTGTTGCCGAAGAATGAAGTTGCATCTTGCAAGATGAGCGGGTTACGTAAATCCGGCTTATCTGAACCATATTTAGCCATAGCTTCACGGAACGGAATATGAATAAACGGAGCTTGGTCAACTTTTTTACCGTTAGCAAATTCATTAAAGATAGTACCCAGAGTATGCTCAATAACCTTGAACACATCTTCTTGAGTAGCAAAACTCATTTCCATATCCATTTGGTAGAACTCGCCCGGAGAACGGTCGGCACGAGGATCTTCATCACGGAAACACGGTGCAATTTGGAAATATTTATCAAAGCCTGATACCATCAACAATTGTTTGAATTGTTGCGGTGCTTGCGGCAAAGCATAAAATTTTCCGGGGTTCAAACGAGAAGGAACTAAAAAGTCACGCGCACCTTCCGGAGAAGAAGCCGTCAAAATCGGTGTCTGATACTCAGTAAAGCCCTGCTCACGCATCAATTCGCGAGAACGTTGAATAACTTTTGAACGAAGCAAAATGTTTTTATGAATACGGTCTTTGCGCAAATCAAGAAAACGATATTTCAAGCGCAACTCTTCCGGTGCATCATCTTCAATAGCCACTTGGAAAGGCAAAACATCTGCTTGAGAATAGATTTCCAAACCGTTAACGGCAATTTCAATATCACCGGTCGGCATATTTTTGTTCACGCTTTCACGCGCAATTACTTTACCGGTAATACCGATAACCGATTCGGGGCGAATGGATTGGATTGTTTCAAACAAATCGGAATGACTATCAAACACACATTGAGTGATTCCGTAATGATCTCGCAAATCCACAAAGCACAAGTTTCCGAGATTACGTTTGCGGTGAACCCAACCGGCGAGTTTCACCTCTTTATTAATATCTGCGGCACGAAGTTCGCCACAGGTGTGTGTACGATAGCAATTCATATCAAAACCTCACAAAATATTGTTTATTATTTTTGCCCTTATGTTGTAGACTCAAAACAAAAGAAAAGCAACAAAAAAAGAGCTATGACATAAGGTCAAAGCTCTTTTTTCTTAAATTAAAATCTTATGCGATTTTTTCGGCACGGAAGAATGTTGGAATAGACTTTGTAAAATGTTTACAAATCTTCCGAATATTTTCAAACCAATATTCATCGGGCATATCGTTATGACCTCTGAACTCTACCCAAGAAGCGTCTTCTGTCTTGTGGCAAGAAATCAGCACCGGATAAAACTTATTAGTTTCTTCCCAAGAAGCTGTCTGCCACTTTTCAGCCCAACATCCGGCATCACGAAAGTTTCCGTAAACAGGCAAGACAAAACTGTTGCATTTTGCCTGAGGCAACGTAATGGCAAAATCCACTCGAGCAGGAACATTCCAATACTCTTTTTTCTGAATGCCGAACTCTTGCTGTAAAGTTTCCAAAAGAGCAGCATCGGAAAATTCAATAACCTGAATATTGGCATCATCAGCCTCAGTTACCACTTTTGCATCGGCTTTTTTCAGCTCTGGATATTTAGCTAACACTTGTTGAATTTGAGTATTATTGGCATCAACCAAAAAATACGACTTCATTACATACATAACGTTCATGGTAAAAAAATTTATAAGTTTAACTTAGAAGTTATAAATTATATCACAACTCTCAAAACTAATGTCAGAAGCCACCCATTCATGCGCATCCGGCTGGATATTATGAGCAAACTTCAACATCAACTGTGTCCATTTATCATCAGGATGAAGCGAATATGACTGGAAACAAACTTGTCTGTTTTCAATATCTTCATAGATAGCAAAACGTAACATTTTCACTTCGGCATCTGAAAGAGAAGAAACAACTTTGCTGCATTGGCACCAAACGGCGTAAAGCTGCGGTTCTTCTTCAAATTGCAAAGTAAAACTGCATAGTTTAGATACGCCTTCAACATTTCTGACTGGCAAATAGTATCGAATGGCTGCATCTTTAGGATACGGGATCAATACTTGTTGCAGTTTTTCAACCGAAGGAGCTTCCAAAGCCATAGCCTCTTCACGGCATCTGATACCGGAAATCAAAGCAATATGTTTCTTGAAAATAGATGGTAATTGTTTATCAAAATTACTCACGCGGTTGGTCGGCATCAAAACAAGAGCCGGTAATACATTCTTTTCCATAACTTTAAATTTTTTTAAATTAGATAATAAAAAATTGATAATCACTATAAAAATAAAATGTGTAGGCAAAGTTTTAGCACATTTATAGACAAAAGCAAGCTTTTTCTACAAAAATAAAAAATATTGAATCCTCTCTTGTTTTGCTTTATAAGAAAAATGAATTTGATTAAGGAAGAAATATGGTAAATTTGATTGATACGACCGAAAAACTGGAACAATTTTGTGCATTGTTGAATGACAAACCCTTCATCACCATAGATTTGGAATTTATGCGTGAGAAAACTTATTATGCCGAACTTTGCCTCATTCAGGTCGGCGCAGAAGGACAAGCCGCCGTCATTGACCCCATGAGCAAAGATATAAAATTGGAACCGTTTTTCAAATTGTTAGACAATCAAAATATCGTCAAAGTTTTTCACTCCGGACGCCAAGATATTGAAATTTTATATAACCTGACCGGCAAAATCCCCACCCCGTTGTTTGATACTCAGGTTGCTGCCATGGTTTGTGGCTATGGAGAATCCGCCGGTTATGAGAGCTTGGTTAAAGGCATTCTGAAAATAGATTTAGACAAGACCAGCCGTTGTTCCAACTGGGAGCTCCGCCCCTTAGATGAAAAACAACTGCAATATGCTTTGTCCGATGTCACTCATTTGGTCAACCTATACATCCATTTCAAACAAAAGTTGGCAGAAAACGGAAGAGAAAGCTGGTTGGAAAGTGAACTTGACATTTTACGCAATCCGCAAACTTACGACGTTGACCCTTACGAAATTTGGCACAAAATCAGACATCGTTCACACAATGCCAAAGTTCTCACCTATTTGCGCGAGTTAGCCGCATGGCGCGAAAAAAGAGCAAAGAGCAAAAACACACCACGTCAATCCATCATGAAAGATGATATGTTGGCAAACATTGCTGCCATTTGCCCCAAGACTATTGAAGAGCTCTTGCAAATCCGCAACATGAGAAAAGACGTAGCTCAAGGCAAACTCGGCACCGAAATTTTGGAAGTTTTGGCAAAATGTAAAGAAATTCCCGCTTCGGAATATGTTCGCCCCGAAAAAGACAAGCCCATGTCTGCCGGCGCTCAGGCTTTGTATGAACTCTTAAAACTGCTTTTAAAAATTCGCTCGGCAGAACAAGGCGTGGTTGCCAAATTAATTGCCACTGATGATGATTTGAAAATGCTTTCCACTTTTCAAGATGAAAATTGCATGGCACTTTCGGGCTGGAGATATGATATTTTCGGCAAAGAAGCCATAGAGCTCAGAAACGGCAATGTCTGCATCGCTTATGATAAAAACAAACACGGCATTGTCTTAAAAGAAAACAACCCCGAAAATCAGGGTTGTTAATTTGAATGAGAGTTTGCATCGGGCATAATATATACTTTCAAATACTATAAGGTTGATTATAAAGTTTATCCATAAAACGCAAGAGCTTAATCACCTTGTCGTTACGAATGGAATAATAGATTGTTTGGGCCTCTCTCCTTGTTTTCACAATATTTTCAGCTCGTAAAATTGCCAAATGTTGTGACAAGGCGGATTGGCTTATTCCAACCAATTTTTCTAACTCGCCGACATTAAGCTCTTTGCCGAGAAGAAAGAACAAAATCTCAAGTCGCTTTATGTTTCCCAGCGCTCGAAATAATCTGGCGCCATTTTCAATTGCCATGTTTTTCATTTACACCTCCTGATGTATATAATTGCAATTTAATTTAGCATAAATTGAAATACTTGCCCAGTTCTAACCTAACTAATTGTTATATATACTTAAATACATAGCCGATAGTTTTACTTTTAAAATTGCCAATCAAAAAGAAGTAGATTATGATGAGAGCAAATTAATAAAGGAGAAGATTATGCCTGAAAATGATATTCAAAATTTGAGCTTTGAAGATGCGCTCATTCAGCTTGAAAACATCGTAAGAGAACTGGAAAGCGGACGCATCAAATTGGACGATGCCGTCAAAGCTTATGAAAAAGCCGTTGCGTTGAAACAACTTTGCGAAAAGAAACTCAAAGACGCTCAGTTGAAAATTGAAAAAATTGAAATTGCCCCCAACGGCGAAATGACGACCACCCCGTTAGATAAGGTAGAAGAATAATGTCTGACATTAAAGAAAAGCTCAAAACCTTCTCCCAAGACTTCAACAACAGATTGGAACAATATTTTCCTCTTCCGAGCGGACCGGAAAAACGCGTGGTTGAAGCCATGAAATATTCCGTCATGAACGGCGGCAAGCGTTTGCGCCCATTTTTGGTTTGTGAAACCGCTAAGCTGTATGGCGTGCCCACCTACCCAACCGCCGCACTTGTGTCTGCTTCTTTAGAGATGTTGCACTCCTATTCTCTCATTCATGACGATTTACCCGCCATGGATAACGATGATTTGCGCCGCGGCAAGCCCACTTGCCACAAGGCTTTTGATGAAGCAACCGCCATTTTGGCAGGAGATGGTTTGTTGACCCAAGCCTTTGAGCTGTTGAGCCATAAGACTTTGAATATTGACGCCAACACCCGTTGTGAGCTGGTCAACTTGCTTGCTAATGCGGCTGGAGCTTATAATGGCATGATAGCCGGACAAATGCTCGATATTTATGCCGAAACCGCACCCAAAGAAGAAAATAACGAAAAATTGATCTTGCATATTGAAGAAATGAAAACCGGTCGTTTAATCCGCTATGCTTGCGAAGCCGGTGCCATTTTAGGCAAAGCCGATATGGATGAAAGATTGGCGATTGTCAATTATGCAAGAAAAATTGGTTTGGCTTTCCAAATTGCCGATGACATTTTGGATGTTGAGGGCAATCAGGAATTAATGGGGAAAAAGCTGCAAAAAGATGCCGACCAAGGCAAAGCCACATTTGTTAGCATTTATGGCTTAGATAAAGCCAAAGAAATTGCCAAAGATTTAATCAAAGAAGCTAAAGAAAGCATCGCCATTTTTGGTGCCAAAGCCCAAACCTTGCAAGACTTAGCCGACTTTATCATCGAAAGACAGAATTAAGTAAGAAAGGCAGTCTAACTTTTGCGATCGAACGCGCTGCGTTCGGCCGGCAGCAGCCAAAGCCGAACAAAGTTCAGCATAACGACATACAAACACAAAAAAGCACCATATCTGACCGAACCGAAAACGGAACGAATCAAGATATGGTGCTATTATCATGCCATACACCTCATAAGGAATAGCAAGATAAAAAAATACAACCATGCTAATACTCCGAAGAGTATCCAATATAATAGTTTATTCACTATTACCATTATTGTTTTTTTCATAATTCTTAAATTTTAAAGGAAGCAACCAGACTATTGTCCCTCTGATAAAACAAAAAGTTCCATTAATCTGAATTAATCATTTTCCTCTAAAAAGAAAGAAATATGAAAAACTGTCTGACAGAATAATAGAACAAAAAAACTTATTTAACATTTTTATAATACCACATTTTTCACCTTCAAACAAGCACAAAAAAAGAGGCTTAAAAGCCTCTTTTTTTGCTATACTTCCGGAATGGAAGAATGTGTACGCTTTTCTTCCGGCACCGGTTCATCTTTAGACTTATCAATCGGCTTTCCGTCCAACAAATCGTTGATTTCTTCACCGGTCAAGGTTTCATATTCCATCAAAGCCTCAGCCAATTTTTCCCAATCTTCGCGATGTTCGGTCAAAATCTTTTTGGCATTTTCATAACCTTGGTTGACAAAGGCTTTAATTTCTTCATCGACCAAAGCAGAGGTTTCTTCACTCATATTTTGGTTTTGCGTAACGGATTTACCCAAAAAGACTTCATTGGAGTTTTCCGAATAACGGATTGGTCCGAGCTTATCGCTCATACCCCATTCCATCACCATCGAACGAGCCAAGTTGGTGGCGGCGGAAATATCTGAAGATGCACCGGATGTTACTGCATCATAACCAAATTTCAGCTCTTCAGCCACACGTCCCCCCATCATAATCGTCAGGGTTGAGTGCATTTTAGCCCGAGAATAAGAATATTGGTCTTTTTCCGGCAATTGTTGTACCATACCCAAAGCACGTCCTCTCGGAATAATCGTTGCTTTGTGAATAGGGTCAGATTCGGGAACATGAAGCGTGCAAATGGCGTGTCCGGCTTCATGATAAGCAGTGTTGCGCTTTTCTTTCTCATCCATTGCCACAGATTTGCGCTCATTACCCATCAAAACTTTATCTTTGGCTTCATCAAAATCAGCTGATGTCACTTTGCGCTTGTTTTTACGAGCGGCAATCAATGCTGCCTCATTCACAAGGTTAGCCAGCTCTGCACCTGAGAACCCTGGGGTTCCACGCGCAACCACGGTCAAATTAACATCTTTAGCCAATGGCACTTTGCGAACGTGAACTTTCAAAATAGCCTCACGACCGCGCACATCAGGATTTGATACCGTTACTTGTCTGTCAAAACGTCCCGGACGCAGCAAAGCCGGATCCAAAACATCGGGACGGTTGGTAGCGGCAATCAAAATCACATTCTCGTTCTCATCAAAACCATCCATCTCGACCAAGAGTTGGTTCAAGGTTTGCTCACGTTCATCATTTCCACCGCCCAAACCGGCACCACGATGACGACCGACGGCATCAATCTCATCAATAAAGAGCAAACAAGGTGCATTTTTCTTAGCTTGCGCAAACATATCGCGTACGCGCGAAGCACCCACACCGACAAACATCTCAACAAAGTCAGAACCCGAAATGGAAAAGAACGGCACATTTGCCTCACCGGCCACGGCTTTGGCAAGCAAAGTTTTACCTGTTCCCGGAGGACCGACGAGCAAAACGCCCTTCGGAATTTTGCCGCCCAGACGTTGGAATTTTTCCGGTTCTTTCAAAAATTCAACCACTTCTTCCAATTCTTGCTTAGATTCATCGCAACCGGCAACATCATCAAAAGTCACCTTTTTGTTGTTTTCAATCAAGCGAGCGCGCGATTTTCCAAAGCTCAAGGCTTTATTATTACCGGAGTTAGCTTGGCGCATAAAATAAATCCATACGCCCACCAGCAAAATCATCGGGAACCAAGAAACAAACACGCCCCAGAATGTATCGGAAGAATTATCTTGAGGAGCTGCCGTCACTTTAGCGCCGCTACTGCGAATAGTTTCCACCATAGTCGGATCATAAGGCGCATAGGTCATCAACTTCTGTCCGTCAACGGTTGTCCCCGTCACATCGGGA
This sequence comes from uncultured Alphaproteobacteria bacterium, assembly GCA_944393225.1. Lineage (GTDB taxonomy): Bacteria > Pseudomonadota > Alphaproteobacteria > RF32 > CAG-239 > CAJLXD01. Next base: position 14,251 of record CALXZK010000005.1, read on the forward strand.
CCGGCGATTTTGACCTCAGCCATACGTTTGGCATCTACCTCGTTCATAAAGTCAGAAAAGGCCACTGTCTGGTATCCGGCTTTTTTAGCATTACCGTTAAACATATTCAAAACGGTAGATAAGGCTATAAAAGCCACAAACCAGATGATTATACTTTTTCCTGTTCTCATCTTTTTTCCTTATTTTTTAACACAACTTATTTATATATAGGAACTAATTTCAGCAAAGACAATCGCAATTTATAAGGTATCTTCACTTTCTTATATTTCGGGTGCAAATTGCAAAAATCTTCCCAGTCTTTTTTAGAAGGTTTGTTTTTGATTTTGAGCTCGGGTACAATCCAAATCTGCCCATATTTTTTAATGATTTCGCATCCACCCAAAGTACAAGAAACAAAATCATCTTCATTTAAGCGCAACATCAATCGATGCAATTCGGAAGCCTCAGGCTTATACTTGGCTTTGCCTTGCTGATAGAGCAAAGTTCCCAAAACGCGGAATAAAAGTTCTTCATGCAGTTCGCCCAAATTTTTCTCAGAAAAAGAAACTCCCGCTCCGTCCCAAGAACGAACATGATTTTTAATATATTGATTAACCCGATGTTGCACATAATCCAAAGTCGATTGCAACACTTTCATGGTTTCGACCAAGCGCTGCGGTGTAATGCCTAAATTTTCTTCAATTTGCGGCATAAACTTACGCACGCGAACACGCAAAAAATCATCACATTGATTAGAAGGATCTTCCACCCATTCAATTTGGCGATTATAGAGATATTTTTTCAAATCTTCAGGTAAAATGGATAAAAGCGGACGAATGAGAGTCAAGCCATTGCGTTGCGTTACGGCACGCATACCGCACAAACCATCCAAACCGCTGCCCCTTTGCAAACGCATGAAAAATGTTTCGGCTTGATCAAGTGCTTGATGGGCAATTGCCACAACTTTAATATCGTGTTCTTGGCACCAGTCTGCAAGCAAATTATAACGCGCTTCTCTGGCAGCTTCTTCAATACCGTTTTTGGGCTTTTCTTCGTTCCATGTCAAAATATGGTGCTCAATTTGATAAGCCTTCATAATCCGCCCGACATAAAGAGCTTCGTCTGTAGACTCTCCGCGCAATTTGTGGTCAACCGTCAATGCCACAATTTTTTTACCGAGAGGCGCAAGTTCTTCTTGCATCATCAATACCAAAGCCAAAGAGTCTGCCCCGCCGGAAACGGCAACGGCAAACTCTTTAACATCGGATAGACCATATTTTTCCAAAAATTCTTTAATCAACGGAAAACTTCTTTACTATTTACAGCCAAGTTTTTTAGCTTCTTCAGCTGCTTTTTTGGTAATACGTTCTTCAGCTTTCGGAAACTCTTGTTTCATGTTCATAAAAGCTTCGCATGCGGCATCTTTGTTTTTGAGTTCATTCATGCTCATACCAAGCTTCAACAAACCGTCAGCACCTTTCGGACCATCTTTGTAGTTTTTATAAACTTTACCGAAAGCAACGGCAGCATCTTTATATTTTCCTTGAGTGTAATAAACTTCACCGAGCCAAAATTGAGCATTGCCGGCAAGCTTATCTTGCGGAAAACGACGTAAAACTGAGTCAAAAGAACCTTCGGCTTTGTCATAATTTTTAGCTTTCAAAAATTCTAAACCTTCCTTATAGATTTGTTCGGCATTTTTAGTCGGCATGGAAGGTAAATCTGTTCCTTTATCAATTTCGGCACCGAGCAACGATTTTGCCGCACCATCAGCTACTTTGGGAGCAAATTTTTCTTTGGGTTCTTTAACTCCGGCACCATTTGCTTTAATAGGCTTTCCCTCAATCATGGAGATGCGAACATCAATATCGCGATTAATCATATCAATACGCTCATTCATAGATTTGAGTTTATATTCAATCTCATCCAAACGACCGTTAATTTTGCGCATATTTTCATCCATCTCACCCACGCGCATAGCCATATCTGAACCGGAAACCGGACCCGAAAAATCATCATTTTGCGCACGATAAGCATTTCTTTGCAAAGCACGAACATCTTCTTTCAATGCTTCAATGTCAGCTTCCAAAGCACCAAATTGTTGAGCTTGAGCAACAGAACTCAATAAGCAAGCAGAAAATGATAAAACTATTAATTTGCTAAATTTCATAATGACCTCGAATAACTAAAAAACATTATTAGCCATAAGGTTAAATCAAAAAAAACATAATCTCAAGCAATAAAAAAAACGTATCCCAAATAAGGATACGTTTTTTATCAATCTCTTATAACTGTAAATTAGTTAGCAGAAGTAGCTTTAACAACAGTTACAGCACGACGGTTTTGAGCCCAAGCAGCTTCGTTGTTACCCAAAACAGCCGGTCTTTCTTTACCGTAAGAAATTGTAGAAATTCTGTCAGCAGCTACGCCTTGAGAAATGAGGTATTGTTTAACAGCGTTGGCGCGGCGTTCACCCAAAGCCAAGTTGTATTCGCGAGTACCTCTGTCATCGCAGTAACCTTGAACGATTACGTTAACTTTTTTGTGATCTTTCAACCATTTTGCTTGACCATCCAAAACATCAGCAGCTTCGCTGGAAATAGCAGAACTATCGAAAGCAAAGAAAACTCTGTCTTCAGCATTAGCCATGAAATCACGAGCTTCTTTAGAGTCGCATTCAGCGCCACCAAACAAACCGCCATCAAAGCCTAAAGAAGAACAACCAGACAATGCAACAATTGCAAAGAATAAACTAAACAGTTTTTTCATATTATTAATCTCCATATGGGTTTAATATTTAATTGTTTAACAATTAATACAAAAAATAACTTAAGCAATAAAAGTTAATTTTTCAACAACAAATAAAAAAATACGCTATTTTTATACAAAAAAAATAAAAATTATCCCCTGCTAATATACCAATGACTGCTTTTTGAGCAAAAATTCGTCTTTAGTGTGTTTTGTCAACATCAAAATTCCGATTCGGCTACTCGCGATGATATGGATGATGAGAAATAATGGTTTGCATACGATAAATTTGCTCAGCCAAGACCGCACGCATAAGCATATGCGGCAATGTAAGTTTGCCGAAAGAAAGCAATAAATCTGCTTTATCGCGGGTAGATTGCAAATGTCCGTCCGCACCACCGATTAAAAAACAAAGCTCTGAAACCCCATTTAGTTGCCAATTTTCAATTTTAGCGGCAAGCTCTATACTTTTCATATTCTCGCCACGTTCATCCAAAACTATAACCTTGGCTCCATGCGGAATATTTTCTTGCAAAAACTTGGCTTCATCAGCTTGGTCGGAATTGTCTTTTTCTTTAATAACCACATTCCAAGAAGAACGTTTTACATATTCGGCAATAATCATGGCTTCAGGTGAGCTTTTCTTACATTTTCCGATAGCTAAAATCGTAACTTTCATATATTTCCTCTCTTGACATTTTTTCTTAAAAACATAATCATAAATGTAAATTAATACAATTATAAATAATTATTAAAAATAAATATTATGAAAAAAGAAATTTTTGATACCATTTCTTCATGGCATCAAGAACAAAAGAAAAAATTAGCCGAAGAAATCCCGATTGTTTCTTCAGTGCTATTATTGGACACACTCTCCTCCACGGTATCCAGCGTTGAACAAGTTGAACAAGTTCTTTCAGAAAAATTGGGCAACAACATTCAACCATCCATGATTTTTTGGGGAGTTCCCTACAGTTTACATGCCCCCTGTCCTGACTTAAAAATAAGCTCCGGATATGCTTATTGGATAGCCAATTTAGGTTGGATTCTCATCTGGAAAAATGATAACAAAATCTTCTTTCTTGATAAGAATTTATTCGGCATGGAAAAGTGCTTCAATTTTCATAGTAAAAAATCGGCATATGCAACGCTCATCCAAGACATAAAAATCCGAGCGTTTATTATTCTGATTTTGATGGCTTTGGCGGCACTGTGTATTTTGTTAAATTAAAAAAAAAGCTGAGTTTTCAAACTCAGCTTTTTTTATTTATTCTATTCGCCACCGACTTTTTTCAAAGTTCCAATAGAAGCCCACATTTTTTCCAAATTATAAAATTCGCGGACTTCCGGCTTAAAAATATGAACAATCACGTCAAAGGCATCAATCAAAACCCAATCGGCTTTTTCTTCACCTTCTGCCATTGAGAGATATCCGGCAGCTTTAAGCTTTTCTTGTACTTTTTCAGCCAAAGAAGCAACATGGCGTTGTGATGTACCGCTGGCAATCACCATTTGATTGGCAATAGAAGATTTTCCTTGCAAATCAATAACAACCAAATCTTCAGCCTTACCTTCATCCAAGGTATCGACCACGATTTTCAAAATTTCTGCAGCTTCTTGCTCGGAGGTTTGTTTTTTTGCTTTTTTAATCAAATCTCTGCTCCTTGTTTTGCACCGCTAGACCGGTGACCAACCCTTACTTTCTTCTTTTTCTTCACTGATATTTTCTTGATTCTTTTTCAGTCTGTCACGCGTAATATAACGATTAACATCTAAAAGGCAATCAAATAATCCTTGTTTTGCCACGGCAGAAATAGCATAAACTTTTTTGCCGCATGCTTTTTCCAAGGCATTTATTTTTTGTTTCACTTCTTTTTCGCTCAAAGCATCGCATTTATTCAAAGCAACGACTTCCGGTTTATTAACCAGCTTTTCATCATAAAGTTCCAATTCTTTACGAATAACTTTATACGGGGTCACAACATCTTCTGCCGTTGCATCAATAACATGCAAAAATGCAGCACAACGTTCGACGTGCTTCAAAAATCTGTCACCCAGCCCGGTTCCTTCGTGAGCGCCCTCAATCAACCCCGGAATATCGGCAATAACCATTTCGTAGCCATCGACCCAAGCCACACCCAGATTCGGATGGAGTGTGGTAAACGGATAGTCGGCAATTTTTGGACGTGCTGATGTTACGACTGAAAGAAATGTCGATTTTCCGGCATTAGGCAACCCCAATAAACCGACATCGGCAATCACTTTCAAACGCAACCAAACCCATTTTTCTTCGCCGGGCCAACCTGGTTCGGCATAACGAGGTGCCTGATTGGTAGAAGATTTAAACTGAGCATTACCACGACCGCCGTCACCACCTTTGGCAATCAAAAAGCGTTGACCGGGTTCAATCATATCAACAATAACGGTTTCTCCGTCTTCGGCCACAATTTCGGTTCCGACAGGAACTTTAATGATAATATCATCGCCTTTGGGACCGGTTTTCTCAGAACCGCTACCGTTATAACCTTTATGCGCTTTAAAATGCTGTTGATAACGAAAATCAATCAATGTATTCAAATTTTCGACCGCTTCAAAATAAACACTGCCGCCCTTTCCGCCGTCACCGCCGTTGGGTCCGCCGAACTCAATATATTTTTCACGGCGAAAAGACACACAACCTGAGCCTCCGTCACCGGATTTAACAAATATTTTAGCTTGATCCAAAAATTTCATAACACTGATTCCTAAAAAAACGAAAGGGGGATAAAACACCCCCTCCGCCATAAATTTGTCTGTTTTCTAAAAATTATTCGGTAACAACAGAAACAACTGTTCTATCGCCGGCCTTTTTAGAAAATTCAACTTTACCTTCGGCAACGGCAAAGATTGTGTGATCTTTACCCATAGCAACATTGTTACCCGGGTGGTAAACAGTACCACGTTGACGAATGATGATATTTCCGGGGATAACGGCTTCACCGCCGAATTTTTTAACGCCCAAACGACGTCCGATAGAGTCGCGTCCGTTATTGGAACTACCGCCTGACTTCTTATGTGCCATAACTCAATACTCCCTTATATCTTATTTACCACAAACATCGGTAATTTTAACCAATGTAATTTGTTGTCTGTGGCCGTTTTTACGACGATAGTTTTGTCTTCTTTTCTTTTTGAAAACAATAACTTTAGCGTCTTTAGCTTGTTTCAAAACGGTAGCTTTAACAGAAGCACCTGCAACCAACGGAGTACCAATGGTTTCACCGCAAGCCAAAACTTCGTTAAATACAACTTCGCTACCTTCATTACCGGCGATTTTCTCAATTTTAATAACATCACCAGATGCTACTTTATATTGTTTTCCGCCTGTTCTAATTACTGCGTACATTTTTATTCACCTAATTTTACAATTTTAAACATAAAACGTTGCTTTGCAATATACATAAGTTTTTCGCTGTGTCAAGTAAGAATCTCTATAAAAATTAATAAAACATCAATAAAAGGTATTTTTTCTTATTTTTTATTCAAGATTCTGTAGAGTTCAGGTTTAAGGAAACGCCCTTGCCAAATGCCTTTTTTCTTCTTTTGAGCTTGTTTCTCAACATCATTATATTCTTGCGTATATCTTTTGTAAGCCACAGCCCATCCTTCTTCAACCATTTTCTCATTTATGTTGATTCCGCGGCTATAACAAACCGAAACATAGCGCTTATATTTATCTTTGACGATAAATTCACATTGAGTATCCGGTCCTGCCAATTTTTGCAAAGCCTGCTTTGCCAGCTTTCCGCAAGGATATTCTTTGTTTTTGGCATTATAACAAGTTTGCTTATATTCGGGAGCATCGATTCCTGATAATCTGATTTCTCGGTTATCAACAAACAAGCTATCCCCATCAACGACTTTGACTTTTGCCTCTGCCGAGACGGGATATGCCAAAAACATCAAACTAAAAAAACAAAAATAAAACTTAAGCATATTATTTCTTTACAAAACAAACAACAATCGTTATTTTTGCCATTAATTTAACTGATATAAAAAGGATTATCAATGGTAAAAATATCAACATTGCTGGATGGCTATCAAAATTTTTACAAAAAATATTTTATTGAGAACCCCGAATTTTACCAAAAACTTGTTAAAGAAGGTCAAAATCCGAGAACATTGGTAATTGCCTGTAGCGATTCTCGAGTTGATCCATCCATTTTGCTCAACACCAAACCGGGAGATATTTTTGTCATTCGCAATGTAGCCAGTTTAGTTCCGCCTTATGAAAATGATGACAGCAGTTGTCACGGAACATCTGCCGCCATTGAATATGCCGTCAAGCACCTCAATGTAGAAAACATTGTTGTAATCGGGCATTCCGATTGCGGCGGTATAAAATCTTTAATGAAAGAAAACCAAGAACCGCATAGCTTTATCAATCATTGGCTGTCTATTGCTGATGAAGCCAAACAAAATACTCTTTCTCATAAAGAAATTCCTTCTCACCATTGTGAATTATGCGAAAAAGAAGCTATTCGTTGCTCGGTTCGCAATTTGCAAACTTTTCCTTTTATCAAAGAAAAATTGGCACAAGGGCTTATCTCTCTGCATGGGTGGTATTTCAACATGAACACCGGCTCAATCGAAATTATTGCTTCTTCAGACTAAAAAACTGTTTAATAACGCAAAAAATCCTTTGTTGTTTATATTCTTTGGCTTTAATATTCAAGCATTAAAAACGTTTTTAAAATAGGGAAGATAGATTCGTGTTTAACAAATATGTAAAGACAAGCCTTTTTATCGGCTTATTAACTTTGTGTGGTTGCAATCTACGCTATGTTTCGTTTAATGACATTGCCAATCAAAAGTTTACACTTACGGAAAATGTAGAAAACACACCTTTGAGAGAAGTTGGCTCAATTGTTGTTTGTCGCAGCAAGCAATGCGCTCCGGCAAAACTCTCCATGTCCAGCCAATATATTTATAATAGCTTGCTCCATCTTTTTGAAAACAACAATCACAAAAAAATGTTAGTTTGCCAAGCCAATCCATCTTCTCGTACATGCTTAGAAAACTACATCACTTTGCCCATAAAAGTTGGTATCACACCGGCTTATATGTATATTGATTCGGTCAAAATTACCGATATCATCATCAACAAAGGCAGCAACACCTTAAATCTTGTCTTAAATTATAATGTAACCTACAACGGACAAACACCGGATTGCACGCCGGCACAATCAATTTTATATGTCCGCAACATCAACCACATTTTGCTGGAAGATCCAGGTTATAATTGCAAAATGACAACCGTAGGTACCACCAACATCAAAACCATTTTTGTCATTGATTATATCGACTTAGATTATGGCTTTATCGGCGGTTACTATTCTTTAGGTCTGTCTGGTCCGGCTTATGGCGGCGGCACCGGTTATATGCTTTTGCGTTTACCAAAAAATGCTTATCCGCTTGACCCGAGCTTAACGGCCCCGAAATCCAAAAAGAAAAGACAAATTTCAACCGATGCCGTTAGCCCTAAAACTTCTTCCGATGAAGGAATGGAAATGACCATGGAAGTTCAAGCTGATACGGCGCAGGGCTTAGAAGAAGAAACGGTTAAGGTATTTCCTTTACCTGCCAAACAATAAAAAAAAAGAAGGTCTAAAAAAGACCTTCTTTTTTTTATGCATTTTCTCTTAATTATAAAAGAAATATTGCGCTGCTTCATAAACAACAATTCTTTCAACATTTTGGAACTTCAGTGTTTTCTGTCCGTATGAAATTGTTCCGTTTGCCGAAGGAATTTTACCGAAACGCGTTTGATATTCTCGCAAATCACGCAAATTCATAGAAAGCCCGTCATCAAAAGTAACATTCCAACCATAAGAACTATTGTTAACATTCACATGAATAGAATTCATTTCTTCGTTTCCAATAAATTCAGAGCTTTCAGATTGTGCTGAAAATTCAAAATATTTATCATTTAAAGTTCCGCTATACCATTTGGAAATTTTATACTGCAGCTTTTGCGCATCAACCTCTGCAACCTCAGTATTCGGAACCCATAAATTTCTTACTCCGAAAAAGAACAAAACACATCCGTTTGGTCCAGTCAACAAACCTGATGCCGGCGTCTTAAATGATATTTTTTTCCCCTCAAAATCGGCAAGAGAAATGGGCATAAAATCATTAACAATAACACCCGAATTTGCCTCAAAATCACCGCAAATAAAGCGTCCTTGCACGGCAACACAAGCATGGCTTGCATTAATGATTTTCAAATTTTCTTCATTACAAAGATCAAATTTTTTGTTACCGCCCTGTACCACACTCACATATCGATGAACATTTGGTTTCTGCGGCAAAGACAATTCTGCGACCTTTTGCTCCAAAGGAATAATATTTTGTTGATACAAAATCAAATTCCAAGCATTAAGTTCATGTTGAGAAAAATCGACCTCGGTAAGTAAAATATCACTCACTTCATCATCTGCCTTAAATGACTGTACGCCGTTTTGTTTAGATACAATGCGCGCATGAAGCTCTGCTTGAGCAATATCTTCTTGAGTATAATCAGCAACATCAAACATAACCGGCTGCGGATTTATCTGTTCAACCTCATCTTCAGAACCCACAAAAACAGGTTGTTCTTTCGGCTCGGCAATATTTTCAGCAATGTTCGAATGAGAGGCATCTTGTTCCACAATATTCTCACTTGCTTCAGCTACCGCAGCAAATGCCGACGCTGTTTCGGCAACATTAGCTGATGTTTCTTCCGTAAAACCTTGCTCTGTGTTTTCTTCTGAATGTAAATCGAGTTCTGTTTCCGGCTCATTTTCAAATTCGTTATTTTCAGCATAAACAGGAACTGTTTCTGCAACATTTTCATCTGCAATTGAAGGTGCTTCCTCCAGAAAATCAGAGGCTTCATCTACCGGTTGAATTTCTGTTTGCGCAAAATCATCTTGAACATCTTGCGTTTCCTCCGGCTGTAGGAAATTTGAACTATCATCTTCTGTGGATGGAACAACTTCTTCAACCGGAACTTCAACAATTTCTTCTACCGGAGCCTCACTAATTTCTTCTGTCGCAACATTTTCTTGAGGAACGTCATATTCAACGCTTTCTGTTTCCGGTTCTGGTATCAGGGATACTTCATCTACTGTTTGCAAATATTCAACATCTTGGCTTTCTTCCGTATCATTCTGAAAAGCATCTACATCTGTTTGCTCAGCGGGAATAGTTTGCTCTTGAGCAATATTTTCTGATAAATCATCAAAACTAATTTCATTTGAAACATTGTCTGAACTATTATCTTCTTGCAACAATTCATCTAAAGAAAATTCTTTTTCATCAGTTGCTAAAATATCAAGAGGCTCTTCTTCGACGGGGGCTGTTTCAACGGAAATATTTTCTACCGGCGCGGCTTCAACATTTTCTGCAATTGTTTGCGGTTCTGAAACATTTTCGGCAACATCTTGAACTGTCATGCGAGCTTTGGGTCTGGGCTCATAATCGGGCATTTCGGTTACGGCGACATCCGTAGCTTTATACGTTGCTTCAGGTTCAATATAATCATTCACATTGATGCTGGAGATTTCATTTTTTTGAAATTGAAGCCCTTCGTCGTCAAAATTTATATCTTCTAAATTATAAGAAGCTCTGGTATCTTCTTGCCAATTCTGATTATCTTCGGGCATATTCAAGAAATGAATATTTTCCGAAGAAGCTTCGTTTACGGGATTAACACTTCCGGATTGAGCTTGCCATTCACCACTTTGATTTACATTTTGCGTAATCAATTCATCTTGATTAGATACCTCAACATCGGCAACATTAACCATAGGTTCTTCATGCTCAGGAGTAATCTGTTCATTAATGTTTTGTTCTTCCGCCACATCAGAAACATTTATTTGTCCGTCATCATAACCGGCTTGCAAAAAAGAAGGAAATGGAGCCTCATTACGCATTTCTTCTTGTTGAGAAGCACGCAACGTTGCACTAATCTCTGAAACAGATGCCATATCATCTTCATCGTCGATATCAGAAAAAGCATGCGGACGGTTAACAACATCCATTTCCGAAACATCATCAGAGGGAACTTCAATATACTCGTATTCATAACCTTTCGGTAATTTTTGACCATCATCCAGCTCAATATACTCAAATTCTTGCTCAGAATTTGTATTTTCATTTTGTCCGGTCATTTGTGTTTCATCCATTGCTTTATCCTTATGATTCGCATTTAACTTAATATCAATATAAGCAAAAGAGTCTTAAAATCATTTTAACAAAAAACGGTTTTGAGAATGAACTCAAAACCGTTTTGCTTTTAGAAATACAGCCACCTAAACAAAATTCAGATTAATTTACCTGATTCTGAAATTTTTAAGATAGATAAAATCCCAGAAACTTTCGTAAAGGTGTCTTATAAGGGAATAGATACCAGAACTCTCAATCCGCCCAAAGGACTATCCAAGAGTTCAATTCTACCACCATGAGAAGTAATCACATCTTTGGCAATAGACAAACCAAGACCAACTCCTCCCGTTTCTTTATTGCGAGATTCATCCAAACGATAGAATGCTTTGAATACATCTTCGCGTTTGTCGACCGGAATTCCCGGACCATCATCATCAATGGTCACTTCCAATTTGTTATTATTACTTTCCAATTTAACGGCAATTGTTTTACCATAGCGGAAAGCATTGGAAATAATGTTGGTCAGAGCACGTTTCAAAGCCTGTTCGCGACCTTGAATAGCACTGACTTGATCATTGGTAGAATAACGTATCATGGCTTGAGTATTACGGAATTTATTAATAATACTCAAAATCATTTCGTTCATATCAACAAAGGTTGCTTTTTCACTACCCTCACCGCTGACAAAAGCCAAGTAACCGTCGAGCATTTTTTCCATTTCATCAATATCAGCCAAGAAATCTGTTTTATCTTGACCGGCAGGCATCATTGTACTTTGCAGCTTCATACGGGTCAAAGGTGTACGCAAGTCGTGAGAAACTCCGGCCAGCATTTGTGTACGCTCGCTGATTTGACGATTAATACGCTCTTTCATCTTAATAAAAGCAATGGCAGCTTTTCTCACTTCGGAAGAACCGTATGGTTTGAAATCTTTATTATCAATACCTTTACCAAAATCTTCTGCTACTTGTGCCAATTCGGCAATCGAACGAACCTGAATGCGCAAGAACAAAACGGCAACCAAGAAAAGCAAAGCCGAAGTTCCGATCATCCAAAGAACAAAACCAAAAATAGAACTACTGAAAATATTTTTAGAAGATGTCTTGAACTGATACAATCCATTGGGTTTATCAATCAAAACCATCATGTCTTTCTCACCTTTGCTCATATAAATATTAGTAATGGCATCAGGAAAAGTTGAGCGTAATGAATCTTCCAAAAAGCCGGTAATCAAACGGTTGTTACGGCTGGCTTTGTTGATAACATTGTGCTTTTGTTTGTTATTATAAAAACTATATTCAAAATCAAAATTTTTCAAAGCCAAAGCTTGAATATCTTTCAATTTATTAGGAGTTTTTTCCGTCAATTCAATAATAAAAGACATATCTGAAGTCAAGTTCGTTGACAAGCGTTTACCGACACGTCCCCAGCTTCCGTCAAAAAATGCAATAATAGAAACCACTTGCACCACGATTAACGGAATAAAAATAAGCAACATTGTTCTGAAAAACAATGTCTTTGGCATAAATTTAAGCTTCAAATATCTCAAAACATTATCCACTTTTTCGGGAAATTTAATACGCATGGACATCTCCTTACAATAAAGTAAAACACCTCTTTATTGAGGCAACAACATATATCCTTTACCACGCACGGTTTGTAAAAAGCGCGGATTTTTTGAATCTGTTTCAATTTTTTTACGCAAACGAGTTATCTGTACATCGATGGAACGGGGATTTTGACCAGCACCTAAAATCTCCGCCAGCCTTTCTCGAGAAAAGACTTGTCCGGACTTTTGCCCCAAGACATTAAGCAAAGCTTGTTCCACGGGGGTTATATGAATAAGCTGCCCATTTTTGGAAAACAGCTCTTTCTTTTGCAAATCATACAAGCAAAGTCCCAAGTCCAAAACTTGTTTCTCATTTTCTTTAACGACGGGAGTACGGCGCAAAATATTTTTGATTCTGAGAACCAATTCTTTAGGCTCGAAAGGCTTTGGCAAATAGTCATCTGCACCGGTTTCCAACCCAACGATACGATCTTCGGTTTCCCCCATAGCCGTGAGTAAAATAACCGGAATATTGCTTTCTTCACGCAATTTGTGCAAAAATTGCAAACCGGTTTCTTCCGGCATCATAATATCGACAATCAGCAAATCAAACAAATAATTTTGCAATTGCTGACGTGCATTAGAAGCATTTTTTGCAACAGATACATAAAAGCCGTTCTCTCTTAAGAAACGCTGTAAGAGAGAACGTAATCTGGTGTCATCATCCACCACCAAAATATGAGCTTTTATGTTTTCCATTCAAAATGCCCTATTCGGGTTTAGCAGCTTTTTTAGCTCGACCTGCTTTGTGAGCAACTTTCTTTTTAGCAGCTGTTTTTTTAGCTTTAGGAGCTGTTTTTTTGCTTTCGGCAACCGCTTTGGGAGCTTCAATAACGGCTGGAGCAGAAGTTTTTTTACCTTCCAAATTTTTAACATAATCCAAACCGCGTTTGAAGTAGTCATAACCGGTAATAAAGGTCAAAACACCGGCAATCCACAACAAAATCTCACCCAAAACAGCCATCAAAGATACGAACATATTATTTGGATAAGCATAAGAAACGGCGCTTAACAAAATCATTGCCAAAGCAGTCATTTGTGCGGCAGTTTTCCATTTGGCCAAACGAGTAACCGGCATACCGACTTTAACTTCAGCCAAAAATTCACGCAAACCGGAAACCAAAATTTCGCGGCACATAATGATGCAAACCGGAATGTAGCTGATTTCGCTAACCAAGTGATTTGCCACAATGATAAGCAAAGCAGAAACAACCAAAAGCTTATCGGCAATTGGGTCAAGCAAACGACCAAAAGCTGAAGTCTCATTACGAGAACGAGCTAAATAGCCATCCAAATAGTCTGTTACGGCAGCCACAATAAACAAGACTGCTGCCAAAATTGACCACCAAGCTGTGTGAATATAAATAGCCAGAAAGATAACCGGAATGACGATTATTCTGGAAATTGTTAAGATATTAGGCAAGTTATACACGTTATGTTCCCCTAAAATATGAATTTATTTTGTTGTTATACTAAAATATTCTATTCAAAAATGGAAGTAATTATAAATTTTTTCCGCTGTTTTTTTACTGATGCCGGCAACTTTTTGCAAATCTTTAACGCTGGATTGCGAAATTTCCTCTACCGAGCCGAAATAATTCAATAAATCGCGCTTTCTTCTTGCTCCGATTCCTTCAATTTCATCCAATTTTGATTTTGAAATTGATTTTGCACGACGCGCGCGGTGCGTTCCGATGGCAAAACGGTGTGCTTCATCACGCAGATTTTGCAGATAAAAAGCTATTGGCGATTGGAATGGCAACGAGAAACTTTCTTTACCGAGCTGATGATAAAATTCTTTACCGGCATTTCTGTCCGGACCTTTGGAAATGGCAATAATAGCGATTCCGGACAAGTCAAAATCTTTGAGTGCTTCATGCACGGCATGAAGTTGCCCGAGACCACCATCAAGCAAAATAACATCTGGTTTATTTTCCGGTGTCATCCGCGCAAAACGGCGCAACAACACTTCTTTCATCATCAAAAAGTCATCTTGGTTAATGATTTTTTGCGGTTGAGTTGCGGAATTTTTAGCACCGACTGATACCTCTGGCTGACGCTCTTCTACGTTTTCGGAAAACGATTTTAAGCTATCAGATAGTGGTGGCTCACGGAGCGCTGAAACTTGAGTGTACGTTGAGGTACATGAGTTTCGAGCACCGGCTGACGCCTCTAGCTGATGCTCTTTTACGTTTTCGGAAAACGATTTTAAGCTATCAGATAGTGGTGGCTCACGGAGCGCAGAAACTTGAGTGTACGTTGGGGTACATGAGTTTCGAGCACCGGCTGACGCCTCTGGCTGATGCTCTTCTACGTTTTCGGAAAACGATTTTAAGCTATCAGATAGTGGTGGCTCACGGAGCGCAGAAACTTGAGTGTACGTTGGGGTACATGAGTTTCGAGCACCGGCTGACGCCTCTAGCTGATGCTTAAAATCGTTTTCTCTGATGTTAAATTGGCGATAAGACTTCTTATCAAACCCATCGGGCGTGGCAACAACCATGGCGCCAATGGCAAAAGTGCCTTGGTTGTGCGAGTTATCATAAATTTCAATGCGCTGCGGAATGCGAGGCAAATCAAACCATTTGACCATTTCTTCCAAATTGCTTTTAACCGAAGCTTGCTCGGCAATTTTACGATCAATCGACGCTTCGGCATTGGCTTTGACCATATTGATGATATGCGCTTTGTTGCCTTTTTGATAGGTGTTGATTCGAGTTGAAAGCGCCTCTTCCAAAAACTCTTTATTCTCAATTTCTTGTGAGAGAACAATCTCTTTCGGCGGAATGTGCGATGAATAGAAACTGCTCAAAAAAGCTTCCAAAATCTCGTTGTCATCGGCATCTTCAATCTGCTTGGGAAAATATGGCGCATTACCACAGTTTTGACCGGAACGAATAAAAAAGACCTGAATGCAAACCAGATTATTTTTACGCACGAGAGCAATCATATCCACGGACTTAATATCGGCATATTCCACATTGTTGCCACGCTGAACCGAAGCCAGAGCTTTAATACGGTCACGCAACACCAACGCAGTTTCATAATCCAAACGCTCACTCGCCTCGTTCATCTGTTGAGAGAGTTCTTCTTGCAGTTTGGTATTTTTGCCTTCCAGAAAATCTATGGCTTCTTGCACCAATTGTTTATAATCTTCTTCCGAAATTCTACCCACGCAAGGTGCTGAACAACGCTTGATTTGATACATCAAACAAGGACGCTGCCGATTGTTAAATACCCCGTCGCGACAAGAGCGCAGAAGGAAAGCTTTTTGCACAATGTCCAACACGCTGTTAACGGCAGTCACACTGGCAAAAGGACCGAAATATTTGTTTTTGTCTTGACGTTTGCCGCGATATTTGCGCAAGCTCGGAAACTTTGAGGTCACGTCAATCACAAGGTGCGGAAAAGTTTTATCATCTTTGAGCAAGATGTTATATTTCGGCTCCAGCTCTTTAATCAGCTCATTTTCCATGAGCAAAGCTTTAGCCTCATTTTCCACGATGATAAATTCCATCCGTTTGATTTGCGAAACCATGCGCTGCAAACGAATAGGCAGTTTGTCAAAGTGAGAATAAGCTACGATTCTTTTTTTGATGTTTTTGGCTTTGCCCACATAAAGCACCTCATCATTTTCGCCGAGCATGCGGTACACACCGGGGGCTTCAGGCGCAATTTTAATGTGTCGCTTTAAATTTTCCAAACCTTGTTGAATATTTCCCATGGGCAGCCTCAGAATCAAAAAAATCCCTCACCCGAGAAGAGCAAGGGATTTTTTCTTAACAAACTTAGTTATTGAAATATTCGCGGAGATAAGCCGGCAAATCGGCAATATTTACACGATGTTGTTCCATCGTATCTCTATCACGAATGGTAACCGATTCGGGTTGTTGTTCGATGGTTTCAAAGTCAACCGTAATGCAGAGCGGCGTACCAACCTCATCATGACGACGATAAGCTTTACCGATGTTTCCGGTATTTTCCAAAGCCACACGACCGATACCGAGTTTAAGCAAATTCTTTTTAATCTCATGGCATTTTGCCATAATTTGCTCATTGTTTTTCTTCAACGGAATAACCGCAACTTTAATCGGAGCGAGGTGTTTTTTGAGCTTCAAAACAATACGGCTGTTACCGTTGCCCAAATCTTCTTCGGTATAAGCTTCGGTCAACAAAGCCAAAACCGCACGGTCAACACCCATGGAAGGCTCAATTACGAACGGAACAACCGGTTTGTTGTTGTCATCCAAAATGCAGAGTTTTTGTGTTGAATCAGCGTTTTTATGGCAATGAGCTGTCAAGTTCAATTCATCTTGACCTTTAGTGTGGTTACCCAAGTCATAATCGGTACGGTTGGCAATACCTTCCAACTCTTCCATACCATGCGGGAACTGATATTCAATATCATAGCAAGCTTTGGCATAGTGAGCCAAATCATCTTTCGGAGTGGTATAGATGTTCATATGTTCACGCGGCAAACCTTGCTCTTCCCACCATTGAATGCGGGCTTCTTTCCACATCTCATGCCATTTTTCATCTTCACCCGGCATTACAAAATATTCAAGCTCAGCTTGTTCAAATTCACGCACGCGGAAAATAAAGTTTCTCGGGGTAATTTCATTACGGAAAGATTTACCGATTTGTGCAATACCGAACGGCAATTTGCGAGAAGTTGAGTCAACCACGTTGCGGAATTGCGTAAAAATGGCTTGCGCAGTTTCCGGACGCAAATAAGCAATATTATCAGCATTTTCAACCGGTCCGACTGTTGTTTTAAACATCAGGTTAAAAGGACGAGGTTCGGTCAAATCGGTTGAACCGCAGTTCGGGCATTTACCGTCTTTAATATGGTCGGCACGAAAACGACCTTTACATTTGCGGCAGTCTGTCATCGGGTCAGAGAAAGTATCTTCATGACCGGAATAATGCAAAACCTTGCGGTTGGTTAAAATGGCAGCATCCAAACCTTCAATATCGTCGCGCTCATAAACCATTGCACGCCACCAAGCGGCTTTCACATTGATTTTGAGTTCAACGCCCAACGGACCATAATCGTACAAACCTTGCATACCACCGTAAATATCGGCATTCTGAAAGATGAAACCACGACGTTTGCACAAAGAGACCAACTGGTCCATAGTTGTTGCTGGCATTTTCTTAATCCTTTACATTAAAAAAGTTTTTATCAAAAAATTAACTTGTTATTTTTATAATGAATATTCGCAAAAAGCAAGTAGGAGATTACAAAAAAATGGCAAAAAGAACAAAAGTTGCATTGATTTATGACTTTGATGGCACATTAAGCACCACCGATATGCAAAATTATGCCCTGATTCCCGAATTTGGCATGGAACCGGATGACTTCTGGTATGAAGCCAACAAATGGGGACGCGATCACTTTGCCGACCAAGTTACCGGCTCAATGTACTACTTTGTAAAAAAAGCCGAAGAACTCAATATAAAACTTACACGTGAAAACATGGCAGAAGCCGGCAGAAAAATCAAATATTTTCCGGGTGTGGAAGGTTGGTTTGACCGCATTAATGAATATGGCAAAAAACTTGACTTGGATATTGAGCATTATATCATCTCCGCCGGCTATGAAGAAATTTTATATGGTTGCAAAATCAAAAAATATTTTAAGGACATTTTCGGCTGCAGTTTTGCTTTTAATGAAGAAGGCAAACCGGTTTGGCCTGCCCGCGTAATCAACTACTCAACAAAGACACAATACTTATCCAAAATCAACAAAGGTTTAGGCAAATTGGAAGACCGCGCCGTTAATGAGTTTATGCCCGATGACAAACGCCGCATTCCGTTCACGAGAATGATATATTTTGGCGACGGAAGCACCGATATTCCGTCCATGAAACTCACCAAAGAGCGCAAAGGTAATGCAATAGCCGTATATAACCCCAACGGCAGCAATAAAGCCACTGCTTTGAAACTCTTGCGTGACGGTCGCGTTAATTTTGCTCTGCCGGCAGATTATCGTGAAGACAAACAAATTGATAAGGTTGTCAAAACCATTTTGGACAAGCTTGCCAAAGAACGAGACTTGGATATTTTGAAAGCTAAAGAAGAAAAGAAAAAGCTTCTCGCAGAATAATAAAAAAGCCCTGAAATTCAGGGCTTTTTTTAGACTTCAAAACTCATACCATCATAAGCGAGTTCAAAATCTTCGGGCAATGCCGCATGGGTTTCTTCATAATCCACACGCGCGGAAAGATGCGTCAAAATCACACGCTCAGGCTTAATGAGCTCTACAATTTTTTTCACATTTTCCAAATCACTATGCCCGTTCTTTTCCGGATAAAGACCATTGTTGCATTCAATCAACAAAGTTTTCACACCTTGTAAAACGGATAATCCTTCCTCAGGAATTTCTTCCCAATCGGTCACATACGCAAAATCTTTATGACGAAAAGCAGAACAATGCCAACGATGATGCGGCACTTGAAAAGTTTGAAACTTCACACCACAGGCTTCAAATTCGCCGACATTCGGACAAACGCGCCAATGTAAACCAGCGCCCTCTTGCTCTTCTCCGTTAAATAAAAACGGATATTCTTGTTTCAAATCTTTTTGTGTTTCAGCACTTGACCAAACTTCAATGGGGTGATTGAGGACTGAACAAGCACGAGAAAGCTCCGGTACACTGGCAATATGATCATAGTGAGAATGTGTGATAAATACGGCATCTAAATCGGTGATGTCATTCTCATTAATTTGCAACCGAAATTCCGGTCCGCAATCAACAGCAAACTTTTTTCCCTCTATTTCCATATATATAGCAGCGCGATTACGAATATTTTTGGGATGATTGGGAGTAAGTTTACGCCAACTATTAAAAATCATCGGACAACCATAAGCCGAACCGGAACCAAGAACAATCACTTTCATTTTTTATTTTGCCTTTCCTTTATTCGCCAAAATATATTGAAATACAGGGTTAAGAACAGATTTCGTCAATCTTTGAGAAGACGTTTTTTCAGAAGAAATGTTTTCAACAAACTCTCTAACACCTTTATCTTGTCTGGCTTTTTCACGACGAGACAAAAGCATCAGACAATCAACCATAGCATCTCTGTCCTTAAAATCTACATTAGCAAGCATCAACTCTAACAATTCTTTCTGAGAAGATGCTGTCTTCAACTTTTCACAATTCTGAAATAAGGGATTGTTAAATAATTTATGCAAATCAGGAAACGCATGTTGAAACATCTTTTGCTCCCCAATATTTTGCACAAAAGTCTTTCTGTCGGAAGAACGCTTTAAGCTTGCTGTAACGCGAGACAAACAGCGCACTTTATCTTGCGGAATGTAATGGTATCCGGCAGCGAATAACTTGTTAATTTGCGCAATTGTATGTTGATTACGTCCGTTTTTACTAATATCCAAACCATATTTACCAACATTAGCCAAGAAGCGGCGTAAAAGATTATAAGCACCTTCTTTTTCCTGATTACAAGAGATTCTAATCTCACCGCGCTTAATACCATCAATCGCACCATACTTATCAATAATTTTTGCTTCAACTTGTCCGTTTTTGCGTTTGAACTGAGCATAAATTTTTTCAATATTGAAAATTCCGTTATCTTCCGGATCCATACAAGAAAAATCAATTTGTCCAAGTTTGGGATGGTGGATAACCGTGTAGATATTATGAGTACGCATCACTTCAGAAATTTCAACGCCTTTTTGCTCCAATGTTTGCAAAGTTGCGTAAAATTCATCTTGATTTTTTACACATAAATCATAATCGTTAATTTTCGGATTTTCTTGTGTCAAGACGTCCAAAACGGCACCGCCAAACATATATACTTCACTGAGATCGGACTCTTGCATAAATTGATTGATATCCGAAACAATTTTTTTTGAATATTCCATAGCGATTTTCCTAAGAAAAGTTTTTCAGATATCAGCTTTTCATACAATGATATTTTATTTTTGTCTAGAAAAAATCATAAAAAAATAACATGCGATATTTTTTTTGAAAAAAATATAAAAAAGAACTTGCCAAATAAAAAAAACTAGAATATATATAGCTTCGTTATCGAGATTGGGGTGTCGCCAAGTGGTAAGGCAACGGTTTTTGGTATCGTCATTCGTTGGTTCGAATCCAGCCACCCCAGCCAATTTTGAACTAAAGCCTTGTTTTCACAAGGTTTTTTGTTTTTTAAATCTAAAAAAAATCAAAACTGCTAATAACTTCTGCTAATAACCTCACTGTCATTAGGCTAACTTATGAGGTAAAAATGACAATATTCGACCGAGGTTATTCATTCTACGTTGTGGTAAATATCCCCCGCCCACTGATTCCCATTTTTAAAAGAAAACAGATTTGGAAATCTTTACATACAAGAGATAAAAAAGTTGCAAATATCAGAAGCTTGTCTACAATAGCTAGAATAAATGCAATGTTTGTAAGGGAAATGCAAATGAAACACATAAAAGGCTTCGGTGATGAATATGATAAAGATTTTGATATCGAATTTGACCGTATTTTTTCCAGTGTAAAAAGAATTCAAGAGCCTTACGAATATAGTGATGGAGCTATTGAAGATATTGCACTCGATTTTTGTATAGAACAAATATCTGAAGATAAAGGAAAGGTTATAAAAAGTGTTGATACTCTCAATTATTATAATCTACTCCTCAAAGAATATATTGAGGAATACCATTTAGGGCACTTCGCTGCAATTGAAAGCTCCCTTGAAAGATACCTATACTATAAAAAAATGCAAAAGCCGACTGAATCATGTAAAGAAAATATGCTTCGCGCATTTCTGCTTGCTTTTATTCAATACTTAGAATTTATCATCGAATACATAAAAGGAGCCGAAATTAGAAATTATCCAATAAAGCTCATATCCTCTCCTCCATTGATTGAACAACTACAAAAAACAAACCTTGACCCGATTACTTATAAAAAGCCAAATTTAACTTTAAGCGAGCTTGCAGAAACTTATAATAATGAACTCTCCAGAAATAATGTATCTCAAGCCCAAAAAAATAAAATCAATCAAAGAATGCGAGTAATAAGCGAATTGTTAAACAATAAAAAGATTCGCGATATAGAACCTGAAGATCTACAAGAATTAGTCTTAACTTTGCAATTTTTACCATTAAGACTGAAATCAGAACAGATTGCTCATCTTGATAAAATTATTAATGAAAACAAAAAACACCCTGAAAAATGCATTTCAGACAAAACTCGCGCTGATTACGTTCAATCTTTAAAATCCATCTTTACATGGGCTTTAAAGCGTAAATATATCAGAGAAAATGTTATGGATGAAATAGATATACCGTCTCCCGAAAAAACAAAAGAGATTACAAAATACCAGCCGTTCACCGTGCAGCAATTACAAAAAATATTCCACAGTGACTTTTATTCCAAACATTGGGATAATAACCGACAACGACGTTCTTTCTTTTGGATTGGGCTACTGGGCTTATATACAGGTGCCAGACTTAATGAAATTTGTCAGCTCCAATTTGATGATATTCAAGAAGAAGACGGTATTAAATTTATCAGCATAAATGAAAATGACGGCAAGCACGTCAAGACTAAGGCTGGTATACGTAAGATTCCGATTCATCAAGAGCTTATCAAATTAGGATTTTTGGAATTTGTAAATTTCATGAAAAAACAAAGTCCTACTAAAAACAAACGCATTTTTATGGATTTAGAGCCAAACACACGCGGAGAGTTGTCTGCTCAACCGTCTAAATGGTTTGGGAAGCTCCTTGATTCTCTCGGTTTGAAGGACAAAGGACTTGTTTTTCACTCGTTCCGCCATACTGTTCGAACGGTTCTACGCAATAACAACTGTCCGATTGACCGCGTACAAAGACTTTGTGGCTGGGAGGGTTCTAATTCCCTCTCCGAACACTATGGAACAATCAGTATCAAAGTCTTAGCGGACACGTTAAACGAGCAATTAGTATTTGAAGGGTTAAATTTGAGCCATTTATACATTTAACCAATTGATTTTATGTAAAAAAAATAAAAACACCATTTTTCTTCAAAAGGACTTGACTCGTAACGTTTAATGTTTTATAAGCAAGTTACTCTTTACAAGGAGAGTATCGTTATACATCATCGTGAATAAGTTGTTATTTGTTAGTACCGTATAGTAATATAGTGGCGAAAATGTCGTTAGTCTTTAATAGTTTTTGCTTAGGGAAAACATCTTACCAAAAGACACTTTTGATACAAGTTATCAAAGGTTTGCTGGTAAGTAGAATAGCAATTTATTTACAGTAAATTTAGACAACTTGGATTTATCCAAGTTTTTTTTATTTTAAATCACCATCTTTACTTCCACCTTTATCTTTGATCGCTTGTCAATAATTTGACATTAGTCGATAACATCTTCCGCTGCGTCTGATTGTCAAATTTTTTTGATTAGATTAGCGGGAGATGAAAGTAAGCATATGAATTCATATCGCTATAAAATGCGATACGACCTCTTAAAGCTCAAAAAATTTGAAACCGATGCAGAATGCTCTGAACGCAACCAAAAAATAATTCGAGCCCTTGAAAAAGAGCACAAGTTATCAAAGGTTGTAGGTCAATGCATAAAAGGGTGTGAACCGTTCAGTAGGTGTCAACATATCCTATGTAGTCATTGCAAACGAGAATTCAGGCTTCAATACGTGTCAAAAATTTGCGAATTTCTTGCACGACAAAAAAGTGAAAGCTGTATTTATGCCGTAACTTTATTGGAGCCTCTCGATGCAAGCTCTACCAAGGTTATTGATATTGCTAAACTAAAAAACACCCTTTACCAGAGGCTTAAGCGTCTGTTTGGAAACGAAGTCATTGTTATTGGTGGTTTTGATATATCCTTAAATACTGACGCTAAAAACAGTTGGAAGCCGTTCTTTCACCCACATTGGCATCTTATTTTTATAACAAAGTTAGACGCCCAATATGTACGTGAAAGACTGAAACATTATTACCATCAAACGGATATAATAAAACGGCCTGTTCGCGTGGTTAAAGTTAATAGCTATAAACGAGCGGTTTCTTATATGTTTTCTCCTTATTTTTCAAAGCGTGTTCGATTTCTTAACACGAAACGGAAAGGAAGGAATCCGTTCTATGATGGAAAGGAGTATAAGCTGAACAGTATTGAAATATGTAAATTGGCTAAAAAGCTTATGCATAACAAAGTCCAAGACATGCTGTTCTTATATGGTGGTCGAAAATATCGTTCATCATCTAAGGAAAAGTCTGTCAATGACTTTGAATTTAAAATCACTCAATAAATAGGTCTAAACACCTATTTCATTCAAACTTTTATTAGTTGTTTGAAAATTGAGTATAACACAGCACCTAGTTGCTGTTTGATTAACCTGTACGGTGAACGAAAGTAATAAAGTGAGTAAAGAAGAATTTACTCATTATGCTCGACTTTACTCAATTATCAACCGTTCACCGTACTCATACCATATGGAGAAAAAATATGGCAAATTTAAAATTAAAAAAGAAATCATTGACTTACTTAGGTCAACCGATTTGTAATAACCTCTGCATTTCCTGCGGAGAAAATATTGAAAATAATGACATATTAATGATTTACGAATATGAAAATATCCGAGGAAGTACTGTCAATGTAGCTGTTCCTTTGTCAAAAGTACGTACTAAAAAACTCTTAAGTCAAATCTTGCTAGATAAAGGCTTTCCTTTTGATTGGAAAAACAAAGAAATGACTGATGAGATTTGCGAATTTTTGAGCGATTATACTCCTTCATCGGTTATTCTGTTATCACCTCAAACTGGTTGGTATCAATCTGATGAAGGAAAATATTGCTACATTATGCCTCAAAAAAGTTTTGGCTTTAAATATTTTCGCGTCAAATTTGTCGGTAACAATATCGACACAAAATATATAAACCAAGTAGGCAACCTTGAAAATTACCAAAAAGCACTCGAATTATGTCAATACAGTCCTGCAACCATATTAGCTGTTGGGGCTGCCTTAGCTGCTTTTTGCATTGCTCCGTTTGACTTTGAGACTTTTGGTTTGCATTTTTACGGAAAATCTAGTACCGGAAAATCGACTTTATCTAAAGTTGCTGCTGCAGTATTATATAACCCTGGGAAATTTATCACTTGGAAAACCACAGAAGCTGGTGTTGAAGAGGCTTGTTACAATCACAATGGTCGTTGCGTTGTTTTTGATGAAGCAAAGTTAATCTCTAAAGACAAGACTAAAATTGCTTCAATCATTAGTGATTTGAGCTATTTTATTTGTAGTGGCCAGACTAAAAAAAGGAGCTTAGCATACAGTGTTGGTACAGGAACAAGTGTAGGAGCTTGGAAATTAGTCTTCATAAGCACGGGAGAATTTGGCATCATAGAAAATGCTCTCAGCGTTAACCACGAAAAAGACGATGGCGAGAAGCTTCGTTTCATCGATGTCCCTGCTGTAGTATCAGAAGAATATGGGGTATTTCGAAAGTTACCAGAAGGCTACACTTCATCAAAAGAGTTAGTCTTTGATATTTTGAATTTGGTTAAAAAAAATTATGGGTGGTTAGGCTATAATTTCCTAAAGAAAATGGCTAGTGAACTAAATTCAGACCAGCAAGTGCAATTCAGAGAAAACTTTAAGCAACACATTAAATTCTTTGAAAGTGAGTGCTCTGATGGTAAACACGTTGGATATACGGAACGTTTTTTATCTCGCTTTGCCATCATTTATGCCAGTTTAATGCAAGCTATGGAATGGCAGCTCATTCCTTGGAGTAAAAAGTGCATTTTTAAGGCCGTAAAAGAGATGTACTATACCTCTTTAAATTGCATTAAAGATGACCAAGACATTCTGCAAGATGGGTTAAATCGACTTGAAAAAATGTTAAACGTCAAAAACGAACATTATCATAACCTAGCGACCTTTTCTTCACAAGAAGACATTCTTAGAGCTTGGGGAAAGCCTAATTTCTTTGGCAAACAAAATGGTAAATACTTTGATTGGATTATCCCTTCAAAAACTTTCGTATCATGCTTTACCTCCACCAAGCAAAAGGAATTAGTAGAAGAGTTCCTTGAAGACCTCATTGAAAAAAACGATGATGGCTATGGTTTATGCAGTTTAGGACACAATGTGCGTAAAAGAGCAATTGTCTTAGACAAAGACAAGCTCAAAAAATTATTATCGAAATAAAAATCAAGGCGGTTGGTTTTCGGACTAGCCGCCTTTTTTTATAGGTAATTATATATGGTACGCCTAGATACGCCATATTTTTGAGCTATTGCTGTAATCGGGACGCGTTGATTAATAAGCTCCTTTATCTCTGCAACTTGCTCTGCACTAAGCTTCGGTTGGCCTCCTTTATATTTACCTTTAAGCCTACCGAGATTTATGCCTTCTCTCTGCCTTTCTAATATAAGGTTGCGCTCAAGCTCTGCAACAGCCCCTAACATCGTCATCATCATTTTTTGGTATGGGTCTTGTTTGTCGGGAGCAAAAGTCAAGTTTTCTTTATGAAAAATAATCTTAGCTCCTTTGTGGGTTATTTCTTCAACCAGATTTAACAAATCTTTTGTATTGCGGGCAAGTCTGTCCATTGAGTGACAGTTAACCACATCTCCAGCACGAAGATTCAGCAACATGGCTTGAAGTTCAGGACGGTTGGTATCTTTACCACTGATTTTTTCAACATACTCTCGGTCGCAAGAAATATCTAAAAGCTGTCGTTCTGTATTTTGGTCGATGGTGGAAACGCGTTTATAATTGAAAATCATATTTTTTACTCCTTTATGTGAAATTGACATTTATAACCCCATTGCGCAGGTGTGCAATAAATGCGGTTTTTGATTTTGTTTTCACAGTTTTTCGCCTGTGAATATAGGGTATACTTTGTTTACACAGCCTCCAGAGAGAGGAAATATACCTGACGAAGACATATTTGATACTTCTTGAAATCAGCGGTATCTATGCTCTTGAGAAGGATATCTTCTAAGTCGGAGCTATCATAAAATTGTATTTGGCTTTTGGTTATCCTTCTTATAACGGTGTAGTGGTCGATTTTCTCGCTTCTAATACGAATGTGAGTAACCCTACCCTCTGCGGATTGTTGTTTTACATAATCGATAAATTCGGTTAAAGTAAGACGCTTATTCCAAAATGGACGATAATACACAAACTTTTTATTGCAGTTAGTTGTCAGCCACTCATTTGCATATTTGAAAACAACTTCTAAAAGTCGGTAGTCTGCTCCATTAGCATTTAAATCAAACAAAACATCTAAACAACTAATCCCAAATATCAGATGGTCATAAAGCTCCTGCCATTCGTTATATTTGAGCTTTAAGCCAAGAGCCTGTAGCGCGTTGAGTGTTGAGTAAACCGAACAATACCTTGAAAAATATCCTTGGTTAAAAGCTTTCATCAGTATTCATCCGCAAACATAATGGTTAAGACACGGTTGGTTTGTGTCTCATCGTCAGGCTGTGGAGAATAAAACTCATAATTCAAGTCATACATATCAATTTTCCAGAAGATTTGTTGTCCACGATATTCAAAACAGCCAAAGTCGTGTTCACCATACGGATCGTTATCTTCCGTAAAATTATTGAAGGTTCTGACTTTTTGCATAATCTCTTGTTGTTGCATCAGTGGTAAAGCTGATACACCGCAAGTCAACAGCACCTTGCCACCTTCAAAAGTCTTACGGAACTTGTCGTTTTGTTCTGCATTTTTTTTCAAATCAATTTTATTTTCCATATCGCACCTCCTTTTTACTCAACATCAAACCAAGCCATCGTTGTGGCTAATAAATTATTGTAGTCACCGGACATAGCTTCTTTCATAAATTGGTCGATTTCTTCTTGTGGGAGGTGTGCTCGTTGCATAGCTCTCTTACATAAGCCTAAAATCATAAATGCATTACCGTCTTGTCCCGAAAGCTGAACGGTAATTTCCGGATGTTTGATTTTTGTCATTGTTTTACTCCTTTAAAATAAAAAAAGAGCCTCAACACAAGGTTGAAGCTCAAAACGTTACAATTTAGGTGGACGATATGCCCGATAACAAACTTATTTCTGAATTTGTAGGTTATTGGTGACATATCGTCCTCCTTTCACACCAAAACAAAACCTTATCCGCTCTGATGAAAAAGCGAACTATAGAGGCCTAAATTTTGGTGATTTATATTTGAAGTCAAAACGAATCGACTCAACTTCAAATATAATATATTATAACATATTCTAACATAAATTGCAAGTTTAAAATCAACAAAAATCAAGGAAAATCAATAAATTAAATAATAATTTTGACATATAAACCAAGTTTATTTTAGGAGTAAAAAAATGAATGAATTAACGACAATTCGAAAAATATTGGAGCGTCTTACAAAATACATCACAAAAAAGAAGGGATACATTTGTCAATATTGTGGGCATAGAAGCCTTCAACCATATGGGGGTAAATGCACACAATCTAAATCCGGCCACCACCACTACATCGCTGCGGAACATTAGAAAGGATAACTTTTAAGACAAAAGTTCTAACAAGAAAAGATTATGCGCACTAACTAAAAACTATCCAGATACTTTTTTCCATATTTTCCTTCATTCCTGAAGTCATCGCATTAATTTTGCGACGCGTTGTATATAAATTGCGATTTGTGCATTGATTGGTCAGAAAAACGCGGGGAAAATGCATTATTTTTCAAACCATACTTTTGGATAAATCTCTTCCCAACCGGAATTGTGGCTTGCGTTTTTAACCTTAATTATCAAATCTTCATTTCCGACAAACTGTTCCACCAGCACCGGAGGGATTACTATGTCTTTTGTTCCGACATAGTGGATTTGCGGAAGCTCTGCAAATTGATGACGATAATCAGCCAAGTTCATTGATTCATTAAGTGGGGGTAAGTTATGATATTGTGTCCACGCTAAATGGTCGAGATTTCCTGCAATGGTGATGATTTTTTTGATATTCAAACCATTTTTAGCCGAAGCCACTAAGCCTGCGATTTGCGCACCACCTGAAAACCCGATTAAAATCACCGAATGCACCCCCGCAATTTGTTTGATAGCCTCATATTCTGCATTAACGACCTCATGCGCAAATCGAGCCGTTGTCCAATGTCTTTGAGAACAAATCGGGCTTTTGACATACTGACAAGGTCTTGCAAGATAAATAACATTCGGGCTATTGTCTCCAAAAGCCAACTCACGAACCAACACTCCTTTGGGTGTCGGGTCTTGTGTGGGGCGTCCGTGTGCATTAAATGCATAACCGTCCCCTTCTATGTATATTTTATATACCCCATTAGGCTCCGTGATTTTTTGCCAACTTGCAATTGTGAAATCTCTCGTTGCAATTTCTTTATATTCATATGACGGAGGAACGGAAACACTTTGGCATCCGCTCAATAAAAAAATCGCAACTAAAATTTTATAAAAGCCATTTCTCATAGTTCATTATTTGCACAAGATTGTTAAAAAAAAAGAAAATACCTTGCAACCAAACAGTTACAAGGTATTTCATGCTGCAGATTAAGCCTTAAAATTTATATTTTAAGTTAACCAAACCGGTGTGGTCTTGGTAATCTTCACGGAATTTACCTTCATAACCTAATGCAAATTCAACATTATCGTTGACTTCTGCGGTTACCCCAGCGCCAAATTCCATACCGAAACGGTCTAATGCATCACCTTCAACCATATAAGCCGAACCGTTAGCCAAAGTTACAACTGAATTAACGTCATCGTTCATCAAGTCATAAGTGGCTGCAATTCTGGCTTCCGGCTTAATGTTCATACCGTTTTCAAGTGTCCAAGTCTTGCTGACTTTAGCCCCGATAACACCTGTTAGGATATCGGAATCATTACCGGAGACTTTTTGGTCGGCTGAATCTGTATAGCCGTCTTGGCTGATGTGAACATAACGTAAACCAACCTCAGGAGTTAAACCAAAGCCTTTAACTTGCATATCATAACCTGTCATGGCTTGCAAACCAAAGGTTTCAACATCATAATCAGCTTTAACACCAATTCCTGAAATGGTTTTGTCTTCGGAATAATCAGACCAACCATAAGATGCGATACCGTTCACATACCAGTTGCTGGGTTTATATTCGCCATAAACAAAAGCTGTATGAGTGTCAACATCGGTACTTCTCATAAAGCCGTCAATGTCGGTATTGGTATAAGCATAACCCAAACCGATTTTGGTGTCTTCGGTAACATATTTTTCAGCACCCATTGCAACACCTGAACTATCAGCATCAAAACCATAAGATTTTGATGTGTCATCAAGTTTAGATTTATTAAACAAGCCTTGAACCCACATAGCTGCACGTTCAAAAATATTATCACCGGAAGACATACCTTCACCACCGGTTGAAACGGAACCACCGGTTAAACGTGTACTGACAGCTCCAAACACTTGGTTAGCTGTTTCGGTTTGTGTCTTTTGAACCATCGGTGCAACTTCCGGCGCAACCGCGGTCAATGCATCAACATAAGCTTTCTTGTCATTTTGAGACAAATTATTTAATTTTGAGGCAATAGATTGAGCCGTAGCACTGACTGACGTATTGTCTTTCATACCGTCCCATGCTTCAGCCGTAGAAGCATTACTTGATGTACCTCCTGCATCGTTAACTACATCAGAAGCTGAGTTTTCATATTTAATATTATAAGTTCCACCATCTATTGAGGTAATTTTATAACGATTGTTAGAAATCTCATTAGTGAAGTTGTTATCAAACTTTCCGGTTGTTTCAAACAAAGTGATGTTATCACTATCCCCGATTTCCATAGTTTTACTAATTGTCAAAGCCAGTTTAGAGCCTTCATCCGCATGAATATTGCGAGCTGACAGTAAACCGTTTCCTTCATCAGTAACAGACATATTCAAAGTTGAACCAGCATCAAAAGTGATGTCACCACCGATTGTGGCCTTATTCAAGCCCACATTCATCACACCACCGTTAGAGATTTCAACACTTCCTGCAATTTTAGAATTGCTGTTTTGAATATTGATTGTTCCTGGGCTTTCAATATTTGCATTTAATGTTCCGGCCAAATTTAATATGGCACCAGATCTTAAATCAATATCACTGTCTTCATCAACACTAGCCCAGCCCAGACTTGAATTTTCAGCAATATTAACCGTACCTCCGGAAATATCAACGGGATTTTGAGTTTCAAAAGTGGTTGAATCTTTGATATTTAATGTACCACCCGACATTGCAATATTGGTGCCCCAAATGCGGTTGCCATTACCAGACATATTAACTGTACCACCTTTGACGTTCAGCTTATCGTGTGCATACAGGCCATCACCACCTTCAATAACATTCACCGAACCGTTAGAAATGGTAATATTTCCTTGTTCAGCTCCGATATCGGTTGCCGTAACTTCACCACCGCTGATATTGACATCACCTTTACCGTAGTTGCCGATTTCCGTACCGTTAATAGTGCCGCCGGAGATATTCAAATCACCGGTATTTTTTTTGGTCAAAGAAATACGGGCACCGTCTTTTAAGTTGATTTCACCGCCGGTAATGTTAATGTTGCCGGTTGAAACATGGTAATTATCCTTATCGGCACCTTCCGGAGCTGTACCTTGACCATCGTTTTCACCCAAGGTTTCACCGGTTTCCGAATTATAATACCAATCGCCATCATAACCGCCACGTTCAATTTTAGCAACTTCTCCGGTTAAATTAATTTTACCACCGGAAATATTAATATCACCGCTTTGACCTTCATGCAGGATACCACCATTATGCAAATCATCTCCTGCAACTTCCGAAGAATAATCCATCGTGATATTTGCATTTCCGCCTATATTTAAATTTCCCTTACCAACAAGTGTAATTTCACCACCATCTTTTATGTTAAAATTACCACCTGTGACATCTATATCTGCGGCTGTTGTATTATATTGGCCTTGATTTCCTTCGGCATAAATACCTGCACCAGCCGAAAAATCAAATGTTCCGCCACTTATTTCAAATTTGTTTTTTGTTGCACCATCATTAAGTTGTGCTAAGCCACTATCACCGGTTGCCGTAATTGTTCCTCCGGAAACATTAATATTTCCGGTTGTTGCATAGTTCTTTGCATTTTCTTCCGTAATGGTTGTATCAGAATTAATAGAAATATCTTCTGTGATATGTTCATCTTCCGCATAAACATTAGTTGCACTGAGGACGACGACTAATGCTGTTGAAAATAAAAGTCTATTTTTCATATGATTAAACTTCCTTCTTCTTTAATTGCAATTAAAAGAAAACCACCTATTTAAGGTGGTCGGAGAGTTCATCAATCATATTGCGTTAAATGATTCTCTTAGCCTTTAAAGTCAAAAAACTTCTGAACATACGCCAAAAGCTCCCCGACCATATTTCTATGTATCGGGGATATATTTACCGTCAGCTATGATGAGTAGCCAACAATATAACGATGTTATATCCTAACACCGAACGCAATAGAGCCGATGAAAGCCCCGTACCACTAAAGGTACTGATTATGGAGCATTTCCCCATAACTGAGTTTATATTATAAACCAAGGTCTTAATTTGCAATTAAAATTATGGAGCTGTGCGAAAAATATTTTGTTTTGCGCGTTTTCCTTGTCAGCCAATGCATATACGGTTGTTTTATGATAAATTTATCGTCAAAACTCAATTCCTACACTCAAAACGCAGGAAAACGACGGGGAACAGTATATTTACTAAAAAATCATTTCATATTTTTCAGCTAATTGATAAGTTCTAGCCTTTTTTGACTCATTAGCATATTGCAAAAAACCTTCCGCTACCCACTGGCGCAATAAAAATCGGGCCGATGCTGCTGAAAGCTCTAAAATTTCCGCAATTTGCGTGCTGTTGACTTCCTTATACTCTGCAAACAACTCTAAAACTTTGCGTTGCTTAATATCTAATTCACGCAATATCGGGCTTTTATCTGTCGTGTAGCCTTTGGTTTGTTCATTTGCCGCATGTTGATTAACTTTATCAAAAGCATCTGCCACACCGGCCACAAAATATTCCAACCATGAAGTTATGTCTGCTTCATTCCTGCCGTAATAATAATTATGATGCGGATGCGTTTGTAATGCATCATAATAACGGATTAAATCTTTTGCATAATATTCTTCCAAAGAATAAATTCCCTTTAGACCATAACCGCCTTTACGCATAACAAAACTTGTCAATAATCGTGCGGTTCGGCCATTTCCGTCATAATAAGGGTGTATGGTTACAAACTGATAATGCACTATTCCTGCCACCAATGGAACCGGTAAATTAGTTGCATTTTGCACCCATTGGCAAAAATCTCGCATCATCTCCGGCACATCTTTGGCTTCCGGCGGCAAATAAATTTTGGCTCCGGTTTCGCTATCATAAATGGCATTTTGATTATCTCGGTATGGTATTATACTTTGGCTAGCCTCAACCAAACTATGAATATGTGCAATCAGCTCTTCATCAAAAGAATGATTAGCCACAACAGCTTCTTCCATTGCATTCCAAGCCTTATAGTAAGCCTTAACTTCCTGCTCGTCTTTTTCTCTTTGAGGAAGTTTTCGACCATTTAGAGCTTCTGCAACCTCTTTTCCGCTCAGACGATTACCTTCAATTTGCGTTGAATAGTGAATTGTGGCCACTTTTGCACTTTCTCGCAATGATAACAAAAGTTGTGGTGATATGGGTTGATTTTCAAACTGCTGCTTTATAACTTCTATTTTTGAAAGATTTGCAAGCATCTGAGCTGTTACTGTATATTTCGGACGAAAAGCCATGACAATTCCTTTAATGTTATTTTTACATTAAAATAGCATTATTTTTACATTAAATCAACATTAAAATAATTTATTTCGTTTGTTTAAGAAACACACTTTACACGCCCTTAAAAGTTATTAGCAGTGAAAATTTGCTCACAAGCCTTGATATGCCTGATTGACAGCGAATTTGTGCTAATATATTTTATTAGCAGTGCTAATGAAAACTGCTAATAACTTTGAGGTTTACACCCCAGACGATATTTTGGTAAGCTATTGATTTTACGCAAAACTAGGTTTTATGGGTTGGTATTGACGCATCCAGCCACCCCAGCCACAGAATACAAACCGTCAGAAATGACGGTTTTTTCTTTATATATCAAGCATTTATACTGGTTCGGATGTTTAAAAGTCAAAATAGGCTTTTTTTGAGCAACATCCGAACTTTTGTATTACCAATCTTTGTATTTCAATAGCTTACGGGATTTTAATCGATTTCGTATCTCACCTGAAAGATATTATACCTCTCCAGACTCGATATTGTTTTTGCAACTTATCGCCATCAATGACTTGAGGTTGTCATAAAAATTACATACATATTGAATTTTACCACTCCTTTTTGATAAACAGCAATATTGATAATAATAAGTATAAATTTATAATTGAATTAACTTCTATTTTAAATTACATTGTATAAAAACAACATTTACAACTAAAGGATTAAAATGACAAATATAATATTTTTAGGCGGAATTCATGGCTCAGGAAAAAATTTTATATTACAACACGCAAATTTTCAAAATAACATAACTCCCCTAACTGCAAGTGAGGTTTTAAAGTGGAAAGATTTTAGCGAAAATCCTAACGACAAGAAAGTTAGTTCCATTTCTGACACACAAAATTTATTAATTTCCAATCTAAAAAAAATAATAACAAACGACGGATTTTATATACTCGATGGACATTTTGTTCTCTTAAACAAAGACGGTCAAATAGAACGCATACCTGAAACTACTTTTTCTGAAATTAACCCCAAAGCTTTGATTATTAAAACAGCTTCTCCAAATTCAATACTTGAAAGATTAAAACAGAGAGATAATTGTACTTGGAGCACATCTCTAATTTCAGACATGCAAAAAGAAGAAATTCAATATGCCAAAGAAATTTCATTAAAACTAAATATAAAATTATATCATATTGAAGATAATCAAGAATCTTTACTGAGCCAAATAATTAATTCGGAGTTTAATAATGGTTAAAGTGCTTTTAGATACAAATGTAATCATTTATAGAGAAACAGATAGAATTTTAAATGAAAATACTCCTGATTTATTCAAATGGTTGGATAAATTACATTACGATAAATTTATTCATCCTCTTACAATCGATGAAATTTCCAAATATGAAAATACTACCTTAAGAGATGTTATATTATCTAAACTCTCTTCCTATAATTGTTTATCTTCATTAGCTCCTTTAAATCCGAAAATAGAAGAGATACTATCACTCGATAAAGATGAAAATTCTGAAAATGATACAAAAATATTAAATGAAGTTGTATCTGGTCGTGTTGATTTTCTTATAACACAAGATAAAGGAATTTACAAAAAAGCAACTTATCTAGGTATCAGTAATAAAGTCTACTCTATTGAAGCTTTTTCCGCCTATATGTTATCAGAAAATCCTGATTTAATAGATTATTCCATATTATCAGTTAGAAAGAAAAAAATTGGTTCTCTAGATTTTAAAAGTAAATTTTTTGATAGTCTAAGAGAAAGTTATAAAGGTTTTGACAATTGGCTCAATAAAAAATCGGAAGAGGATGCCTACGTATGTTTCCTTCAAGATGAATTACAAGCATTTTTGTATTTAAAAAAAGAAGGTCCTGATGAAGTTTATTCAGATATCACCCCTCCTTTTTTACCTAAACAAAGATTAAAAATAGGAACATTTAAAGTTAGCATGAATGGCTTTAAATTAGGCGAAAGATTTTTAAAAATTGCGTTAGAAAATGCGATAAAATTTCATGTCGAAGAAGTTTATCTAACAATATTCGACAATAACCCTAATGATATTCCGAAGCAATCTCTTGTCGCTCAACTAAAATCTTTTGGTTTTGAAAAATGGGGAACAAAAGCAACTGGCGAAAGTGTTTATGTAAAAAATATGATTCCTCATTTCAATCAAGACAACCCTAAATTATCCTTTCCTTTTTATAATAGAAACTCCGACACATATTTGTGCCCTATTCGGCCTGACTATCATACTTCTCTTCTACCAGATTCAATTCTAAATAATGAAAGTCCTGAAGACTTTTCTGAAAATAAACCGTTTAGAAATGCAATTTCAAAAGTTTACATATCAAGATCACTTTTTCGAAATTTAAAATGTGGTGATAATATTCTTTTCTATAGAACCGGCGGACTATATGTCAGTGTAATTACAACAATTGGCATTGTATATAAAATATATCACCCTAATACGTTCGAAGAATTAAAAGATATATGCCGCCGTAAAAGTATTTTTTCAGACAAAGAATTAGAAGATTTATGGTATCAAAAATCACAAAATGGCAAGTGGTACAAACCTTTTGTTGTAGAATTTTTATACGTTCATCATCTTCCTACACCAAAAATTAACCTCTTTACCCTTATAAAGGAAAAAATAGTAGATAAAGCTCCTAGAGGATTTGAAAAGATATCCGTTGAACACATGAATAAAATTATAAAGCTATCGAGGGCTAATGAAAGTTTTATTGTCAATTAAACCTGAGTTCGTAGAAAAAATATTTTCAGGAGAAAAGCGTTTTGAATATAGAAAAAATATATTCAAAAATATTGCTATTGAATCTATCGTTATCTATTCGACAATGCCCGTTGGCAAGATTGTTGGTGAATTCAAGTTCAAGACTATTCATAAAAATACCCCAAAAATAATTTGGAAAGAGACAAAAAAGTATTCTGGGATTTCAGAAGATTTCTTTTTTAACTATTTTGAAAATAAAAAAGAAGCTTGTGCTATAGAGATTAGTGAAGTTCATAAATATAAAACACCTATAGATCCACATAGTTTGTTACCTAACTTTGTAGCCCCTCAATCATTTTGTTATTTAGACTTATAGAAGTATAAAAAATATCTAATATATCCCTACTTCTGCTCCAATTCGGCAAATTTTTGAGCCATGGTCGGGTTATTGCGGGTTAAACGTTTAACCGTCAAATCTTGAGCTTTATTATTCGCCAAACGCAAGTTATTCTCAGAAGAAAGCAAGGCATCTTTTGTCTTTTGCAAATGGTCGATTGTCTTATCAATTTCTTCAATCGCTTTGCGGAACTTATCACTAGCCAACTGATAATTGCGTCCGAATTTCTCCTTAAAATCATTCATTTCCGCTTCAAAATTGGAAATATCTATATTTTGGTTCTTATATTCCGCCAATTGTTTACGATATTGAACCGAATTCAAAGCTGCATTTCTAAGCAATGTAATCATTGAGATAAAGAACTGCGGACGAATAACATACATTTTGGGATAACGATGCGAAACATCAACAATTCCGGTATTATAGAGTTCATTATCAGATTCAAGCAAAGATACCAAAACTGCATATTCGCAATTTTTCTCGTTACGGTCTTTATCCAGTTCCTTAAAGAAATCCTCATTTTTATGTTTGGTTGCCGTGGTATCCATCTCATTTTTCATCTCAAACATAATGGATATAAATTCAATACCCTCGGGCGTACTCTCTCTGAAGATATAATCGCCTTTACTTCCGGTTTTGGCATCATTATCTTTTTCAAAGTAAGCATTTTGAAAAGCTGTGGCTCGCAAACGATTAAACTCAATCTCACAATGTTGTTCCAGAGTTTCCCCCACCATTTTGGTTGATTGACGAGTTTTCAAATCTTTATAAAAAGCGATTTCCGTATCTTTCGCCTTGAGTTGAACCGCAAAATTGTCTTTTAGGGATTGTTCTTGAAGTTGCTTATCTTTTTCAGCTTCTTTGAGTTGGCTTTCAAGTTGCATAATTTTCTTGTCTTTTTCAACCAATTCATCTTTTTTCTCACTTACAGCCGAAGCAACGGCCAAAGTTTTGGCTTGTTCATTAGATTGAACTTGAGCCTTGAGGCGTTCGATTTCCTGATTAAGACTATTCAAGGAGCGTTCTTTTTCAATATCTTTATCTTTAGCAACCGTTGTAATTTCTGCTTTCAAACGTTCAATTTCTTGTTTGAGGGCTGCCGTAGATTGCTCTTGCTCCATTTTAGCCTGAGTTTTGATAAGAGAAAGCTCACTCTCCTTCTCTTTGGCAAGCTGAGCTTCACGTTCATGCAGTTCCTTATGAAATTCGGCATTACGAACTTGGCCGATAATCGCTGCATAACCGGACTCATCAACCGTAAAAACTTCTCCACACTTCGGACATTTTATCTCAGGCATCATCATTCTCCTAAAAAACCTTAGCCCAGATTAAAACATCTAGGGCTAAAGTCAAATGAAAGATTGAATATATATTTTAACTTTATGTCATTGGCGACAATATGTTAAAAACTTACGCACAAGCCTAATTTTTACCGCTCCAATTTAATAAACAACACGACAATATACCTTTGGAGTTCGAAAACTGCATAGAACAGACACACAAAGAGGCAAGGATGTCAAAGTCCTTGTCTCTTTTTTAACATAATGTCACTTAGGGCAAAATGTTTAAATAGCATGAGATTTATAAAATCTGCAAATAAGGTATTAACTTCCTTGATTGTTGAAAATATCCTGATAATATATCTCATAAGTTTAATTTAACTAAATTTCATACAGAGGTTGTAATGGCGGGTAAAAATAACGCAAACATTGGTTTTGAAAAGCAAATTTGGGATGCAGCCTGCGAGCTTTGGGGACATATTCCGGCGGCAGATTACCGTAAAGTAATCGTCGGGCTGATTTTTTTGCGCTATATTTCTTTTGCTTTTGAAAAGCGTTATCAAGAACTGGTAGCTGAAGGCGATGGTTTTGAAGATGATAAAGATGCCTACACCGAAGAAAATATATTCTTTGTACCGGAAAAAGCTCGTTGGGGTACGATTGCCGCAGCTGCACACACACCGGAAATCGGGATTGTAATTGATGAAGCAATGCGTGCCATTGAAGATGAAAATAAAGTTTTGAAAAATGTTTTACCCAAGAATTATGCCAATCAAGATTTAGATAAACGCGTTTTGGGCAATGTAGTGGATTTGTTCACAAATAATATAGATATGTCTGACACGGATGAAGACAAAGACTTGCTCGGTCGCACTTATGAATATTGCATTGCTCAGTTTGCCGCTTATGAAGGAACCAAGGGTGGTGAATTTTACACACCGTCAAGTATTGTTAAAACGATTGTTGAAGTCTTAAAACCTTTTGATAACTGCCGTGTTTATGATCCTTGCTGTGGTTCGGGCGGAATGTTTGTTCAATCAGTTAAATTTTTGCAAGCTCACAGTGGCAATCGCAATCATATTTCCGTATATGGACAAGAATCAAATGCCGATACTTGGAAAATGGCTAAAATGAATATGGCTATACGCGGGATTGATGCCGATTTTGGTCCTTATCAAGCCGATACATTTTTTAATGACTTGCACCCAACTTTGAAAGCCGATTTTATTATGGCTAATCCGCCGTTTAACCTTTCCAACTGGGGACAAGACAAATTGCTTGATGATGTGCGATGGAAATATGGTATTCCGCCGGCAGGAAATGCCAACTATGCGTGGATTCAACATATGATTTATCACCTTGCACCTAAAGGAAAAATCGGTTTGGTTTTGGCAAACGGTGCTTTATCTACTCAAACCAGCGGCGAAGGAGAAATCAGAAAACGCATTATTGAAGCAGATTTGGTAGAAGGTATTGTCGCTTTGCCACCGCAATTGTTTTATAGCGTTACAATTCCGGTTACTTTATGGTTTATCAGCCGCAATAAAGCACAAAAAGGCAAAACTTTGTTTATTGATGCGCGCAAAATGGGCTATATGGCCGACCGCAAACACCGTGATTTCACGGATGAAGACATCAAAAAAATTGCCGATACCTTTACCGCTTTTCAAGAAGGAAAATTGGAAGATGTTAAAGGCTTTTGTGCCGTAGCCAGCACGGAAGATATTGCCAAACAAGATTATATCTTAACCCCCGGACGCTATGTGGGGATTGAGGAGCAAGCCGACGATGGCGAACCTTTTGAAGATAAGATGAAACGCCTGACAACAGAGCTAAAAGATATGTTTGAGCAGTCCGACCACTTGCAAAATGAAATCAAAGAAAAACTCAAAGCAATCGGCTGGGAGATGTAGGATGAATAATTCTGATTTAAATAATAAATACTTCATAGATGATAAGGCTTTTAATTGTCCATTTTGTGGTTTGAGAAATGCAACATATACAATATTGGCAATTCTTGAGCATGATATATCAACTACAAAGAAGGGAAAAATTATTTTTGTAAAATGCAATAGATGCAAAAAAATTTCAGTTCACTTCGCGCCTTATGATGTTTTAACTTCTGAGTGGAAAACTGGAAAAATTGGAATTTATATGACAGAATTGGGGTGGGGAGTACTAGATGCTTCATATGACATTTCTTTTCACAATTCAAAGAATGAAGTTTCTCCTTTTGATGTTGATTTAGATAGTAAAATTTATCATAGTATTCCAAGCTCTTTTTTTACAATGGATGATAGAATTCCTAAAAAAATGAGACAACTCGTTGATGAAGCTCAGGAGTGCAAAAAAGCTAATCTAAAAACAGGTGCTTCTGCTTGTTTAAGAAAATTGATATATACCTTATTGTCAGACCAGCTAAATAAAAAAGCCGGAAAAGAAAATGTTAGTTTAAAGGACTTAGGTTATGAACACTATTCTGATTGCATAAAAGCTTTTAAGGAATATTGTCCTGATTTAACAGTGTTTATAGAACCTTTAGAAGATATTACAGGTATCACTAGTGACCAAGTTCATGAAAATTCTTGGGATGAAATATCCTCTAAAGATATTGAAATTTGCTTAGTTTCCATCAAGGATTTATTAGATGAGCTCTATGTTCAACCAGCCCTTTTAAAAGAAAGACGTGAAGCAATATTAAA
Source organism: uncultured Alphaproteobacteria bacterium (assembly GCA_944393225.1). GTDB lineage: Bacteria > Pseudomonadota > Alphaproteobacteria > RF32 > CAG-239 > CAJLXD01. The sequence continues at coordinate 54,666 of CALXZK010000005.1, forward strand.
ATTGAAGGAAGAAGCTCTACATAAACAGAAGGCTTCGACTAAACAAGGGCAAAATCACACGATAGAAAAAAAAGGATAAAAACATGTATCCTTGGCAAAGTTTCGTAATTGGAATTTTAGAGTTTGCGGCGTGGCCTATTGTTGCTATTTGCTGTGCTTTGATATTTAAAAAAGATATTAGTAATTTGCTTTCCAGAATTAAAACTTTACCCGGAGGAACAGAATTAAACCCTCAAGTTGTTGAAAATCAGGCTGAAAGCAAAAAAGATTTTGATGAATTATACATAAAGACACAAGAAAAACAAAATAGAGAAATTGAAAAAACAGCTTCTGCAAAGAATAAGGAGGCACAATAAATGCTTAATTATAATAAACAAAAAGCCTTAGGCGAACTTTTAGATGTTATTAATAAAGGTATTAGTTTATTGGCTAATGACTATTTAGGCAAAGATTTGTGTCAAGCTTATGAAAAATATGTTTTTTCAACAATGCAATTAGTTGATGCTGCTTTTACGACAAACTATTCTTTAGAATTTTCTAAAAATTATTCACCATTTAGACAATCATCACCTGTGTATGGTAATGACTATTGGTTAAAATCTATAACTTCAATACATCAGCCTAATAGCGCCAAAAATATTACCGCAACATTTGATGTATCTAGCGAGAGAAGACATAAAGAAGAATTACAAAAACTCTTACAAAGATTGGTCGATATAACGAAAATTTTAATTTCGAGATATAATCAACAAAGCTTGTTTTGATATGCTACTTATATAAAAAGAAAAGAATAAGGATAAGAAGAATGGCTAAAAACCAAGAGAAGAAATGGCAAGAGGTTAAGTTGGGGGATGTGTGCGATGTTTTAAATGGTCGTGCATATAAACAAAGCGAATTACTTAATACTGGAAAATATCCAGTATTAAGAGTAGGAAACTTTTTTTCTCGAGATAAGTGGTATTATTCAAATTTAGAGTTAGAAGAAAGTAAATATTGTAACAACGGCGATTTGCTATATGCTTGGTCTGCATCTTTTGGCCCCAAAATCTGGAACAATGGCAAAGTAATTTATCATTATCACATATGGAAACTGCAACCTAACTTGGCCATTCTTGATAAACTTTATTTATTTTATTGGCTAAAAGAATCAACATCATTACTTACACAAGGAATACATGGTAGTGTTATGGCTCATTTAACCAAATCAGATATGGAGAAAATGCTAATATCTCTCCCACCGCTTGAGGTACAAAAGAAGATTGCGGGGTTGTTGGGAGCTTTGGATGATAAAATTGAGCTGAACAACAAAATTAATCAAAACCTAGAAGCCCAAGCCCAAGCCTTATTCAAATCTTGGTTTATCGACTTTGAACCTTTCGGCGGTAAAATGCCCGATGATTGGAAGGAAATAAACCTATCTGATATTGCTGAATTTATAGGAGGATATTCTTACAAAAGTAGTGAATTACAATCTTCATCTACAGTGATGGCAACAATTAAAAACTTTGATAGACAAGGCGGATTTAAACTTGATGGATTTAAAGAAATTTCTCCATCAGAAAAATTAAAGGAAAATCAAAAAATTTCTTTATTTGATACCTTAGTAGCTCATACGGATTTAACTCAAAATGCAGATGTAATAGGAAATGCAGAAATGTTGTTGAGCACTGCTGGGTACTCAAATGTTATTATCTCGATGGATGTTGTAAAAGTTATACCTAAAAAAGGTATTTCTAAATTTTTACTGGCCACCTTGTTAAAAGATAACAGATTTAAGCAGCATTGTTTAGGCTATATAAATGGAACTTACCGTATTACACCTTAGTAAAAAAGCATTACCTGAATATACATTTGCGTTTCCCAATAATATGACGGATGTGGCTAAATTAACCAATATCTTAGAATATTTATATAAGAAATTAGCGTATAATATAGAAGAAAATTTAAGATTAGCTGAGTTGAGAGATGCTCTCCTCCCCAAGCTCATGTCTGGCGAAATTAATGTAGATGATGTTAAAATCTCAAATAATATGCTATCATCTTCTGAGGAGTAAAGAATGACCATTGATCAAACTGAATACATTGAATTACTTGCTAGACTAGATAATATAGCTCAAACGAGTGGATGGGAAATAGCAAATGTAATCGCTACGTTCTGCGCTGTTATTGTCGCTCTTTTTTTTCCTTTAAGAGAATATGTTAGAACATTTCCTAAATTTGTACTCAAAATAAATATTCCCGAAATACGAGAAGCAAATTTAGATGGGATTGATAAACCTCATGTTGGCATTTCAATCAAAAACCTTTCAAAAGAAGTCTTATATTTAAAAGATGCGTTTTTATACTTTGATTTAAAGGATTATCATAATTTCAGAGTATACTTACATTTGGGATTAAACCATGAATTTAAAATCTTACCGTATTCTGAGGAATTTGTAGAATATTTTATTTGGCATAAAGATGTTTATAATGGAAGAAAACCAGTAAAAGAATTTTTATCTACAAATAAACAAGTAGCAAAACAATATTTAAAAGGTGTGTCTGGATATGAAAAGGTTAAAAATATATCTATAGCTATACATACTAACTTAGGAAGAAGCAATAAAAAAATACCTAAATGGGGATGGGAAGAACTCGTAAATCAATTATTAGATATTGTTTTCAGCTTAGATAAAGAACGGCAAACAATTTTAAAAAAACATCTTGGCAATAAGCAAGATAAAAACATTAAAGAAACTTTTATAAAATATTTAAAAGATATGGAAACATTAGATAAAAAAAGATATCAAGAATACAAAGATAAGTGTTCAAAAGGGATACAGGAAGAAAAAGAACGCAAACGACGAAGAAAAGAAATTACCAGACACAGAAATACCAATATATTAAAAAGGATATTTAATCATGACCACATATTTTGAAAATTCTGTCAATGAAAATGCTTATGAAGCCTCGATTATTGAGCTGTTTCAAAATATGGGGTATGTTCATGTTTATGGGCCGGATATTGAAAATCGCGACTTCACCTCTCCTTTATATGATGATGTTTTAGAAGAAGCATTGGTTCGGCTCAACCCAAAGCTTCCGCAAGCTGCTATTAATGAGGCTTTGTTCAAGCTCCGAAATTTTGAAAACGCAGAACTGGTACAAAAAAATGCCATTTTTATGGATTATCTGCAAAATGGAATTACCGTCCGCTATACAGAAAAAGGCGAACCTAAAGATACGATTGTTTATCTTATCGATTATGATAAACCAGCCAACAACTCTTTTATTATTGCAAATCAATGGACTTTTGTTGAAAATAGTGAAAAACGCCCTGATATTTTGCTGTTCATCAATGGTTTGCCCTTGGTTTTGATGGAGCTCAAATCTCCATCTCGTGAAGAAACCGATGTTTCTGCCGCTTATCGCCAAATTCAAAACTATAAATATGAAATTCCTTCTATGTTTATTTATAATGCCATTTGTGTAATGAGCGACTTGTTGACGTCAAAGGCAGGAACTCTCACTTCCGGTGAAGACCGCTACATGGAATGGAAAACTATTGATGGTTCTTATGAAAATACGCAACATGCGCAATTCGATACTTTCTTTATGGGAATCTTTGCCAAAGAGCGTCTATTGGATATTTTGAAAAACTTTATCTGTTTTTCTAATGAAAATAGAGGGCTTGTTAAAATTATGGCGGCTTATCACCAATATTTTGCCGTTAAAAAAGCCATTACCTCAACCAAAAACGCCACAGAAACTGACGGTAAAGGCGGTGTTTTTTGGCATACGCAAGGAAGTGGAAAATCTTTATCTATGGTCTTTTATGCTCATCTGTTGCAAAAAGCCTTAAACAGCCCAACAATCGTGGTGATTACTGACCGCAACGACTTAGACGACCAGCTTTATAGCCAATTTGCCAAGTGTAAAGACTTTTTACGTCAAGAGCCTGTTCAAGCCGAAAGTCGAGCTCACCTAAAAAAACTCTTAGGCGGCATTAAAGCCAACGGAATTTTCTGTACAACAATGCAGAAATTTGAGGAATCAGATGAACCCTTATCTGAAAGACGTAATATTATCGTGATGGCTGATGAAGCGCACCGCGGACAATATGGGCTGACCGAAAAAATAGATGAAAAAACCGGAAAAATTAAAATCGGAGCAGCACGTGTTATTCGTGATTCCTTACCCAATGCCACATATATCGGCTTTACCGGTACGCCGATTTCCACCAAAGACCGCAGCACACGTGAGGTTTTCGGAAATTATATTGATGTTTATGATATGACACAAGCAGTGGAAGATGGTGCAACACGTCCGGTTTATTATGAAAGCCGTGTGATTAAACTTCATCTGAAACCGGAAGTTTTGCGTTTGATTGATGCAGAATATGACCTTATGGCTCATAATGCTGATCCTGAAGTGATTGAAAAGAGCAAAAAGCAACTCGGACAAATGGAAACTATTTTGGGCGATGACAGCACAATCAATTCTCTGGTTACCGATATTTTAGACCATTATGAAAATAACCGTGCCAACCTCTTAACCGGAAAAGCTATGATTGTGGCTTATTCTCGCCCGATTGCGATGAAAATATATCGCAAAATCTTAGAACTTCATCCTGATTGGCAAGAAAAAGTCGCCGTGGTTATGACTTCTGATAACAATGATCCCGAAGATTGGCACAATATTGTTGGGAATAAAGCCTATAAAGAAGAATTAGCTCGCAAGTTCAAAGATAATTCTGATCCGCTCAAAATTGCCATTGTTGTTGATATGTGGCTGACCGGATTTGATGTGCCTTCCCTTGCAACAATGTATGTTTATAAGCCGATGAGCGGACACAACCTGATGCAAGCAATCGCTCGTGTTAACCGCGTTTTCCAAGACAAAGAAGGTGGTTTGGTAGTTGATTATGTCGGAATTGCCAGCGCTTTGAAGCAAGCTATGAATGATTATACTATCCGCGACCGCAAAAATTATGGTGATACGGATATTTCAACCGTAGCTAAACCGAAATTTATTGAAAAATTGGAAGTTTGCCGCGGTTTGTTACATGGATTTGATTATTCCGACTTTGCAAAAGGAAGCAATTTACAACGAGCAAAACTTATCAGTGGTGCCGTAAACTTTATTATTGCCCGTGAAAAAGAAAAACAAAAAGAAGATTTTGTTAAAGAGGCTTTGCTCCTAAAACAAGCTCTTTCTTTGTGCTCATCTTTAATTGAAGAAAAATTGCGTATTGAAGCCGCCTTTATGGAAGCTGTGCGTGTTTTGGTTGTTCGTTTAACTTGTTCAGGCAATAGCGGCAAGAAAATCTCTCTACCGGAGATGAACGAGAGAATAAATGAACTTCTGAAACAAAGTATTAGAAGCGACGGTGTTATCAATCTGTTTTCTGACATCAAAGAAGAATTTTCTTTGTTTGATCCTAAGTTTTTGGAAGAAATATCTAAAATGAAGGAGAAAAACTTGGCGGTTGAATTGCTCAAAAAATTAATAGCCGAGCAAATCAGTGTTTATCGCCGTACAAACGTTGTTAAATCAGAAAAATTCAGCGAGATAATCCAAGAAGCAATGAACCGTTATCTGAACGGTATGCTCACCAATGAACAAGTTATTGAAGAACTCTTAAACTTGGCTAAACAAATTGCCTCTGCTCAAAAAGAAGGTGATGATTTAGGCTTAACCCCAGATGAATTAGCTTTTTATGATGCTCTGACCAAGCCTCAAGCCGTTAAAGATTTTTATGAAAACGATGAACTTGTCGCCATTATCAAAGAACTGACTGAGGCTTTGCGTAAAAATAAAACTATCGACTGGCAAAAAAGAGAAAATGCTCGAGCAAAAATGCGCATGATGATTAAAAAGCTCCTTAAAAAGCATAAATATCCGCCGGAAGGCATGGAAGATGCCGTCCAAACTGTTATGACTCAATGTGAGCTTTGGACTGATAATGTTATGGAAGCGTAACTTTGGCACCTTAATAGCACAAAGTTTTAAGCTTCCTATACATTAACTTAATTAATAGCTAATCTCTGTAATTTTATGAGGAGCAAAATTAGTTTTATCTGGAGCTGTATTTATTAATGTGTGTGGATCTAACCTTATATCTAAAAGTTCATAATCTGGCGATTTAAGAGAGATATTTTCTGATTTAAACGTATTTTTGGGAATATTAAGTAAATATAACTTTCTATTTTTTATATCATTTAAAATTAAACTCCAATCAAGATGAAGAAATTTTGGATTAGGATTTGCCCAATAGACTCCGTTTCTTCTATTAGAGCTTGAAAATGTAACTTTCTCATTTAGATCAAACTTTTTCTGCAATAATAAAGCCACAGCCTTTTTCTTATTCATTTTATTTTTGTCGGAATCTATTTTAATATTATCACCCATAGAAAACTCCTTTACTATACTTATAGTGGAAAATATAGTAATTTTTAGCTTAAATAAATTCAAGTTTCAAGTTAAATCATAACAAGCATTAATACAAATAGATGTATTTATTACCCACCCCAGATGGTATGGAGGGCGGGAAGATGGCATACTGAATATGGCACATCAGAGCCAAGCCTCCCCTATCCCCTCCTTATACCCACCATAGCCGGCACCTTAATATGGTAAAAAATATAACTAAAAATAAAACAGGCCTTTACGTGCGAAAAGAAAAAATTTTTGCTTAAATTCCAATAAAAAAAACATTAAAATACAAAAAGATAACATTTTAAACTTATAATCGTTAACGACACTATGTAAAATTATGCTTGACTTTTGATTTAGTTTTTTGCTATATACAAATCATAGGTATTCAATTAATGAAAAAATATATTTATTTAACTTCATTTTTTGTTCCTGAAAGTTCTAATAACAAAGATTAGATTTTATCTTTAAATTGTTATTATGAAACTTATATATACTATGCTCATAGAAATAGTATGCTTTCAATATATATGCTAAAGATATGAGTGATAGAAAATAATCAGAGGGCTAAAATGCCCTTTTTTTATTATCTATAACATTTCTTCCAATAATACATTCATCAAAAAAAGAATTATTGTAAATCAATGTTCTCTATACCTTTTATATGTATAGTGGGGGCAAGCTATTTCTTGCATAGTTTGTTAAAACGTTACAGGTCGTGATTTTCACGGCCTTTTTTTATACCCAAATCAAACATTAACCCCACAAAGGATCACAATATCTTGCGGTCCTTTTTTCGTTTTAAAAAGGAACAAACTATGAATCCAGAGAATTTTAATTTACCAAACAATACTGTCTCCCAATATATTATTTCTCATTTAACCACCGCAACATTAAAGCGTGGCTGGATGACAACTGATGAATTAGCCTATATTTTAGGTTGTTCAACAAAAACAATCACACGATGGAGAAAAGCCAACAAATTAACTCCCAAATGTTTTTGCGTAGGAAAATATTGTTACTTCATTCCTGATGTGTATGAGTTTTTTATCTCTTCTTGCATTAATTAATCTACTTTGTCTATTTTCCGACAATAATGTCCCTTGAAGTCGTTCCTTGTCATCTCCCCAAAAACTCAAAAATATTGTATATAAAATACTGTAAGCAACAACGAGTATACGGAGCAAAAAATGACATGAACTTCTTAATATCTCTTACGAATTTTGCTTAGAGCTTTATATAGGCAAATTCAATCTAAAAAAATTTTCACTTAACATTCCCAATTTTCAGCCGGCAAGACCATGTTTTTCCGGATAGGGAGAAATTTAACCTTAATTTTAGAAAGGAAATAAAATGACTAATACTGTAGCAACTTTAGCACAAACCCAAACTTTGGCTGATATTGATAATCAAAATCCTGTTTCCGATACAACTAATATCATTGATGCTGAATATACTATTACAAGTGAAGACATTCCGCATGAATTATCTGAAGCAAAAGAACTTGTTGCTATTAATGACAATAAGTTCCCTACAATACCTACCGATCCTACTGCATTACCACAATTTATTACGGTAGCCAAAAAACGTGTTGAAGCCAAAGCTAAATTGTTAAATGTAATACAATTCACCCCTGAACAATATAAACAAGCCTTTGCTCAAACTCAAAAAGAAGCAACTTCATTACTAATTGCGGAGTTAAATCTAAGCGAAGCATTAAAAGCAATTAAGACACAACAAGGATTAAGATCTGACCTCAAAAAGAAAGAGGCATTAACAACCTTTAATAAAGAAGTAAAAACAAAAAAAGAAATTATCAAAAAAGTATTTAACTTAACCCCAAGACAAGCCAGAGATATTGAAAAATTGACCAAAGATTGTGTATTAAGAGCAATAGAATTTGCCAAAGACAATAATATCATTCCAACCAGAGCTCTTGCTTTATCCCAACTGCCAAAAAGGGAAAAAGATGAAACTGGAGACATAACCTTCATACCGATTGAAGAAACAGAAGACAAAGTATTTTCATCAGAAGAACCACTTTATTATACTTCTTTGTTTGCTAATGTTGGAATTGGTACTTACTATCTTCACAATCAAAATATTAATTGCGCTGTGGCTAATGAATTACTAGATGAAAGAGCAGAATGGCACAATTATATTTATCCTGAGGCCAAAATGGTTCAAGGCGATATAACTGACCCAGAAGTATATAACGAACTTGTAGAATTGCACAAACAACATGGTTGTAAACTCGTCCTGGCTTCTCCTCCGTGTCAATCTTTCAGCAAAGCCAATAATTCTAAGGGAAAGGTTTCAGATATTCGCACACCTTTATTCAGAACAAACCTAGAATTTATTCGCGACACAAACCCAGATTATGCTATGATTGAAAATGTTCCTGATTTCTTAAATGCGAAACCTAAACAATTAAAAGAACTGTTAGGAGACTTAACAATTGGGGAATATATCAAGCAAGAATTAGAAAATATGGGATATGTTGTTAATATTGGTGTTTATAGTGCGGCTGATTATGGAACCGCTCAAGATAGACAACGAGCCATTATCCTTGCTGCCAAAAAGGAGTTAGGTTTATGGAAATTTCCTAAAAAGGATAAATTCAGAAAGCTTTTATTTGAAGCAATCGGGGATTTACCATCTTTGGAACCAGGGCAACAAGACCCAGAAAGACCAATGCACTATGCTTTGGATTTACCGGCTTGTCAAATTGAGTTCCTCAAACATACCCCTACGGCATCTTCTGCCTGGAAAAATAAAAAGGAATACCAACCAGTTAATGTCGATGGTAGTGAAAGCTGTGCTCAATTTAAAGCTAGTTTTTCTAGAAAAGACTGGAATAAACCATCAAATACAGTTTTAACTGGTAGCGACAGCCTTGGAGGAATGATAAATATACATCCTGCCGTCCGTTATCTGATGGAACATATTCTGATTGCAGACCATTATCTATTCTAGAACTTTTTAGAATAACCGGACTTCCTGATGATTATCCTATCCCGGAAAAGTTTATCAAGAATGATAAATTAATCCGAGATGTCATCGGAGAATGCTTTGCTCCACTTCACGTAGCAAGACTAATGACAACAATGCCTAATAAAAGCAAGGTAAAAGCATAATTAAACTATCTGTGAGGGAGCTAGCAAGCTCCCTTACTTACTATTGTACCATTAAAATTGTCTCTCTTTTTCATATATTTAAATACAAAAAACACAAAAAAAGAAAAAATCACGCAAATTTTATGAAAAAAAACAATTCTATATTATGTGTCACATACTGGTTTACTATGATCCACCATAATCAAGTATAACTGTTTAAGCAGTCCAGGATACAAGGAAGCTAAAACGCATCCTTTGTTATTACTATACTTAAAATAAATTATAAATAAATGAATTAAAATAAATAAAAATAATAACTTAAGTAAAATTAAATATAAAAAATAAATGTAAAAAGTAAGAATAAAGAAGATGAAAATAAGAAAGAATAAACCAAAATATAAACAAGTATCGTTGCAAGAGATGATGGCAGAAATAACAAATAATCCAATGCCAAAGAGTAATGCAACGAGAAGTATTGAAGATTATATATATGTATTAGGTATTATAAGAAGATATGGATTAAATTATATTCTTGATAAAGTAAAAGATAAATTTGAATTAAGTAATTTTGTTTTACCTTTATTTGAATATGGTATTTCTTTTAATGATTTTTTAGTTACTTCTTCTATTTTATCTATGAATCCTAATATTAGATATGATGATAATAATTTTAAAAAGATGTATAGCGGTAAACTTAATGGGAATCAAATAAACCGTATCCAAGAAATAGTTAATAAAATCTCTAGTATTTCCAAATGTCTGAATAATCTAAAACTTAATCAAAACACTCACATAAACAAGCCTAAATCAACCCCAGAATTACAAAATAGCCTAGATATAATAAAACCTATACCAAATGACATAACTGATTCCTACGGTCAAAAAATAGATTCTTTTGTAAAATCAATATATTCTGATAAAAAACATTTAACTCCAGATACTATAAGAAAAATATTTAATGAATGGATTACTCAAGAATATAATCCAACTCACTTTTTAACTGTACAACTACCAGATAATCAAAAAACTAAAGATTTATATATTTCTATTAATCATTTAAGAAACATAATGAAAACATTTGAAAAGAGTTTAATGAATAACTGGAATAGACATCACTTACGTTTTATTGCTTTTGCAGAGAATGGAACGAGTAGTGATTGGCATTTTCATATATTATTTAATCAAAGAAACTTTACAGAAGAAGAATTACAAAATGCTATTCTAAAGGCAAATATAAGAGAAAAATTACCTTTTTATTGCTTAGAATTAAGAAAAATTGATACCAATGTAATAAATGTTGATTCTTATTGTACGAAAGAAATTAATATATGTTGGAATGGAAAATTTAACAGTGATGGTATTATTTTTTCAGAAAACTTATTTAATCTCAATAAATGATAAAAAAGTAACTTCTAATCCTTAATGTCAGGAAGTTAAATTATAAAACAAACATCATAATGGAAATTTAACCGTTTACAAATTCCAAAATACATGACAATACACTTATATCAGATTCTTTTATAAAAGTTTTATTGTTTTATCATTGGCATCACAAAATATAAGTTGTATTTGTAATAGTTTTTTATACAATAAATAAAGATTATTATAATGGGTACAATGACATGAGTGAACCAAATATTTTTGATTTTGCAACTAAAGAACTTTCTCAAGATGCCTTTTTATGTTGGATTTTTTCTTGGGGAAAACAAGAGCATGAAAATGATAATAGTGAATTACATCAATTTGCAAAACAGATGCTTTTTGATATAACTAAAAGAAACGATTTAACCTTAGAAGAAATATCTCACCAGGAAAAACACATTGATGTTTTGTTGAAGCTTAAAGATTCTGAAGACCAAAAATATGCAGTAATCATTGAAGATAAAATTGGAACACAAGAGCATAATGAACAAATAGACAATTATATAAAAGAAATAGCTCCTTCTTATGAAAAGAATATTTTTATAGTTTATTTCAAAACAGGATTTACATCAAACCAAGAAAAGAGATACTTGAAAGAACGCTATCCACAGATTGTTATATATGATTATAATGAAATTTATAACAAATTTCAAAATTGTCCCAACCACTATATTTCAAATCAATGGTTTCAAAAATTTCAAACTGAGCGGCAAAATATTAACGAATGTTTGGATAATCTAAATTATGAAGATATATTTTATCAAAAAGATACTTTAAAGATGCAATGTGCTCTTGACCATATTACAGAGAATATTAGAGAGAAAACTAACTACAAATCCAGTTATTGGTATATTGTTGACCAAGGGAGAACATCTCACATTTGCATATATGAACACTTTACTACAATTGCAGAGAAATATGAAATTCATAATGCTATTTATGTAATGTTTAGAAAAAAAGAATATAATTTTGTTGTAAAACAACATATTTATCAAAAAACATCTAATGAAAAAAAATACCGAATATTGATTAAAGATTACAACAAATTACCAATGGATGTAATTAATATCAAAGAAAAAATAAAAGATGATATTTGTAATGCTCAAACAGATTGGGAAGTCAAGAGATCAATTGAAAAAGATAATCTAATGATTCTTCAAAAAAGCTTTACATACAAAAATGATATTCATGAAATGCTTGAGCTGGAAAAAAACAATATAGAAAGAATAAAAGATAGTATTGAAAGTATTCTTAATTAAGCATATCCCATTACTCATTAAACGACCCATGGATAGCCGGATTTAGTAAAAGCAATAAAACCTATACCAAATAAAAACATTGATTCTATGGATAAAAAAAGACATTAAACGAAATAACACTCAAGGATGTAATCTAATTGTTTCCTAATCTGATTAAATTCTTGATTTAGATCTAGGGTTTTTATTGCAATTTTATTTCCCCCTAATGAACATTCTCCGTCTGGGGCTATCTCCTCTCCAGTTTTGGCATATAATAACATACCTGATACAAGACCTGAATTACTGGCATCTTGATTTTTTACATAAGTATATATTTGATAAAGATTGTTAGAACGAAGAGTTTCTTTCTCCATTCTATTTTGCCAAACTTTCCCATAATATTTAGTATCTATAATCAAAATTCTATTATTTTTTCTCAGCATAATATCACTTTGCATTACCGGTAAGAAAGAAATAATGCTATTGTTTGCCGTCTCATCTAAATTCCATTTAATCTGTTTAGTAGCAACTTCATCTAGCTCTTTATGCTCTTTTCTATAATATTCTAAAACAAAACGTTCAAATAATTTGTGCATATGCTCATCTGAAAATTCAATAAGTTTATGCTCGCCTTTTTCATTAGTTAAAAGCATACCATTAAACACAAAATAACAAAAATTCATCAGCATTTCATAATTTTTATTATTCCGCTGATAAATTAATAAGTTCCATTTGATAAATTGAGGATTAATACAATCTACATCACCTAAAAATGGTAGTATTTGTTTGATTTTAACCTTACGTTCTTTTGATACTCTGTTATCTTTTAGTAAAATAGATAATGTTGTTTTAATTATTTGATTATAAATATTATTTTCTGAAAGTTCATCATATTCACAATGGACGAGTTTCCTTTTCTGTATTTGATTTTTAATGGTTGCAGGAATATTTATTTTACCACGAACTTTTAACAAGTTTTCATCATAGGCAATATATTGCTTGTACAAACCTTGTTTTAATTGAACAGACATCCCTTTGGTAATAATTTCGGCAAACAAATCTTGAATATCTTGAAAACTCTCGCTTTCAATCTGAACAATATCCTTTTCTTTTAAAATTTGAAAAGCATAGGTAAGCATATAATAAATGTTTTTGATAAGGATACCTTTATCATTTATCATTTAAAAATGTCCTTAAATATTCCTTTCCACTTTTCCACTTTCTGAGGATCATCAAACCAATATTCTTCAAGCATTGGAATAATTTCATAAAAGACGATTGAATATAATATATCAGGAGTATATTCACCATTACCGCAAAAATAGCTATGTCCGATACAAAAACCTTCACCTAGAGACGTATCTGCTGCAATCTCGGCATTTAAATCTTTTACCTTTTCAATAACATTATCAAACAAAGGATTCGTTAAAGATTTTTGATATTTCTTAAATCCTTCTGTATCAAAGCCTGGCTTAATTGTATAAAAGCAAAAACGTCGTCTTAAAGCATAATCAATCATAGCAAGACTACGGTCTGCAGTATTCATCATGCCTATAATATAAAGATTGTCTGGAACATAGAAAGAAGTTTTGTTATAAGCCATTAGGATTGTATTTTTAGAGCCTCGATAATCTTTCTCAATCAACATAAGCAATTCGCCAAAAATTTTGCTCATATTTCCACGATTAATTTCATCTATGATAAAGAAATATGGTTCTTTCGGATTATTGGCTGCTTTTGTACAGAATTGATAAAACACACCATATTCCAACTTAAACCCATTTTCTTGAGGCTTATACCCCATAATGAAATCTTCATAAGAATAATTTTGGTGAAATTGAATTCTCTCAATGTGAGCATCATCTTTTCTGCCTAAAATGGCATAAGCCAAACGTTTTGCTGAAAATGTTTTACCTACTCCAGGAGCCCCTTGCAAAATAAGATTTTTCTTTCTGCTCAATAAACCTTTCAATGTTTTGAGGTCGCTTTCTGTCATAAATACTTCTGATAGAAAATCTTTTTCAGTATAAGATGGATATTCTTCTTTTTCTGAGTTAACTGGATTACTATCTCTAATAATATCTATCAAAACATTATATTCTTCAGGAGTTAAAGAAAATAAACTACCTTGAGCATTTTTTAAATATTCCATGTTTTCCAATTCTGGAAGATGCAATAAGTCTTGATAATCAATAGGAACAGTCAATTGTTCTGTTTTCTTAAAATAAAAATTTTCATCATCATGTTCTTTAGATACAACTCCCAAGGCCACAATTTGCCTAACCGGTGTTGATTCATAACCAACGATAATATCTCCAGGTTTTGCATCTAAAAAATTCTGAAATATTCTTCTTTTATTGTGGTTATCATTATAAAGTGTATATGTTTGTTCTTCCCCAATGGCTATGTTATTAAACTGCCATATTTTAGGATTTGCATTCAACCACCAATAACGAATATTTTCTGAACTTATATTTGCTCTTTCTTTATCCTCCGCAATAATATGCTGAGGAGTATATTTTTTGTTATAGTCTCGTGAGCACCAAAAACAAAAATCCATTGTTAATGTTCTAAATAATGGATCTGGATAGCAATCACTTGTTAATAAAGAGTGCAATAGCTCAACCAATTCTTTATCTTTAGATAATTCACTACATATTTCATTATACAAATCCATACAACTTAAAATGTTGCTAGAAGCATTACCCTTTTTGAAATCAATATCAATATCAAATAAATCTATAACACTTTTACACTCAGAATACTTACAGATATAATACTTATCTGGATACATTAACCAAAGATACGTTGATACAGCATTGGCATTTTGATAATGATTTTTCCATTTCGGATTTTTTTCTTTAAGAACATCTGAAGAATTAATAAAATCAGTTATTCTTTGAGCTAAAGGTTGTTCTTCATCAAAGAGTTTTTTAAACATTTCTCTTGTCGTTTCTGGTTCAAGCTTTATAAATTCAAGCATCATACCTTTAGCAAAAAACATATAGCTGGTCAGCAAATTTTGTGTTTTTGCTGTTGCTTTTTCAAACATTGCATAAAAATCTGGAGCATTAATATTCCAATTATCTTGGAAATGCTTGATAGCTTCCCATTTATATTTTTCATCATTCCAATGTTTAGAAAAAATTTTTTTATACTGAGCTATAGTTTTTTGTAAATTTTGAACATTAAGCATTGAAACCTCTTCATTGAATATTCTTAATAGTAGTATTTTGATACTATTTTATTAAAAATCAAGTTAATATTCATATATGAATAGACTTAGTGCCTTTAATGACAACAAGT
The DNA here is from genome assembly GCA_944393225.1 of uncultured Alphaproteobacteria bacterium. Taxonomy (GTDB): domain Bacteria; phylum Pseudomonadota; class Alphaproteobacteria; order RF32; family CAG-239; genus CAJLXD01. The sequence continues at coordinate 70,162 of CALXZK010000005.1, forward strand.
AAAAAAATAAGCCCGATTGATTAAATTCTTATCGGGCTTAGCTTTCAATATTCGTGAGATAGCATAATCGTCATAACTCGGTTGGTTATATTTGGATTACTTGGATCTTCAGAACAAAACTGATAATCTTTGTCATAGTAATCAATTTTCCAATAAATTTGTTCTCCTTTATAGTAAAAGCTTCCCAAATCATGTTCATTATAAGGATCATTTTCCTGAGTAAATTCATTAAAACATCTAACTTGATTAAGAATTTCAGCCAATTCATTTTGTTTTTTGGCATTAATTCCGCAAGTTAACATAACCTTTCCACCGTTAAATGTTCTTCTAAAGTTGTCATTTAATGTTTTGATATCTGTCATTAGTTTGCACTTTCAATTAATTTATTTGATATCAAAAACATTTTAAAACGTCTTAAGGCTTGTCTAACTGAAGTATGGCTTCTTTTACCATAACTTGATTTTTTACCATTAATTTCATATTCAGGTAAAATCAAAGCAATATTTTCAACCAAATGAGAAAGAGTATAACCTTCTTTTTTACATAATCTTTCAATTCTTCCTTGATAATCAAAAGCAGTGGTTGGTCTGTAATTATTATTCAACAACCAATTTTCAAATTCTTTTAACATCGTAGCTCTCCTTACAAACGAACAATTTCAGTCATAATAGCACCACGGCATCTTGCTTTTTCAGCTGCACAAGCATCCATTGCTTCGGATAAGGACCAATAAATAGTAGGTAACAAGATACCGTTAACTTTAATTTGATACATAGCATTTTCCTTTCATAAATAGTTGTTTACTCACTAACTATTTAAATCATGCCGTGTATTTTCCCGTTCGCGAGCCCCCTATTTTCTACTTTCTGGTAACATTTCGCTACGATTTAGACGAGATTAATATTTATAAGACAAATTTTATATAGGCAAAGTATAAATTCACCCATTTTGATTTTGCTTGATTAGACTTAAAGGAATTGAAACAGTTTTTTTCTCAACAATTCCTAAACGTTTTTTTAATTGTGTAATTTTTTCTTCATTTGCTGTCTTTCCATATGCATAAGGTCTTCCTTTGTTCTTATTAGCTTCTTCCAACTGTTTAAGATTTCTTTCTTTTAAATGTCCTTTAATACGAGTATCGACAGGATTGTGTAATTCTAAAAATTTTTTATGTAATGGATTATTAAGAGATAAAGGAAAAATACTTGTTGTTTTATCGCCATTAATTTCGTGACTAACCAGATAAATGTGTTTTAATTTATTTTTATGAGGAAAAACAGCGGTTTCAATTTCCTCTCCCACAGGTAAAATCGCTGTTGAAGGGGCTCGCTCTATTCCTCTATCTGGAAAATAAGTTTCATTACCACTTAGAGAATACTCGTATAAAAAACCATACGAATGTGTTGTATTTACATCACTCAGATTTAACACACAGCCACTATTGGCATAACGCATAGCATATTCTGCATCTTTAGTTGCCATTGCATAACTTTTTCTCAAACAATGAGGTGTATTGGCTGAAATATCAATATTTGCAGTAAAAGCCTTTTCTCCTAACAAACCACCTCGAAATAGGGAGTTCTTGTCAGAACATACTTGTTCTTTGACATCAGAAATATTATTTTCTTTCAAATCGTTTAATAATGAAAAGTATAAATTTATTTTCTCTTCTTTTTTTTCATCATGTTGTGTTTGAGGTGTTCTTATTTGTTCAATACTTATAGGAGCAACATGACCTCCAACCCTCATTCCGCATTGCAACATACATTCTTTAATTTTAGATAATCGTTTTGAAATCCATTTTTTTTCCATAAAAGGAGTTATAATTCCATTAGAAAGTACAACAAAAGATGAGGTATCAGCTGCTTCTTTATCTTTTTCTGAGCAAGCATTTAATCCTGCAGCATTTAAGATTGAAACTAATTTTTTTTTGCTCATTTTCGTTTAATGTTGTTTTAGGGGTATAGTTATCCCAATATTCATTATAATACTTAGTTAAAATAGGTCTTTGTTCAAATCGAGATAGCGTATCAAATTCAGGATAAGCTTGCAAAATGTTTTGGTGTATTTTTTCTTCATGAATAATTTGTCCGCCTCGAGATTCATTTTCTTCAATACACCCTTTAAAAAATTGTGTAGAATATGCGAAAGGATCAGAGAAAATTGCTTCTTTTTTATCTTTTTGATTTAAGTAATTTAGTAAAGCTTCTTCATCAGAAAGTTCTGGAGTTTTATCTCCACCGATATAACTTCTAAAAATGTCTAAGTATCCTCTATCAGAGCGTTCAAAAGGAATGACTAGACTGATGGGTTCTGTTTCTGGAATATCTTTTACAAACAGTTCATCGTCATAGTCTCTAACAGCTAAGTTTTGTTTTAGTAATTTAAACGCGTTAAGAATTTCTTCGTTAGAACTTTTCATACTTATTTTTCCAAATAAATTATATATTCCTTATGATAACATATATTCTATAAAACTTAAATTAAAAAAATTTGTTTCCTGTTTTACATATTTATTTAATCCCGACATATAATTATTATGACTGATACATTTAATGAAATAAAAGAAGAATTAAAGATTTATTATCCCGCTTTTACGGATGATGAATTATCTGAAATGACTAACAAATTAATCCGTTTTTTCTATTTAGGAGCAAAGGCGGTTTATCATGCAAAGCAATCTGAAAAACAATTAACGGACATCAACGACACCAAATCAACTTGAATATTCCCAACCTCTGTAAATTTCAGCAGAGGTTATTTTTTTTGACTTAGTGCCGTTAACGACAATAACTTTTTATAACCTCGTTCCAATTGGGAATTAGGTTAACATTTTGAAATATCAGTAATTTGTTAGTAAAAAAATTGCAAGAAACTGAAAATAACTGCGTACTTTCCCAAAATAACACGACATAATAACATTATCGGACTAATTTTGAGGAGTAATATCATGTCTAAAAGAAATAAATATCAAAATATTGCAGATGAAGAATGTAAACAAGCCGTTATATTTGCACGGGTTTCTAGCGAAAAACAAGAAAAAGGTGCTTCCATAGATGCTCAGAAAAGCACAATTTATGATTATTGCGATAGGCAAAACTTCACGATTATCAAGGAATTTATTATTACCGAAAGCTCATCACGGGGCGACCGCAAACAATACCACGAGATGCTTAAGTTTGTTTTGAGTTGCTCTTGCAAAATCGCCATTGTGGTGAATTGTGTTGATAGATTACAACGCTCATACAAAGATACACCGGTTTTAGATGACTTACGCAAACAAGGCAAAATTGAAGTCCATTTCTTAAAAGAAAATTTGATTTTGAGTAAAGATTCACGCGGAATGGATATCTTGTTTTGGAATATGTGCGTATTAATGGCCAATAGTTATATCTTAGCCTTGTCTGATAATGTAAAAAGAAGCATGGAATTTAATTGGTCGCAAGGAAAATGGCAAGCCTTAGCCCCTATTGGTTATTTGAATATCAAAGATAAAGAAGGTAAATCACAAATCATTATAGATAAAGAACGTGCCCCGATTATCAAAAAATTGTTTGAAGAATATGCAACCGGCTTACATTCAGGTTTTAGCCTTTTGCAATTAGCTAACAATATGGGCTTAGTTTCTAAACAACCAAATTATCATAAAGAATCAAATAATTATAAAAAAAATGGTTTTCTCAATCGTAACACTATTCTTAACATTTTAAGAAATCCTTTTTATTATGGTATGATGTCTATTAAAGGCAAGCTCATGCCTCATATTCATGGAAATATTATAAGTAAAGACTTGTTTGACCGTGTTCAAGAAGTATTAGATTCAAAACACAAAGAAGGCAAACGACAACAACAATTATCCAAACATATCTATATTTTCCGTAGCCTAATAACTTGTGGCTGTTGCGGACACAAAGTCTTTTCAGATTATTGTACCAAACGTAGCAAATACATATATTTAAGATGTTACCATTGTAAAAATCCATCAGTTAATGAAAATATAATTTTACAACAGCTTGAAGAAGAAGTCTTTAGTAAGATTATCTTGTCAAATCAAGAAATTAAGCATTTACGAGATGAGTTAAACAAATATTTTGAAGAGAAAAGAATAAGAAATACCGAACTAAAAGAAGCTATTTTGAAAATTGTTGAAATCTTAGGCAATCTGTCATTATTTATGCAACAAGCAGACAATAGAGCCAAAAATATATTGCTTAGCCTTTTACTCTCAAATTGTACCTTAAAAGACAAGAAACTAACCTATACCCTCAACAAACCATTCAACTACCTCCTCACCTCCCCTAACCATAAAGAATGGAAAAATATAATAATCAAACACTTAAAAGAATTTAAGAATATGGTGTTGATGATAGAGAAGATATAAATTGAACAATAATTTTTATTTATTACCAAAAAATTTGTGTAATCTTAACTTATTTACTATATAATATCTATTGATAGATTAGGATGGTAATATGGAAAAAGACCCTTTTATTGAATATAGCAAAGAAACAGAACCAAGCAAACGCGAAAAATGTTATGCCTGGAAAACTGCCATAGGTTTGCAAGATGTTGATGGCTTAAAACCTTCCGATTATTTAATCGAAACCGCAAAAAGAAATATTGAGGGTGATATTACTATTGATGAAGTTCAAGATTTGCTTGATACTTATTATGAAGAAAATGGCAAAAAAACAGATAAAGACCGAACACAAGAAGCAGATAATGTCTCAGCAAGAATAACCAAGTTATTGTCAGAAAAAGCATTTAGCTTTACCTCAAGTGAATATATCTCCATTCATAAAAAACTATTTGCAGATATATATGCCCATGCGGGTTTAATTCGTGACTACAACATTACCAAAAAAGAATGGGTATTAGATGGACAAACCGTTATTTATGGCACGGCATCTGAAATAACAGATACCATAAATTACGACCTTGCAGAAGAAAAGAAATTTACTTATCAGGGGTTGTCATCTAATGATATCATTGCTCATCTGGCAAAATTTGTTTCCGGACTATGGCAAATTCATCCCTTTAGAGAAGGAAACACCAGAACAACTGCTGTATTTTTTATTAAATATCTTAGAACCTTAGGCTATGACGTAACAAATGATATTTTTGCCGAAAATGCCTGGTACTTTAGAAATGCTTTAGTTCGAGCTAATTATAACGATATCAAAAATGGAGTTCATGCCACAACAGAATATTTAGAATTGTTTTTAAGAAACCTGTTGTTAGGTGAAAATAATAAATTATCAAATCGCTCAATGCATATCAGTCATAAATTAGATACAAAAGTAGACATTCAGACATCAAAAGTAGACATTGGAGTTCAAAAAGTAGACATTGAACGTATCTGCAAAGATAAAATTCCTGAATTTACCTCAAAATCCATTCAACATGTTATTAAAATGTATGATAAATATACAACGGTTGGATATTTTGGAAGATCTGATATTACAGAGCTTTTAAACTTAAGTCCGGCAATGACATCAAGATTACTCAAAACCTTATTGGATAATCATATTATTGAACCTGTTAAAGGTCTCGGCAAAGGGAAATACCGATTTTCAATCTTTGAAATATAAGTATATTACTCAGCCTTTTACTCTCAAATTGTACCTTAAAAGACAAGAAGCTAGCCTATACCCTCAACAAACCTTTCAACTACCTCCTCACCACCCCTAACTATAAAGAATGGAAAGATATAATAATCAAACACTTAAAAGAGTTTAAAAAGATGGTACTAATGATAGAGAAGATGTAAACTTATTTTACAAAAGATGTAATTTTTCATAAAATGTAAAATAAATTATTTCTTTTTTAAATTTTATAGCGTATAATCTATTTTATAAAACATGCAATATTGCACAAAATGTAAAATAGGAGTCCATCATGAACATTATTAAGAGAGACTTTTATCTTAATCAAATAATTGACCGGAAACACAACGGTTTGATTAAAATTATTAGTGGTATCAGAAGATGTGGTAAATCATTCTTATTATTTGAACTATTTAAACAACATCTGTTAGATAATGGCGTTGATGAAGCTCACATTATTACAACGGCCTTAGATGGATATAAGCAAGAACAATATCAGAACCCTGATGTTTATTATGAATATATCACTTCTCAAATTAAAGATGAAGATATGTATTATATCTTATTGGATGAAGTTCAGTTGATGGATAAATTTGAGAGTGTCTTAAATGGCTTAATGCGTATTAAAAATTTAGATATATATGTTACAGGTAGTAATTCCAAATTTTTATCTTCTGATGTTGTAACAGAATTTCGCGGTCGAGGTGATGAGATAAAGGTATATCCCTTAAGCTTTTCAGAATTTTATTCTACCAAGGAGACAGATTTTGAAACGGCCTGGAATGAATATCTTACTTTTGGCGGCATGCCTTTGATTTTGAGCTATAATAAAACAGAAGATAAGGTAAAATATTTGCAAAACTTGTTCAAAGAAACTTATCTTAAAGACATTATTGAAAGAAACAAAATTAAAAATACCGAAGAATTGGAAGAACTATTTAAAATTGTTGCTTCCGGCATAGGATGCTTAACAAACCCTAAACGTTTGGAAAACTCTTTTCAAAGTCTAAAGCATGTAAATCTTTCTGCTCCAGCTATAAAACAATATCTAGATTATTTAGAAAATGCTTTTATCATTAATAAAGTAATACGCTATGATATTAAGGGCAAAAAATATATTAATACTCCATATAAATATTACTTTACTGACACGGGGCTTAGAAATGCTTGTCTTAGTTTTAGGCAGAATGAGGAAACTCACTTAATGGAAAATGTAATTTATAATGAGCTCAATAGACGTGGCTTTAGCATAGATGTTGGAAACGTTGAAATTATTGATAAAGCATCAGATAATACCTATGTTCGCAAAAATACAGAAGTTGATTTTGTTGCTAATTTAGGAAGCAGAAGATACTATATTCAATCTGCATTAGAAATGCCTACTGAAGAAAAGAAGGCTCAAGAAGAAAAATCATTACTAGGAATTAAAGATGCATTTAAAAAAATAGTCATTGTTAAAAATAGTGTTATACCATATCAAGATGAAAATGGCATAACGATTATCGGCTTAAAAGACTTTCTATTGAACTCTAATAGCCTGGAATTATAAAGCTCTATTTTACAAAATATGTAATTTTACTAAAAATGTAAAATAGATGCAAAAATATGAAAAACATTATGTCATTGAGGTCAACAAGTCAAAAATAAAGATGGTACTGATGATAGAGAAGATGTAAAGCAAATCATAGGTTTATTATATCACTTTTATCTGTAATTAAATTCATATATTATTAAATATTCCAATTTTTATTGCTTTTTACAACTATTTTTTATAAATTACTAATTGAATATTAATATATGCAAATATTAATAGGTGTTAAAAGGTAATATAGATATAAAACAAATTCAAACTTTTAAACAAATTGTAGATAGTATTAACAAAAATGATATTTTAAAGATAGACACCCAATGGGAAAAAATTTGCTTTGAATTTAATATTGATACATCAATATACCCGCCTCAAGAAAAAAATATTCAATATAATATAAAACATTATCAGCTAGGTATTAAAATAAAAGAACTAATATGTAATCAAACAATAAATTTATCTGAAACCTATGATTTAATGAATGCTTTGTATTATGAACAAATCATTGATAATGTAAAAAACGATATATACATATCTATAGCTTCACGATTAAGAGATGTTCTCAATAAATTTGATGAAATAAAAGATTCTAACCCTATTGTTATTAATGATAATTGGAAAAAGGCTATTTACATCTTATTCATTATTGCTAATGGAGATTTTAATTATAATTATATCTCTCCTTCAACTACCACACATGCCCAATCTATTAAAAATTTAATTGATTTAGGATATCAGGTGGATTGGAAAAACAATCCTGCATTTCCTAGCTTACCAGATACAGAGATTGCTAATAAAATAGAAGAATTAATCACATCAATAGGAAAACTTGATGTAATATGCTTTTGTATCAATAATCTTCCTTATAATTCTAATACAAAACGATATATAGTTACACAAAATACAATGTATTCAAACCACACTCACTTTCCCTTTATTTACTTACTAAATATTGCTTTAAAAAATCTATCAATAATTCAACCTAATGTATCAGACGCAGAAAGGAAGAAACAGTTAAAACAATTGATATATTTAGTTCAAAATTATATAAATTGCTATGATTTAGAAAATTTCAATCCTTTTATAATACTTCATTACAAAGATTTATCATATTTTTTAATAAAACATGTATTATTTGATACTTGTTTTATTCCCAAACAAATGTCTTATGAACATAGTGAATTATTGATAAAAGAATTATTCAGCTGGGAAAAAAAAGATAACAAGGATTTATATTGTAAAATCATACAATATTTAAGAATTCTTCGTTATTTGAATTACATATTAACTCAAGCCCCTCACCCAAATCTATTAATAGCGCATAAGAAAAAATTACCCCTTTTTATAAAGAAACATCTAAAAGATTTATCTATAAATGTAGCTGATGTGAATAAGAATTTTATATCTCCTAATGCATTCAATCTGGATTTTAATGTGTCTATATTTTCTAACCCTATTATAAATTTAGAAAACAACGATATCCTTATTCTTCCTCATCCCATATTTAATTATTCTTTTTTTGAAAAAGTATATTCAATAATTCGTACCAACATTGATAACATAAAGAATATAGGATATGCTTCCAAAAAAGTAGGTGAGGCTTTAGAAACCTTTATATACAATTATTTAAAATCGAAAACCCCAAATTCAATTAAACTGAATAGTAATAAAGAATATAATATATGTTCAGATTTACAAAAGAAATACTCCATAGGTCGTAAAAAAGGTGAATGTGATTTAATACTAGAAACTGATAATGAAATTTGGTTATTTGAAATAAAAGCAAAACCTATGACAACAAAGGCTATGTTTGGAGATATATATTCAATTATAAAAGATTTATCCCAAAGTCTATTAACATCTTGTGAACAAGCTCTTATTTTAAAAATGTTATTACTAAATGAAAGAAAAATATTTTTTACAGATGGAACATCTATTAATTTAAATAATAGACGAATTAGAACAATATCTTTAAGTTTATATGATTATGGTTCATTACATACTTCTGCTTTCATTACACAATTTTTAGGACTTATATTTCAAGGTATAGAACTAACTTCTAAATCTGAAGACCCAGATTATATGGAGCTTGTAAATAGAATTAACTCTATCTATAATAAAATCAGAACCATAGGAAATGGAATAAAATTAAATGGAACAAATTCTATACGAGAAATCATCTTTTCACACCAATTTTTGAATATATCATTACTTTTACAAATATTAAAAGATTATAACGGAAATATAGAAAAACTTTTAGATATACTAAGATATATGGAGAGCATAAGCTATGGTATGCAAGATAGCTATGTCAATTACCTAAATATAAAAAAATTACTTGATAATTCAAAATGATAACGTCTATATCCAATAATAACAACACCAAAACCTCTTGCCATCGAAGTAACTAAGTTAAAACGACCTCAAACAACACAAATAGAAACATTATTATTAATGCAATTAATTCTTGATTAGCAAATAAGGGCACGCTATCATTACTGTAAAATAAAATTAAAGGAGTATATCTATGCCATCTGCAAATAATGAAACCTATGATTATATCATTAATAAGATAAATTCTCTCAAGGATCAGTATCCATCTCTACGTAATAAGCTAAATGACTATGTTTTCAACGCCCTTGTTGTGAAGTCTATGTTCTACAAAAATCCGGCTAATGAGGTAACTGAAAACGATTTTAATGATATTATTGTTGATGGTCATGCAGATGGTGGAGTTGATATTTTACTTAATGATCCCAATAGTGAGACTGATGATTTGATAATTGGACAATCAAAATTCTACAAAACAATCTCATTTGATGAATGCTCAGACGCAATTAATAAGATGGCAGATTTTTACCTTGACTTAAGCCAAGGACATTATGAAAATGTAAATGAAACGGTAGGACAAAGATTTTCTTGGTTAAATGGTAATGTTGGTGATGAATCTAAAATTAAGTTTGTATTATTTACAAGTGCTCCTAAAAATAATATCAGATTTGATAGATTACAAAAGACATTATATAACAAATTAGCTGATCAAAGTAAATTTGAATTAATCGTTTTATTTGATACAGACATTATTGAAGAAATTAAAGAAGCAGAATCTCGAAGACCATCCGTTGATTGCGGTGAAATTGACATTGATGTTGCTAATAACTGGTTGGTATATGAAGATATGGCTGCTATTGTCAATGTATCTGCTTTTTCTATAAAGGAGTTATATGTTAAGCATAGTAATAATTTACTAGCAAGAAATTTACGATATCACGTCTCTGGGGTGAGTGTTGATAGAGCTATAGAAGATTCAATTAATAACACTCCTGAGTTATTCTGGTTAAAAAACAATGGAATTACAATAATATGTGATGATTTCAGGCTAGATGGGAAGAAGGTTAAGCTTACTAACTTTTCTATTGTAAATGGCGGTCAAACTACATACAAGATTAGAAAAAACAAAAACATTTCAAAAGATTATGATTTTTACCTACCTTGTAAAATTGTAAAAGTACAGGGAAACGATGAAGATGAAAAAAGTAATTTTAGTTTAGAGATTGCTAAGGCAACCAATTCTCAAAAAGCCATTAAGAATTCTGACTTAAAAGCAAATGCTCCTGAACAATTAAGATTCAGTCAAGCAATGAGAGATGTGGGAATTTTTTATCAAACAAAGCGTGGCGAAGATATTCCAAATTCATATAATAAAGAAAAATATAAACACTCTGATATTACACAAATAGGAAAACTGTGTTTGTCTGGTATATTTCAAATGCCTTGCTCTAGTAGAAATAAACCTTCAACTATTTATGCTGATAGATATTACAATAACATATTTAACGGAAATCAACAGCAGACCGCAAAACTTTGCAAGGAGTTGCTGTATATTGACTATTACTTTGATAATATATTTAGAAAAAAATATTTAAAAGATATTTCGGAGGATGCAGATGCAGACATGAAAAAACAGTTTGCAAGTAATGCAAGAACCGTATGCACCGCATTTGTAATGTTTGCATCTCGCTGTTATCAAAATAATTTTAGAAACACTGACTTGAAGACTATATTTAATGCTGCAAAAAATGACAAATTGTCAGATGATACAGATGTATATAATATTGTTAAAAATATTGAAGGTGTTAGTTGGATATTACCACCCGAGATATTTGACAATAAGGATAAGTATGACGACACATTGTATGAATTATTTTCTTTAATAATTAAGTATGGAAGTCATGATTTAAAAATAAAGTCAAGCGTTTCAAATGAGCCTATTGTCGTATCAAATTACCTAAAGAAAGATAAGAATTATATTGATATAATTAGTTCGAATTGGGATTTCCTTAAAGATCATATAAAAAGCATTTTTGATGGTTTACTACATAAGTAAATTGTTGAGTTCTCATTATATCTTTTAACGGAGTTGGATTGCTTTGTTGTTTTCTCCCCTTTTAAAATGTAATATGCCATTTGTATGCTAAAACTAGCATTATTCATATAAAGCAAAAAAACGACTTTTATTATCTAAAAATAAAAGTTACATCAACCTTTGTTTTGGGACACTCATAAGTTAAAACAATCAAAATTTTAGTTTAAGGTTTGCAAGCGCACTTCATTTATTCCAGGAAACTCGAAATACCTCATGCCATCAAAGTAACCAAGTTAAAAATGGCATTAAATGATATAATTTGATTAAAAATTAGTTCGGATTCCGCACGTCGTCTCCATTTGTTCCGGGGATCCCGAAAAAAGTCTGCATTCTCTTCATAACTTATTGTTTATGTTAATTTTTATTATCAATCACATTTTCAAAAATATTATATATATCATTTTAATGATTGTAAAACAGAAAAATATTAAAAGTTGTTGATATATTTTATTTGTATCTTGAAAATTGCACATGATCTGGATATGGATTACTTGTCACTTGCTATAAGTGTATCTATATACAGAATATTAAGATACTATATGGTAAGTTACATTTATTATTTTGCCGGAGATAGAATATGAAAGAACAAATTTTAAAATTTCTGCGTTTTTTATGTGGGTATATTATACTAAGCTCTGTAGCTTTACTTATATTTAATGGAATCTCAAGCTCTAAGACTTATGTTTACGGCTGGCCTTCTTTTATTTATTTGTTAACATACGTTATTTATCCTGAAGTCAGAAAACGCTGTAATATAAATAGGAAATATAGTTTTATTTATTTTACATTACTGTATTTTATTTTATGTTTTTTGTATTTTATATTTATCTTCTAAGCAAATTTTTTTACTTAATACAGCTCTACACCAAGTGTAGAGCTTTTTTTATGGAAAGGAAACATTATGATACCTAATATTGTAGCTACAGCAGGAAAAAAAATTACTAAAGCAATTGTTAAAAAAGAAGCTAGAGAGCAGAGTGATACTTTTGATGAATTATCAAACTCAACAGCATTGAACCCTCTTGATGCAAAGCCATTAAACGAGGGAGAAGATGAGAAACTTGAAAAGATATTAAAATCGAAAGAGAAATTTGAACCTTATTATAAAAAACAACTTGAAAAACTAAAACAACAACAAAAATTAATCCAAGATATAAATCAGAACAATAATGCAGAAGAAGATATTTTATATAAACATCCTTCACAAATTACAGAAGCTGAAATAAAAAATAGTATGATTTATTCAGGATACAAAACCTCTGACCGCGAATTAAAAGAACAATTGCAAAAGAAACAAAAAGATTGGTTTGATTTTTATTATGGAACAGATGCTATTAAACAAGATGCATCAGGAAAAAATATATCTCCTTCAACAAAACATTCAATACCGGACACCCCAATTGACCTTACAACTAAAGACAAACTTTCTTTAAAGCAAGGATTTGATAAAATAGCAGAATATACATCTAACCATGATGTAAAAACATTGCAAAACAGGCTTAACGGTCTTTATCGGGAAGATACTTCTTTACCTCAATTAAAAGAAGATGGAATTCTCGGTAAAAAAACGACATCTCGTATAAAGAAAGCTCTTGTTGAATTTGGTATAAATAAAATTACTCAAAACTAAAATTATGCCATCAAATAATTTTTATAGAATAGGCTGTGATAAAAACACAGCCTATTTTATACCATAAATTTCTCCACTACGCCTAAAACTATTATTATCATATTCAACTAATCTATGATAATCTGAGCTATGGAAAATTATAAACAACATCAAACAAAGTAACCTATCGTCATTGAGGTCATTAAGTCCGAAATTTTGTGCTAACCCTTTGATTTTGGCTCGGGTTTTACATGTCGCGCCCACCCGTTCCGGGAATCCCGAAAAACCTATTGTCATTGAGGTCAATAAGTCCAAAATTCAAAGATTATTAGCTATAACTAATAATCTTTTCAAGTCTCATTGTAAACAACCACATAAAAGTCAGGCGAAATATTATTTGTAATTTTGCTTAAAACTTTTTAAAATTTCCAAATTGAGTTCTCGTTTTTCAAAAATTTTTTCAAATTCTTTGATATTATAATTATGTATTGTTCCATCAAATATACTAATCTGAGCATTATCAAATTTATATGCATCCTTTTTTATTTTCTGTATAGCTCTGTAAGTATCTTTTGCTGTAGGACAATAATGTCCGCTAAAATTAGCCAACTGAGCAAGTTGACCATTGTTAAATTGCGCTTCTCCGGCAAATATTACCGGACGCCCATAGCTGAAAGATGTGTGTCGCAAAAATTTATTAGGCATCCCTAAATAATATCTTCCTTGTTCATCAATAACAAAACAACTCAAATTATGAGTATGGGCTAACTGCCCTTTTTGATAAAAATTTCCATTATATATATGCATTTCATATAAATTTTTTTCTTGATTGGGAATATACTGAATTTGCGGAACATTGGGCTGAATTTTATCTTCCAACCAAAGGAAAAAAGGTTGTTCTTTAGGAGAAATTCCATTTTCCAACCAAAATTTTTTATATGTCTCCATATACGGACGATGGCAAGGGTCAATTGTTTCAAGCCAATATTCACCATACTGTCGATTGAGTTTTGCATTATATTTTACTTGATTTCCCAAAACCAAAAGCTCATTTTGAGCTGAATATTCTGTAAAAAAGGGGCTAATCAGTTCTAGGTTATATATTTGACTATCTTTTGTTAAAATGCCGAGGTCATAGTTTTTTTTCAAATAAGATAAATAATTTTTCTTATGAGTTATATGTTCTTTTAAATATGTTTCATGCAAAGTTTCTTCATTTTCAACATATGTAAGAGCTGCATTCAGAAGAATAATTCTTTCTGTTAAATCATATATTTTATTTTTTGAGCACTTATTATATGATTTTAAGACATTAAGAACTCTTCTGTTAATATTTAATGTTTGCAAAATCTCATTTTCAGGAACATCTATAAATGAGATTTCTTTGCCCTTTGCGATATATTTTTCAAAATTTTCCATTTTATTATGCAAGTTTCTTTTGCTGATAAATCTTTATCAGAGCCATTGGCGTAGGTGTCGGCTTTAAGATGCCATCTTGAGGAATATCAATCTCGGTAATGATTTCAACTCCTTTTTGTGTGGCCTCATTTATGCTCATTCCATTTTCCATACCATATAAAGCCATTTCCGGAATTAAAATAATAGCTGGATTATCAATAGGATGCATCTCGATATCGTTTTTTAATATTGTATCATAAATAAAAACATTTGTTTTGCTTTTTCTACCCGGTTCGCTTCTCTTGTTTTGAAAGATAAGACGAGGTAACGGATTTTTGTTTGAAGGATAAATATTTTTGCATTCAACGCTTTCCTTGGTTACCCACGGAATTGATTTTTCTCTATTTTCTAAAAGCACAAAATCGCAACCAATTTCTTCCAAAGCTTCTCGATGCAAAGCCTCCATCAATGTTTCTCCCGGTTTTACTTTACCACCAATTCCCCCAAAAAAGAGAATATCTTTTCCATCTTCTGTCTTTCCCCAGCGATTTTGCGGCTGTATAACAAAACAAAATTTATCTTTGATTTTGGTAAGCATTGCCACGGAAATATCCGTATCATCTTCCGTTAAGATTTCTTCAATACTAATCATCTTTTTTCCTTTCTTTGTAGTGGGCATCTGGGATCCGTTAAGGTCTTAGTCATTAATCTGACGCTAGGACATCCTCCTTGACAAGAGTTAACGAAAGCACAATTTGCACAAGGACTATGTTGATTCTGCTCATTAAAAAATTTTCTTATTTGCAAAAAGCTATGACCACTATGCCATAAATTTTGCAGTGTATTTTGTTCTGATAGAACAACACTTGGAAAATATTGTTCAATAAAACCACACGGGCAGAATCTACCATTTGCATCAATATATGCAGAACGCGTACCGGCAGCACAATCTAATTTACAACCATAAACAGAATAACCGGTCGGCTTATCATAAGAAAGCATTTCTTCTATATTAATGAGCGGATTTTTTTGTGCCAGCAAACGAAGATGATCAAAAAACTTCCAATATGCTTCTGTCGGATATAAAGCAGCACTTTTATTTTTAATGGCTCTACCTTTGGGCTTTACGGTCCGGATACGGATTTTGGTTTTAAGATTTTGGCTTAAATCATTAAGAAATTGAATCTGTTCATATGACGTCGAATTATTGGCAATTGTTGCTCGAAGTTCTACATTATTTTGTGCTTTTTTCAAAACTTTTACGGCATTAACGGCTTTTTGAAAAAGCCCCTGCTTATTTCTCAATTTATCGTGATATTGTTCATCACCATCAATACTGATAGAAATTTTGACTTTATTTTCTGCAAAAAACTTAAGTTCTGCTTCGGTAAGTTTGTCAATTAAAATTCCGGAGGTACTGCAAGAAACAAAAATTCCGGCTTGGTGCAATTTTTCAACAATATCATAAAAATAGGGATAAACAAAGGGTTCACCGCCTCCGACTTTAACACGCAACACACCCATATCAATAATTTGCTGAACATAATCTAAAATTTTTTCTTTGCTAATGGATAATGTGCTTTGTTTGGATGAATCTGACAGGCAAAAAGGGCAAGAAAGCGGACATTGCGTTGATGGATCTAAAAATATTTTTATTGGAGCAGAAAAAGCATCAGGAACTTTAGGATTGTTAATTATTCTGGTAGAAGAAGGTAATTCTGGTTTTGGTTCACCTTTTTTAACAATAATCAAATCCCCATTATCCAAAATTCCCAATCCTTGGACATTGGCATAATCATATTCTTGACGATAAATTAAAATTTTTGGCATTATATAGATCCTGTTCTGGCTTTTATGGCAAAGATGGGAATACCACATTGAGCCATAAATTCGTTTATATGTATTCCTTTCAAATCAAAACCGCCGCGGCTGAGCATTGATTGAGATATAAAAATAGCATCAACATTTTGTTTTTGCGCTTTTAATTCATTAAATTTTTCGAACAAATCACCAAAAGTTAATAGTCCGGCAATGCTGACATTGCCTCCAAAATACTTATTTTCAACGGCATTTAAATGTAAATTTACTACTTTTTCATCATTCTCCAGTTTTGAAAGAGCTTCTTCAAAAAAAGGTTCAATAACTTTTCCGGTAAAAATATGTGGATATTTCAGATTGTGTTTTTTTTGCAATTCGGCAATTTTCTCAAAAATGCCAAAATCAACATCATCATGTATCAACATGCCAAAAAGCCCGACAGCTTTTTCTCCGGCCATGCGCGGATTATTTTTCTCAAGTCCTTGTGAGATTTGATATGTTTGAAATTTTCCGCTGTTTTTTTTGATTTCCATGGAAATATTTTCTTTTTTCTGATACCAGGCGCGACTTAAAATAAGGTTTGCTTCGGTTCGAGAACGAACTTTGCATCCATCAATGCTTATAATTTCATCCCCACTTTCAATTCCGGCCAAATCTGCGGCTGAATTGGGAATAACTTCTTCTATAACCGCGTTTAATCCGCTTCTGTTTTCCAGCGCAACCGTTGTAATTATCGGTGCCTTCACGCTTGGTCTTAAACTTGTAATAATATTATCAATTTCACATAACTCTTCTTTTGTGCGAAGCAATTTCGGATCATGATGTTTGGTTGCCGTCGGTAAGGCAACTCTGATATATGAATGAGGTGTAAAATTATCAACATATTTTATCGTTTCAACAATATCACTCATCGGAATAATATTGGTTGCGGCAACAATTGACACATCAAAATTAATTTTCATTTTGTCCATTAACTCAATAGATTTTATCGCCGTTTGATGTTCTTTCAATTTGGCACCTGGCATCAGTTTATGCCGATAAAAGACATTAGCACTATTCAAAGAAACTTGAAACAATACATTTCTCTTTAAAATTTCATCATCAGCAATTTTAGAAAGCAATTCCGGAGTTAAAGCTCCCCCATGCGTAACGATAGGAATTTGTTGGGTTGGCGCGGTGTGAGCAATTTTTTGCAAAATTTCAAAAAATTTAGGATGTTCCGTTGGTTCCCAATCCATCATTGCAAAACGAAGAATGGGATGGCTTTTGCCTTCTTTAACATCATAATCTTCCAAAATTTTATCAATATCTTCAAGTTTGCGGCACCAATTATGCGGATATCTGATGGCGGACAATCCCCGATCAACATAACAAAACCGACACCCTTGTTTACAATTATTAAAAACAAAAGGCGTTATGGCACGTTGCGCGGTTGAGGCTCTGATTTTTATATATTCACGATTATTAAGTTTTGCGGTTTTACGGGTAGTATCTATCGTAAAATATTGTTGAAAATATTGTCCGAGTGTTTGCAAAAAATTATATTGATTATCATTGTTTGTTGCGGCATCTGTTTCATTAATAAAAATACTTTCAAGATTGAAAATATTCTGCGGGTTAATCGGTTCTTTATTAATATTATACAAATTCACTTCGTTGAGTAGAGCATTAATAACATTTTTCCATGATATTTTTTTGTCTGATTTCAAAATCTCTTTTTCATTAACACACAAAAAATCACTCAAAACAGAAACAATCGGAACATCTTGAGAAAAAAGAATTTCAGTTTGAGAAGATGCTTCTTGATGCGAAGGTCTTTCAGGCATAAGAGATACAAGCGATGAAGAACTTTTAATACGGAAATATGACGGAACAATAATATTATTTGATTTATCCCAAAACTGTGTTAACCGAAGAACAGATGAGATTAACTTATTTTGATATTGTATATTTTGTTGAGGATGAACCCGAATTTCATCAATATATGAAATAAAATTCGGATCTTTAATTGATGTTGTCATCGATTTTCACGCCATTAACTTTTTATTAACAAATCAAATGTAATTGAAAAAAATATTTTGTCAATACAAATAGTAGTTAAATAGAAATTTTCACCTATTGTCATTGAGGTCAATAAGTCCAAAATTTTATGCTAACCCTTTGATTTTGGCTCGGGTTTTACACGTCGTGCCACCCTTTCGGGGATCCCGAAAAAAAGTCTGCATTCTTTCCATAACTTATTGTTTATGTTAATTTTTATTATCAATCACATTTTTCAAAAATATTATATATATCATTTTGAAGATTGTAAAACAGAAAAATATTAAAAGTTGTTGATATATTTTATTTATATCTTGAAAATTGCATATATATTTGTTATAGACTAACTATCACTTGGTACAAGTGTGTTCAAAATCCGAAGATTCAGTTCTTCGGATTTTTTTTATTTAAATCCCTCAACATTAACATGAAAGGAAAAAATTATGAGTAACCTTATACGTTATATCATTCAGGAAGATCCTGAAAAACAAATGAAAAAGAAAACTTGGGAAAAACCAACATATTCATCTATTGTTGCGCCTCAAGAAGAGATAGAAGCTTCTAAAAAAAAGATCTCAAAATTTATTAGAGAGTGCATTATCTTCTTATAATACAAAGCAAACACCTACACCTTGGGCTAA
Source organism: uncultured Alphaproteobacteria bacterium (assembly GCA_944393225.1). GTDB lineage: Bacteria > Pseudomonadota > Alphaproteobacteria > RF32 > CAG-239 > CAJLXD01. The sequence goes on from CALXZK010000005.1 coordinate 89,288, forward strand.
AAAGCAATCAGGAAATTTACTTGAAAGAATTAACAGTTCTAAAACTTCTGGGCCAAAGAGAATTGAAAATAATACTCCGGATTTAAACCGCTCATCTGTCGGTGACATTGCCTTGGAAGGAGCCAAAGGCGTTTTACAAGGAACGTTAGGAGGTATTGAACATGGAATCAATAGCGTAACAAATGGCGGTTATGATATTGTCAATGATGTCTTTTTTGACGGAGGATATGAAAAACGTCAAAAAGCTCTTGAAGATTTAGCTAAAAGTGCAAATTTAGATAAAGCCTACAAATATGCAAATTATGCCATTGATGCCGGTTTTAGTGGACTACAGGGAGCGGCAGGAATTAAAAAAGCCAAAATATTAAATAAAATAAAAAAAATAATTTTAAATTGTATTAAGATTGACATGAGGTTAGGCATTTTATATAAATAAAACTGCCTAACCTTCTATTTTGATTGATTTTAAGGATATACCAATGAAATTCTTTGAACTCAAAAAAATTAATGATTTAAACAATGCTCTATGGGGTGAAAATCCTTTTACGTTTTATTTTTCTTTTCATGGATTTTTCAATCGCTCTCAATTTTTTGGAGCTCTGATTACACTTAATCTTTTCTTGAATATTATTACTAGACAAAATATCTGGGGGTTAAGTTTTTTATGTATGTTGATTGGGTTTTATTCTTCACTTGCCATCATACAAAAAAGATGCCGAGATTTAAACATAAAAGGAACTTTAATTATTTTAGGTACATCTGCATTTTTTATAATGGCCGGAATAATTCGTTTTCTTAATGTAGCAAAAACAGATGTTTTATTCTCAACTTTCAAAATTATATTTATCCTCTATTTAGGAATATATCTATATACCCAATTCATGCCCGGAGCAAAAGAAAAAGACATCAACCTAACTTGCCCTTTATTAAAACATCCAAATATTTATTTCATAACGTGTATTGCAATTTTTAGCATTGCTTTTTGGGCAATAAATAGTTTTTATCAATTGTAAAAGACGCCATCAACAAATATTATAAAAGGAATAAGGATATTTTTCCTATCTAATTTAACTTATCGTCATTGAGAGCAATAAGTCCAAAAATTTGTACTAACTTTTTTGTTTTGGCTCGGGTTTCACACGTCGTCTCCACTCTTTCCGGGGAACCCGAAAAAGTCTACATTTTCTTCATAACCTATTGTTTATGAACATTTTAATATCAATCACATTTTCAAAAATATTATATCTATCATTTTAAGGATCGTAAAACAGAAAAAAAATATTAAAAGTTGTTGATATATTTTATTTATATCTTGAAAATTGCATATATATATTTGTTATAGACTAATTATCACTTAGGTTAAGTGTGTCCAAAATCCGAAGATTTAGTTCTTCGGATTTTTTTCGTTTAAACAATTAAAAAAGAAAGAAACAACCATGAGTAATTTAATCAGATATATCATTCAGGAAGATCCTGAAAAACAAATGAGAAAGAAAACTTGGGAAAAACCAACATATTCATCTATTGTTGCGCCTCAAGAAGAGATAGAAGCTTCTAAAAAAAGATCTCAAAATTTATTAGAGAGTGCATTATCTTCTTATAATACAAAGCAAACACCTACACCTTGGGCGAAAAAGCAATCAGGAAATTTACTTGAAAGAATTAACAATTCTAAAACTTCTGGTCCAAAGAGAATTGAAAATAATACTCCGGATTTAAACCGCTCATCTGTCGGTAACATTGCTTTGGAAGGAATAAAGGGTTTTGGAGAGGGAATTGAGCAAGGTTCTCTTGCATTATTTAACGCAGGGACAGGAGGTTTGTATGATGTTGCAAGTTATCTATTTATGGATGATGATTATGCTAAAAGACAAGATAAGATGCAAAAACGTGCTGAGAGTGCAGGATTAGGAGGAGCAAATAAAATTGCTAATCTAGCTATTGAAGCAGGAGGAGTATCAAAATTATTAAAAAGTTTAGGCTTAAAACATATTAAATAAACTGAATAACTTGACAATTAGATAGGCTTTTTATAACATAAAAAAGCCTATCTAATTTAAAGTGGTATGAATTATGACAAAAGAAAAAAAGATTCAAAATGAACCAAGCGATTTGCAACAAATAATCCAAATATTGCAAGAATGTTTTTCTTTCAAAGGCACACTGACAAGATTGCATTTTTGGGGGGGGCTTGTCTTAGGATATGTATTTTACCATTTTCTTTCTTCAACAGAAATTCCTTATTTTGAGATTATAGGCTGGTTTTGCTATTTTTACATTGCCTTGAGCTGTTACCAAAAAAGATGCCGAGATTTAAACATAAAAGGAACTTTAATTATTTTAGGTACATCTGCATTTTTTATAATGGCCGGAATAATTCGTTTTCTTAATGTAGCAAAAACAGATGTTTTATTCTCAACTTTCAAAATTATATTTATCCTCTATTTAGGAATATATCTATATACCCAATTCATGCCCGGAGCAAAAGAAAAAGACATCAACCTAACTTGCCCTTTATTAAAACATCCAAATATTTATTTCATAACGTGTATTGCAATTTTTAGCATTGCTTTTTGGGCAATAAATAGTTTTTATCAATTGTAAAAGACGCCATCAACAAATATTATAAAAGGAATAAGGATATTTTTCCTATCTAATTTAACTTATCGTCATTGAGAGCAATAAGTCCAAAAATTTGTACTAACTTTTTTGTTTTGGCTCGGGTTTCACACGTCGTCTCCACTCTTTCCGGGGAACCCGAAAAAGTCTACATTTTCTTCATAACCTATTGTTTATGAACATTTTAATATCAATCACATTTTCAAAAATATTATATCTATCATTTTAAGGATCGTAAAACAGAAAAAAAATATTAAAAGTTGTTGATATATTTTATTTATATCTTGAAAATTGCATATATATATTTGTTATAGACTAATTATCACTTAGGTTAAGTGTGTCCAAAATCCGAAGATTTAGTTCTTCGGATTTTTTTCGTTTAAACAATTAAAAAAGAAAGAAACAACCATGAGTAATTTAATCAGATATATCATTCAGGAAGATCCTGAAAAACAAATGAAAAAGAACGATTTAGATTATACTAAATATTCAACATCTTGGGCTCCTATTCAAAAACAATCTCAAGAAGACAAATACAAAGGCTATAAATTTAGCTCTAAGAATTTGCTGGAAAACAGCTTTAATTCCCTAACATCAAACAAATCTTCACAAAATAAGGATGAAGGTTCTTTTATGAGTAGAATTTCAACCATCATTAACAATATTAAATCTGATGAAAAACCTTCTTCAAATGCATCTTTACCGCAATCCGTCGCTAAAACTGCCGCAGAAGAAAGCTCCAAAATCGGCACAGTGTTATCTCCGAAACCTATCGGAAATGATGCCGCTTCTTACAAAATTGCTCAAAATAACAAAGGAAATACAGCTGATGTAGATATTCCAAGATACTGGGATACAGAAAAAGAAGGAAAAAAAATTTATGATTATGTGTTGCAAAAAGAGGGAAAAGGAAATTTCAAAAATCAAAATATTTTGGATTATACATTATCTGCAGCCAAAGGAGTCACCAATATTGGTAAAAATTTTATACCTATGAAAAAAATGAAGGTCACAGACAAATTTAAACATGCCATTATGAATTGTAATGCGGCACAATTTGGAGAAGGAGGTGCTGATATTGCAAAATTAGCATCAGATATGCGAGAGTGGTTGGATGTTAAAACGGGCTCTAATACGCTTGACAGCAGTAACGCTGATAATTATGCTAATAAAATAGGTCGCTTGTTAGGAAGAAAATATCCACATGGAGATTGTAATGAAATCATTCAAAAATATATTAAAAAAAATTGGTAGATATTTCTTGTATTTTGTGGCTATTTTGAGTTCTTTAATTGTGGTTGGAATAGCTGCCGGAATTACTTTCTATTTTTGTGTTGAATATAGCTTTAGGGATATCAACCAACAGCAAATACAGGAATGTTTAAAATCCGGATTAAGTGAAGAAATTTGCAAAGGTCGCGTATATTAGGCAATGACAAAAATTATAAAAATATTAATGATAAGCTTTTTTTGCTTATGTTTACTGGGTTTAAGCATTT